>CAVZLT010000038.1:0-87585 GCA_963776235.1 uncultured Alphaproteobacteria bacterium
GAAAAACGGCGTCCCCGTTGCGGGAGACGCCGTCGATCGACTTCAGCCGGGCGTATCGCCTAGTTGGTGACGTCGAAATCCATGCCTTCGAAGGTATAGCGGGGCACCTGCGTCCAGACGCCGTCCTCCTGCACCGGGACCTTGTGCACCTTGACATTGTCGACTTCGAGCTTGCCGGTCTTCTGGTTCACCCAGAAATCGATGTCGTAATATTCGTCCGTGCTGCCCGGCTTGCGGAAGTCGGTGCAGGCGAAATACTCGCCGTCCTTCTTCAGATGCCGCACCGGCTGGTGCATCTCGACGAACTCGAGCGGGATGGTCTCGCCGGTCTTGTCGTCCTTGATCGGGACGTCGCCGTTCGCATCCTTATGCGTGGCGATGTAGTCGTGAATGGCGCCCATCACCTGCCAGGCGCGCGTCACCTCCATGTCGCCGGGATGCTCCTGCACGGGGAGCCACCACCAGGCGACCGGCATGCGCGTCACCATGTAATAGCTGTCGCCATCCTGCTTGGGGCCCTTCTGCACCCGGATGTCCATCAGGGTCAGCTTGTCGCCCTCGGGCTTCAGCCAGAAATCGATGGCGTATTGCTTCTTGGGCACGTCCTTGTCGTGGAAGATGGCATTGGCGAACCAGCCATAGCCTTCCATGCCGCGCACGATCTTGATCTGCTCAAAGACCAGGTTGAGGTCGGCATCGAGCTTGGGATCGTGAAACACGAAGGCGCCGTCCTTGGAGCGCTCGGCGATCACCTCGGCGACCCGCTTGTCGACGTCCTCCTCGGTGAATTCCTTTGCCCCCGCGGCCTTGGCGGTTTGCTTCGACGCCAAGAAGTCTTTTGCCTTCTGGATGTTGCCGGCGGGATCCTTGAGGAACGCCTCCTTCGAGGCCTCCGACGAGAAGCAATAAACGTGTCCGTCGGTGTCGGTCCAATTCACCGAGCAGTCGGTCTTGACCGTCTGGCCGGAGGCGAGGCCCATGGTGCACTGATCGTCGAACTCGCCCTTGACCGGAGCCGGCGACATCGCCTGGCTCGCGGCGGGGGCGTCCTCGGCGACGGCAGGGGCGGCGGCCAAGCAGAGAGCGGCGGCGACGAGAGCCGCACGCGCCGGCCAGATCAGGGATCGGCCCGGAGGGAGTATTGTCATTGCTTTGCTTTCCTTGGGCGTTGTGTAGAATTTTTGAGAGCCGCACGCGCCGGCCAGATCAGGGATCGGCCCGGAGGGAGTATTGCCATTGCTTTTCTTTCCTTGGGCGTTGTGTAGAATTTCTTGCTCTTCCGGCCGCTCGGGCCTGGTGCCCGTACAATAGGAGAACAAGCGGCAAGCCGGTTATCAAAATGCCGTTACGAGCAGGCGACAAATTCCTGCATGGCCGTCAGTAACCAGTCGGCCGGCATCGGCTTGACCCTTGGGGTTGCAGACCCCTTATTAGCCCTGTCAGCAGGCCGGATGGCCGCTCCGCCCTCAAGTATTTGCGTAGAGAGCGGGGAGGAAAGTCCGGGCTCCATGGAAGCACGGTGCCGGATAACCTCCGGCGGGGGCGACCCCAGGGACAGTGCCACAGAAAGCAAACCGCCCACCGGACCGGAGACGGACCGAGGGGTAAGGGTGAAAGGGTGCGGTAAGAGCGCACCGCGTTCTTGGCAACAAGGACGGCACGGCAAACCCCACCGGGAGCAAGACCGAATAGGGGCGGCGCGGGAGCGGGAAACCGCTGCCAGTCGGCTTTCAGATCAGCCGCCCGGGTTGGTTGCAGGAGGCGCCTCGCGAGGGACGCCCCAGATGAATGGCCATCGCCCCTCACGGGGTACAGAACCCGGCTTATAGGCTTGGTGACATGCTACGGCCGGCGCGCGGGTGACCCCTGCGCGCCGGTCTCCAATTTTCCGGGGATGCTCTCGGCCCGATTGCAACTTACCGCCACGCCTGCGCGTTCTAGAGGCAGAAACCGACACGCGAAAGGAGACTGCCATGCTTGGTTGGGCCTTAACCTTCCTGGTGATCGCGCTGATCGCAGCCGCTCTCGGCTTCGGCGGCATCGCCGGCGCCTCCGCGGGCATCGCTCAGATCCTGTTCTATATCTTCCTCGTGCTGCTGCTGATCTCCCTCGTCATGCACTTCGTCAGAGGGACGGCGCGTTAGCCTCGAGCCACAGGGAAATGACAAGGCCGGCGCTCCTTTTCGGGGCGCCGGCCTTTGCATTCAACGACCAGCTGGAGATTAGGCTAGGTCGAAGCGATCAGCATTCATCACCTTGGTCCAGGCCGCCACGAAGTCCTTCACGAACTTCTCCTTCGAGTTTGCGCAGGCATAGACCTCCGCAATCGCCCGCAGCTGCGAGTGTGAGCCGAAGATCAGATCGACACGCGTGCCGGTCCACTTGAGTTCTTTGGTCTTACGGTCGCGGCCCTCGTAGACGCCCTCCGCGCCGGAAGACGGCTGCCACTCGGTGCTGTTGTTGAGCAGGTTGACGAAGAAGTCGTTCGTCAACGTCCCCGGCTTCTTGGTGAAGACGCCGTGCTTGGACCCGCCGGCATTCGCGCCGAGCACGCGCAGGCCACCGACCAGAACCGTCATCTCAGGCCCCGTCAGCGTCAGCAATTGCGCCCGATCCACCAAGGCCTCTTCGGGCATCATGAACTGCTCGCCGCCGAGATAGTTGCGGAAGCCGTCAGCACGTGGTTCGAGCGGGGCGAAGGACTCGACGTCGGTCTGCTCCTGCGACGCGTCCATGCGGCCCGGCTTGAAGGGCACCTTCACGTCGATGCCGGCATCCTTCGCGGCCTTCTCGATGGCCGCGGAGCCGCCGAGAACGATCAGGTCGGCGAGCGACACCTTCTTCTCGCCGGTCTGCGCCGCGTTGTAGTCCTTCTGGATCGCTCCAAGCTTCTGCAGGACCTTCGCCAGTTCAGCCGGCTGGTTGATCTCCCAATCCTTCTGCGGACTGAGGCGAATGCGCGCGCCATTCGCTCCGCCACGCTTATCGGAGCCGCGGAACGTTGACGCCGACGCCCAGGCGGTCGAGACGAGTTGCGACACCGATAGGCCGGAAGCGAGGATCTTGGCCTTCAGATCGGCGATGTCCTTGTCGCTGACCAGTTCATGATTCACCGCCGGGATCGGGTCTTGCCAGATCAGCTCTTCCTTCGGCACCAGCGGGCCGAGGTAACGCATGATCGGGCCCATATCGCGGTGCGTAAGCTTGAACCAGGCGCGGGCAAACGCGTCGGCGAACTCATCCGGATGCTCGTAGAAGCGCCGCGAGATCTTCTCGTAGACCGGGTCGAACCGCAGGGACAGGTCCGTGGTCAGCATGGTCGGCACATGCTTCTTCGACGTGTCGTGCGCGTCCGGGATCGTGGCTTCCGCGCCCTTCGCCTTCCACTGAAAGGCGCCGGCCGGGCTCTTCTCCAGCTCCCATTCGTGCTTGAACAGGTTATCGAAGAAGTGGTTGCTCCACCTCGTCGGCGTCTGCGACCAGGTGACTTCCGGGCCGCCGGTGATCGTGTCGGCGCCGAAACCCGTGCCATACTTGCTTTTCCAGCCGAGGCCCTGATCCTCGAGGCGCACCGCTTCCGGGCTCCGCACCGATGAATGACGGATCGCCCGCGCCGTGGGTTTTGCCGAAGGTGTGGCCGCCGGCAATCAGCGCGACAGTCTCCTCGTCGTTCATCGCCATGCGGAAGAACGTTTCGCGGATGTCCTTGGCCGCCGCGACCGGGTCCGGTTTGCCGTTCGGGCCTTCCGGATTGACGTAGATGAGGCCCATTTGCACCGCGCCAAGCGGCTCCGCGAGCTGGCGCTCGCCGCTGTAGCGTTCGTCGCCGAGCCACGTCCCCTCGGGACCCCAGTAGAGTTCTTCGGGCTCCCAGACATCGGCGCGGCCGCCGGCGAAACCGAACGTCTTGAAGCCCATCGATTCGAGGGCGACGTTGCCGGTCAGAATCATGAGATCGGCCCAAGAGATTTTCCGGCCGTATTTCTGCTTGATCGGCCACAGCAGCCGGCGCGCCTTGTCGAGATTGGCGTTGTCCGGCCAGCTGTTGAGCGGCGCGAAGCGCTGCTGGCCGGCGCCGGCGCCGCCGCGGCCGTCGGTGATGCGGTAGGTACCGGCGCTGTGCCACGCCATGCGGATGAACAGTCCGCCATAGTGGCCGAAGTCGGCCGGCCACCACTCTTGCGAGTCCGTCATCAAGGCACGCAGGTCCGCGATCACGGCGTTGAGGTCGAGGCTCTTGAACTCCTCGGCGTAGTCGAAGTCCTCGCCCATCGGATCGGAGAGATTCGAATTCCGATGGAGCATCTCGATGCTCAGTGCATCCGGCCACCAGTCGCGGTTGGTGTGTCCGTGGCTGCCGCGGGTGAACGGGCACTTGCCCGCGCTCTCGTCAGTCTTTGCGTCCATGGTTCTCTCCGGTCGGACTCTTGAGTGGTCTTAAATATGCGCAGGGAGGCCGCACATTGCTATGCGCCGCATTATAAGCGCAAATCGTATTTGCCTATGAGGATGATAAGTAACGCTGATCTTCGGGGAAGGTCGGCTCAGCCGCCGATAAAGCTTTCGAGCAGCCCGAGGGTCGCGGCCGGCTGCTCCTCCTGCGGCATGTGCCCGCAACCCTCGACGAGCCGCAAGGTGGAGTTGGGCAGAGTGCGTCTCAACCTGAGGCCCACCTCGAACGGCACGATGCGGTCGTGATCGCACCACAGGATCAGCGTCGGCAGCTCGATCGTCTTATAGCGTTCCGACAGCTCCACAATGCCGTCGGGCATGATCTGGCGCGCGCTATGGATCATGGCGTGCTTGCCGGCCGCGGTCTTGAGCGGGGCGGCATACGTCTCGACCTCCTCGGGATCGATCTTGCTGTCGTCGAGATAGGCGATGCGCAGCGCGACCCGCGTCTGCACCGTGGGCGGCACCATGCGCACGCCGAGCTGCGAGACGAGCGGCACGTCGAGCAGGCGGAAGAACACCGGGATCTCCTGCGGATAGGCGATCGAGTTGAGCAGCACGAGCTTGGCGATGCGCCCCTTCAGCCGTTGATTGGCTTCGAGCGCGAGCATGAGCGCCACGCCGCCGCCGAACGAGTGCCCGACCAGCGTGAGGTGGTGGAGATCCTTATCCTCGATGAGCTGGGCCAAAAGGTCGGCCTGATCGAACACCGAATAGCGGCTGTCGAACGGCTTGTCTGATTGGCCGAAGCCCTTGAGGTCGACGGCTATGACCCTGTGCGTCCGGGCGAGCTCGGGCGCGATGTGGCGCCAGGTATAGGTGCTTGCACCGAAGCCATGGATCAGCAGGACAGGGGAGCCGTGCCCTGCGTCTTCGTAATAAAGCTTGACCGGAGCATCCACAGGACCCAGCCGCGCATAAGGTCCGTCCGCTGCGTCACCGGCGCTGAGCCCGCAAGAGCCGAGCGCAAGCGCGATGGCGGCAAGGCCGAGCGTCGCCTTCAGCTGTCTCGTGACCATGCACCCTTAGACCCGCGGGGTCCCCTCGTCGCGATCAGGAACAGTGGCGCGACCTCTGCTCCGCTGCGGCCCTCTTTGGAAAGACCGCGCCCCCGCGAATCAGCAGCGGAAATGGTGCAACCCCGTTCGTTTGCCGTTGTAACCCGCTTCGCCCGCAAGCGGCAATCGCGGCGGTTAACCAAAAATGAAGATGACGGCCGACGATTGCCGCGCTTTCCCGTGCGAAACTCATGCACTCCCGGGTCTGCTCCATTGACGCCCATAAAATCCCATGCTATCCCATCATTGCCCGTTCGGTGAGTAAATGGGAGAGGCTGGCCGCGCTCCTTAGAGGCCACGGGGGGATCTGCGCCGCCTCTCCCATCATTTTGCGGGCAGGAGCCTGCACCTCCAGCTTTTGAATTCGTCCCGTGTCGGCTCGGGTGCGTGAGGGGGAGATGGACCAGTTTGTCTCGACTTTCACCAACAAGATCGACACCAAGGGCCGCGTTTCGGTCCCCGCTTCTTTCCGCACAGTTCTCGCCAAAGACGGCCTCGACGGCATCTACTGCTATCCCTCGCTCGATGCGCCGGCGCTCGATGCCGGCGGTCAGCGGCTCATCGACAAGATCAACGCTCTGGTCGAGGACCTCGCTCCTTATTCGGACGAGAAGGACCAGCTCGCCACGGCCTTGTTCGGCACCAGCGAGATCCTGTCCATCGATCAGGACGGACGCACCATTCTGCCTGAGCGTTTGCGCGAGCACGCCGGCATCACCACGCACATCACCTTTGTCGGGCTCGGCGAAAAATTCCAGCTGTGGGAGCCGAAGCGTTTCGAAACTCATCTCGCGGGGGCGCGCCAGAAAGTGCGCGACCTCCGCAAGTTACTCGGCGCGGGGCGCCGCGGAAGCGGCGGGCCAGAGGGAGCACGGGAATGATGGCGGGTCGCGGCAGCACGGCTGCCGTCGGCGGACCGGCCCGCCACATTCCCGTGATGCTCTCCGAGGTTCTCGCGCAGCTTGATCCCAAGGACGGCGAGATCATCGTCGATGGGACCTTCGGGGCGGGCGGTTACAGCAAGGCCATCCTCGATCACGCCGACTGCAAGATCATCGCCATCGATCGCGATCCCGAAGCCTTTCGCCTGAGCGGAGAGTTGGCGGCAGCCTATTCCGGACGGGTGCTGGCGGTGCTCGGCCGCTATAGCGAGATGGTCGAGATCGCCGCGAGCGAAGGTTTCAGCTCCGTTGAGGGCGTTGTGCTCGATCTCGGCGTCTCCTCGATGCAGCTCGACGAGCCGGCCCGCGGTTTCTCCTTCAGCCAGGACGGCCCCCTCGACATGCGCATGGGGCAGGGGGGCCCTTCGGCGCGCGACATCGTCAACACGTTGGGCGAACAGGAGCTTGCCGAGATTCTCTTCAAGCTCGGCGAGGAGCGGCGGTCCCGCGCCATCGCCAAGGCCATCGTCAAGCGGCGCGCCGAGGCGCCGATCGCGACCACCGCGGAGCTCGCCGATATCGTCGCCGGCGTGCTCGGGCGCGCGCGCGACGAGAAGAAACACCCCGCCACCCGCACTTTTCAGGGCTTGCGGCTTTATCTCAACGAGGAACTCGACGAGCTCGCGCGCGGCCTCTCCGCCGCCGAGCGTCTGCTGGAAGCGGGCGGCCGGCTTGCCGTCGTCACCTTTCATTCGCTCGAGGACCGGATTGCCAAGCGGTTCTTCGCCAGCCGGAGCGCGCCGCCGCCGCGTGCCTCGCGCCATCTCCCGGAGGCGGGAGGCGAAATTCCTGCCCCGAGCTTCCGGCTTCTTAACCGGCGTCCGGTAGAACCGAATCAGGCCGAGATCAGGCGCAATCCTCGGGCCCGCTCGGCACGCCTCAGGGCGGCGGAGCGCACCGGGGCTCCCGCGCATCCTCTCGACCTGGCCGCGCTCGGGGTGCCGCGGCTTGGCTTTTGCATTTGAGGGTCGACTTCAGTCTGCGAGTTCCAAAATGCTGCGTTTCGTCAATATCTGTCTCGTGCTTGGCCTCGTCGCGCTGGCTTACGTCATCTATCAGGTGAAGTACCAATCGCGCGCGCTCGACGCCGAAATTGTCACGCTCGGCAAGCAAATCGACGAGGAGCGGGATGGCATCGCCGTCCTCCGCGCCGAATGGAGCCTGCTCAACCGTCCGGAACGCATCGAGCGGCTGGCGCAGAAATATCTGAAGCTCGCCCCGGCGAGGCCCACCCAGCTCGTCACCATCGACACGGTGACCGACCGCGATTTCGACCGCACCCGGCTGGAGGCGCTTCCTCCGGTGGCGGCGCAAGCGCCGGCGCCAAAGTCGGCCGGGCCGGCCAAGCGCCCGCCGGCCGTCGCCAACGTTCCGGCGGCGGGTGCGGCGTCTGCTTCGGCGCCCTGGCCTGAGGCGGACATCGTGAAGCCGGTCACAGCCTCAGTCCAGTAATTCGGCAAAGCCGTGTCAGAGACCACCAAGCCAGACGCCGCCACAGCCCGTGCCGAGCGAGCCTATCTCGCGCGAGGCCGCTACCGCTTCCGTCTCGCCTGCCTTGCCTTTGCGCTTGCCTTTCTTCTGATCGGCGGACGGCTGGTGACGCTCGGCTTCACCGGCACGGGTCAAGGCGCCGGCGGTCTCTACGACATTTCCTCGACGGTGCACCGCCCGGACATTCTCGATCGCCATGGCCGTCTGCTCGCCACCGACATCAAGGGCGCGACGCTTTACGCCGATCCGGCCAAGGTTGTCGACATCGACGAACTGGCCGAGCAGGTGACGAGCGTGCTCTCCGACGTCGACGCCAAGACGCTCCGCGCCAAGCTTCGGGCGGGTGGCCGCTTCGTCCGCATCAAACGCGAGCTGACGCCGAAGCAGCAGGAGGAAATCCACGAGCTTGGTCTGCCGGGCCTCGCCTTCATCGAGGAATATCGCCGCGTCTATCCAATGGGCGCCACGGCTAGCCATGTGGTCGGGCTGGTCGACGTGGACAACCGGGGCCTCGCCGGCATCGAGAAATTCATCGACGATAATCCGCAGCTCACCATGAGCGATGACGAGGCGGTGACGATCTCGCTCGATCTCGGTGCCCAGCACGTGATGCGCGAGGAGCTGAGCAAGGCAATCAAGGCTTATCACGCCAAGGCCGCGGCCGGCATCGTCATGGACGTGCATTCCGGCGAGGTGCTGGCGCTTGCATCGCTTCCCGACTACGACCCTAATCGGCGCGAGCAGGCGCTCGACAAGGACCGGCTGAACCGCATCGGCTTCGGCGTCTACGAGATGGGCTCGGTGTTCAAGGTGTTCACCGTCGCCGGCGTGCTCGACATGGGGCTCGCGTCAATGCGTTCGCATTACGACGCCTCGAGCCCAATCCATTATGCTTCTTTCACCATCGACGACTTCCACGGACAGCATCGCTCCTTGAGCGTGCCGGAAGTGTTCATCTATTCGTCGAATATCGGCGCCGCCAAGATGGCGCTTGAAATGGGCGTCGATCGCCACCGCGCTTTCCTCAAGAAGCTCGGCCTGATGAGCCGGGTCTCGACCGAGATCGGCGACAGCGCCGCGCCGATCATCCCGACGCATTGGCAGAAGCTCAACACCATGACCATTGCCTTCGGTCACGGCATGTCGGTGACGCCGATCCAGCTCGCCGCCTCGACGCTGCCGCTCGTCAATGGCGGGATCGCGGTCGCTCCCACCTTCCTGCCGCGCTCGCGCGAGGAGGGCATGGCCGGCGGCTCGAGAGTTCTCAAGTCCGAGACGAGCACGGCGATGCTGAAGCTGATGCGCCTCAACGTGCTGAAAGGCACCGGCAAGCGCGCCAACGCCGATGGCTATCGCGTCGGCGGCAAGACCGGCACGGCCGAAAAGGTGGTCGGCGGCCGCTATTCGACCTCGGCGCTGCTGACGAGCTTCCTTTCGACCTTCCCGACCGATGCGCCTGAATATCTCGTCCTCGTCATGCTCGACGAGCCGCAGCGGGTCGCCGAGTCGAGCAACCAGGCGACGGCGGGCGTCAACGCCGCCCCTACCGCGGGCAGGATCATCGAGCGCATTGCCCCCATTCTCGGCGTCGCGCCGCGTCCTGAGGACGAGCAGCGCAAATTTGACGCCAAGGTGCTTGCCTCCTATTAAAAGATGCCTCCCCTCAATGGGTTGGCCAAAATCCTTGAGAGTCTCAAGGAAACGCCGCTTTTCGGGGCGCAAGGTCGGACCATGACTCTGGGTGAGCTGCTGGGCCGCGGGGTGGAGCTGCCTTCGGACCTCGCGACCGTACCGATAGCAGGCCTTGCGGCCGACAGCCGCGAGGTCAAGCCCGGCTTTCTGTTCGCGGCATTGCCGGGGGTCAAGACCGACGGCGCACGTTTCATCCAAGACGCGTTGCAGCGCGGCGCCGCGGCTGTTCTCGTTGCGGAAGGGACCGCACCGCCCACAGCATCGGCGGCGATCATCGAGGACAGCGACCCGCGCCGGCGCCTGGCTCTGATCGCTTCACGCTTCTTCGGCGTTCAGCCGGAGACCGCCGTCGCCGTCACCGGGACCAACGGCAAGACATCGGTTGCTTCCTTCGTGCGCCAGCTCTGGGCGGGGCTGGGCTTCAGGGCGGCAAGCCTCGGTACGGTCGGCGTCGTGGGCCCGCGCGGCACCGAGGTGCTGAAGCACACCACGCCCGACCCGATCGAACTGCACCGCATCCTCGCCGCGCTTGCCAAGGACGGGGTCACCCATCTCGCGCTCGAAGCCTCGAGCCATGGCTTGCAGCAGCGCCGCGTCGATGGCGTCACGCTCGCGGCAGGCGCCTTCACCAATATCTCGCGCGATCATTTGGACTACCACGCGAGCTTCGAGGATTATTTCGCGCAGAAGCTTCGCCTCTTCACCGAGCTTCTGCCGCGCGGTGCCGGCGCCGTGGTTGACGTCGACAGCGAAGCGGGAGCGCGCGTTGCGGGCGTCGCCGAGGCGAGGGGCCTTAAGCTCGTCTCGGTCGGTCGCGACGGCAAGACGTTACGGTTGAGCTCTGCCGAGCTCGACGGCTTCGGCCAGGTCCTCACGATCGAGCATGCGGGCAAGCGCATTCGCGTTCGCTTGCCGCTGGTCGGCGGCTTCCAGGCGTCTAACGCGCTGGTCGCCGTGGGCCTCGCGATGGCGACTGGCGCCGACGCGGCGACCGTGCTGCCGATGCTCGAAACTTTGCAGGGCGCGCGCGGACGCCTCGATCTCGCCGGCACTGCCCGGGGAGGCGCGCCGATCTTCGTCGACTACGCCCATACGCCCGACGCGCTCGCCAAGGCACTCGACGCGCTCAGGCCATACGTCGCCAACCGGCTGCTCGTGGTGTTCGGCTGCGGCGGCGACCGCGACAAGGGCAAGCGGCCCGAGATGGGGGCCGTGGCGGCCGCCAAGGCGGACCTTGCCATCGTCACCGACGACAATCCGCGCAGCGAGAGCGCCGCCGCCATCCGCCGCGAAATCTTGGCCGCTTCCCCCGGCGCCATCGAGATCGGGGACCGCGCTGCGGCAATCGCCGACGCGGTCGCAAGGCTGGGGCGAGGCGATGTTCTGCTGGTGGCCGGCAAGGGCCACGAGACGGGCCAAACCATAGGCTCGACCGTGATACCGTTCTCGGATCATGAGGCGGTCGCGGCCGCTCTGAAGCAAGAGGCGAGCTGTGGCTGAGCCGCTTTGGACCTTAGGCGAGATCGTCGCCGCCACGAACGGCGCGTGCCTTGGCGCGCGCGAGACTCCGGTCGCGGGCTTCTCCATCGATACGCGCAGCCTCGGCAAGGGTGAAGGCTTCGTCGCCATTCGCGGGCCGAACCGAGATGGGCATGCCTTTGTTGCCGCGGCGCTGGATCAAGGCGCCGCTTGCGCCATCGTCGACGGCACCTTCCCGCCAGGCGATGAGGAGAGACTGGTCCGCGTCGGCGAAACGCTGCAAGCGCTCAACGATCTCGGCCGCGCCTCTCGCGCCCGCGCCACCCATACAAAGGTGATCGCGGTCACCGGCAGCGCGGGCAAGACCGGCACCAAGGAGGCACTCCGCCTCGCGCTCGCGCCGAGCGGCTCGGTGCATGCCTCGGCGAAGTCCTTCAACAATCATTGGGGAGTGCCGTTGTCGCTCGCCAATATGCCCAAGACCGTCACTTACGGCGTGTTCGAGATCGGCATGAACCACGCGGGCGAGATCGACGTGCTGACGCGGCTGGTCCGACCTGAGATCGCCATCGTCACCACCGTGGCGCCGGTGCATCTCGGCTTTTTCCGCTCGGTCGAGGAGATCGCCGATGCCAAGGCTGAGATCTTCCACGGACTGGAATCCGGCGGCGTGGCCGTCATCAATCGCGACAGCCCCTATTACGAGCGGCTGAAGGCTCGTGCGCTCGAATACGGCGCGCGGATTGTCGGCTTCGGCGAAGCGCAAGGCGCCGAAGTTCGGCTGCTCGGCGTCGCGCTCGAGCCCGACGGGTCTGAGGTCAACGCCGACATTCTCGGTGAGACGTTGAACTATCGGCTGGGCGCGCCTGGACGTCACCTCGTGCAGAACTCGCTCGCCGTGCTCGCCGCGGCGAAGCTCGCCGGCGCCGATCTCAAACGAGCGGCCGCCGCGCTCGAAGGGCTCAAGGCGCAAGCCGGGCGCGGCGCGCGCACGCTTATCGAGGGCCCGCGTGGGCGCATCGCCATCATCGATGAATCCTATAATGCCAATCCGGCCTCGATGCGGGCCGCGCTGGCGACGCTGGGGCTGACGCCGCGGAATGACTTCACCCGTCGCGTGGCGGTGCTCGGCGACATGCTGGAACTCGGCCCCGAAGGCCCCAGATTGCATCAGGAGCTCGCCGAGTTCATTGACGGGGCCGGGGTAGATGTAGTCTTTGCCTGCGGCGAGCTGATGGGCTCCCTTTACGGGGCTTTGCCGGCGAGCCGCCAAGGCGCTTATGCCAAGACCGCCGAGGAGCTTCAGCCTAAGCTCTTGGATGCGGTGGGGCCCGGGGATGCGATCATGGTCAAAGGCTCGTTGGGTAGCCGCATGGGGCCGTTGGTCGAAGCCTTGAAGCGCCGTTTCGGCGCGCAAGCCGCGCTGGCCTGATCGGGCCGAGGGGAGGGGGAAGGGCGATGTTCTATTGGCTGACCGAGTTGACCCCCGAACTCGCCGCCTTCAACGTCTTTCGCTACATCACCTTCCGCACCGGCGGCGCGCTGATCACCGCGCTGCTGTTCGTGTTCCTGTTCGGGCCCAAGGTGATCCGGTCGTTGCGCGTCCGTCAGGGCAAAGGCCAGCCGATCCGCAAAGACGGTCCCGAGCGGCATCTCCTGCAAAAGCAGGGCACGCCCACCATGGGCGGGTTGATGATCCTCTCCGGCGTCACCGTCGCCGTGCTGCTGTGGGGCAATCTGCGCAACGCCTACGTTTGGGTCGTGCTGCTGCTGACGCTGGTTTATGGCGCCGTCGGCCTCTATGACGACTATCTCAAAGTGACCAAGCAATCGGCCGAAGGCTTTCGCGGCCGCATCAAGATCGTGATCGAAGCCTTGGCTGCGGTGGTGGCCACCGCCGTCATCGTGCACGCGGGCCAGGAGCCGCTGGCGACCTCTCTCGCCATTCCCTTCTTCAAGAGCGTGCTGATCGATCTTGGCTGGCTGTTCATTCCCTTCGGCGCCTTCATCATTGTCGGCGCGGGCAATGCGGTGAACCTGACCGACGGTCTCGACGGCTTGGCGATCGTGCCGGTGATGATCGCCGCCGCCACCTTCGGCTTCATCTCCTACCTCGTCGGCAACGTGCTGTTCGCCGATTACCTCCAGATTCATTTCGTGCAAGGGACGGGCGAGCTTGCCGTGGTCTGCGGCGCGCTGGTCGGGGCCGGCCTCGGCTTTCTCTGGTTCAACGCGCCACCCGCTCTCATCTTCATGGGGGACACCGGATCGCTGGCGCTCGGTGGCGCGCTTGGCACCATCGCCGTCGCCACCAAGCATGAGCTCGTGCTTGCCATTGTCGGCGGCCTGTTCGTGCTCGAAGCGGCCTCCGTGATCGTGCAGGTCACCTCCTTCCGGCTGTTCGGCAAACGCGTGTTCCGCATGGCCCCGCTGCACCACCATTTCGAGCAGAAAGGCTGGCCGGAATCGACGGTTGTGATCAGGTTTTGGATCATCTCCGTGGTGCTTGCGCTTGCTGGCCTCGCCACCCTGAAATTGCGATAGATTCCCAGTCGATGATTCCCGTGACGATCTTCGCCGGCCGGGACGTAGCGGTCGTGGGCCTTGGCTTGAGCGGGCTCGCCTCCGCGCGCGCGCTGAAGGCGGGCGGCGCCAATCCGCTTGTCTGGGACGATAAACCGGCGGCGCGGGAGCAGGCTGAAGCTCAAGGCTTCACCGTGCGGGATCTCGCCAGCGCCGACTGGTCGGGGTTTGCCGCGCTGGTGCTCGCCCCCGGCATTCCGCTGACCCACCCCGCGCCGCATTGGAGCGTCAGCCGCGCGCAAGCTGCGGGCATCGAGGTGATCGGCGATATCGAGCTGTTCTTCCGCGAGCGGGCGCGCAACTCGACGCCGGGCAAGGTGGTGGTCATCACCGGCACCAACGGCAAATCCACCACGACCGCGCTCACCGCGCATCTTTTCCAGGCGGCGGGAAAGCGCGTGGCGCTTGGCGGCAATATCGGCAAGGCGGTGCTCGATCTCGAACCGTTCGCCGCCGATCTCATTTATGTCATCGAGCTTTCGTCTTTTCAGATCGAGCTCGCACCGGGGATCGCGCCCGACGCCGCGGCGCTGCTTAACATCACGCCCGACCATCTCGACCGGCATGCCACGCTCGAGAACTATGCCCGCATCAAATCGATGGTATTTGCCCATCTCGGCCCGGGCGGCACTGCCGTGATCGGCATCGACGATCAGCCGTCGCGCGCCATCGCCGACCGCCTCGCGGGACCGTTTGCCGTCAAGCGCATCGCCGTGGGACGACCCGTCGAGACCGGCGTCTTCGCCGAGGACGGCGTGCTGCATGAGATGGAGGGGGGCGCCGAGCTCGCCCGTATCGATCTTGCCGGCATCGGCTCGCTCAGAGGCGCGCATAATTGGCAGAATGCAGCCTTTGCCTATGCGCTTGCCCGCTCGCAAGGCCTTAGACCCGGCCTCGATCGCGCAAGGGCTGAAGAGCTTCGCCGGCCTTGCCCACCGCATGGAACAGGTGGCGCGGCTGGGCAAGGTTCTGTTCGTCAACGACTCCAAGGCCACCAACGCGGATGCGGCCGGTAAGGCGCTTGCAAGCTTTTCGGATATTTACTGGATCATCGGGGGCCGGCCGAAGGAGGGGGGCTTGGCGGGGTTGGAGCCTTTCTTCGGCAGGATCGCGCGCGCTTATCTGATTGGGGAGGCGGCAGACGCCTTCGCCGGCCAGCTCGGCAGCAGCGTGGATCATGTGCAGTGCGGCACGCTCGACCGCGCCGTGGCAGCGGCGGCGGCGGACGCGGCAAACTCAACCGCCGACGAGCCGGTCGTGCTGCTCTCGCCCGCTTGCGCCTCTTACGATCAGTTCGCCAATTTCGAGAAGCGCGGCGAGGCGTTTCGCGCAGATTGTCATGGCGCTTGACGGCGCCGAGAGCGTAAAGCCGGAGCAGGGAAAAGCGGCATGAGGCTCACCCGCGCCGACAAGAGCGTGCTCTCCGACTGGTGGTTCACCGTCGACCGTCTGATGTTCTTCGGCTTGCTGCTGTTGATGGGCGCTGGCCTCGTGCTCTCGCTGGCGGCGAGCCCGCCGATCGCCGCGAAGTACCATCTCGAGGCGTTTTATTTCGTGCGCCGGCAAGCGGCTTTGCTGTTGCCCGCGATCGCCATCATGTTCTCGGCATCGACCCTCACGCCCAAGCAGATCAGGCGCGCGAGCCTGGTGATCTTCGTGGTTGGCATCGCGCTCATGGCGCTGATCCTCGGCCTTGGACCCGAGATCAAGGGCGCCAAGCGCTGGCTGCAGATCGGCTTCCTCACCATCCAACCGTCCGAGTTCGTCAAGCCCGCCTTCATCGTGCTGACGGCGTGGCTCTTCAACGAGAGCCAGAAGCGTCGCGATATTCCCGGCATCCAGCTTGCCGTGGCGCTCTATGCCATCTTCGCCGTGCTGCTGATCCTCCAGCCGGATTTCGGCCAGACGCTTCTGGTCACGCTGGTGTGGGGGGCGCTGTTCTATATGGCGGGCATCAATATGGTGTGGATCGGCGCGCTGGGGCTTGCCGGCGCCGGCGGCATCGTCACCGCCTATCTGCTCGTGCCGCATGTCGCCTCGCGCATCGACCGCTTCTTCGATCCCGCGTCCGGCGACACGTATCAGACCGACCGCTCGCTCGATTCCTTCCTGCATGGCGGCTGGTTCGGACGGGGCCCTGGCGAGGGCACGGTGAAGAACGTGCTGCCCGACTCGCACACCGATTTCATCTTCGCGGTGACCGCCGAAGAATACGGGCTGATCGCCTGTCTCATCTTGCTCACGCTGTTCGCCTTCATCGTGCTGCGCGGCCTATCGAAAGCCTCGCAGGAACCCGACGGTTTCATTCGCCATGCCATAGCCGGCCTCATCATGCTGTTCGGCCTTCAGGCGCTCATCAACATGGCGGTGAATGTCGGATTGCTCCCCGCCAAAGGCATGACGCTGCCCTTCATCTCCTATGGCGGCTCCTCGCTGCTCGCCATGGCGCTGACCATGGGCTTTTTGCTCGGGCTGACCCGCAAGCGCCCGATGGCGGGGCGCCTCAAGCGCGGCGCCGACGCGCGGTCCGACGCAGAGGCCGGCCCCCGTCAGGGAGCAGGCGGCGTGAGCGGGCGCCCGATCCTGCTCGCCGCAGGCGGCACGGGCGGGCATCTCTTTCCCGCCGCGGCCTTGGCGCAGGAGCTCAAGCGCCGTGGCTATGAGGTCGAGCTTGCGACCGACATTCGCGCTGAGAAATACGGCGTCGAGTTTCCGGCCCGCGCCATTCACCGCATTCCCTCGGCGACACTCGCGAGCCGCAATCCCTTTGCCGTGGCGATGACCTTTTCCCAGCTTGGCATCGGCTTCTTCGGCGCCCGCCGTCTCCTCAAGCAGATCGCACCTCACGCCGTCATCGGCTTTGGCGGCTATCCCACGCTGCCGCCGATCATCGCCGCGAGCAGCTTGAAGATCCCCACCGCGATCCACGAGCAGAATGCCGTCATGGGCCGGGCTAACCGGTTGCTGTCGCGTGTCGTCGACCGCATCGCGCTGTCCTTCAAGCCGACCAAGCTGCTCAGGCCCGAAGCCGAATCCAAATCCCGCGTGACCGGGACGCCGGTGCGCGATGCCGTGCTTGCCTATCGCGAGGTGCCCTATCAGCCGCCGGAGCCGGGTCAGCGCCTGCTGCTGCTGATCTTCGGCGGCAGTCAGGGCGCGCGCTTCTTTTCCGAGGCCATGCCGCCGGCGCTGTCACTGCTGCCGGCCGAGATGCGAGAGCGGCTGACGGTGGTGCAGCAGGCGCGCGAGGAGGATCTCGACGAACTGCGCGAAGCTTACAAACAGGCCGGCATCGCCGCGCATGTGGCGCCCTTCTTCCGCGATCTGCCCGAGCGGATCGCCAAGGCGCATCTCGTCGTCGCCCGCTCGGGCGCCTCGACCGTTGCCGAGCTGATGGCGATCGGCAGGCCCTGCCTGCTGGTGCCGCTGCCGCATGCCCTTGACAACGATCAGCTCGAAAATGCAACTCGCCTGCAACAAGGGGGCGGCGGTTGGTGCATGCGCCAGCAGGAGCTCAGCCGCGAACGTCTGGCCCAAGAGCTGGAACGGCTGCTTTCCTCGCCGGACGTGTTGGCGGAAGCTGCGGCGAAGGGAAAGGCCATGTCGGAGACGCACGCCGTCAGCAAGCTCGCCGATCTTGCCGAGGAGTTGGCGCGGCTCGAGGCGTAGTGGTGTAGAGTTCAAGCATGCATCTTCCCGATCCAGATCAGGCAGGCCTGTTCCATATCGTCGGCATCGGCGGCATCGGCATGAGCGCCATCGCCGAGGTGATGCATACCCGCGGCTATCAGGTCCAGGGCAGCGACCTGAAGGACAGCGCCAATCTCGAGCGCCTGCGCGCCCGCGGCATCACCTGCCTGATCGGCCACGACCCCGACGAACGTCAAAGGCGCGGGCCATCTCGTCATTTCCAGCGCGGTCAAGGCCGGCAATCCCGAATTCGAGGCGGCCAAGGAGCGCGGCCTTCCCATCATTCGCCGTGCCGAGATGCTGGCCGAGCTGATGCGTCCCTGCGCCACCGTGTCGATCACCGGCACCCACGGCAAGACCACCACCACCTCGCTCATCGCCGATTTGCTCAAGGCCGCCGATCTCGATCCCACCGTGATCGCCGGCGGCATCATCAATGCCTGGGGCACCAATGCCCGCATCGGCAAGGGCGAGTGGATGGTGGTCGAGGCCGACGAGTTCGACGGCACGTTCTTGAAGCTCCCGACCCAGATCGGCGTGGTCACCAATATCGACCCCGAGCACATGGATTACTGGCCCTCGCTCGACGCGCTGCATCAGGCCTTCCACCAATTCATCGATGCGATCCCGTTCTATGGCCTCGCCGTCGCCTGCATCGATCATCCGGTCGTGCGCGAGCTGCTGGCCAAGCTCGGTGGCGCCGCCAATGGTCGCCGCACGCTGACCTATGGCGTGGCGCGCGACGCCGACATCAGGCTCGCCAATCTGCGCCCCGATCACAACCGGATCACCTTCGACGCCGATCTCGGCCCAGGAGTGAAGGGCGGCGCGCGCAAGCTCGAGGATCTGACGCTTCCCGTGCTCGGGCATTACAACGCGCTGAACGCGCTCGGCGCGCTCGCCGCCGCGACCGAAGCCGGCGTGAGCGACGAGGTGATCCGCGCCACCTTCGCCGCCTTCTCCGGCGTGAAGCGGCGCTTCAGCCGTGCCGGCGAGTGGCAGGGCGTCGTGGTCTATGACGATTACGCGCATCATCCCGTCGAGATTGCCGCCGTGCTACGCGCCGCTCGCATGGCCGGCAAGGGGCGCATCGTTGCCGTGGTGCAGCCGCATCGCTACACGCGGCTGCAATCTCTGTTCAACGAGTTCTCCGCCTGTCTCGACGACGCCGACATTGCCGTCGTCACGCCGATTTATTCGGCGGGCGAGGCGCCGATCCCCGGCATCGACCGCGACGAGCTCGCCTCCGGCTTGCGCCGTCATGGCCATCCGAACGTGCTGACCGTCGATGACGAGCAGGGGCTGGTCGAGACCATCGCTTCGGTCGCCAAACCGGGCGATCTCGTGGTGGGTCTCGGCGCCGGTACGATCACCGACTGGATGAACGCCCTGCCGAAAAATCTCGAACAGAGGGGACGGGCTTGAACGGGGCGGCGCTCGAAAGCCGGCTGGTCGCAAGCCTGCCCGAGTTGCGCGGGCGGCTGAAGGCCGAGGCGCCGCTCAAGGACCTCACCTGGTTCAGGGCCGGTGGCCCGGCGGAAGTGCTGTATTCGCCGGCCGACGAAGCCGACCTTGCCTATTTCCTGAAGACGGCACCGTCCGACATTCCCGTCACCATCATCGGGCTCGGCTCGAACCTGCTCGTCCGCGACGGCGGCATCGAAGGCGTGGTGATCCGGCTCGGTCGCGGCTTCGGCGAGATCAAGGTGGAGGACGGTTCCAAGCTCCGCGCCGGCACCGCCGTTCCCGACGTGAAGGTCGCCCGCGCGGCCGCCGATGCCGGCATCGCCGGTCTCTCCTTCTATCGCGGCATTCCGGGCTGCGTCGGCGGCGCACTGCGCATGAATGGCGGAGCGCATGGCCGCGAGACGAAGGAGGTGCTGGTCGAGGCTCGTGCCGTCGACCGCAAGGGCAACATCCATGTGCTCCCCGTCGCTGAGCTTCATTACGAATATCGCCATTGCGGCGCGCCGGAGGATTTCATCTTCACCGAGGCGCTGTTCCAGGGCGAGCCGGGCGACCCCGCGGCCATCCTCACCGAGATGGACGGCATCGCCGCCTATCGCGAGGAGGTGCAGCCGATCAAGAGCCGTACCGGCGGCTCGACCTTCAAGAACCCACCCGGCAAGAAGGCCTGGCAGTTGATCGACGCGGCGGGCTGTCGTGGCCTGAGCGTCGGCGACGCCAAGGTCTCCGAGATGCATTGCAACTTCCTCATCAACGAGGGCAACGCCTCCGGCGCCGATATCGAGACGCTCGGCGAGACGGTGCGCGCGCGGGTAAAGGAGACGAGCGGGGTCGAGCTCGAATGGGAGATCAAGCGCCTCGGCGTTCCGGCCTGACTAGCGCGACTTCCGGCGCAAGCCGGAATCCAGCACAAGAATCGTCGATTCCCCTTCCGCGGATGGCTTGTTAGGTATTTCGCTGGATACCGGCTTTCGCCGGTATGACGAGCAAGCTCGCCAGCCAATACCAAGCCTACAAAGCGGGGATTCGCCATGCCTGATATGCAAATTCACGTCGCGGTGTTGATGGGAGGCCTGTCCTCGGAACGCGAGGTCTCGCTCCGCTCCGGCGCCGCCTGCGCCACGGCACTCGAAGGCCAGGGCTATCGCGTGAGCAGGCTCGATGTCGGCCGCGATATCGCCGCGCGGCTTGCCGAACTCCGGCCCGATGTCTGCTTCAACGCTCTGCACGGCCGCTATGGCGAGGATGGCTGCATCCAGGGCGTGCTGGAGACGCTTGCCATCCCTTACACCCATTCCGGCGTGCTCGCCTCTGCGCTTGCCATGCATAAGGAGCGGGCCAAGGCCGTGCTCGCCGCCGCCGGCGTCCCCGTGGCCGAAAGCCGCGTGATCTCCCGCGCCGAGGCGGCCACGCGCCCATGCCATGCCGCCGCCTTACGTGATCAAGCCGCCGACCGAAGGCTCGAGCGTCGGCGTCTATATCGTGCGCGAGGACCAGGCGCATCCGCCCCAGGAGCTGACGAGCGCCGAATGGACGCTCGGCGAGGAGGTCATGGTCGAGCGCTATATCGCCGGCCGGGAGCTCACCTGCGCCGTGATGGGCGACGAGGCGCTGGGGGTGATCGAAATCCGTCCCGCCGAGGGTCTCGCCTTTTACGATTACGACGCGAAATACGCGCCGGGAGGCTCAATTCACGTGCTCCCGGCGCCGCTTAAACCAAATGTTTACCAATTGGTACAGAAGCTGTCCTTGGCGGCTCATAGGGCACTGGGCTGCCGTGGGGTCAGTCGCTCCGACTTTCGCTTCGACGACCGGCCAGAAGGCACGGGGGAAATGATCTGCCTTGAGGTCAATACCCAGCCAGGCATGACGTCGACGTCGCTTGTGCCCGAGCTTGCTGCCTATAGCGGCCGCTCGTTCGGCGAGCTGGTCCGCTGGATCGTGGAGGATGCGTCGTGCAACCGGTGAGGGGAAGGGCGAGGAGCAGGGGCTCGCAAGAGTTCCTCCTGGCGCGCGGCATCGCCGTCCAGCGCAGAGGGGGAAACCGCCTGCCCGTGCTGTCAGCCCCGCGCCGCCTCATCACGCGCAGCCCAACCTCGATCCGTCTCGCGCGGCTTGGCCAGGACCGCGTGCGCGGCAAATGGCTCGTGCTCTGCGTGCTGTTTCTCGGTAGCGCCGTCGTCTATGGCGCCATCGTCGGCGGACAGACCGCCAAAATCTACGACGCACTGACCGGCGGCATCGAGCACCTCGCCATCGTCTCCGGTTTCGGCGCGAAGCGGATTACCGTCGCCGGCCAGCTGCACGCGACCGACGCATCGATCACCGCGGCGCTCGGCGCCGGCCCCGACACGATGATGCTCAATTTCGATACCGACGCCGCCAAGGCGCGCCTCGAAGCCGTTCCCTGGATCAGACACGCGCAAGTCATGCGGCTGCTGCCCTCGACCCTCCAGGTCGTCGTCGAGGAGCGGACGCCGTTCGCCGTTTGGCAGAACAAGGGTCAGACTTACGTGGTCGACGCCGAGGGCGTGGTTCTCGCCCCGGCCCTGCGCGAAGCCTATGCGAGCTTGCCTCTGGTCGTGGGCGAGGGCGCGGCGAAGTCCGCCGCCGAATTGTACGAACAATTGGCCCCCTATAACGATCTCAAGCAGAAGCTCATCGCCGCCATCAGGGTCGGCGACCGGCGTTGGACGCTGCAGCTCGCCTCGGGGCTCGACATCATGCTTCCCGACGACAATGTCGGCGAGGCGCTTAGCTCGCTCGCCAAGCTCGATGAAGACCGGGGGCTGCTCAAGCGGGACATCGCCGCTGTCGATCTCCGGCTGCTTGACCGGGTGACCGTACGCCTGCGCGACGGAGCGTCGGCGACCACGCCCGGCGGGACGCCGCAAACAGAGATACCGACGGCGAGCACCAAGGCTGCACCGGTCGAAGGCAAGACGTGAGTACACGGGGATTGAGGGCAGGGGGATGGGTTACACGACCACAATAAGAAGCAAGCGCCAGCGCATCGTGTGTGCGCTCGACGTCGGCACCAGCAAGGTCTGCTGCCTGATTGCCAAGACCTCCCCCGTGCCGGATTGGTTCGAGGGCAAGGGCGATGCCATGCAGTTCGAGGTGCTCGGCTTCGACCATACCCGCGCCGAAGGTCTGAAAGCGGGCATGATCGCCCATCTCGACAGCGCCGAAGCCTGCATCCGCTCGGCCGTCGATGCCGCCGAGCGCATGGCCGGCGTCACCGTCGAGGACGTGCATGTCTCCGTCACCTGCGGACGGCTGAAAAGCGAAACCTTCTCGGCCAGCGTGGCGCTGCCCTCGGGCGCCGTGCGCGAAGATGACGTGATGCGTCTGCTTGCCGGTGGGCGCCAATATGCCGGCCGCGACAAGCGAAGCGTGCTGCACGCACTGCCGCTCAGCTATCGCATCGACGAGAATGGCGGCATCAACGAGCCGCATGGCATGTGCGGCGAGCGGCTTGCCGTCGACCTCCACGCCGTCACCGCCGACGAGGTGGCGATGCGCAATGTGATGCTTTGCGTCGAGCGCTGTCATCTCGCTGTGGCGAGCCTGGTGGCTGCGCCCTGCGCCAGCGCCCTCTCGGTCGTCACGCCCGACGAGGCGAAGCTCGGCGTGGCCTGTATCGATTTCGGCGCCGGCACCACCACGCTCTCGGTGTTCGTCGATGGCCACTTCATCCATGCCGACGCCATCGCCCTTGGCGGCAACGGCATCACGACCGACATCGCCCGCACCCTCTCCGCGCCGCTCGATTACGCCGAACGGCTCAAGACCCTGCACGGCAGCGCCTTCGCCACGCTGTCGGATGAGCGCGAGATCATCACCTATCCCGCCGTCACCGGCATGCCGCAGCCGAGCTTGAACCAGATCACCAAGGCGCAGCTCGCCGTCGTCATCCGTCCGCGCATCGAGGAAATTCTAGACCTGATGCGCCGGCGGCTTGCTTCGGCTGGGCTCGCCGCCGAGGTCACCCAGCACCTCGTGCTGACCGGTGGCGGCAGCCAGCTCACCGGCCTGCCCGAGCTTGCCGCCAACATGTTCGGCAGGCCCGTGCGGCTTGGCCGTCCGCGCTCGATGAGCGGCCTTCCAGCCGTGGCGAGTGCGCCGGATTTCTCCGCTGCGATAGGCCTGTTGCTGCATTGGGGTCGCGGCGACGACAGGCTGTCCGGTCGGAGCGAGCAGCGCTTCTTGCGCACCGGCACCGGCTATTTCGCCAAGGTCGGCGACTGGATACGGGACAATTTTTGATTAGAGAGGGCTCGATGGGCGCGTCGCGGGGAAGCGCCGGAAGCGAGCCGGAATAGAGACGATGAAGGAACGGAACAGCGCCATGACCATAAACCTCAGAGTTCCTGATCTGACCGAACTCAAGCCGCGCATCACCGTATTCGGTGTCGGCGGGGCCGGCGGCAATGCCGTCAACAACATGATCGAACGCGGTCTGAAGGGCGTCGAGTTCGTCGTCGCCAATACCGACGCGCAAGCCTTGGCGAGCTCGTCCGCCGAGCGCCGCATTCAGATGGGAGCCAACGTCACCGAGGGACTTGGCGCAGGCTCCAAGCCCGAGGTGGGCGCTGCCGCCGCCGAGGAGGCGATGGCCGACATCAAGGCTCATCTCGTCGGCTGCCACATGGTGTTTATCACCGCCGGCATGGGCGGCGGCACGGGAACGGGGGCAGCCCCGGTGATCGCGCGCGCCTCCCGTGAGGAAGGCATCCTCACCGTTGGCGTCGTCACCAAGCCGTTTCAGTTCGAGGGCTCGCGCCGGCTTCGCGCCGCCGAGGCCGGCATCGACGCGCTGCAGAAATTCGTCGATACGCTGCTCATCATCCCCAACCAGAACCTGTTCCGCGTCGCCAACGAGAAGACCACCTTTACCGACGCCTTTGCCATGGCTGACGACGTTCTGCGCTCGGGTGTCGCCTGCATCACCGATCTCATGGTCAAAGAGGGCCTGATCAATCTCGACTTCGCCGATGTCCGCACCATCATGGCCGGCATGGGCAAGGCGATGATGGGCACCGGCGAATCGAGCGGCGAGCGCCGGGCCATCGAAGCGGCCGAGGCGGCCATCGCCAATCCGCTGCTCGACGATGTCTGCATGAAGGGGGCGAGCGGTCTGCTGGTGTCGATCACCGGCGGCAACGATCTCACTCTCTACGAGGTCGACGAGGCGGCGAGCCGGGTCAGGGCCGAGGCCGACCCCGACGCCAACATCATCGTCGGCGCGACGTTCGACGACGAACTCGACGGCTCGATCCGCGTCTCCGTGGTGGCGACCGGCATTGGCCTGGCCGCATCCCGGGCGGCGGCGGTTATTGAGGCGCCGCGGGCCGCCGCGACGCAGGACCGGTCGCGACTCACAGAGCGCCTTGCCGGACTTGCCGCGCTTCCCTCTGGTGGCCCTGTCGATCTCGACGAGCCGAGCCTCGTGCTGGCCCCGAGCGAGGTCGTCAGGGACGCTCCGGTGTGGCGCGCCCCCGGCAATGTGACGATCGAGAAGCGCCCGGCGCAGATGGGCGGAATTGGTTTGCCGCTGGGCAACGCCCAGAAGCAGGCGCCGGCGGCGCCGGCGCGGCCCTTCCAGCCCGCGCCTCCGGCTGCCGTGCGGCGCCCCGTGCGACGCATGCCGAGTGTCGATGAGCTTCCCGTCGTGGCGCAAAACGCGATCAAGGCGAAAGCCGCGGGAGATGCGCCGGCGATCGGTCTTGCGGCGCAAAAGAAAAAAGTCGGCTTCCTGGAGCGGCTCGCCAATGTCGGCAAATCCCGCAAGGAGACCGACGCTGAGATGCCGACCAAGCGCGAGCCGGAATTTGGTCAGTGCTACGGCAGTCTCGCTCCCGAGGCGCCCAGAATGCAGGCCCCAAGGCTCGAGCCAAGGGTCGACGCCCAGGCCCCATTCGGACAAAAAGGCATCAGAATCGAGCGGCCGCGCGGCGAAGCCGTGGCCGCGCCCGCGCCAAAGCGAATTGAGGCGCCGGCGCGACCTTTGGCGGTCGAAATTGCGGAACCCGTGGCCGAATCACAGATCGAGGATGATTTGGAGATTCCCGCATTTCTGCGCCGCCGGGCCAACTAGCACCTGGCCGATATGCTTAACGAGGACATTTGTCAGACCACCGACGAAGCCAAAAAATGTGTTATAACTCAGAGCGTTAGACGGCGGATCGGCCGGTAATACAGTGAAAGAAACCGTGATTTGTCGCCCCCAAGTCCGAGCGTTAAGCTTCTTGATAGATTGATTGGCAGGACCAAAAAGGCACAAGCCAAGGGCCGACACAGGCCCGGTTTAAAGTGCCAGGGAGCGCCGATCAATGGGGGGCTCGGGGTTCTCTCCTCGAGCTAAGTAGGGAACTCAAAATACGGCGCGGGGGCCGACGGGGGCCATGAAGGGTTTCATAGGGGCACGCCAGACCACGCTTGCCAGCGAGATTTCACTGACCGGGACGGGGGTCCATAGCGGAGCGCCAGTTTCGATCACTCTCTGTCCGGCTGACGGCGATGCTGGAATACGCTTCCTTCTTTCCAATGGCGATGCTGACGGCACCGAGATCGCGGCCGATCCGCGGTCGGTGACGGGCGTAACGCTGTGCACCGTGCTCGGCGACGGCAATGGCGCTTCCATCGCCACCGTCGAGCATCTGCTGGCGGCGCTGAGCGGGCTTGGCGTCGACAACGCCCTGATCGAGATCGACAGCTCCGAAGTGCCGATCATGGACGGCAGCGCGTCCCGGTTCGTCGAGGCGATTGACGAGGCGGGCCTGGCCGAGCTCGAGACGCCGCGCCGCTTCCTCAAAGTGCTGAAGCGGATCGCCGTGGAAGATGCCGGCGCCTTTGGCGAACTCACCCCCAACAACGGTTTCCATATCGACGTCGAGATCGATTTCGACTCGCCGCTGATCGGCTCGCAGAGGATCGAGATCGACGTCAATCCTGGCTCTTTCCGCCGCGAGCTTTCTCGCGCCCGCACCTTCGGCTTCATGAAGGATGTGGAGCGGCTCTGGGCCGCGGGTCTCGCCCTTGGCGCTTCGCTTGAGAACACTGTCGCCATCGGCGACGATCGCGTCATCAATCGCGAGGGGCTTCGCTTCACCGACGAGTTCGTGCGCCACAAGGCGCTCGACGCGGTCGGCGATCTGGCTCTCGCCGGCGCGCCCATCCTCGGCTCCTTCCGCTCGTATCGCGGCGGCCATCGGCTGAACGCGCTGGTGCTGAAGGCCCTGTTTGCCGATCCCGATGCTTGGACCATGATCGAGGCTCCGCGTTACCGCGAGATCCGTCATGCCGAGCTCAGCCACCGCCTTGCGGCCGCGAATTTCGCCGCCGAGCGGAGCTAACGGGAAGCCGCACTCGCTGCTCTAGCCTCGATTTGCGCTGTCGCTGCGTTTTGGCGCCGCACTGTCGCGCGGCCTGAGCTCTGCGGCTTAGGTCAGGGAAAAGGGCAAAAAAACACCATAATCAGCGCGTTGGTTGCTTGTTGCCGCGCCAGCCTTGGCAAGCGCGCGGCGGCTTGCGAAATTGGCGCTCTGGCGCGAGGGGACCGTCTTTGAGGGGGAGCATGTCAGCGCTGGAGAAGCCATTTGGAGCGCCCGGCCTCCGGCTGGCGGCTTTGAGCATCCTTGGCCCCATCCTTGTCGCCGGACTGCTCGGCGGCTGCGGCTCGCTCTTGAACGGCGACAAGAACGTTGTCGAGGATCCCAACGAGCCGCCGGAGGTCATCTACAAGAAGGCCGAAACGCTGGCCGACAAGGGCAAATTCGGCGACGCGGCGAAGCAATACGAAAACGTCGACATCAATCATCCCTATTCGCAGGAGGCGCGCCGCGCCATCCTCATGGCGGCTTTCGCCTATTACAAAGCCGGCAAATTCGATGACGCGATCGGCGCCGCGGATCGCTACCTCACGCTCCATCCCGGAACCCCGGAGGCGGACCTCGCCCAGGACATCATCGCCATGTCCTATTACGACCGTGTACTCGACCCGAGGCGCGATCAGACCAATGCGCGCAAGGCGCTTGAGGCCTACGAGACGCTTATTCAGCGCTATCCCGAGTCGCGCTACGCCGCCGAGGCGCGCAACCGGACGCGCATCATGCGCGATCTCCTCGCGGCACAGGAGATGATGGTCGGCCGCTATTATCTCCGTCACAACAACTTCCTAGCCGCCATCAACCGCTTCCGCACCGTCGTCACCGACTACCAAACCACCGAGCAGGTGGAAGAGGCCTTGATGCGTTTGACCGAGGCCTATATGGCGTTAGGCATCGTCAACGAGGCCCAAACGGCAGCTGCCGTGCTTGGCCACAACTTTCCGGACAGCAAGTGGTACAGCCACGCTTACGCGCTCCTGGGAAATGTCGGCCTCCAGCCGCAACAGCACGAAGGCTCTTGGATCACCCAGACCTGGAAGGGCAACGGCAACCCCGCCTAACCCGCTTCGCGCCATGCTAGCCGCCCTGTCGATCCGCGACATCGTCCTGATCGACAAGCTCGATCTCGAATTCGGCCAAGGCCTGTCGGCGCTCACCGGGGAGACCGGCGCCGGCAAATCGATCCTGCTCGATGCCTTCTCGCTCGCCATCGGCGGCAGAGGCGATGCCTCGCTCGTGCGCCAGGGCCAAGCCCAAGGCCAGGTCACGGCGATTTTCGAGCTGCCCAAGAGCCATCCCGTATTTGCGCTGCTGGCCGAGAACGGCATCGAGGCCGAGGAGGGGCTGATCTTGCGCCGCGTGCAGGGGGCCGATGGCAGGAGCCGGGCCTTCATCAACGACATCGGCGTGAGCGTCCAGCTTTTGCGCCTTGTCGGGCAGGCTCTGGTCGAGATCCACGGCCAGCATGACGACCGGGCGCTGATCGACCCGTCGGGCCATCGCGAGCTGGTGGACGCCTTTGGCGGGTTGAGCGGCGAGGCGGCGCGCGTCGCTGTTGCCTATGCCGCGTGGCAGCAGGCCGACGCCGAGCGGGCGCGCCATGAGGCCGAGATCGCCGCCACCCGCGCCAACGCCGACTATGTGAGCCATGCGCTGGATGAGCTCCGCAGCCTCGATCCGCAAGCCGGCGAAGAGGAAAGTCTGGCCGAGCGCCGGCAATTGATGATGCATGCCGAGAAGCTTGCCGGCGAGCTTGGCGAGGCGCTCGATGCGCTCGCCGGGGAGGGTACCAGCGGCGCGCGGCTCGCCGCGGCGCTGCGCCGGATCGAGCGCCAGGCCTCGGTCGCACCGCACCTGCTCACCCCCGTCGCCGAGGCGCTTGAGCGCGTGCTGACCGAGACCGACACGGCGCGCGCCAAGATCGAGGAGGCGATCGCGCTCAGCGCCTTCGAGCCGAAGGACCTTGAGCGCGCCGAGGAGCGGCTGTTCGCCTTGCGCGCGCTCGCCCGCAAGCACCGGGTCGCGGTGGACGACTTGCCCTCGCTGCTGGACCGGCTCGAGGCTGAGCTGGCCGCGCTCGACACCAGCGAGGCTCGGGCCGGGGAGTTGGCCAAGCAAGCGGCGGCGGCGCGCAAGGACTACGAGGCTCAAGCCGTCGCCCTGAGCAAGGCGAGGCGGCAGGCAGCCAAGCGCCTGGACGCCGAAGTCATGGGCGAACTCAGCCCCCTCAAGCTGGAAAGAGCGGGCTTCATCACCAATATAGAGACCGTCGAGCCTGCCGAAGGCGGGCCGAGCGGCATCGATCGTATCGCCTTCTTCGTGCGGACCAATCCCGGCACCGAAGCCGGACCGATGATGAAGGTCGCCTCGGGCGGCGAGCTGGCAAGGTTCATCCTGGCGCTGAAAGTCGTGCTTGCCGCGCGGGGCTCGGCACCCACGCTCGTGTTCGACGAGGTCGATTTAGGCGTGGGCGGCGCCACGGCCGCTGCCGTCGGCGAGCGCTTGGTGCGGCTTGCCTCGCGCGTGCAGGTGCTGGCCGTGACGCATGCTCCGCAGGTGGCCGCCGTGGCGCATGGTCATCTGCTGATCGCCAAGGAGGCGGTGCTTGCGTCCCAAGGCGAGGCCATGGTGACGCGGGTCGCGGTGCTCGAAGGCGAGCATCGGCGCGAGGAGATCGCCCGCATGCTTGCCGGCCAGACCATCACCGACGAGGCTCGGCGCGCCGCCGAGCGGCTGATGAGCCGCTCCGCATGATTTGAGACGATGAGCAAGACCAAGACGAGAAAGAAAGACCGAGCCGCAAGCGTCGCTTGAGACGAAGCCCGTTGCCGCGCTCGATGAAACTGAAGCTGCGGCCGAGCTTGCGCGGCTTGCCGCGGCGATTGCCCATCACGACGAGCTCTACTACCGCAAGGACGAGCCGGAGATTTCCGACGCCGATTATGATGCGCTGCGCGTCCGCAACGACGCGATCGAGGCGCGCTTTCCCCAGCTCGTGCGCGACGACAGCCCTTCGCTCAAGGTGGGTGCGGCGCCCGTCGGGGCCTTCGGCAAAGTGGCTCACCGCGTCCCGATGCTGTCGATCGACAACGCCTTCACCGACGAAAAGGTGGAAGGCTTTCTCTTGAGCGCCAAGGCCTTCTTGGGGCTTTCCCCCGATCAACCTCTGGACGTGACGGCCGAGCCCAAGATCGACGGTTTGTCGATCACACTGCGCTACGAGCGCGGCAGGCTGGTCCAGGGCGCGACGCGAGGAGACGGCTACCAAGGCGAAGACGTGACCGCGAATGTGCGCACCATTGCCGATGTCCCCAAATCGGTTTCGGCCAAGGACTTTCCCGCTGCCTTCGAGGTGCGCGGAGAGATCTATATGCGTCATGCCGACTTCGAGAAACTCAACAGCGAGCAGGCGAAGCAAGGCCTCAAGGTCTTCGCCAATCCACGCAACGCCGCCGCGGGGTTCGTCCGGCAGCTCGATCCTTCGGTCACCGCGCGGCGACCCTTGCGCTTCTTCGCTTATGGCTGGGGCGACGTCGATCGCCTGCCTGCCGACACTCAATGGGGCTTCTACGAGGCGCTGAGCGCGTGGGGCTTTCCGGTCAATCCGCTGATGCGGCTCACCAGCGGCGTCGAGGAGATGCTGGAAACATACCGGCAGATCGAGGAGCGTCGCGCTGGCCTCGGCTACGATATCGACGGCGTCGTTTACAAGATCAATCGCTTCGACCTGCAACAGCGCCTGGGATTTCGCACACGCACCCCGCGCTGGGCTCTGGCCCACAAGTTTCCCGCCGAGAAGGCGACCACCATCCTGCGCGACATCGATATTCAAGTGGGCCGCACCGGCGCGCTGACGCCCGTCGCCAAGCTCGATCCCGTCACCGTGGGCGGCGTCGTTGTGCAGAACGCGACTTTGCATAACGAGGATGAGATCGCGCGAAAGGACGTGCGGATCGGCGACACGGTGATCGTGCAGCGGGCGGGCGATGTGATCCCGCAGATTCTCGGATCGGTTGAAGAGAAGCGCCCTAAGGGCGCGAAACGATTCGTCTTTCCCGAAATCTGCCCCGCCTGCGGCAGCCACGCCTCGCGCGAGATCAATCCGACCACCGGCAAGGTTGACGCGGTCAGGCGTTGCACGGGTGGGCTCATCTGCCCGGCGCAACGGGTCGAGCGGCTGAAGCATTTCGTCTCGCGCAACGCCTTCGACATCGAGGGCCTCGGCGAGAAGCATATCAAGGCCTTCTACGACGACGGCCTGATCCAGTCGCCGCCGGATATCTTCACGCTCGAAGCGCGCGACCGGCGCGCCTCGGCAAGGCTCGCCGCGCGGGAGGGCTGGGGCGAGACCTCGGCGCAGAAGCTGTTCGATGCGATCGCGGCGCGGCGCAATGTGCGGCTCGACCGCTTCATCTATGCGCTCGGCATTCGCCATGTGGGCGAGACCACGGCGCGGTTGCTGGCGCGGAACTATGGATCGGCTGAAGCCTTCCTCAAGGCGATGCGCGCGGCGGGGAAGGACAGGGACGGCGAAGCCTTCGCCGAGCTCGACAATATCGAGCAGATCGGCCCGGCGGTCGCCGAGGCCATCGCCGACTTCTTTTCGGAGAAGCATAACATCGACGTGGTCCAGGACCTGTTGCGCGAGGTGACGCCTGAGCCGCTCGAGGCTGTCGATCACGCCTCGCCGATTTCCGGCAAGACCGTGGTGTTCACCGGCACCCTGGAGAAGATGACGCGCTCGGAGGCCAAGGCCTCTGCCGAGCGCCTCGGTGCCAAGGTGGCCGGCTCGGTCTCGAAGAATACCGATTATGTCGTTGCCGGCCCCGGCGCCGGCTCGAAGCTGAAAAACGCCAAGGACCTCGGCGTCACCGTCCTCACCGAGGACGAATGGCTCAAGCTGATCGAGTGAGCCTCACCCGTATTTCAGCTTCATGGCGATGATGGCGAGCGCGAGCATCAGCGTGATGGCGTTGGAGACCATGATCGGCCAATTGCCGATCATGGCGCCGAACAAGAGCCACAGCGCGACACCCGTGGCGAAGGAAACGTACATGAACAGCGAGATCGCCCGCGTTTCCTTGTGGCGGATGATGTGCATTGCCTGCGGCACGAACGCCGCCGTGGTGAGCGTCGCCGCCACGGCCGAGACCAGGATTTCGATCGACATGGCAGTCGTCTAGCGGCTCTCCGGCGGAATGTCGCGTACCATCTTGGCGAAGCGAGCCACCTCTTCGCGGTCATAGGAAAGATGCACGCGCTTCGTCGAGGCGGGGCGTTTGGCAAGGCTCAAGCCGGGGCGCCACTCGGTGGCCGGCCGGATGGGGCGGGGGACGAAGCCGCCGCCGCAATTCGGGCAGACATTGAACAGCACGCTATCCACGCACTCGGCGCAGAAGGTGCATTCATAGGAACAGATCCGCGCGTCGGCCGCGTCAGGCGGAAGGTCCTTGTCGCAATATTCGCAGTTCGGCCTGAGCAGCATCTCCGTCCCTCGCGATGACCGCGACCATGCTCTAGCCGATCGGCGCCGTGGCGTGGCGGAGCCAAGCCCTGTCGTCGCTCAACAGGACAGGCTCGATCTCCCGGCGGATGCGCGCGTGATAGGCGTTGAGCCAGGCGATCTCGAAGGGCAGCAGCTGTTTCGCATCGATCAGACGCCGGTCGAACGGCACGAGCGTCAAGGTCTCGAAGCCCAGCATCTCCCGCGTACCGCCCTTGATCGCCTCGGGCGGCGTCACCAGCACGAGATTTTCCAGCCGGATGCCGTATTGGCCTTCGCGGTAATAACCCGGCTCGTTGGAGAGGATCATGCCCGGCTCGAGCTCGACGGTGCCGAGCCGCGACAGGCGCTGCGGCCCTTCATGCACCGACAGATAGCTGCCGACCCCATGCCCCGTGCCGTGATCGAAATCGAGTCCCGCTTCCCACAGCGGCCGGCGCGCGAAGGGGTCGAGGTCCTGCCCGCGCGTGCCCTTGGGGAAGCGCGCGGTGGCGATGGCGATATGCGCCTTCAGCACGAGCCCGTAGTGCCGCTTCATCTCCGCCGTGGGCGTGCCGATGGCGATCGTGCGGGTGACGTCGGTGGTGCCGTCGCGATATTGCGCGCCTGAATCGATGAGATAGAGCAGGCCGGCTTCCAACGGGCGCTTGCCCTTGGTGGTCGGGCGGTAATGCACGATGGCGCCGTTGGCGCCCACCGCCGAGATGGTGTCGAAGCTGATGTCTCGGAGCTGACCGGACTCGCGACGGCTATCTTCCAGTTTCATGGCCGCGGCGATCTCGTCGACCTTGCCCGACTCCGCGACCTCGTCGAGCCATGCCAGGAAGCGCGCCATGGCCACCCCGTCGCGCAAATGCGCGGCGCGCGCACCCTTGATCTCCACCTCGTTCTTGATGGCTTTGGGATGGATGCAGGGGTCCGGGCCCGGCACGAATTTCACGCCGTCGGCCTGCAGCGCCTGCGCGAACTTGATCGGCGCCGAGTCCGGATCGAGCCGCACGCGGGCGCGCGCTTCGCCCAGCGCCTTGAGCTTCTCCATCAGCGCGGCCGGCTCGGCGAGATCGAGAAACTCGCGCAAGCTGCCTTTGACGTTGTCGCCGATCTTGGCGGGATCGATGTAGAGCGTCGGCTTGCCGCTCGCCGGCACGATGGCGAAAGCGAGCGCGACCGGCGTATGCCTGATGTCGCCACCCCTGATGTTGAACAGCCAGGCGATCGAATCCAGCATGGTCAGCAGCACGGCGTCGATGTTCTCGTCCTTCAGCAGCGCCTGCACGTCGCGGATCTTGTCGTGTGCGCTCTTGCCCGCATATTCGACCCCATGCGGCACGATCTCCGCCGCTGACGGCTTCGGCCGGTCTTGCCAGACGACATCGATGAGATTGGTATCGACGGGAATGAGCTTGATGCCCGCCTTGCCGAGGGTCTCGGTCAGCCGTTCGATTTCCTTGATGGTGTGCAACGCCGGGTCGTAGCCGATCGTGGCGCCCTTGCCGAGCTTCTCGGCGATCCAGCTCGACGCCTTGGCGTCGGGTGTCTGCAACACTTCGAACAGGGTGGCGTCGGTCTGCGCGCGCGCTTGCAGCGTGTAGCGCCCGTCGACGAACAACGCCGCCGCCTTCTCCAGCACGATGGCCACGCCGGCCGATCCGGTGAAGCCGGTGAGCCACGCCAGGCGCTCGGCGGGAGGGGCCAGGAACTCGTCCTGATGCTCATCGCTATGCGGAACGAGAAAGCCCTTGAGCTTTCGCGTTTTCAATTCCCGCTGCAACGCTTTCACCCGCTCGCCGCTCGCGGCCGGGGAACTGACATCGTCGAATATTTGATACATGGCCGGCCTTTGTAAGCTTAAAGCTCGTCGGCGATCAATCGCGGGCAGCGCGCGCGTTGCGACGGACTATGACCAAGGTCGTCCATCCATCGAGAATGAATCGCTTTTCCATGGCGAAGCCAAGGCTCAAGTAGCGCGCCGCGATGCCTCGCGCCTGGGTTTCGGTGAGGCCGGACAGGATCGCCCGGCCGCCCGCCGCGACCGTTTGAGCGAAGGCCGGGGCGAGGTCGTACAGCGCGCGCTCGAGCAGATTGGCCAGCACGAGATCGGCCTTGTGGCCCCGCAACCGGGAATGCCCGAAGCCGCGCGCCCTGAGCGTGCCCACCAGCGGCCCGACGCCATTCATCCGCGCATTCTCCGCCGCGATTTGGACCGCGAGCGGGTCGCTGTCGCTCGCGGTGACTTTTCGCCTGAGCACCTTGGCGGCGGCGATGGCGAGGATTCCGGTGCCGGTGCCGATATCGACGACCTTGCGCGGACGCCGCCGCTTGAGAGTGTCGTCGAGCGCGAGCAGGCAGCCGCGCGTTGAGGCATGGTGCGCCGTGCCGAAGGCTTGGCCCGCGTCGATCTCGATGCTGAATCGTCCGCGTGCCACGCGGCCCCGGTCATGGCTGCCATGCACGAGAAAGCGGCCCGCCGCGACCGGCCCGCGCTGCCCCTGCGACAGCGTCACCCAATCGGCTTCCGGCAGCGCCTCGATGCGGAGCGCCCCGAGCGCGCCGTCGCCGGTGGCCGCGCGATCAACAGCAGCAGAGCATCGCGGGGAGGCGACTCCGCGTAATGGGCGAAGATCTCGAACCGGCCATGTCCGCGATCGAACAGCCCGACCGCGACCGCTTCCGGCTCGATCGCCTCTTCAAGCGCGCGGACGATATGCTCGGCCTGCGGCGCATCCGCCTCGATGCTGGCCTGATGCATCATCGGCCGGAGGATTTCGCTTGCCGGTCGAGACTATCGACGTCGAGCAGCCGGTCCCACAAGCGGTCGAGATGCGCGCGCGCGTCCTCCGGCGCGATCGCCGAAAATCTCCCATCCGCGTCGGCGCTGACCAGCCCGTCGGCGCGCAGCCGCTTCAGCGCGTCCCCGGCATCGAAATTGACGCTGACGCCGCAGCGCTCCGCGAGGAAACGCGTGACCATGGTCTTGAGCTGGGGCAGCGCGTCATGCCCCGAGGGGTGGCGGGCGAGGAAGGCATAAAGCAGCATGTCCTCTTTCACGTCCTCCTCCTCGGCGCCGTCGGCGATCAGCGTCAGCGCGCCGCGATTATTGGCGAGGCTGCAGAAATAGAGATTCTGCGCCAACACCATCATGTAGTGGTTGCGGGTGTGGAAGAACTTCATCGCCTGGCGGAAGATCACCGCGCTCAGGCCGAACACGCCGAAGGCGAGCGTGAAGGGATTGGTGGCGGCCAGCAGCTTGGTCGCGGTCCCCGCTACCCCGGCGACCGTCCCACCGCCCGCAGTCACCATCAGCTTCAGCTTGTCGAATGGCATGAACGCGACTTGGGTGTTGGGAAACAGCATCTCGATGTCGACCTGCGGGATGCGCTTGAAGATCTTCACGTAGATGTAGTCGCTCGACACGCCGGGTGGGAAATGCGCGCGTGCCTTCTCCACTTCGCGTGCGGCACGCGCGCGGTCGACTTGCGTCGACGCCATGATCTCGGCGATGCGGATCTCGGCGGGCTTGAGCTTCAACAGCAGGAACAGCCGCTCGAAGATCGGCACGTCGAGCCGGTCCTTGCGCAGATAGAGCCGCCAGGGATTGCGCTCTTCGCGCCGGATGGTGCCGGTGCCGCGATAATACAGCAACGCCTCGTCGAACTCGCTCAAGTCGACCTTGAGATTGAGCCCGTAGGGCGATTGCTCGACCAGCAGGCGCTGCACGTCGTCGCGGGAGAGCCGCACGAAATTCGCTTGCGCCAGCATCCTCTCGATGCCGGCGATGAACTCGGCCCGCGCCTTGTCGCGCGCGTCGACGTCGAGCTCGAGCAGATTGGCCGTGTCGCTGTCGGGGCAGAACGGGAGATAGTCCTCGATCAGGTCGAGCAGGCGCCGGCGATGCTCCTGATGCCGCCAGGCGGCGAGGCAATCGAGCGCGCGACCCCAAGCCTTCCGGTCGCCGCCGCCCTCGGCGAGCATGGCGATGAGCTTGGCTCTGAGCCCATAGCGGCTGACCGGAATGAACCGCTCGCGGGCGTGCACCTTGGGCGCCGCGGCTTTGGCCGTCTCGCTTGCCTTGGCGGCAGGCGAGGGCGCCGACGCGGTATCGAGCAACTGCATGGCGCGAAGCTTAGGCGAGCGCGCCGTTCACAATCAAATGCCGTGTCCCAGCCTATGGCGTGCCGGCAGCGCCCAGTCCCGACCGCGCCGCCTGCTTGCCGAAGCAGATGCGAGGCGCGTTTTCCTGCTTGCAAGGCGCGCCGGCCGGCGTGCCGCAAACGGCCGCGAGTTTCCCTTGCGCGACGCAGAACCCGTCGGGGCCGCGCCAGCCGGAGCCGCCTTTGCAGCCGCAGCCTTTGCAGCGGCAGGCATCGTCGGCGAAAGCCGTCGACGGCGCGGGCAACGCGAAAAATCCAAATGAAATCAGTACGAAAGCTGTGGCGATGAAAGCACGCATAGGGCACCTCCCTCTGTAACCCGGGAGCAATGTACACGTTTTGTTCTTTTCAGGGAAGATGGCTCGTGCCGATCCTCAACAGACTCGGCTCACCAATTCAGGCAGCTGACCGAGAATTTCTTGAAGGTCGCCGGATCGGCCGGCGCGGCGATCTTGGCGCCCGGCGCGTCGATGGAAAGCTTGCGGCCCTTGCTGGCGATGTCGAGCGCAAGGCTCTTGCCCGGGACGCTCGTTTCGTAGCGATAGACCTCGCCGTCGGGCTGGTTCGGGCATTCGCTCAACCCCCCGCAGATCAGCGGCTTGAGCGGCACGTCCTTGTGGCCTTTGTCCTGCTCGATGCGCAGCACGACCTTGTCTTTGCCGGGCTTGGTGCCCGTCTCGACCTCGACCTCGATGCGCGTCTCGTCCTTGCCCGTCTCGCCTTCCTGTTGTCCGCAAGAGATGGAAAGAACCGGCCTGTCAGGCTCGCCGTAGAACAGATAGGCGATCTCGGATTTCTCGACGGTCCACAGCGGCGCAGCGCCGGCACTCGACGCCACGCAAGCAACCGCGACGGCAAGCAACACAGAAGGCCGCATCACACCCGCTCGACGAAGCTGTCGACCACTTTCTTCTCTCCGGCCTTGTCGAAATCGACGGTGAGCTTGTTGCCGTCGACATGCAGGATGCGGCCATAGCCGAATTTCTGATGGAACACGCGCAGGCCAACCGTAAGCCCCGCGCCCTCCGCCGTGCTGGACGCGATCAGCGTGCCGTCGATGGTGATCGGCCCGCGATTGGGCGGCGCGCCGGTCCCTTGCGGCCGGTTGCGCTGCGCGCGCTGCCAGCCCGGCGTCTCGTAGAAGCCGCTGGCGAACACATTCTCGGCCGTATCGAAGCGGCTCGGCCCATAACCGCGCAGACCCTTATCCTCGGCGACCTCGACATTGGCGACCGGCAGCTCATCGATGAAGCGCGACGGCAGCGCGCTCTGCCAGGTGCCGCGCGTGCGGCGGTTCTGCGCAAAGGTGATCTTGGCGCGCTTCCGCGCCCGCGTGAGCCCGACATGGGCGAGCCGCCGCTCCTCTTCGAGCCCCGAGCGTCCCGCCTCGTCCAGGCTGCGCTGATGGGGGAGGAGCCCTTCGTCCCATCCGGGCAGGAACACCGTGTCGAATTCGAGCCCCTTGGCCGAATGCAGCGTCATCAGGCTGACGCGCTCCGCACCTTCTTCCGTCTGCGCATCCATCACCAGCGACACATGCTCGAGGAAACCGGCGAGCGTGTCGAACTCCTCCATGAAGCGGATCAGCTCTTTCAGGTTCTCGAGCTTCGATTGCGCCTGCGGCGAACGCTCGGACTGCCACATGCCGGTATAGCCCAACTCATCGAGGATCAGCTCGGCGAGCTCGGTATGCCGCATAGTCTCGATCATCGAGCGCCAGCGGTCGAAGGCGGCGATGAGATCGGCGAGCGCCTTGCGCGGCTTCGGCTTCAGCTCCTCGGTCTCGACGATCAGCCGCGCCGCCTGGAACAGCGGCACGCCGCGGGCGCGGGCGAGTTGATGCAGCGATTTCAGCGTGGACTCGCCGAGCCCCCGCCGCGGCGTATTGACGATGCGCTCGAATTTGAGGTCGTTGGCCGGGTTGAGCGTGACCTCGAAATAGGCGGTCGCGTCCTTGATCTCCTGCCGCTCGTAGAAGCGCGGGCCGCCGATCACGCGATAGGGCAGCCCGAGCGTGATGAAGCGATCCTCGAAGGCGCGCATCTGGAACGACGCGCGCACCAGGATGGCGATCTCGCTCAGGGCGTGGCCCTGACGCTGCATCTGCTCGATGTCCTCGCCGATGATGCGGGCCTCCTCCTCGTCGTCCCAGCAGCCCTCGATCTCGACCTTGCCGCCCAGCTCGCCGTCGGTGCGCAGCGTCTTGCCGAGGCGGCCTTTGTTATGCGCGATCAGGCCCGAGGCCGCGCCGAGGATATGGCCGGTCGAACGGTAGTTGCGTTCGAGCCGGATGATCTTGGCGCCGGGAAAGTCGGTCTCGAAGCGCAGGATGTTGTCCACCTCGGCGCCGCGCCAGCCATAGATCGACTGATCGTCGTCGCCGACGCAGCAAATATTGCCGTTGCCCTGCGCCAGCAGCCGCAGCCACAAATATTGCGCGACGTTGGAGTCCTGATACTCGTCCACCAGCATATAGAGGAAGCGCTGCTGGTATTTCGCCAGCACGTCGGCGTGCTCCTGGAACAGCCGCAGATTTTCCAGCAGCAGATCGCCGAAATCGGCGGCGTTGAGCTCCTTCAGGCGCCGCTGATAGAGCGCATAGAGCTCGCGCGCTTTGCCGTTGGCGAAGGCGAAGCTCTCGCCTTCCGGCACGCGCTTGGGCGTAAGCCCTCGGTTCTTCCAGCCGTCGATCATGGACGCGAGCACCCGCGCCGGCCAGCGCTTCTCGTCGATATTCTCGGCATCGAGCAGTTGCTTCAACAGCCTGATCTGATCGTCGGTATCGAGCACGGTGAAAGACGGTTTCAGATCGACCAGCTCGGCATGGCGGCGGAGGATCTTGACGCCGATGGCGTGGAAGGTGCCGAGCCACGGCATGCCCTCGACCACGCCGCCGATCAACTGGCCGATGCGGAGTTTCATCTCGCGCGCGGCCTTGTTGGTGAAGGTCACGGCGAGAATCTCTCCCGGCCGCGCTCGGCCCAAGCTCAAAATATGGGCAATGCGCGTCGTCAGCACCCGTGTCTTGCCCGTGCCGGCGCCGGCCAGCACCAGCAACGGGCCATCGAGCGTCTCGACCGCCTCGCGCTGCTCCGGATTGAGCGCGTCGAGATAGCTCGCCGGGCGAAGCCGCATGGCGCGCTGCGAGGTCGAAAGCTCTGCGTCCGCTGGGGCGGGGAGCGGTTGGGCCTCAAAGGCCGAGGAGCGAATCTTTTTCATGATCTAAAGGACTATATCATCCGGGCGGGCCTACAAAAAAAGGCCGACGCGAAAAATGACACCCGCTCGCTCGTCGGTGTCGCCGATTGCCCCTGCGCCCGTTAGACGCTTGACGCCGCGCCAGCGAACACGCCAATCTTGGTTCTGACAAAAAACTGCGGGGAAAGTCTGTTATTGCCGTCGTGCTGATTCGACGGTGCGGCACGCAACAAATTCAGCTTCACGCCAGTCGGGAGAACGGGAACATGCTTCGAGTTTTGAGGATGGGCATCGCTGTGCTTGGAGTTGCGATGGTGACCATTGGCGCGATCCAGCCTGCCGAGGCGGCGTGCCAGCTGATCAAGGCCACCGCGAGCGCGGACTCCAAGGCCGACGCCGCCAAGAGTTCGCAAGCGCTTACGTTACAGAGTGCTTCCGAGCTGAAGCATTCCAAGCGGTGGGCCTACGTTACCCTCTACGCCTATCGGGTGAAGGGCGATCCGTTCTGGAAGGCCGTGCGCCCCGATGGGGTCCCGAAGGATGCCCAACTGAAGCCCGACATCATCACCTCGCGCTTCTACACGACCTGCTTCACCGGCGTGGTCGTGCCTTATGTCTGCACCACGGGCTCGAGCGTCTGCGGCCAGTAGCGCTCTCACTTCCGATTGTCATTGCCCGGCTTGGACACCGTTTTTGGGTCCGCGCGACAATTCGCGCACGCGAACGATGGCCGCGAAACGTTGCTGCCTCATCGTCGCCACACGGCGTGATAAGCTTGTTTATCAACCGTGTTTCGCTTACCTGAGTCAAATACATGAGCCGGATCAGAGATAGCGTCGCCGATTTTCCAAGCTACTCGCTCCGCGAGCGCGTGGCCGACGGCTGCATCCATGTGCTGGGTGTCACCGCCAGCCTGGTCGGTCTGACCGCGCTCCTCGTCATCGGCATCAGATCGCAGATGCTGCCGTGGGTCGTGAGCCTCACCATTTACGGTCTTGCTCTGGTCGCGACCTTCAGTTTCTCCGCCGGTTACCACCTGGTGGCCCGACCCAGGATCAAGGAAGTCCTGCGCCGGCTCGATCATGCCGCGATCTTTCTGATGATCGCCGGCACCTACACGCCTTTCATTCTGATCAAGATGCAAACGCCCTGGGGATTCGGTCTGCTCGCCGTGGTGTGGACCATGGCGGCCATCGGCATCGCCATCAAGCTCTTCCTGCCGCGCTTCCTCGACGGACTCTCGACCGCCCTTTATCTGGTGCAAGGTTGGGCCGTACTGGCGGCATGGGAGCCATTGATGTCGGCGCTGCCGGGCACCGTGCTGACGCTGCTCATGGTTGGCGGGGTGCTCTACACCATCGGCGTCGTGTTCCATCTCTGGGAGCGGCTGCCGTACCAGAACGCCATCTGGCACGGCTTCGTGCTGTCGGCGGCAAGCTGCCATTTCGCCGCCGTGATGTCGGTCGTCAGCCTGTAGCCGCTGCTGGCGGAAAACCCTAAGCTTTCGCCGCGAAGCACCTTATAACATGGCGCCATGACCGCGGTCGTGGCCGAGCCGGAAGCACACTCCAGGGCGGAGAGCAAAAGTGCGCTCTTTGCCAAATTGGCCGCGCGCTTCGGCGGCCGGTTCTCGGTGGGCCAGGCGCTGCGCGAGCAGCACGCCAACACGCTCACCTGGCTCAAACGCGAGCCGCCCGACGCCGTTCTTTTTGCCGAGACCGAGGCCGAGGTGGCCGACGTCGTGAAGCTGTGTGCCGAAGCCAAGGTTCCGGTGATCCCCTTCGGCACCGGCACCTCGCTCGAAGGCCATGTCAATGCGCCGTTCGGCGGCATCTCGCTCGATCTGTCGCGCATGAACCGCATCGTTGCCGTGCATGAAGCCGATCTCGACTGCGTGGTCGAGCCGGGCGTGACGCGGAAGGCGCTCAACGAGCACTTGCGCGACTCGGGCCTTTTCTTCCCGGTCGACCCCGGCGCCGATGCCAGCCTCGGCGGCATGGCGGCGACCCGCGCCTCCGGCACCAATGCCGTGCGCTACGGCACGATGCGCGACGCCGTGCTCGGGCTTAATGTGGTGCTGGCCGATGGCAGCGTGATCGCAACCGGGGGCAGGGCGCGGAAGTCGTCCGCCGGCTACGACCTCACGCGTCTCATGATCGGCTCCGAAGGCACGCTCGGCGTCATCACCCGCCTCACCCTCAAGCTCTACGGCATTCCCGAGACGATCCTCTCCGCGGTCTGCCCGTTCGCCTCGATCGAAGGCGCCTGCAACGCCACCATCGCCGCGCTGCAAATGGGCATCCCGCTTGCCCGCATCGAGCTGCTCGACGAGGTGCAGGTCCGCGCCTGCAATGCCTATTCGCATCTCAGCCTGCCCGAGACACCGACGCTCTTTCTCGAGTTTCACGGCACCCCTTCGTCCACGCGCGAGCAGGTCGAGGCGTTCGCCGAGATCGCGCGCGCCGAAGGGGGAGGGGACTACGCTTACGCCGAACGCCCCGAGGACCGCAGCAAGCTCTGGCAGGCGCGCCATGACGCGTATTGGTCGGCGCGCGGGCTGAGACCCGGCGCCGAGGTTCTGTCGACCGACGTCTGCGTGCCGATCTCGGCGTTGGCCGCCTGCGTCAGCGCCACCCGCCAGGACATCGACCGGCTCGGACTGCTCGCCCCCATCGTCGGCCATGTAGGCGACGGCAATTTCCATGTCCTGCCGCTGATCGATCCCGGCGACTTGGAGGAGCGGCGGAAGGTGCAGGCCTTCCTCGAACGGCTGATCGAGCGCGCCCTGTCCTATGGCGGGACGTGCACGGGAGAGCATGGCATCGGCCAGGGCAAGATTAACTACCTGCTCGCCGAGCATGGCGGAGGAGTTCAGGCCATGATTGCCATAAAAAAGGCGCTCGATCCGTTGAATATCCTCAATCCTGGCAAGGTTTTTGCGTTACCATGACGGCGCGTCGCGAGGGAGCCGGGTTCCTCGGCGCATTCCCGCACAGATGCGCGCCTTTAGCCTTGGGTTAGAACGGCAGTGAATTCGCTCCTGCTCACGTTGACGGCATTGCTGATTCTGGTCTTGAGCGCGCTGTTTGCCGCGCCGCTTTTCATTGACTGGAACGACTATCGCTCCGTCTTCGAGACGCAAGCCACCAACCTGCTCGGCCGCCAGGTGAAGGTCGGCGGCAAGGTTCACCTCGTGCTCTTGCCGGCGCCCGAGCTCAAATTCGACGACATCAAGGTTGCCGATCAGGCGGGTCGCCTCGACCGGCCGTTCCTCGAGATGGGCTCGCTCGAGGCCTGGCTGAATATCGGCGCGCTGCTCAGCGGCACCGTCGAGGCGCGCAAGATCGCCATCGTCGATCCGGTGTTGCGCCTCGACCTCAAGGCCGACGGAACCGGCAATTGGAGTGACGTGGGCCGCCGCGGCGTGGCGCTTCCCTTCGCGCCGAAGGACGTATTGCTCGACTCGGTCAGCATCAGCGGCGGCAAGGTCGAGATCACCAAGCAGGGCGTGCCGCAACTGACCCTCGACGGCGTCAACGGTGAGGCGAACGCCCAGTCGCTGTCGGGTCCCTACAAGGTATCGGCCAATTACAACTTCGAAGGCCGGCCGCAGGAGCTGAGATTTTCCACCAGCGCGCCGGATGCCGCGGGCCTGTTCCGCGTCAAATCTTCGCTGCGCGACCTCGACCGCAACACCACCTATCTGCTCGACGGCGGCGTGACCGGGCTCGGCGCGCTGCCTGCGTATGACGGCACGATCCTCGTGCGCGCCGCCAATGTCGCCGCCGATAGCGGGGACGACGCGGCGACGGACGCTGACAAGGATAATCCGCCGGCGGGAGGCGCACCGGGCGACAAGACCTTGCTCTACGAATTGAAGGGCCCGCTCAAGGCGACGCCCGACCGCGCCGAGTTTCCTGATTTCGACCTCACCATTCATGCCAAGGGCCATCCGCAGATCTTCAAGGGCAAGCTGACCTTCGATTTCGGCGACCGGATTACTGCCAATGGCGCGCTGACGGCGGGCTTCGTCGATCTCGATGCTTTGTTCGCGCCCCCTGGGGCCGAGCAGCAGCCGTCACCCGCCACCATCCTCTATATGTTCGCCGACGAGATGTTGGACGACTCCGGAGAGATCCGCGATGGCACGCTCCAGGTCGCCATCGAGCAGGCGAGCCTTGGCGGCGATCTCGTCGGTGCCGTCGACATGACGCTTGCCGCCAAGGACGGCGTGCTGACGATCGGGGGCTTGAAAGCCGTGCTTCCCGGCAAGAACAGCCTCGAGGCGTCCGGCCGGCTCACCCGCGGCAAATTCGGTCCGGTGTTCGCCGGCCCGGTCAAGATCGAGGGCTCCGGCTTGCGGCCGCTCACCCGCTGGGCCGCCGGTGACCGCGACATGTCGGGGCAGGCCTCAGTCGGCGATTTCAGCTTCGTGGCCAATGCCAGCATCGGCGACGGCGAGCTCAATCTCGCCGACGCCACCGGCGAGCTGAGCGGCACCAAGTTCAATGGCAACTTGCGGGTCCACGGCGGCGAGCGCCCTCTGATCGAGCTCAATCTCGACAGCGACCGTCTCGATTTGCGCGAGGTGATGGGCGAAGGATCGCTCTGGCAGTTCTGGACGCCGGCCGCAGCCGCCAGCGAAGCGGGCGCCGCCGACAAGAGCTTGTTCGCCGAGCTTCCCGACAACGACCTGCGCGTGACGCTGCGCGTCGGCGAGCTTCTGCTTCCCAACATTCCCCCGGGCAAGCTCGATGCGCGCTTCGCGCTGCAGGGCGGCATGCTCGACGTGGAGCAACTCGACTTCGCCGCATCGAGCGCGCTGGCGTTGAACGGCAAGGGCCGCATCGAGAGTCTGCACGACAAGCCCTCGGGCCGGGTCGATTTCGGCCTGCAAGCCGCCAACGCCGATAGCTTGCGCGTCGTCGCCGACCTGTTCGGCCTGCCCGAAGGCGTCAGCCGGTCGATGCATCTGTCGACGCTCGCGCCGATGAACGTGCATGTCAGCCTGGTGGCGGCGCGCGAGGGCGAGTTGACCAATGCCTCCATCGAGCTTGGCGGCAAGGCCGGAAGCTCCGATGTCTCGCTCATAGCGCGTGCGCTCGGCGACCCCGCCAAGCCCGCTGCGGCGAAGATCGACGTCGACGGCAAGGTCGTCGGCGAGAAGCCGCAAGCCTTCCTCGTCCTGCTGTTCCCGGATCTGCCGCTCGAACGCATCGTCTCGCCCGCAGGAAGCCAGGGCCGGCTGATCGTCAAGCTTGCCGGCGTGCCGAATTCCAACATCACCGGTCAGGCCGCGCTCGAGACGGCGCCGATCGAGGTCGCCTTCGTGGGGCAGGGGTCGCTCCAGCCGAGCGGGCTCGCGCTCGCCGGCAAGGGCGCCGTGGTCAGCCGCGATGCCAGCGCCGCGCTCACCTTGCTCGGCTTCGAGGCGCCCCCGAGCGCCGCCAACATCCCCTTGAGCCTCAAGCTCGATCTCACCAAGCAAGCCTCGACCGTCGATCTTGCCGCTGTCACGGGCAGCATCGCCGGCGAGCCTGTCGCCGGCTCGGCCCATTTCGACCTCGGCGGTGCCAAGACGCGCTTCGCCCTTTCGGGTAGCGCCGGCAGCATATCGCTGCCGTCTCTGCTCGGCGTGCTGGTGGCATGGCATCGCACGCCGTCGACCGAGGAGATGCTTGGCGCGATCGGCGCCGGTGCCTCGGAGGTCTGGCCGGCGCGCGGCTTCTCGCTCGGCCCGATCGAGCAGGCCGAAGGACAGATCAGTCTCAAGGCCAACACGCTTTCGCTCGGCTCCGCCGTGAAGGTGCAAGACGCCACGTTGACCGCTGCCGTCGGCAAGGACGGTCTCTCCGTCAGCGAACTCAAAGGCGGGTTGTACGGCGGCGAGTTGGTTGCCTCGGGCAGCCTCGCGCCGCGCGGCAACGGCGCGGAGCTTGCGGCCAGCGCCGACCTGAAGGGCGGCAAGCTGGAAGATCTTACCCAGAGCGTCTCCGGAACGGCGCTCGTCAAAGGTCCCTTCGATCTCGCCTTCAATGTTCAGGGCGAGGGCTTGAGCCCTCCCGGCGTCGTTGCCGGCTTGAGCGGGCAGGGGACGCTGTCGCTGGGCGCCGGCATTCTCCAATCGCTGTCCTCGGCGCCGCTGCGTGGTGTGGCCACGCTGGCCGGCAAGAAGACCATCAAGGTCGACAAGGACGAGATCGAGGCTGAAGCGAAAGGCGTGCGCGAGAAAATCACCAAGGGCATCTATCGCTATGCCCCGGCCAAGCTCGCCTTCGAGGTGAAGAACGGTACGCTTCGCCTGGCGCCGACGGCGCTGTTGAGCACCGGTGCCGAGACCAAGATCAATGGCTATGTCGAGCTCGCCAGCCTCAAGCTCGACAGCGAGTGGTCGATGAGCCTGACCGGCCCGGGCAGCAAGGACGTTCCTCCGCTCGGCCTGCTCTTCACCGGCACGCTCAACAAGGCCGGGGAGATTACCCCGGCGATCGACACCGCCGCGATCGAGGCCTATCTCACCATGCGGCGCATGCAGGAGGACGTCGAGCGGCTCGAGACGCTTGATGTCAGCGGCAAGACGCCGGAGCCTGCGGACGCGGCGCCCGATGAGACCACCTCGGCGGTGCCGGCTGAGCCTGCCGAGCCGCTGGCGGACACGGCGCCTATGCCCGAGCCTGAGCCGCTTGAGCAATCGCGCCCGACCGCCGCGACAGAGCAGCCCAATCAGGCGATTCCCCAATCCTCGCCTTCGGCCAAGGCCTCGCCGTCGGCGATCGAGCTGCTTCAGGAAGCCTGGCAGACGGAGCCGGTGATCCCGGCTTCACCCAAGCCTGCCGAGGCGATGCCCATGCCTCCCGCCGAGAGTGTGGCGCCGAAACCGCCCGCGGCATCCGCTGCGGCGGTGGATGCGCCCACGCCCCCCCCGGCAGTTCCGCTCGCCGAGCCGGCGCCGCCGGCTTCAGCCCCTCCGCCCGCCGCGGCGGCGGTACCCCCAGCGGCGGCACCGACCCCGGCCACCGTGGAAGTGGTCAAACCGCGCCCGCGTCCGGTAAAGCCCAAGCGGGTGCCGAAGCCCGAAGCGCCCGACGACTGGAAGAAGGGCATCGGCATCTTCGGCGGCGGCTAAACTTCGCCACGCTGCATCCGCTCCAGCACATAAACGCGGATCGCGGCCGACAGGCTGCCTTGCGGGCGTGCCTTGCCGCTTCGGCTCTTGTCGATCTCGCCCACCAGCGTCGCGACCGATTTACCGTCGGCGCGCGCGATGGCCAGCAGCGCATCCCAGAACTCGTCCTCGAGCGAGACGGAGGTGCGATGCCGCGCGATGCTCAGCGAGCGCTTGTTGCGGGGCGGCGCCATGCCTAGCGCTTGGGGCCGACCATGTTCTCGGGGCGGACCAGACGATCGAATTCCTCGGGCTTGACGTGACCGAGACGCACCGCCTCCTCGCGCAAGGTCGTACCGTTCTTATGCGCGGCCTTGGCGATCTCGCTTGCCTTGTCGTAGCCGATCGAGGGCGCAAGCGCCGTGACCAGCATCAGCGAGCGCTCCATGTGGTCCTTGATGCACGCCCGGTCCGGTTCGATGCCGACGATGCATTTCTCGCGGAAACTGTCGGCCACGTCGGTCAGCAGCCTGATCGATTGCAGCATGGTGTAGGCGATCACCGGCTTGAACACGTTCAGCTCGAGATGGCCTTGGCTTCCGGCGAAACTGATGGTCGTGTTGTTGCCCATCACTTGCGCCGCCACCATGGTCACCGCCTCGCATTGCGTGGGGTTCACCTTGCCGGGCATGATCGACGAGCCCGGCTCGTTTTCCGGCAGGATCAACTCGCCGAACCCGGAGCGCGGGCCCGAGCCGAGCAACCTGATGTCGCTCGCGATCTTGAACAGCGACACCGCCACCGTGTTGAGTGCGCCATGGGCGAACACGAACGCGTCATGCGTGGCCAGCGCCTCGAACTTGTTCTCGGCGCTGACAAAAGGAAGCTTGGTCATTTCCGCGACCTTGGCGGCGAAAGCCTCGGCGAAGAGGGCGCTGGTGTTGAGCCCCGTCCCCACCGCCGTGCCGCCTTGGGCGAGCTGATAGAGGCCGTGGAGAGTGAGCTTGATGCGTTCGATGCCGTGATCGATCTGCGCCGCATAGCCGCCGAATTCTTGCCCTAAAGTCAGTGGCGTTGCGTCCTGAAGGTGCGTACGGCCGATCTTGAGAATGTCTTGGAACGCCTCAGCTTTATCCTTGAGCGCCTGGTATAGCCGGGCGAGCGCGGGGTTGAGCCTATAGGCGATCTCCTCAGCCGCGGCGATATGCATAGCCGTGGGAAAGACATCGTTGGAAGATTGACCGAGATTGACGTGATCATTGGCGTGTACCAGGCGTTTTGAACCGAGAGTACCGCCCAACAATTCGCTTGCGCGGTTCGCAATGACTTCGTTGACGTTCATGTTGCTCTGGGTTCCGGAACCGGTTTGCCAGACGACCAGGGGGAAATGAGCATCGAGCTTGCTGTTGATAACCTCGTCGGCGGCCGCGGCGATCGCCTTTGCCAGCCGCTCTTCGAGGAGGCCGATTTCGTGGTTGGTGAGGGCGGCGGCCTTCTTGACCAGCGCAATCGCGCGGATCATCGGCTTCGGCATTTTTTCCTCGCCGATCCTGAAATTCCGGCGCGAGCGTTCGGTCTGGGCGCCCCAATAGCTGTCATTGGCCACTTCGATCTGGCCAAGGGAATCGGTCTCGATGCGCGCGGAAGTTGGGGACCCTTGAGGCATGCATACTTCTCCTGTCAGCGGCCTTCGGCGAATAGGGGGGGCGACTGTCGCACCCGCAACGGCGACTGGCCTACCGGCTCTATGGGGGCTACGCTATAACACGCTCACGGGGTGGGAGAACGCGCTCGTTCGCAAGCTTTGCGCCCTCCCGCCGAGGAGCGCCCAAAGGTCCGGCTTTGTTTTCCGTGAACTTGGGTGAGGAGGCGAGTGGCTGAAGTTCCGGTGAGAATGGCGCTGCCCGCGCCGCGCGCCGAGCAAATGTCTTTGCTCGTGGCGCGTCTGTCGGCCCTCGTCGTTGCCGCGATGGGGGGCGTGATCCTCTTCGCGTGGCAGCTCACGATTCCGTCCGAACTCGCTGCCGGGCGTGGAGAGCATGACTCCGGCCTCGGCCGTGGGCATCATCGCCGCCGCCGTCGGCCTGTTTTGCCTGACCTTCAGGCCGATCCGCCCGCTCGCCCGGCTGATTGGTTTCGCTCTGATCGTGCTCGGTCTTGCCGTTCTCAGCGAGGACTTGTTCGGATTTTCGCTCGGCATCGATCAGGCGCTGGTGCGCGGCGACAGCATCGCCGCCGGCGCGGCGCAAGCCGGCAAGTTGCATATGGCCCCCGGCGTCACCGGCTCGTTGATCCTGTTCGGGCTGGCGCTGCTATACGCCAAGCAGGGCAGCATCCTGTCGGCGTTCAGCCAAATCCTGGCGCTGATCATCCTGGCCCAAGTCCTGATCGTGCTGGCCGGCTACGCCTACGGCGTCGCGACCTATGACTATCCGTTCCCCTTCACCCAGATGTCGCTCTATGGCGCGAGCACGGGTTTCCTGCTTGCGCTCGGGCTGCTCGCCGCCTCGCCCGAATATGGCATCGCCGCCGCCATCGTCGAGCAGTCGCCGGCCGGCGAGATGCTGCGGCGCCTGTTGCCCGGCATCCTGGTCCTGCCGCTGGTGATCGGCTGGTTCGCCCATCAGGCCGAGACGCGCGCCCTTTACGATAGCGCGGCAACGATCGCCATCTTCGCGGTGGCGAGCATCTTTGTCCTGGCTCTGTTCGCCTGGACCACGATCGGCGCCGTGCGGCGATCGGATCGCGACCGCAACGCGGCGCTGATGGAGCTGCGCGGCCAGCGCGAATGGCTGAGCACGACGCTTTCCAGCATCGGCGACGGCGTGATCGCCACCGACCCGAATGGCAGCGTGCTGCTGCTCAACAAGATTGCCGAGCAGATGACGGGATGGTCGGGCCCTGAAGCCCGCGGCCGGCCCATTTGGGAGGTGTTCCGCGTCATCAACGAGAGCACCCGCAAACCCGTCGACGACCCGGCGCTGAAGGCGTTGCGTGAGCGCGCGGTGACGCGGCTCGAATCGGGCGCGCTGCTCGTCACCCGCGACAAGCAGGAATTGCCGGTCGAGCATTGCGGCGCGCCGATCGTCGGCTTCGACGGCTCGCTGGCCGGCGCCGTGCTCATCTTCCGCGACGTGACCGAGCGGCGGCGCACGGCGCAGCGCCAATCGATGCTGGTGGGCGAGCTCAATCACCGCGTCAAGAACGCGCTCGCCATCGTGCAGTCTTTGGTGCAGGCGAGCTTGCGCCAGGCGACCTCGGCTCCCGCGAAAGCCATGGCTGAGACCTTGGCCGAGCGCCTTCAGGCGCTGCATCGCGCGCACGATCTCCTGCTCGAATCGCAATGGTCGGGCGCCAGCCTGAAAGCCATGGTCGAGCGCGAGATGGATCCCTATCGCCGCGAAGGCGGCCCGAGGATCATGATCAAGGGGCCGGACGTGCTGTTGCCGCCGCAATGCACTTCAATTCTCGCCATGACCCTGCACGAGCTTGCCACCAATGCCGTGAAATATGGGGCGCTGTCGCAGAATTCGGGCCAGCTTGCCATCAGTTGGAAGAGCGGGCGCGGCAATCGCCTGTTGCTCACCTGGGAGGAGCGGGCCACGCTCAACGTGGTTCCCACGCGGCGCGGCGGCGGCTTCGGCATGCAGTTGATCGACAAGGGCGTGCGCCACAATCTCGGCGGCGACACCAAGGTCGAGTTTCGGCCGACCGGACTTTATGTTGAGCTCAACGTGCCGCTCGAGCCGTCGAAAGAGCCGCGCACGAAGCCGCAGAAGGCGGTTGCCTCGGCTTAGAGGCTATTCGAGCACGCCGATCTCCTCATTGGCATGGCGCAGGCGCTCGGAGAACTCGCGCGTCAGATTGCCGAGGATGGTGATCATGATGTTGGGATGCGCGGCGGTGAGCTCGTGCAGCTGCTGCACCCTGAGCCCGTAGCAGATCACCTTGTCGTCGGCGACGATATCGGCCGAGCGCTTGCCGCCGTCGAGCAGGGCCATTTCGCCGAAGCTCAAGCCTGGCCCGATCGAGGCGACGCGCTTCTTGCGGTCGCCCTGTCCCGGCACCCTGATCTGCACGCTGACCGTGCCGCGCGCCAGCACGAAGAAGAGATTGGCGTCGGCGCCCTCGCGGATGATGACGTCGCCCTTTTCGAACACCAACGGCTGCACGATCGATTCGAGCAGGCGGCATTCCTCGGGCTTCAATCCCTTGAACAAATTGATCTCGGACAGCGCGAATTTCGTTCCCGCCGCGCCGTGTGCGCCGTAAGCCAGCAGCTGGTCCTCGCACCATTCGAGCGCCGCGTCGGCGTCGCGGAAAATGCGCACCAGGTTCTCGTTCTCGGGCTCGGCAAAGGCGCGGGCGAGGGGGGCCAGCGGCCCATCGTCGTGCATCGAGGCAAATACGAGCTCGGTCTCGCCTCCCGCCATGGCGCGCGCCGCCCGCACGATCAGCTTGCGGGCCGAGGTGTCGGCGAGGTGCACCCGCTTGAAGTCGATAATCACGTAGCGCGCATCCGACGCGAGCTGCGCGAGCCGGCGCATCAGCTGCTCGGTCGAGCCGAAGAACAGCGCGCCTTGCGCCTCGAGCACGGCAACCTTGCGGCCCTTCTCCGCCAGGATCTTGCGCTCGGCCGGCGTGCGGAGGCGGTTCGAGCGCACCAGGTCGGCCAGATAGTCGCGCCGGATCACGCTGCGGACATTGGTGCGGTTGTTGAAGGCATGCAGTTCGAACTCTTTGGAGATTTCCTGGCAGACGCGGATGCCGCGCAAGCTGTTGCCTTGCTGGTCGATCGGCGGGGAATAGACGCAGATACCGATCTGGCCGGGGATCACGGCGATGATGCAGCCGGACACGCCGCTCTTGGCCGGCATGCCCACCTCATAGGCCCACTCGCCGGCGTAGTCGTACATGCCGCACGAATTCATCACCGAGAGCATGTCGCGAACATATTGGGTCTCCAGCACGGCCGCACCGGTCAGCGGGTTCGCCCCGTCATTGGCCAGCGTCGCCGCCATGATGGCGAGATCGCGAGCCGTGACGTTGACCGAGCATTGCCGGAAATAGAGATCGAGCACCTCGTTCGGATCGCGCTTGATCATGCCGCTGTTGAGCATCATGTAGGCGATGGCGCGGTTGCGATGGCCGGTGGCGAGCTCCGACCCGTACACCGCCTCGTCGATCTCGAGCTCCCGTCCGGCGAGGCTCGAGAACAGCGCGAGCATGTTGGCGATGCGCTCTGCCTGGTTTGCGCCGCGCATCAGCTCCGCCACGGCGATGGCGCCGGCGTTGACCATCGGGTTGAACGGCCGGTTGGCGACCTCGTCGAGCACGATGGAGTTGAACGCTTCGCCGGTGGGCTCGACGCCGACATGTTTCAGCACCGCCTCGCGGCCATGGTGCTGCAGCGCATAGCCGTACATGAAGGGCTTCGACACCGACTGGATGGTGAAGGGGATCTCGGTATCGCCGACGGCGTAGACCTGCCCGTCGACGGTGGCGATGGCGATCCCGAACAGGTTGGGATCGGCCTTGCCGAGCTCCGGGATGTAGTCGGCCGGCTTGCCGGCGGTCACGCTGGAGATGCGCTGATGCAGTTCGGCGAGGTAATTCGCCACGGGCGCGAGCGCGCCGCTAGGCTTTGCGTCGCGCAACGGTCGCACGGCATCGATTTTGTTCAACGCGACCCCCAGGTCGACCGCTAGAGCGCAAAACCGCGAGTTTCAGGCAGAAATCATGCCATGTCGAAATCCCGGTCTCAGTCAAGGTCAATGACCGAGCGGATAGCCCCGTGCTGAAAGATTGGGCAAAAGACGCCTAAAGGCGGGGCAAGCAATCTCGCTTATTTCTTGCGGAAGCGGTCGAGATGCACGACCTCCGCCGGCGGCCGCGACATCACGACTTCCGCGGCCTGCGCCTCTGCCACCTCGTCCTGGATGGGATCGGCGGCGCCACGCGGCTCTTCCGGCTCGCCGACGAGATCGGGGAGGGCGGCGGCCATATGCTGGCGCGCCGAATCGTTGGCCGCGCCCGGCTTGCCGAATTGCAGCCCGAACTGGGCGGAAGGATCGTAGAAGGCTTTGACCGCGCTGAACGGCACGACCAGCCGCTCGGGCACGTTGGAGAAGGAGAGCTTCACCTCGAAGCGCTCGTTCGTCACCTGCAAGTCCCAGAACTGGTATTGCAGCACGACGGTCATCTCTTCCGGATATTGCTCCTTGAGCCGCTTCGAAACCGAGACGCCCTCCGCGCCGGTGTCGAAGGCGATGTAGAGGTGGTGCTCGCCCGGCAGCCCCTCGCGCTGCACGCGCGCCAAGACCTGGCGCACCACGCCGCGAAGCGCGTCCTGCGTGAGAAGGTCGTATCTGATTTCGTCTTCTGCCATGGAAACCGCCGCCTTCCCCCTCGCGACGCTAAAGGCAGTTCACTCACACCGCAATAAGTGGAGGGCTTCTGTTGGCCGGTGCCCTCCGAACCGCGCCTAGTGCCGCGAAGCAACTAGGACTTCATTTTCAGGCTATCGCGCCGCTTACGCAGCGAGAGCAGCCTCCGCATAGTTGTCATTGGCAACTATAGGGTTGGCCCGATAACGGCGGAACCATGCCGGGCGAAAGCACGACCTTTACACCCTCGTCGATCCTATTTCGCCCCCGCCATGGATCAGTCAGTCTCGCGGTCTTTCGAATTCTGTCTCTGAGACTGATCCCTGGTGGAGGCGCCGGGTACCGCCCCCGGGTCCGAATGGGCTTATTACGAAGGCTGTTTATCGCCATAGACGGCTTGCGCCGACAGGACCCAATATAGGCTTCTATGGGGGCGAAAAAAAGGTTGATGCGTCGGTAACCCACCGCGAATCAGCCGCCGAATGTTAAGCTTGGCTACTAGGACGAGGGAGCCGCCTCGATCCATCATAGGAGACCAGACCTCTCTTGCGCCAATATCTCGACCTGCTCGGCAAGGTGCGCAACCGCGGCGCCAAGAAAGGCGACCGCACCAATACCGGCACGCTCAGCATCTTCGGCCATCAGATGCGCTTCGATCTGGCTGACGGCTTCCCGCTCGTCACCACCAAGAAGCTGCATGTGAAGTCGATCGTCCACGAGCTGCTCTGGTTCCTGCAAGGCTCGACCAATGTGCGGTACCTGAACGAGCATGGCGTGACGATCTGGGATGAATGGGCGGACGAACGCGGCGATCTCGGCCCGATCTACGGCCGCCAATGGCGCTCCTGGCCAACGCCGGACGGGGGGCATATCGACCAGATCGCCAATGTCGTCGAAGGGCTGAAGCGCGATCCCGATTCGCGCCGCCACATCGTCAGCGCCTGGAACGTGGGCGAGCTCGACCAGATGGCGCTCTCGCCCTGCCATTGCCTGTTCCAGTTCTATGTCGCCGACGGGCGGCTCTCCTGCCAGCTCTACCAGCGCTCGGCCGACGTCTTTCTCGGCGTGCCGTTCAATATCGCCTCTTATGCGCTGCTCACGCAGATGGTGGCGCAAGTGACGGGCTTCGAGCCGGGCGAGTTCGTGCACAGCTTCGGCGACGCCCATCTCTATCTCACCCATCTCGACCAGGCCGACGAGCAGCTGAAGCGGAGCCCGCGCGCGCTTCCACGCATGGAGATCAATCCGGAAGTCCGTTCGCTGTTCGATTTCGCTTACGAGGATTTCAAGCTCGTCGGCTACGACCCGCACCCCGCCATCAGCGCCAAGGTGGCGGTGTGAGCCCAAGCGGCGGGCGCCGGCCGAGCCGATCATCGCTCTGGTCGTGGCCATGGGCGAGAACCGCGCCATCGGCCGGGGAGGGGACCTGCCCTGGCACTTGCGCAGCGACATGCGCTATTTCCGGGAGATCACCATGGGCAAGCCGGTCCTGATGGGCCGGCGCACCTTCAAGTCGCTGCCGCGGGTTCTCGACGGCCGCCTCAATATCGTGCTCACGCGCGACCGCGGCTTCGTCGCTCCCGACGCCGTCATGGCCCACAGCCTCGAGGAGGGACTTGCCGCGGCACGCGCCTCCGCGCAGCGGACCGGCGCCGAGGAGATCATGATCATCGGCGGCGAGGACGTATTCCGCGAGGTCTTGCCGCAAACCGATCGCATCTACCTCACCGAGGTGCATGCCTCGCCCGAGGCCGACACCTGGTTCCCCGATCTCGACATGAGCGCGTGGCGGGAGGTCTCGCGCGAGGCGCACGCCGCCGGTCCCAAGGACGACCACCCCTTCAGCTTCGTCGTTCTGGATCGGGTAGGCTAACCATGACCTCGCATTGCGCCACCCCTGTGAGTGGCCTATAACCCTCCGGACCCTGTCGCAGGACCGCCATTTTGATGCGGCTAGTCTTATCGCCTAGCACCTCCTAAAGCGGCTTCCCGCGCGACTCCCTTCACCAGACATCAGGACCTGACTGCATCATGCCTTGGAGTAATCAGAGCGCGGCGGCGGCTGGAAAGGCGGCGGCGGTGGTGGGCCTTGGGGCCCGCGGCCCGGCCCCGGCCAGCAGCCCGACCTCGAAGAGATCCTGCGCCGCAGCCAGGACCGGCTGCGCCAAGCCATGCCAGGCGGCCGCATGGGCGGCCCATTCGCGGTGCTGATCGCCGCGGTGCTCGTCGCGGCGGTCGGCTTTTTCGGCTTCACCGTTCGCGTCAATCCCGACGAACTCGGCGTTGTGCTCCGCTTTGGCAAGTATGTCCGCCAGCTTCCGCCCGGTCTGAACTTCCGCTGGCCCTATCCGATCGAGCAGGTCGAGCTGCCCAAAGTGACGCGCATCAATCGCATCGAGATCGGCATGCGCGGTTCTTCCGAAGTCCGCGACGCCTCGAGCACGATCCGCGACGTGCCCGAAGAGAGCCTGATGATCACGGGTGATGAGAATATCGTCGATGTCGATTTCGTCGTGTTCTGGCAGATCAAAAGCGCCGCCGACTTCCTGTTCAACATCCAGAACCCCGAAGGAACGGTGAAGGACGTGGCGGAAAGCGCCATGCGCGAGATCGTCGGCCAAAGCGATATCGAGCCGATCCTCACCGGGGCCCGTGCCAAGACCGAGGCTGACGCGCAGGCACTGATGCAGAAGACCCTCGACAGCTACGGCGCGGGCGTCTTGGTAACGCAGGTGCAGCTGCAAAAAGTCGACCCGCCCGCGCAGGTCATTGACGCCTTCCGCGACGTGCAGGCGGCACGCGCCGACCAGGAGCGCCTTCAGAACGAGGCGCAGGCCTATGCCAACCGCATCATCCCCGAGGCGCGCGGCGAGGCCGAGCGCATCCTGCAAGCGGCGCAAGGGTATCGGGATCAGGTGATCGCTTTGGCCAAGGGTGAAGCCGACCGTTTCATCAGCGTTTATGACCAGTACAAGAAGGCGCCCGATGTCACCCGCCAGCGCATCTTCATCGAGACCATGGAGAAGGTGCTTGGCGACACCGAAAAGGTGATCGTCGACGACAAGGCTGGTCCCGGGGTGGTGCCGTTCCTGCCGCTCTCGGAATTCACCAAGAAAGCTCCGACGCCTCCGGAGGGCCAGCCATGAACCGCACAGCCCTCACCTTGAGCCTGATCGTTCTCGGCATTGCCGCCCTCCTCGCCTATCTGACGCTGTTCACCGTCAGCCAGACGCAGCAGGCACTGCTTCTCGAATTCGGCCGGCCCAAGCGCGTCATCACCGAGCCGGGTCTGCAATATAAGATCCCGTTCATTCAGAACGTCGTGTTCTTCGACAAGCGCATCCTCGACATCGACACGGCTTCGCAAGAGGTGATCGCTTCCGATCAGAAGCGGCTCGTGGTTGATGCCTTTGCACGTTACAAGATCGTCAATGCATTGCTGTTCTTCCAGAGCGTGGCCAACGAGGAGGGCGCCAACTCACGCCTCGGGGCCGTGCTTGAATCCTCGCTTCGGCGTGTGCTCGGCGCCGCGAGCTTTGCCACCGTGGTGCGCGACCAGCGCGAGCAGCTCATGCGTACCATCCTCAGTCAGGTCAACAAGGAAGCAGAACCGTTTGGCATCAATGTCGTCGATGTGCGCATCAAGCGCGTCGACCTGCCGGAAGCGAACATGCAGGCGATCTACCGCCGCATGCAGACCGAGCGGCAGCGCCAAGCGGCCGAGTTCCGCGCCGAAGGCGAAGGAGCCTCGCGGCGTATCCGCGGCACCGCCGACCGCGAAGTCACGGTGATCAAAGCCGACGCGACCGGTGAATCCGAGCGCATCCGCGGTAACGGCGATGCCGAGAAGAACCGCATCTTCGCCGAGGCGTTCGGCCAGGATCCGGATTTCTTCGCCTTTTACCGCTCGATGCAGGCTTATCAGGAGGCGCTGAAGCCAGGCGATACGCGGCTTCTGCTGAGCCCCGATTCGCAGTTCTTCCAATATTTCAACAATTCCGGTGGCAAGGCCCCGGGGGGCAGCACCCCGTCGTCGCCGCCGTCCAAGCCCGCCGAGACGCCCAACGCGCCTGCGGCCGACACCGATGGCGAGACGCTTCAGCAGGGTGCAGCCACCGGCGATGCCACGCCGGCCGAGCGCGACATCTCGGCTGGCGAAACCCCATCGCCTGGCCCCGAGGCTCCCTAAGCTCGACATGCGGTGCGCGAAGCCCGAGATGCCGCTTGCGCAATGAGCGATCTTGCCGTCGCTTTGGGCCTCGTCCTCGTCATCGAAGGGTCGCTCTGGGCGCTCTCGCCCCGCTTCGGCCGCAAGCTGCTGGAAGCGACCGCGGGGATGCCTGAACAGAACCTGCGCCTGGCCGGGGCGCTTGCCGTCGCGGCCGGCGTTCTGGTGATCTGGATCGTGCGCGGTTAGTCCGATGCGGGCGCGCGACGGAATCTGCTCAACCCTCGCCGATTTCCGCTATGATCGGCACCCGATGCGGGAGTTTCGATCGATGCCACAGCGCGGCGCGCAATCCGTAAGCCTTCGGCGCTTTTGTTTCATGGCGGCCTGGGTCGGACTGCTCTTTGCCGGAGCCCCGCTGTTCACCACCGAAAGCCTCGCGCACGGCCCTGACTCCGTCGCCGACGTCGCCGAAGGCTTGCAGGACGCCGTCGTCAACATCTCCACCACACAGACGCTCAAAGGCTCGGCCGAGAACACTCCGAGCGGTCCCGGCCCGAAGGGCTCGCCCTTCGAGGAATTCTTCGACGATTTCTTCGATGACGAGGAGAAGGACGGCCTGCCGCGCAAAGTGAGCTCGCTCGGCTCGGGCTTCGTCATCGACCCGTCGGGCCTCGTTGTCACCAACAATCACGTGATCGAGGGCGCCGACGAGATCATCATCAACTTCACCGACGGCAGCAAGCTGAAGGTCACCAAGATTCTCGGCCACGATCCCAAGACCGACCTCGCGCTGCTGAAAGTGGAGCCGAAGAAGCCGCTCAAGGCCATCACCTTCGGCAACTCCTCGAAGATGCGCGTGGGCGACTGGGTGATGGCGATCGGCAATCCGTTCGGCCTCGGCGGCAGCGTCACGGTCGGCATCATCTCCGCCACCAAGCGCGACATCAATGCCGGGCCCTACGACGACTTCCTGCAAACCGACGCCGCCATCAATCGCGGCAATTCGGGTGGCCCCTTGTTCAACATGGACGGCCAGGTGATCGGCGTGAATACGGCCATCATCTCGCCGAGCGGCGGCTCGATCGGCATCGGCTTCGCCGTGCCCTCGAACAGCGCCATGCAGGTCCTCGACCAGCTCAAGCAATACGGCGAGACGCGGCGCGGCTGGCTCGGCGTGCACGTGCAGAACGTCACCGACGAGATTGCCGTGAGCCTCGGGTTGCAGGAGCCGAAGGGCGCGCTCGTCGCCAAGGTCTCGCCCGACAGCCCGGCCGCCACCGCGGGCATTCAGCCGAGCGACGTGATTCTGAAATTCGACGGCCAGGTCATCGACAATATGCGCAGCCTGCCGCGCGCCGTTGCCGCCACCGCCATCGGCAAGAGCGTCGATGTCGAGCTCATGCGCAAGGGCCAGAGCGTCGACCTGACGGTAACCGTGGGCCGGTTGCCGGAGGATGAGGATGTCCAGGACTCGGTGAAGGACGACGGCGAGGAAGACCTGACGCCGGAGCCCGAGCGCGAGGATCTGCTCGGTCTGTCGATTGCGCCGCTGACCGAAGAGCTGCGCGAGCGTTTCAATATCGGCAAATCGGTCGAGGGCGTGGTCATCACCGAGGTGAAGCCCAACAGCCCCGCCGCGCAGAAAGACGTGAAGCCCGGCGAGGTCATCGTCGAGGTGACGCAGGAGAAGGTAAAGCAGCCGCAGGACGTGAAAACGCGGGTGCTCGCGGTGCAGAAATCCGGCCGGAAATCGGTGCTGCTTCTGCTGTCCGACGCCAAGGGCGAGCTTCGCTTCGTCGCCGTGCCGACGAGCTAGGCCGTCGTGACGCCGAGCGCCGGCCGGCCTAAGGCCATCCTCATCGCCGGGCCGACCGCGAGCGGCAAATCCGCGGCCGCACTCGACCTCGCCCAACGCTTCGGCGGCGTCGTCATCAATGCCAATTCCATGCAGGTCTATCGCGAGCTTGCCGTCCTCACCGCACGCCCTTCCCAAGCGGAGATGCAGCGTGCCCCGCATTGTCTCTACGGCACGGTTCCCGCCAGCGAGCCCTACTCCGTAGGCCGCTTTCTCGAAGACGCGGCGCGCGCCCTGCGCGATGCGAAAGTCGAGGGGCGCCTGCCGGTCTTCGTCGGCGGCACCGGCCTCTATTTCAAGGCGCTCACCGAAGGGCTTGCCGCGGTCCCCGACGTGCCGCCGGAGATTCGCGCGCATTGGCGCGCGGAAGCCGAGAGGATCGGCACGGACGGACTCTATCGCGAGCTTCAAGCGCGCGATCCCGTCATGGCGGCAAGACTTCGCCCGAGCGATCCCCAGCGTCTCCTGCGCGCGCTGGAAGTGATCGACGCGACCTCGGTTTCGCTCGCCGAGTGGCAGGGCGCGGATGCCGCTGCCGTGCTGCATCCGCAGGGGCTGCTCAGGATCGTCATCGCGCCGGAGCGTGAGGCGCTTTATGCGGCGATCGATGCGCGCTTCGACCGCATGATCGAGCAAGGCGCCATCGAGGAGGTGCGGGCGCTTCTCGCGCTCGGTCTCGATCCCGGCTCTTCCGGCGATGCGGGCGCATGGCGTGCGCGAGCTTGCCGCTTATCTCGCGGGCGACAGCAGCCTCGAAGCGGCGGTCGAAAAAGCGAAGACCGAGAGCCGCCGCTATGCCAAGCGGCAGATGACCTGGCTGCGCCGCTTCATGCAGGATTGGGAATGGTTCCCCAACGCTGCCGCGGCCCTCTCCGCCACTACACCGTGACTTGCGTGCCGATCTCGACCACGCGGTCGGTGGGGAGCTGGAAATAGCTCGATGCGTCGTCGGCGTTCCGCGCCAGAATGATGAACAGCCGGTCCTGCCAGCGGGGCATGCCCGAACGCGGATCCGGTCTGACCGCGCGCCGGGACAGGAAGAACGAGGTCGACATGATGTCGAAGCTCAAGCCGAACTTCCGCGCGATGGCGAGCGCCTTGGGGATATTCGGCGTCTCCATGAAGCCGTAGCGGACGATGAGCCGGGTGAACAACCTGCCGAGCGGCTCGATGCTGACGCGATCCTCGGTCGCCACGCGCGGCGTGGATTCGGTGATCATCGTCAGCACCACGTTGTGCTCGTGCAGCACTTTGTAATGCTTGAGACTGTGTAGCAGCGCGGTCGGCGCGCTCTCTGGGTCTGCGGTGAGGAACACGGCAGTCCCCGCAACCTTGGTCGGTTGCTTCGCCTCCAGCGCCTCGATCAGGCTATCGATCGGCGTCTCCAGCCGCCGCGTTTTGCCGGCGAGGATGCGCGAGCCCTTCCGCCAGGTGATCATCACCACCATGATCATGGCGCCAATCAAGAGCGGCACCCAGCCGCCTTGCAACACTTTGAGCAGATTGGCGCCAAGAAAGGTCAGGTCGATCAGCAGGAAGGGAACCATCAAGGCCGCAGCCGCCCAAAGCGGCCACTTCCAGTATTTCCACACCACGATCAGCGCCAGGATCGCCGTCACCACCATCGTGCCCGTAACGGCGATTCCGTAGGCGGAAGCGAGCGCGCCTGAAGACCTGAACTGCACCACCAGCATGAGCACGCCGAGCAAGAGCAGCAGGTTCACGCGGGGGATGTAGATCTGGCCGAACTGGGCTTCCGAGGTATGGCGAATCTCGAGCCGGGGCAGGAGCCCGAGCTGGATCGCCTGCCGAGTCATGGAGTAGGCCCCGGTAATCACGGCTTGGCTCGCGATCACCGTGGCGGCGGTGGCGAGCCCCACCATGGGAACGAGTGCCCACTCCGGATAGAGCAGAAAGAACGGATTTTCGATTGCCGCGGGGTCGGCAAGCAGCAGCGCGCCTTGGCCGAGATAGTTGAGGGTGAGCGCCGGCAGACAGACGGTGAGCCATGCGGCGCGGATCGGACCCCTGCCGAAATGGCCGAGATCGGCGTAAAGCGCTTCCGCGCCGGTCACCACCAGGAATACGGCGCCGAGCGTGAGCAGGCCGATATAACCGTGGCTCAACAGAAAGCTCACGCCGTGCAGCGGATTGAAGGCCGCGAGCACGCTGGGATTGAGCGCGACGTGATAGAGGCCCGCGGCGGCCAGCGCGATGAACCAGACAAGCGTGATCGGCCCGAAAAAGCTCGCCACCCGCGCCGTGCCATGCGACTGCACCATGAACAGCGCAAACAGGATCACGACCGAAAGCGGCACGACATAGCGAGCGAGCGCCGGCGCCACCACTTCGAGGCCTTCGACGGCCGACAGCACCGAAAGCGCGGGCGTGATCATGGCGTCGCCATAAAACAACGCGGCGCTGATCATGCCGAGCACGACGATCAGCGCGCTCTTCCCGCCAAGCGTGCGATTGGCAAGCGCCATCAATGCGAGCGTGCCGCCTTCGCCGTTATTGTCGGCGCGCAGCAGGATGATCACGTATTTGACGGTGACGATGAGGATCAGCGCCCAGATGATGAGCGAGAGGATGCCGAGGATCGCCGCTTCGGTCACCACTGCATTGGGACCCACCGCGGCGCGCACCAACTCGCGCAGCGCATAAAGCGGACTCGTGCCGATGTCGCCATAGACGACGCCGATCGAGCCGAGCGTCAGCGCCCAGAAGCTCGCATGTGGCGAAGCTTCGGCTTGTGCGCCGTTCGTTGCGCTGACGGGTGGCCGGTGCGCCATGGAAGTTTGGGGTGAGGGGGGTTTTGTCCGATTGCGCGTTTGCTACGCTGGACGCGCATATAGGCGTTGCCGCAGCGCTTGTCCATTCGCCTATTGGGCGTGACGCAAATTCGGGCAGTTCGCCTAGACCGTGACCTGCGTGCCGATCTCCACCACGCGGTCGGTGGGGAGCTGGAAATAGCTCGACGCGTCGTCGGCGTTATGCGCGAGGAAGATATACAGCCCGTCCTGCCATTTCGGCATGCCGGAGCGCGGGTCTGGTCTGACCGACCGGCGCGACAGGAAGAACGACGTCGACATGATGTCGAAGTGCCAGCCTTGCTTGCGCGCGACCGCCAAGGCTTTCGGCACGTTCGGCCGCTCCATGAAGCCGAAATGCAGCACGAGGCGCATGAATTTGTCGCTGATCGGCTCGATCTGCACGCGGTCCTTGAGGTCTACGCGCGGAATGTCCTCATTGACGATGGTCAAGATCACATTGTGCTCGTGCAGCACCTTGTTGTGCTTCAGATTGTGCAAGAGCGCGGTCGGCGCGAAATCGGGATCGCTGGTAAGGAACACCGCCGTTCCGGGAACCACATGCGGCGGCTTAGCCTCGAGGCTCTTGATCAGCGGTTCGAACGGCACCTCGACGCGGCGCGTTTTTTGTCCGAGCAGGCGCGTGCCGCGGCGCCAAGTATACATGATGATCACCAGCGCCGCGCCGACGAGTACCGGCAGCCAGGCGCCTTCGACAATCTCGAGCATGCTGGCGAGCACGAAGGTCGTATCCATCAAAAACAGCGGGACCATGAGGCCGAGGGCGGCCCAAAGCGGCCACTTCCACAGCTTCAAGATCACGATCAAGCCGAGAATGCCGGCGACCCACGCGGTGGTGGCGACGGCCAGCACATAGGCCGCTGCGAGCTCGCTCGAAGACCTGAACATGAAGACGAGCAGCAGCACGCCGGTCAGCAACAGCCAGTTCACCCGCGGCATATAGATCTGGCCGGCGAGCGCTTCGGAGGTATGGCGCACCTCCATGCGCGGCATGAAGCCGAGCTGCATCGCCTGGCGGGTGATGGAATAGGCCCCGGTGATGACCGCTTGGCTCGCAATCGCCGTGGCCGTCGTGGCCAGCGCGACCATCGGATAGAGCGCCCAATCGGGATAGAGCAGGTAGAACGGATTTTCGATCGTCTCTGGGTGCGCCAGCAAGAGCGCGCCTTGGCCGAAATAGTTCAGCAGCAGCGCCGGCAGCACGAGGAAGAGCCAGGCGGCCTGGATCGGCCGTCTGCCGAAATGACCGAGGTCGTTGTAGAGCGCCTCTGAGCCGGTGACGACGAGGAACACCGAGGCGAGCGTGAGCAGTCCGATGATCCCGTGACTGAATAAGAAGCCGATGCCGTAGACCGGATTTATCGCCGCGAGCACCCTCGGATTGGCCACGACCTCAAGGCCGCCGGCGATGGCGATGGCGAGGAACCAGACGAAGGTGATCGGCGCGAAGAAGGCCGAGACGCGCGCCGTGCCGTGCGATTGCACCGAGAACAAGGCAACGAGAATGACGACCGTCAGCGGCAAAATGTATGGCTGGAGCGCGCTGGTGGCGACGGTCAGACCCTCGACCGCCGAGAGCACCGAAAGCGCCGGCGTGATCAAGGTCGAGCCGTAGAACATCGAGGCGCCGACGATGCCGAGCGCGAGCACGACCGGCGCGCGCCGTCCGAGCGCCCTGAAGGCGAGAGCCGTGAGCGCGAGCGTGCCGCCTTCGCCGTTATTGTCGGCGCGCAGCAGGATCAGTACATATTTCAGCGTAACGACGAAGATCAGCGACCAGAAGATCAGCGACAGCACGCCGTAAATCGCGGCTCCGCTGACCAAGCGTGCTTCGCCGCCGGCAGCGAGCACCGCTTCGCGGAAGGCATAAAGAGGGCTGGTGCCGATGTCGCCGTAGACGACGCCGATCGAGCCGAAGGTGAGCGCCCAGAACGCGCGCTGAGAGAGCGGCAGGGCGTCAGTGCCGTTAGCGGCATGAGTTTCTGAGCTGGCGGCCTGCGGCATTCCGTCGGGAAATGGGGAGGCGTTGGAAGCTATCGCGATAACGCCGGGAGTAGCGCCGCGGTCCCTCGAAAGCGTAGGACCGGACATAGTGGTCAGCGGCCCGCCTTGTCCAGGCCAAGCAATAGGCAAGCCATGCTCACCCGCTACCGCCAGGCTGGAGTAATAAAACAATGCCGCGGAGCCTTGACCGGTAATTTCCGCAAACCAAATATGTGGTAATGTTGTCATTCATTCGCCTTTGCCGTTGACCCTCTGTGGGCCAGGTCTTAGGGTGCGCGGCCTGTTAAGGCTTTTCCGCCATTCCTCGAGCTCTGACCGGCCGCGGACGAAAGAGGCGCGAGGCCGGTTTTGTTAGTGAGGATGCGATGTCGCGCGCAATGACGGGCGCCCAGATGGTGCTCCAGGCTCTCGCCGATCAGGGCGTCGAGCATATTTTCGGCTATCCGGGTGGCGCCGTGCTGCCCATCTATGACGAGTTGTACCAGCAAGACCGCATCAAGCACATTCTCGTGCGCCACGAGCAGGGCGCCGTGCATGCCGCCGAAGGCTATGCGCGCTCGACCGGCAAGGTCGGCGTCGTGCTCGTCACCTCGGGCCCCGGCGCGACCAACGCCGTCACCGGCTTGACCGATGCGCTGATGGATTCGATCCCGGTGGTCTGCATCACCGGTCAGGTGCCGACCCATCTGATCGGCAACGACGCCTTTCAGGAATGCGACACGGTCGGCATCACGCGCCCCTGCACCAAGCACAATTATCTCGTCAAGGACGTGAACGCGTTGTCTCGCGTCCTGCACGAGGCGTTCTACGTCGCGCGCACCGGCCGCCCCGGTCCGGTCGTGGTCGACATCCCCAAGGACATCCAGTTCGCCAAGGGCGAGTACACCGGCCTCACCAACTCGCAGCACAAGAGCTACAACCCGCAAACCGAGGGTGACGAGCGCGCGGTGGCCGCGGCGATCGACATGATGGCCAACGCCAAGCGGCCGATCTTCTATACCGGCGGCGGCATCGTCAATTCGGGACCGCTCGCCAGCAAGCGGTTGCGCGAGCTCGTGCGCATGACCGGCTTTCCCATCACCTCGACGCTGATGGGCCTCGGCGCCTACCCGGCCTCCGACAAGCAGTGGCTCGGCATGCTCGGCATGCATGGCACCTACGAGGCCAACAACGCCATGCACGATTGCGACGTGATGATCTGCATCGGCGCGCGCTTCGACGACCGCATCACCGGCCGGGTCGATGCCTTCTCGCCGGGCTCGAAGAAGATCCATGTCGATATCGACCGCTCGTCGATCAACAAGAACATCAAGGTCGATCTGCCCATCGTCGGCGATTGCGCGCGCGTGATCGAGCAGATGATCGAGGCCTGGCAGGCCAAGAAGCCGAAAGTCGACAAACCCGCGCTCAAATCGTGGTGGGCCGAGATCGAACGCTGGCGCGCGCGGAAATGCCTTCACTACCGCAAGCGCGACGACGTCATCATGCCGCAATACGCCATCGAGCGCCTTTACGCGCTGACGCGCGGCTACGACACTTACATCACCACCGAGGTGGGCCAGCATCAGATGTGGGCGGCGCAATTCTTCAAGTTCGAGGAGCCGAACCGCTGGATGACCTCCGGCGGGCTCGGCACCATGGGCTACGGCCTGCCGGCGGCTGTCGGCGTGCAGATGGCGCATCCCGACTCGCTCGTCATCGACATCGCCGGCGAGGCATCGGTGTTGATGACCATGCAGGAGATGTCGACGGCGGCGCAATACGACCTGCCGATCAAGATCTTCATCTTGAACAACGAATATATGGGCATGGTGCGCCAATGGCAGGAATTGCTGCATGGCGGCCGCTACTCGCATTCCTACACCGCGGCGCTGCCGGATTTCGTCAAGCTGGCGGAGGCCTATCAGGGTGTCGGCATCAGGGCCGAGAAGCCCTCCGAGCTCGACGACGCGATCCGCGAGATGATCGCGGTGAAGAAGCCGGTCATCTTCGATTGCCGGGTGGACAAGCACGCCAATTGCTTCCCCATGATTCCGTCGGGCGAGGCGCATAATCACATGCTGATGGGCGACGACCTGACCGAAGAGGATCTCGAGAACGCCATCACCGAGGAAGGCAAGGTGATGGTGTAGCCGATGCGTGGATTGGTGAGCTTCTTCCTCAGTCTGCGAGTGATCATGCTGATCGGCTCGCTCGGTGCCCTGATGGGCTCGCTCGTCATGTTCCTGCAAGGGAGCCTCTATCTCTATGAGGCCTGGCATACGCTGCTGGCGCCGGGAGATATCGGCGGCAAGCAGCTCACGGTCCCCGTGCTCGAGGCGGTGGATTCCTTCCTGTTCGGCATCGTGCTGGTGATCTTCGCCTATGGCGTCGCCATCGGCTTCGTCTTCACCCTGCCGGAGGGCTACGGCAAGCGGCTGCCGGCCTGGATGAACGTGGCCGGCGTCGGCCAGCTCAAGGAGACGCTGACCGAGGTGGTCGTCGTCGTCCTGATCGTGATCTTCGCCCGCACCGTGGTCGAGGCCGAAGGCAAGTTCGACCTGTCGATGCTCGTCCTGCCGGTGTCGATCCTGTTCATCGCGGCGGCGTTGCGCCTGATCGATTTTGCCGGAGTGAAGCACGCAAAGAGCGAGGAGCGCCCGGGCGAAGACGTCCTTCCCCGGCGCACGGGACGCAAGCCATGACCCAGCCAGGATCGGCCTATTCGCTGGATAAGCGCGAGGAGAAGAGCGAGAGCCACACTTTGACCGTGCTCGTCGACAACGAGCCGGGCGTGCTCGCGCGCGTCATCGGCCTGTTCTCCGGCCGCGGCTACAACATCGACTCGCTGACCGTGTCGGAGACCGAGCACGAGGCGCACCTGTCCCGCATCACCATCGTCACCTCGGGGCCGCCGCTGGTGATCGAGCAGATCCAGCATCAGCTGGAGCGGCTGGTGCCGATTCACAGCGTCACCGACTTGACGGTGCTGGGACACCCGCTCGAGCGCGAGCTCGCCATGATCAAGGTGGCCGGCAAGGGCGCCAAGCACGCCGAGGCGAAAAAGCTCGCCGAGAGCTTCCAGGCGCAAATCATCGACGAATCGGCGGGGCATTTCGTCTTCGAGATCACCGGCGAGCAATCCAGGATCGAGCAGTTCATCGCCAAGCTGCAGCCGCTCGGCCTGGTCGAGGTTGCCCGCACCGGGCTCGCCGCCATCTCGCGCGGGCCCGAGCGGATGTAGCCCGAACCTCTTGTTTTTTGCCGCTCTGGGCGTCACAAACGCGCCCGAGCATTGGAGCCAACACTTTCAGGCAGGGGAAGACCCTTATGCGCGTTTATTACGATCGGGATGCCGATCTCAATCTGATCAAGGGGAAGAAGGTCGCCATCATCGGCTATGGCAGCCAGGGCCACGCGCATGCGCTGAATCTCAAGGATTCGGGCGTGAAGGACGTGGCCGTTGGCCTGCGCGCCGGGTCCAAGTCGGCCGCCAAGGCCGAGAAGGCCGGCTTGAAGGTGATGGACGTGGCCGACGCGGCGAAATGGGCCGACGTGGTCATGATGCTCACCCCCGACGAGCTTCAGGCCGGCATCTGGGAGAAGGATCTCAAGCCCAACATGAAGCAGGGCGCGGCGCTGTTCTTCGCCCACGGCCTCAACATCCATTTCAACCTGATCGAGCCGCGCCCCGACATGGATATCTGCATGGTGGCGCCCAAGGGTCCCGGCCATACGGTGCGCGCCGAATATGCGCGCGGCGCCGGCGTGCCTTGCCTCATGGCCATCGCCCAGGACTCGACCGGCAACGCGCATGACCTGACGCTGTCTTATGCCGCGGCGATCGGCGGCGGCCGCGCCGGCATCATCGAGACGAGCTTCCGCGAGGAATGCGAGACCGATCTGTTCGGCGAGCAGTCGGTGCTGTGCGGCGGCCTGGTCGAGCTGATGCGCAACGGCTACGAGACGCTGGTCGAGGCGGGCTACGCGCCGGAGATGGCCTATTTCGAATGCGTGCACGAGGTGAAGCTGATCGTCGACCTCATCTATGAGGGCGGCATCGCCAATATGAACTACTCCGTCTCCAACACCGCCGAATATGGCGAGTATGTCTCCGGCCCGCGCGTGGTGGGGCCGCAGAGCAAGGAGGCGATGAAAGCGATTCTGGACGACATCCAGTCCGGCAAGTTCGTCAAGGATTGGATGCTGGAGAACCGCGTGGCCCAGACGAGCTTCAAGGCGATGCGCGCCAAATGCGACAATCACCAGATGGAAGAGGTCGGCAAGCGGCTCCGCGCCATGATGCCGTGGATCGCCGAGCGCAAGATGGTCGACAAGAGCAAGAACTGACACTTGCTCCGAGGGATCAAAATTTTCTCCGTCATGGCCGGGCTTGTCCCGGCCATCCACGTCTTTGAGCCTCGCCTCTTTGCACGAAAGTCGTGGATGCCCGGCATAAAGCCGGGCATGACGGATTGTGTATGGTTAAAGTCTTCCGCCGCTTGTCATTGGCCGGGGGCAGAGGGTCACCCATGCTGATCGCGCGCTACGCCAAGATCGCAATGAGCCTCGCGCTCGCGGCTTTCTGCCTGCTCGTCGCCTTCGACAACATCACCGATTACGGCACGAACTATCTGTTCGTGCAGCACGTGCTGAGCATGGACACGACCTTTCCCGGCAACGCGCTGATGTACCGCTCGATCACCAACCCCGTGCTGTGGCAGATCGCTTACGCGCTGATCATCGCCGCCGAGGGCGCGACCGGAATTCTGTTTCTCGCCGGCGCCATTCGCTTGATCCAGGTGCGCAACGCGAGCGGCGCGGTGTTCAACGAGGCCAAGGCGCTCGTCGTCGCCGGCGCCACGCTCGCCTTCCTCGTTTGGTTCTTCGGCTTCATGGTGGTTGCCGGCGAATGGTTCGCCATGTGGCAGTCGCAGACCTGGAACGGGCAGGAGGCTGCCTTCCGTTTCTACGTGGCGGTGCTTGGCGTGCTCATCTTCGTCAGCCTGCCCGACGGCGATCTTGCCGGTGGGCCCAAATCGACCCCTAAGCGCCGCGGTAGCCGACAAGAAACCAGCTTAGACGCGGTTGAAAGCCTAAGATCGTTTGGGTCACGCAGCCGAGCCATGGCACCGCCGCTTCTCTTTCTTAAGGACATCCATCTCACCTTCGGCGGCACGCCTCTGCTCGAAGGCGCCGAGCTTTCGATCGGCCCGTCCGAGCGGTTATGCCTGGTCGGCCGCAACGGTTCGGGCAAGTCGACGCTGCTCAAGCTCGCCGCGGGAATGATCGAGCCGGATGCCGGCACGCGCTTCGTGCAGCCTTCGGTGACCATCCGCTATCTGCCGCAGAGCCCCGATTTGTCGGGCTTCGCCACCATCTCTGCCTTCGTCGCGGCCGGGCTCGCCCCTGGCGACGATCCGAACCGCGCGCGCTATCTCCTGGAAAGCCTCGGCCTCACCGGTGACGAGGACCCGGCGCATCTGTCGGGCGGCGAGAGCCGGCGCGCCGCGCTCGCCCGCGTGCTGGCGCCTGAACCCGACATTCTCCTGCTCGACGAGCCCACCAACCATCTCGACGTGGTCGGCATCGAGGGCTTGGAGGCGGTGCTCAAGGCCTCCCGCTCGGCCATGGTGCTGATCAGCCACGACCGGCGCTTCCTGGAAAATCTTTCCCAGGCCACCGTCTGGCTCGACCGCGGCATCACGCGGCGGCTCGACAAAGGCTTTGCCGGCTTCGAGGCCTGGCGCGATGCGATCCTCGAGGCCGAGGAAGTTGCCGGCCACAAGCTCGACCGCCGCATCGTGCAGGAGGAGCACTGGCTCCGCTACGGCGTCAGCGCGCGCCGGAAGCGCAACCAACGCCGCCTCGAGGGTCTGGTCGCGCTTCGCGGCGAACGCAGACACGCGCTGGCCAACCGCGCGTCTGGAGACGTGAAGCTCACGGTGCAGGAGGCGAGAGAGACGGGCAGGAAGGTGATCGAGGCAAGGCGGATCGCCAAGAGCTATGGCGACCTCACCGTGGTGCGCGACTTCAGCGTCAAGATCGCCCGCGGCGACCGGATCGGCATCGTCGGTCCGAATGGCGCCGGCAAGACGACGCTCATCAATCTGCTGACCGGCGCGCTTCCTCCCGACACAGGCCACGTGCAGCTCGGCACCAATCTGGAGATCGCCACGCTCGACCAAACGCGCGAGAGCCTCGACCCCGAAGCCTCGGTGGCCACGATCCTGACCGGCGGCAGCGGCGACCAGGTGATCATCGACGGGGAGCCGCGCCACGTCATCGGCTACATGAAGGATTTCCTGTTCAAGCCGGAGCAGGCGAGGACGCCGGTCAAGGCATTGTCGGGCGGCGAGCGCGGGCGGCTGCTCTTGGCGAGAGCCCTGGCGCAGCCGTCCAACCTCATGGTGCTGGACGAGCCCACCAACGACCTCGACCTCGAGACGCTCGATCTCTTGCAGGAGATGCTCGCCGCCTATCCCGGAACGCTCATTCTCGTCAGCCACGACCGCGACTTCCTCGACCGCACGGTCACCTCGGTCATCGCTTTCGAGGGCGAGGGGAGGTGGATCGAATATGCCGGCGGCTATTCCGACATGGTGGCGCAGCGGAAGGCAGGCATGGCCTCATTGCCGCAAGAGAAGCCTGTCAGCGCCGAAGGCGCCGCGGCCGGCACCGGCGCCGCGACGCGCGGCGGCGCCCCGCAAACGCCTCAGCCCCACCGAGCAACACGCCTTGAAGACCGCGCCGGCCCGCATCGAGGCTCTTCACGACGATATCCGCCGGCTGGAGGCTCTGCTCGCCGACGCGAGCTTCTATGGCCGTGATCGTGAGGGCTTTGCCAAGGCGGGAGCCGAGCTCGCCAAGATCCAACAAGACCTCGCCGCAGCGGAGGAAGAATGGCTCCGGCTCGAATTGTTGCGCGAGGAACTGCAAGGGGCCTAGCGTAGACGCACCGTTGAATCTATCCGGCCCAGCAGGAGGCTCCGCATGACGGAACGCGGCGAGATCGAAGCGCTCGTCAGGAGGCTTTGCGCCGCCCGGGTTGCAGGCGACATGGACGTTCTGCGGCGTGGCTATGCCGACAACGCCACATTCAGGATCGCGGGCTCTCCCGCTTGGGGCGCGCTCACGGCGCCCGCTGACGGGCCATGCCAAGATCATGGCGCGGTTCGAGTCCATGATCGCCAATCTTGCGCTGAGCGACTTCGCCATTCTCGACCTGTTCGTCGACGGCAACAAAGCTGCCGTCCGCTGGCGAGCCACCGTGCGCCATGCGGAAACCAAGGACGAGTCCACCACCGAAATCGCGCAGTTCCTGGAAGTCGAGCATGGCCAAGTGATCTCCTTGGTCGAGTTCCTGGATACGGCGATGGCCATGAAGCTGCTGGGCGCGAAATAGGGCGCAGGCGCCGGCTCGCTTCGCCTGATCTCAGACGGTCGAGGATGAATGCGGCCTTTGCGGCAGCAGCAGGACGCAGGCAATCATGCAGACCGCAAGGACGAGCGAAGCCAGGGGGCGGCTCAGCGCAAGGCCGCCGTGATCGAGTGGCTTGTCGAGAAAGTCGCCGACCGTCGCGCCTAACGGGCGCGTGAGAATAAACGCGGCCCAGAACAACGTGACCCGAGAGACGTTCGTCCAGTAATAGGCCGCGGTCAGCACCGCCAGTCCGGCGGCGAAAACCAGCGCCGCTCCGCCATATCCAAGTCCGGCATCGGCGATCCAATCGCCGAGCGCGGTTCCCAAGGTCTGCGAGAACGTGATCGCCGCCCAGTAGAAGGCTTCCGCCTTGGGCGCGTTGACCGTCGCCACCGAAATGGAGCCCTCCGACCAATACCACAGGGCGAGCACGGCCATCAGGCAGCCGAACAGCAAGAGCGACCCACCCATATATCCGATCCCCAAAGACCGGGTCGCGAAGTCGGCCAGCGTCGTGCCGGCCGTGGTCGAGGCGACGATGACGGACCAGTAGAGCAGGGGATGAAATTTCTTCGCGGCGATTTGCACGACCACCAGCACGACCAGCACCGAAAGAAAGATCGCCGTGCCCGTCAGATAGCCAAGGTCCATCGTCATGGTCACGGTGTCGCCGCCGGTTTCCCCGAGCGTCGTGGCGAGAATCTTGATGATCCAGAAGCCGAGCGTGACCTCGGGGACTTTGCTGGCGTGATGCTCCACGGCGTGCGCCAATCTCGCTCTCTCCTTGGCTCAAAACACGACTTCTGGAGGGTTGGTCGCCATTTGGCAAGCGTGCAGCCGACGGGGCTGCCTGCGGCAACGAATGCGCATGGCGCGTCTCGGGCGGCGCCTGGTCGCACATTTATCCCCGCCTCGCAAACCTCGCATAGACTGCACGCACCTTGTCCTTCTAAGGGGCGCTCTCGCGAGGCGTTGCGAAGGCGGGACGAGGTGCGGCGCCTGCGGGCCTCGTCGCAACGAGGCACTCGGGCGGCAGCGGAGCTCCCTCCGGGACCACTAGGAGTCCCTGCCAGGAGCTGGCTGACGGCTCGGTCGGCGCATTCGACGCGCGACGGACCGGACGAAAGCAGGGCCCGGTGCCGGAAAACGCCGCGATTGGCGCGCCGCGAGGCGCCCGCGTGCCGCAAGGCACGAGCCATAGGATTTTGCGCTTTTCGGCGCGCCATCCCCCCTCACACCCCGGACGCGTGACGCGTCGCGGCAAGGAGCCCGCATGCCTGCCGTAGCCGAGCAACAAACTCCGTCATACCGGCGAAAGCCGGTATCCAGCGCCGCTTGCTCGGTGTCGGTTGCTCTGGATCCCCGCTTTCGCCGGGATGACGAGGCTGGGCTTCCCTGCCGCCCTTGCCCCGGACCGCGCTTCGCACTATTTTCCGAACACGAAGAGGTCATCCATGCAGCGATTGACTGGGCAGAAAAGGATCGGGACCGGCGCGATTTCGCGTATTCCGGCCGCGTCCGCCCGCGCGCTGCTTGATCTCAAGCGCCTCGTCCTTAGACGCCCCTGAGCTCCGGCGGTCTCGCGTCAAGCGGGGCGGGCGTTCAGGGGATGGCAATCTAATCCTCAGAGAATTCAAGCGGCTTGCCGGTCGTGCTAGACTGGAGCCCAAAGCTTAAGGACGAGACCGATGGAGTCCAACCAAGATAACGCCTCGAAGGCGGCAGCCCGGCCTGAGCGCGACCGCGTCGTCATCTTCGACACGACATTGCGCGACGGGGAGCAATGCCCCGGCGCCACCATGACCTTCGACGAGAAGCTCGAAGTCGCCGACGTGCTCGACGAGATGGGCGTCGACATCATCGAGGCGGGTTTCCCGATCGCCTCGGAAGGCGATTTCAACAGCGTGCAGGAGATTGCCCGCCGCGCCAAGAAGGCGGTGATCTGCGGGCTGGCTCGTGCGCAGTTCAAGGACATCGACCGTTGCGCGGAAGCCATCAAGCCGGCGCAGCGCGGCCGCATCCATACTTTTATCGGCACCTCGCCGCTGCATCGCAAATATCAGATGGGCATCGACGAGAAAGAGGTGCTGGAACGCGTAACCGCTTCCGTCACGCGCGCGCGAGGCTATACCGACGATGTCGAATGGTCGGCGATGGACGCCACCCGCACCGAGCACGACTTTCTCTGCCGCTGCGTCGAGGCCGCCATCAAGGCGGGCGCCACCACCGTCAACATTCCCGACACCGTGGGCTATGCGACGCCGGATGAGTTCGCGGGTCTGATCAAGATGATCATCGCGCGTGTGCCGGGCGCCGACAGCATCGTGTTCTCGACCCACTGTCACAACGATCTCGGTCTGGCGGTCGCCAACTCCTTGGCGGGTGTCGGCGGAGGGGCGCGGCAGGTTGAGTGCGCGGTCAACGGCTTGGGCGAGCGCGCCGGCAACGCCGCGCTGGAAGAAATCGTCATGGCCATCCGCACGCGTGCCGACGTGATGCCGTTCTGGACCGGCATCGACACCACCATGCTGACGCGGGTGTCCAAACTCGTCTCGCGCGTGACCGCCTTTCCGGTGCAGTACAACAAAGCCATCGTCGGGCGGAACGCGTTCGCGCATGAGAGCGGTATCCATCAGGACGGCGTGCTGAAACATGCCGAGACCTTCGAGATCATGACGCCCGAGAGCGTGGGCTTGAAGGAGTCCTCGCTGGTGATGGGCAAGCATTCGGGGCGCCATGCCTTCCGCGAGAAGCTGAAGGAGCTCGGCTACGAGCTGGGCGACAACGCCTTCGAGGATGCGTTCGTGCGCTTCAAGGCGCTGGCCGACCGCAAGAAGCACGTCTATGACGAGGATCTCGAGGCTCTGGTCGATCAGGAGATCGCCTCCGCCCACGACCGCATCAAGGTCGTGGCGCTCACGGTGATCGCCGGCACCGGCGGTCCGCAGAAGGCGACGCTCACGCTCGATGTCGACGGCAAGCAGCACACGCATGAATCGAGCGGCGATGGACCGGTCGATGCGACGTTCCGCGCCATCAAGGCGATCGTGCCGCATGAGGCGCGGTTGCCGCTCTATCAGGTGAGCGCGGTGACGGAAGGAACCGATGCGCAAGCCGAGGTGACGGTGCGGCTGGAGGCCGACGGCAAGACCGTGACCGGTCGGGGCTCCGACACCGACACCATGGTCGCCTCGGCGCGCGCTTATGTCAGTGCACTGAATAAATTGTTGGCGCGCGAAGCCCGCCGCAAGCCCGAGACGATGCTCGCATCCTGACCGCGGGCGCGTTGGAATCGCGCTTGGCGGGAATTGCCCAAGCTTGAGGCGGCCGGCTGCGTGCCGGCCGTCTTTGCGTCTGTGGCAGAATTCGAAGGCCGGCGGCGGTATTGGCGGCAGGACTTAACGGCGCCCTTTAATTGGGGAGCGTCGGCGACAGGCGAAGCGGTGGGCCTCGCCACAATTCGACTGTTCGCTCGGCAGGAGTGCGTGCAAGCGAATTGTTTTTGTAAAACCCGCTTGCCACGCATTGCTCGTCCATCCGATTTGCCGCAACATACGAGGCGTGCGCGACGGACGGCCAAGAACCGAACGCACGGCCGCCGGCTTCTGTCGCTCGCATATTTTCAGTGGTGTTCAGGGCTCTTTTGGAGCCGATTGGGGCGGGCGTATGTTCTCGCGGGCCTTGGGCTTTGTCTCTTACGACATGGCCATCGATCTTGGCACGGCGAATACGCTGGTTTATGTGCCGGGGCGGGGGATCGTTCTCGATGAGCCCTCCGTCGTCGCCGTCACGAGCCAGCGCGATGGCGAGCGCCAAGTTATAGCCGTCGGCCATGAGGCCAAGACGATGCTCGGCCGCACGCCCAGCAAGATCGAGACCATCCAGCCGCTGCGCGACGGCGTGATCGCCGATTTCAACGCCGCCGAGGAGATGATCAAGCATTTCATCCGCCGCGTGAGCCGGCGCGGACTCTTCACCGGCCCGCGCATCATGATCTGCGTGCCGGCGAGCGCGACCCCGGTGGAGCGCCGCGCGGTGCATGAAGCCGGACTTTCGGCTGGCGCGCGGCGCGTGTTTTTGATCGAGGAGCCGGTTGCCGCCGCGATCGGCGCCGGCCTGCCGATCGCCGAAGCGCGCGGCTCCATGATTGTCGACATCGGCGGCGGCACCACCGACATCGCCGTGCTCTCCATGGGCAGCGTGCTCTATTCGCGCTCGGTGCGCAGCGCCGGCAATGCCTTCGACGAGGCGATCGTCAATTACGTGCGCTTCAAATACAACCTGCTGATGGGCGCGACCAGCGCCGAGGCCATCAAGAAGCAGTCCGGCTGCGCCATCGCCAAGTCGAATGGCCACCGCGTGCCGATCCACATCAAGGGCCGCGATTTGCAGCGCGGCTTCCCCAGCGAGATCAGCCTCGAGTCGCATGACATCGCCGAAGCCCTGACGCTGCCGATCCAGCAGATCGTGGGAGGCATCCGCCACGCTCTTGCCGACGTGCCGCCCGAGCTCACCGCCGATGTCTGCGATTCGGGCATCTGGCTGACCGGCGGCGGCGCGCTGCTGGAGAAGCTCGATGTCAGGCTCACACAAGAAACTGGCGTGAAGTTCAGGATCGCCGAGGACCCTCTGCGCTGCGTCGTGCGCGGGACCGGCAAGGCCCTGGAGCAGCTCGACACCATGGCGGGTTTTTTGATCAAGCCATGAGCCGGCCATAGCGGGGAGAGGCTTGCTGGCTGCGCAAGCCTCAAGATGGAGAGGGGTGGCGATAGCGCTCCTCTGAGGAAGACGCAGGAATGCGCCGGCAAAGTTCACCGTTCAAGCCGAGGCCACGCCGATCCTGGCGAGCCCCCGGTGAGTTGCTGAATTTCACCCTCTACTTCCTCTGCGTGGTGCTGCTGGTGCTGAGCCGCATCGGCAATAACGCGGTCGTCGACCTGCGCGACCGCTTTATCGACCTGAGCGCGCCCTTGCTCGAAGCCTCAGCGGTGCCGGCCATCATGGGGCGGCATGCCCTGGCGCGCGTGCGCTCTTATGTCGGCATGATGGAAGAGATCGACCGGCTGAGGGCCGAGAACGATCAGCTCAAGCAATGGGAATGGCGCGCCAAGCTGCTCGAGCGCAACGAGGCGCATCTGCGTTCGCTGCTGAACGCGGTCGATGAGCCGGCCTTGCACTACGTCACCGGCAGCGTCATCGCCGACGCGCGCGGCCCATTCTTGCGTAGTGCCTTGGTCAATCTCGGGCGCGACGACGGCGTGCGGGTTGGCTACGCGGTGATCGATGGCGACGGATTGATCGGGCGGATCGTCGATGCCGGATCCTCGGTCGCCCGCGTGCTTCTGCTCAGCGACCTCAATAGCCGCATCCCCGTATTGGTGGGGCCTGCGGGCATTCGCGCTCTCGTCTCGGGCGACAACTCAGCCGAGCTAAAGCTCGAGTTCCTGCCTGACGGTGCCTCGCTTTACGCCGGCGACGAGGTCTATACCTCCGGCAGCGAGGGCGTGCTGCCGCGCGGCCTGCGGGTCGGCGTGGTGACGGGTGCCGATGGCGCCTTCAAGGTGCGCCCATACGCCGAGCTGAGCTCGCTCGATGTGGTGAGCGTGCTGTTCTTCGACACGCCGACCTTGACCAGCGCCGATCCGCCCGCGGTTTCGGCAGAGCGAGCACTCTCGGCGATGCCGGAAGACAAGCGAGCGCCTGATGCGGTCTCCGCGCCAAGCGCGGCCATCGAACCGGTCAGGAATCTCCTCGAACACACCGGCGCCGCCGGCGACCTCCCCCCGGCCGAAGGCATAGCGCAAGCCCAGCCATGAATGCGTCCCTGCCAGTCCTCTCGGTGCTGTTTGCGGTGTTGGCGACCGCGGTACCGTGGGGGCTTCCGCCTGACGCGACCTTCATCCTGCCGCTCGTCGTGGTGATGATGGTGTTTTGCTGGCGCGTGCTTCCAGGCGCCAACCTGCAACCTTACGTCGCCATGCTGCTTGGCCTTTTGACCGACGTGATGAGCGGGGGACCGCTCGGCTTCTGGGCGCTGATGGCCTTGACGGGTGCCATCGCCGGTGGCTTGACCCCGGCGCTCAGCGACGGACACGACATGAAGCGGCTTTGGCTGGTTTGGGCGGCGGTTGCAGGTCATCGTCGCGGGCCTAAGCTGGTTGCTCGCCTCGCTCTATTTCCTTCGCTGGATCGACACGCGGCCGATCGCCTTCGGCGCGCTCGCCTCCATTGCGCTCTTCCCGGTCGTGCTGCACGGGTTGCTATGGATTAAGCGCGGGCGGCTCAAGCCCGGCCGGCGGATCATCTACGGGAGATGGACGTGACGGGCTCGCGCGACGACAAAGCGCGCGAGGTCGCGCTCAAGCTGCGCCGCCGGTTTTCGCGGCGAGCCGTTCTGATCGCCGGCGGCCAAGCCGGGTTGTTCGGCCTGCTGCTGTGGCGGCTCCGCCAGTTGCAGATCCTCGACACCTCGGAATATCGGCTGCTGTCGGACGAGAACCGCATGACCATGCAGCTCGTGGCGCCCGCACGCGGCTCGATCTACGACCGTATCGGCAGGGTCGTCGCCGAGGACAAGGAGAACTTTCGCATCGTCGTCGTGCCGGCCTTTTGCAAGGACCTCAAGGCGACGCTCGCCGCGGTCTCGCAGGTCGTGCACATTTCCGCCGCCGACAAGGACCGCGTGATGCGCGCGGCGCGGCGGCAGAGCGGCTATTTCCCCGTGCTCGTCACCGAGGGTCTCACTTGGCGCCAGTTCGCTCTGCTCAGCGTGCTGGCGCCGCGGCTTCCAGGCGTACGCGCCGACCGGGCGACCTATCGCCAGTACATGCATGGCAGCAGCATGGCGCATGTCGTCGGCTATGTCGGCATGGCCGATAAGTCGGAGGTCGACGAGGACCCGATGATGCGCGTGCCGGGCTTCCGCACCGGCAAGGCGGGAATCGAAAAGAGCTTCGATGCGGAGCTTAGGGGACAGCCCGGCACCATCAAATACGAGGTCGACGCCCATGGCCGCGTGGTGGGCCAGCTTGGCGCGACGCCGAGCGTGCGTGGCAAGGACATGGCTCTCACCATCGATCAGGAGCTGCAGGCGATCGCGCTGAAGCGGATCGAGGGCCTGCGTGTCGCCTCCATCGTCGTGCTCGACGCGGTGACGGGCGCGATTCTGGTGCTGGCCTCTTACCCCACGTTCGATCCCAACGACATGTCCTTCAGGGTGAATCTGGACCGATGGAAGGAGCTCGCCAGAAACAAGGATCATCCCTTGGAGAATTGCGCGCTGCGCGGCGTCTATCCGCCGGGCTCGACCTTCAAGGTGGTGACCGCTCTCGCCGGGCTTGAAGCCGGCGTCATCACGGCCGACGAGCACATGACGTGCCCGGGCGCCTACATGTTCGGTCGCCATCGTTTCCGCTGCTGGAAGCGACACGGTCCCGGCATCGACGTGCATCAAGCGATCAAGCAGTCTTGCGACGTCTATTTCTATGAGACGGCAAATCGGCTCGGCATCGATCGCCTCGCCGCCACGGCGCGGGCGCTCGGCCTCGGTCAGATTCACGATCTCGGCCTGGTGGGCCAGAAGCAGGCCATCATTCCCGACACGGCCTGGAAGAAGAAGACCTTGCGGCAACCTTGGTATCCCGGCGAGACCATCAGCTGCGGCATCGGCCAAGGCTATGTCTCGGCCACGCCGCTTCAGCTCGCGGTCGTGGCGGCGCGCATCGCCACGGGCAGGGCCGTCTCGCCCCACTTGATCGCCAAGTCCGACAATGCGCCGGAGCCGGCTCTGCTCAATGTCGATCCGGTGCATCTCGAGCTCGTCCGCGCCGGCATGGTTGCCGTCGTCAACGAGCCGGGCGGGACGGCGGTGCGCTCGGCGCTGGCTATCCCCGACGTGCAGATGGCGGGAAAGACCGGCACCTCTCAGGTGATCAGCGCGAGGAACCGCGGCTTTCTCAAGGGCTGGGAAGGGGAGACGCACGCTTTGTTCATCGCCTTCGCCCCGGTCGGCGCGCCGCGTTACGCCGCGGCCTGCGTCGTCGAGCATGGCGGCGGCGGATCGCATGCGGCGGCTCCCGTCGTAAAGGACGTGATGACCGAGATATTGTTGCGCGACCCTGCCGCCCGGCCCGGCTTCTTCGCCAGCAATCAACCGGCCAATTCTCCGGCCCTCGCCGCGGCGGAGTCGCCGGAATGAAAGCTCTGTTCGCCGAGGGCGTCGAGCGGCCCCAGCTTCTCCTCAAGAAGAAGCTCGTGCTGATCAACTGGCCGTTCCTGGCGCTCATCACCGCCATCACCCTGGTCGGCGTCGCCGCGCTGTATTCGGTGGCGGGAGGCTCGCTCGAGCCTTGGGCGAGCCGGCATGTGGTGCGCTATTGCCTGGGGCTCGGTCTGCTCTTCGTCGTCGCGCTCTCCGACATCCGCTGGTGGCTTCGCGCGGCCTATCCGCTCTATGTCCTTGCGCTCATCATGCTTGCGCTGGTGATCGTCATCGGCGTGGAGAGCGGCGGGGCCAAGCGCTGGCTCGGTTACGGCGAAATGAGCTTCCAGCCGACCGAGATGATGAAGATCGCGCTCGTGCTGGCGCTTGCCCGTTACTACCAATGGCTTCCGCCCAACCGCGTGTCATGGCCGCATGCGGTGCTGCCGCCGCTGCTGATGATCGGCGCGCCGGCTCTGCTCGCGCTCGATCAGCCCGATCTCGGCACCGCGGCCTTGTTCGGCATTGTCGGCGGCGGCCTCCTCTTCCTCGCGGGTGTGAGCTGGATCTATTTCGCCGGCGCCTTGGTCGGCGTCATCGTCGTGCTGCCGCATGTCTGGGAGCGGCTGCATGATTATCAGAAGGAGCGCATCCTCACTTTCATCGACCCCGACCGCGATCCGCTCGGCTCGGGCTATCACATCCTGCAATCCAAGATCGCCATCGGCTCCGGCGGCTTGACCGGCAAGGGCTACATGCAGGGGACGCAGACCCAGCTCAATTTCCTTCCGGAGAAGCACACCGACTTCATCTTCACGATGTTCTCCGAGGAGATGGGCTTTATCGGCTCGGTCGTCCTGCTTGCGCTCTACCTTCTCGTCCTGCTGTTCATCACCTATATGGCGCTCAGATGCCGCAGCACCTTCCCGCGGCTGGTGGCTGCCGGCATGGGACTTTGCCTGTTCGCCTATGTGTTCATCAACGTGGCGATGGTGACGGGGCTGGTGCCGGTGGTCGGTGTGCCGCTGCCGCTGGTCTCCTACGGGGGCACCTCGATGCTGACCATGATGATCGGCCTGGGCTTCGTGCTCAACGCCCATGTCAACCGCGAGACGCGCATCAGGCGGGAGGAGCTTGGGCCGTTCTGGTGAGGGCATTGGACGTTGCGGCCGACTCTGGACAGGCCGGACAGCGGGGCAGGGTAGGGGGAGCACCCTTGGGGTGGACCTCAGTCGAAACACCCCTAGATGCGCCTTGCCAGACCGAGGCGGCATAGCTTTAGGGCGCATAGCTCAGGTGGTAGAGCAGCTGACTCTTAATCAGCGGGTCGTAGGTTCGAGTCCTACTGCGCCCACCAGCCTTCGCCGCGCGGCAGCGGAGGCTGCCACGCCATAACGCGAAGGCGGCACCTGATCGCCAGGCAAGCACGGTTGAGAGGCCATGACAAAGGCAGCCAACTCTGCGCATTGGCTGTCGTCCTCACGTTCGCCCTCAGCCTTCCTGCTGCCGCCACCGAAGGCGAGTTCGACGATAACTGCGTGATGGGGCTCGCGCTCGGCAAGGAGATCAAGACCGACTGCTCGGTCAACACCGTCTATGCCGGCAAGACCTATTGCTTCGGCAACGAGACGGCCAAGCAGCTCTTCCTCAAGAAGCCCGACGAGTTCCTGCTGAAAGCCCAGATTTTCTATTCCAGCAAGCCGCCGCAATAGCCGGCGAGTTTCCTCATAACCCTGCAACACGGTCATGGCCGGGCTTGTCCCGGCCATCCACGATTTCATCGCGTTGAATGAGTGAAAGACGTGGATGCCCGGCACAAGGCCGGGCATGACGGATTCAAATTTTGAGCTTAAGAGCCGCTCGGCTCGGACTGCGCGGCGAACTTGGTGCCGTCGGTGTCGGTAATGGCGACGTCGAGGCTGTTGTCGGCGCCGCGGCCGAAGGTGAAGCGGAAATTCGGATTGGTCGAGATCGAGAAGGTCCCGTCCATGTCGAACACCAGCTCGCCGCCGCGCTTCACGATCATCTGGTCGACGTAACGCGCCGGGATGACGTTGGCCGTATTGATGTCGAGCTGCATCCCGTTCGAGTTCGGGTGCTTGATCATCACCTGAGCCGACCAGATCGGGCTTGCGTCAAGCGCCGGCGGAAAGGTCTTCACGATCATCTTGCCGAGATCGACGGTCTCTGAGTCGGGGTCCTTGGCCTGCATCGCCCCGCAGCCTCCGGCGGCCGCGACGAATTTGCTCGCCATATGCAGCACCCCGTCCTCGGTCTCGAGCACCGCCCGCACATAGGAGAAATTGTCGATGCGCACGCGGGTGGAGAAGCTGCGTTCGCCGCCTTTGCCTTGGGCGGGACCGAAGTGAAGCGTCGCCACTTTCGGATCGGGGTTCTTGTCGATGAAGATGGTCAGCGATTTGAGGTTCTGCGCCACCCGTGGCGGCACGCGCACGGTCAACGGCACCAGCGCCGCGTCTTCGGCCGTCCCAGGAATTTCGAGCACGACCATGCCGTCTTCGGCCTGGATGGCACGATCGCCGAAAGTCTGTTGCTTGAGCGTGGGCCAGACATCCTCATCCGCCTTCGCGGCCTGGCCGAGCAGGAGCAGGGTAGCGAGCGCGGCAGCGCCGGCGGCGTAGCCCAGACGCGTCAGGGTAAGGGGCATGGCAACCATCCTCTTGCGATCTGCCGAGCATCATATCACTCCCATTCCAGTTCGGCGAATGCCGCGGTGACGTTGCGGACATGATAGTGGTCGAACAGCTTCCAGGCGTCGCGCTCGGAAAAGCCCGCGGTCTTGGTGGCGTCTTCCAAGGTCTTGCCGTCCTTGATCAATTTTCTGACATCGGCGGCGATCGTGGCGAGGTAGCGCTGCTCGGGCGTGAGCGCCTCGGGCAGCTCCATGGCATGCGGTCCGTGCCCCGGCACGACGCGCGCGGCCTTCTTCTGGGCGAGGTCGTCGAGCAGGGCGAGCCAGCCTTTGATCGAGCCGTCAAGCGTCGGCACATGCACCGAGAACAGGAGATCGCCGAGGAACAGCGTGTCGGTTGCCGTGTCGGTGATGGTGAGATCGTTGTCGGTATGGGCGGTCCGTTGCGTCTCCAGCACGAGGCTGCGCCCGCCGAGATCGAGCGTCGTGCTCGTCTCCACGGCAAGCGTTGGCAGAATGACCTCGATTCCCTCGAATGCCGCATCGCCAAGCATCGTCTTGTTGATGGCAAGATAGCGCTCGGCGCGTGAGCCGAGGCCGCGCGCAAGCTTGTAGTGGCCGACAAAAGTCGGATTGTCCTGCTTGAACGCCGCGTTGCCGAACACGTGGTCGGGATGCATGTGGGTGTTGATCACGTAGCGGATCGGCTTGTCGGTCACGGCGCGAATCGCGGCTCTGAGCTCGCGGCCGGCCACCGCGCTGCCGAGCGTGTCGATGACGGCGACCGAATCGGTTCCCACCACGAAGCTCGCATTCGCCATGTCGCCGCGATTCTCGGGCGACTGCAGCTCATAGCGCCCTTGATGCACGAACACGCCGGGGGCGATCTCGCTCACCTCAAGCCCCTCGGCCGCCTCCGCCGGCACAAAACGCAAGAGCGGGGACGCCGCGAGCGCGAGAGCTGCCCGCAGGAAATCCTGCCGCGAGATCTGGCACGGGACGCAGCATAGGCCGTGTGGCGGGAGTTTCGTCATCGGCGGCGCCGGAGACATGCAGGCGGCGAAGTGGCGTCCGGGGGAACGCCGAGCCGCGCCTTGCGTTCTTGATTCATGCCGGCGTCGTCAGAGGCGCCACCTGAACTGCTCATTGAAGGAGAAATCCTATGAAATACGCATTGACAGGCTTAGCCGCGGCTGTGGCTCTGGCCGCGGTTGCGCTCACCCCAGCGACCGCCGACGCCGGGTGGCGTGGCGGATATTGGGGCGGCGGTTGGGGCCCCGGCTTCGGCATTTATGTGGGTCCGCGCCCTTATTATCGCAACTATGGATATGGTTACGGCTATCGTCCCTATTACGGTTATGACCGTTACTCCTACCGCTATGGGCCCCGCTGGCATCACCGCTGGTATTAAACCCCGCGAAGCCGCCTCCCGGGGGCGTAAAGCCTGCCGGGAGGGGCCCCGCCGCATCGGCTGGGCCGGAACGCTTACGTGACGCCTGAATGAAATCAGGGCCTGGTTTTCCACCGGCCCTTTTTGTTTGCCCTCCATTCGTATACTTTACGCCGGCGTGAAAGGGAGGGTGCCCGAATGCGAATTCTTCTCATTTTGCTTGTGATTATCGCCGTCTTTGTCGTGGTTCAAGCGAAGCGGCATGGCTGCAAATACGACGCAACCTTGATCAATTGCGTCCTCGGCAAAGCGGAAACGCCGACCGCCGAGACGCCGCCGCCACCACCGCCACCGCCAGCCGAAACGCCAGCGCCAGCAGCGCCGCCGGCTCAGTAGGCTTCGATTCGGTCTATTGCAAAGCCAAGCCGCGCGCGCCGGGGGGCGTGCGCGGCCTCTTCAATTGCGGCTGCTAATGCTTCGCCCAGCGAATAGGCAAGCTCAGCTGCGTGGTTCATTAAACCTTCATTTGATTTACCGGGGTCATTTCAGGTCGTGCCATTGACAGAAGCTGGTCGGCCCGAAACTATCCCTTGCACTAGGGGCCGTTACGGGCGCCTTTTCACTTCGAACGACACGATCGCCCGATGACCTCCCGAAAATACGCTGAGAAAGCTGCCGCCGCGCTTGGTAAGATGCTGCAGGCCGGCACCGATTCCGGCAAAGTGGCCGATATCGTTGAGAGTGTCTTGGCGGACGCAACACGCGAACATGACGAAAACGAGCGTCGGCACGTCGCTGACATTGAAGCCGCGGCGGCAACGCGGCTCGCCCGGCTGCTCGATGCCTCGCCCGCGGTGATCTACAGCTTCGAGGCCAAGGGCGATTTCGCGCCGACCTTTGTCAGCGAGAACATTGCGCGGCTGTTCGGTTATGCCGCGTCCGAATATCTCGAAAACCCGAATTTCTGGCGCGAGCGGGTGCATCCGCAAGATCTGCCGCGCGTCGAAGCCGAGATGGACGAGCTGTTCAAGGCCGGCAAGCACGTCGTCGAATATCGCTTCCGCAAGAAGGACGGCTCGTATTGCTGGGTCAACGACGAGCAGCATCTCATGCTCGACGCGAAAGGTGCACCGTCGGAGGTCGTGGGCTCGTGGAGCGACATCAGCGCCCGCAGGGTCGCCGAGGAGGCGGAGGACCGCGCCCGCGAGCGGCTTGCGCTTTTGCTCGATACCGCGCCCTCGGTGATCTACAGCTTCAAGGCGAGCGGCGACTATGCGCCGACTTTCGTCAGCGAGAATATCAAGCGGCTGCTCGGCTATTGCCCCGACGAATATCTCAAGGATGCCGAGTTCTGGCGCGCCCGCGTACATCCGGACGACATGGCATCCGTGGAAGCCGAGCAGGCGCTCCTGTTCGAGCGCGACCGGCACACTGCCGAATATCGCTTCCGCAAGAAAGACGGCGCCTATCGCTGGGTGAGCGACGAGCAGCATCTCATCCGCGACGAGAACGGCGAACCGTTCGAGATCGTCGGCTCCTGGAGCGACATCACCGACCGTAAGAATGCCGAAGCCGCCGAGGGTGCGGCGCGCGCGCGCCTCGCATCCCTGCTCGAAAGCGCGCCGTCGGTAATCTACAGCTTCAAGGCCAAGGACGATTACGCCCCCACCTTCGTCAGCGAGAATATCAAGCGTCTGCTTGGCTATTGCCCCGAGAAATATCTGGAGCACGCCGATTTCTGGCGGAGCAATGTTCACCCGGAGGATCTGGCCTCGGTCGAGGCGGAGCAGAGCAAGCTGTTCGAGAAGGGCCGCCACACCGCCGAGTACCGCTTCCGCAAGCGGAACGGCAATTACATCTGGGTCAGCGACGATCAATATCTGTTGCGCGGCGACGACGGCGAGCCGGTCGAGATCGTCGGCTCCTGGAGCAATATCACCACCCGCAAGCAGGCTGAGCAGGCCGAGAATGCCGCCCGCGCCCGCTTCGACCTCCTGCTGCACGGCGCGCCTGCCGTGGTCTACAGCTTCGAGGCCGGCGGCTCTTACGCGCCTACGTTCGTCAGCGAGAACATCAAGCGCGTGCTTGGCTACGAGCCCGACCAATATTTGAAGGACCCGGATTTCTGGCGCGCCCGCGTGCACCCGGAGGATCTCCCGGAGGTCGAGGCTGGCGCGGCCAAGCTGTTCGAAGAAGGCCAATATGTCGCCGAATACCGCTTCCGCAAGGCGGACGGCATCTATTGCTGGGTGAGCGACGAGCAACACCTGGTCAAGGATCAGAACGGCAACCCGCTGGAAGTGATCGGCTCCTGGAGCGAGGTCACCGCGCGTAAGACGGCGGAACAGGCGGCGCTTGCGCAAAGCGAGCAGCGGCTGACCGACGCCATCGAGACTATCTCGGAAGGCTTCTCGCTCTACGACAACGAGGACCGGCTGGTTCTCGGCAACGCCAAATATGCCGAGTTGTTCGATCATGGCGAAGGCGCGCCCAAGACCGGCACGACGTTCGAAGAGATCATGCGGAGCGCGGCCGCACACGGCCTGATCCAAGATGCCAGGGGTAGGGAAGAAGGCTGGCTGAGACAGCGCCTCGCTGCGCATCGGCATCCGGGCGAGCCCTTGCTGGAACGCCACGCCGATGGGCGCTGGCTGCAAATCAGCGAGCGGCGCACCGAGACGGGCGGCACCGTCGCTGTCTACAGCGACCTGACCGACGTCAAGGAAAGCGAGCAGCGTGCCGCCGCCGCCAATCAGCTGATCCTGCAGAGCCTGCGCTATGCCAGCCGCATCCAGTCCGCCGTGCTGCCGGCGCGCCGCGAACTCGATAGCATCGCCGCCGACCATTTCCTCATCTGGGAGCCGCGCGATATCGTCGGCGGCGATTTCTTCTGGTTCCAGCCCATCAACGACGGCTATGCCGTGATGGTTGGGGACTGCACCGGCCACGGCGTTCCGGGCGCGTTCATGACCTTGATCGCTTGGGGCCTGCTCGACCGTATGCTGCGCAGCGCCGATAGCGACAATCCGAGCAAGGTTCTGACCGGACTGCATCGCGGGGTGCAAAGCCTGCTCGGCCAGAACGAGGCGCAAGGCGAGACCGATGACGGGCTCGAAGCCGGCATTTGTTTCATCAATATGAAGAAGCGGAAAATGACGTTCTCCGGCGCTCGCTTCTCGCTGTGGCGCGCCAATCGGAAGGGCGTCATCGAGATCAAGGGCGACCGCAGGGGTGTGGGCTACCGGCGCTATCCCACGGATACGACCTATACCGACGTCGCGCTGCCGTTCGAGGACAGCGACAGCTTCTACCTCACCACCGACGGCCTGATCGATCAGATTGGCGGGCCGCGCGGCCGCTCCTTCGGCAAGCGGCGCTTCCAGGAGCTGCTCAAGAAGAATCTGGGAACGCCCATGGCCGATCAGGAAAAGTCCTTCCGCAAGGCGCTCGCCACCTACCAAGGCCAGCAAATCCGCCGCGACGACCTCACGGTGTTGGGTTTCGTCCCACACGCCTAGGAGACGCCGATGCTCGCCTCCCAACTCATGGATCTGCGCGGGATGCTGCATAGCCAGGGCGTCATCTTCGCCTATAGCGGTTATGTGACGGAGCCCGTGCTGAGCGGCGTCGGCGAGGCGCTCAAGCAGAAGCTGACCATCGACGACGCCGATACCAAGACGCTGCGCAGCGTATTCGCCGTGTTCGTCGAGCAGATGCAGAACATCATCCGCTACTCCGCCGAGAAGGCCCAATCCGCGCTGGCTCCCGCATCCGATCCGCGCGCGTTGATGGAGATCCGCTACGGCATTCTCACCATCGGCAGGGAGGGCACCGACTATATGGTTTGCGCCGGCAATCTCGTCGAGCGCGCCGATGTCGAGCGCCTGCGCGCCAAGCTCAGCCGCATCAGGGACATGAGCAAGGACGAGCTGAAGGCGCTCTATAAGGAGCAGCTGAGGGCCGAGCCCGAGGAGGGCAGCAAGGGCGCAGGCCTCGGCTTCATGGAGATAGCGCGCCGCGCCTCCAAGCCCATCGAGTTCGATTTCACCGACGTTGATGCAACCCACGCGTTCTTCGCCCTCAAAGCGACCATCTGAAGTCGGATCGATGCGAGACAAGCTGGACATTCAAGCCACCACCCGCACCCCGGCGGTGAGCTTCGACTTCATGCAGAACCATCTGAAGATCACGGGGGAGTCGTATCCTGAGGACGTCACCGAGTTCTACGGACCGGTGTTCACCGCGCTCAATTCCTATCTGAGCAAGCTCGGCGGCGGCACCTGCCGCTTCGATTTCGAGCTCATCTATCTCAACAGCTCGAGCGCCAAGGCGATCATGATGCTGATGGACAAGCTCGACGCCGCCGCCAAGAAAGGCGCGGCGGTCGATGTCTATTGGGTATTACGACAGAAGAGGACGAGCACGATGCAGGAGCTCGGCGAGGAATTCGGGGAGGACCTCGAAACGCCAAGTTCCATCTCGAGAAAATGCC
>CAVZLT010000039.1:0-13271 GCA_963776235.1 uncultured Alphaproteobacteria bacterium
GCCGTCGCCGAGGACGCCCCCGCCGCGAGCCAGGCGATGTCGCCGGCTCCGGTCAAGGGCGAGTTCGACGATCAGTGCACCATGGGCCTCGCCTCCGGCCAGACGGTCAAGACCGACTGCTCGGTGAATTGGACCGATACCGACGGACACGTTTATTGCTTCTCGTCGGAGGCCTCGAAGGAGGCGTTCCTCAAGGATCCCGCCGGCAACATCCAGAAGGCAAAAGACTTCTTGGCGTCGAAGCAAACCGCCAAGGCCGCGGGGGCAAAGGAATTCACCGAGGAGGACGTCGACAAGCGGGTCGCCGAGGTGATCGCCGAGCGCTCCAAGGACGGCGCCTTCGTGTTTCACGATCCCAAGCTCGATGCCGACCTCAACCTGGTCTTTGAGCAGATCAAGATCGTGCGCGGCATGGAAGGCTATGGCTGGTTCGCCAATGCCATCTTCCACGACAAGGACGTGCCCAAGAAGCAATACGCCATCGATTTCTGGCTGAAGCCCGAGGGCGACAAGCTGACCCTGATGGACATCCGGGTGCAGAAGGGCCCCAAGCAGGATGGCGACAGCTATTACATGGTGACGCGCATGCCGGTCGCCTGGTGGTGGCTCCCCGTGCAGGAGCATCCCGGCGACATGGAGGTGACGCGCGCCTGGCAGGTGATGGGCGCGATTCACGACTACATCGCCACGCATAAGGATGCGAACGGCGACGTCCCGATCAAGGACGACAAGACCGGCGAGACCATCCCGCTCGAGTTCGTCGAGATGCACCAGCCGGTGCGGCATCTGAAAAAGGACGGCGAGTATTTCGCCTGCACCGACTTCCGCAAGCCGGGCAGCACGGACGAATATTACGACATCGATTTTTGGGTGAACCAGAAGACCGGCAAGCTCGAAGTCGACAATGTCAAGGTGCACAAGGTCCCGGTGCAGGAGGACGGCGTCTGGACGCAGGTGCCGCGCTATACCTTCGAAGGCATGGATTTCGACGTCACCAACTAGGCGATACGCCCGGCTGAAGTCGATCGACGGCGTCTCCCGCAACGGGGACGCCGTTTTTCGTTCCGGCCTCAACGAACCGGGTCAGGCTTGCGCGATAGAACCGGCCCGCGCCGCAAGCAGGCGCGCCAGCGTCTCCCGCGTCGACCTGTCGGCGCGGCCGTCGATGCGGGCGGGGCGAAAATGGCGCTGAAAGGCTGCGATGACCTTCTCCAGTCCGGTGCCGTAGGTGGTGGTCACCTCCACCCCGTAGCCGTAATCGAGCAGATCGCGCTGCAGCTCGGCGACCATCGCGCCTTCGTCGCCGGGACCCAGTCCTTGATCGTCCTCGACCGGCGCCGGCGGGACCCAGAGACCGATCCCCGCGCGCGCGAGTCGCTCCCAGTCGAACTTCTCGCCGGGATCTCGCTTTCTGCCCGGCGCAACATCGGAATGGGCGAGCACGCGATGCGACGGAATTGCGTGGCGGCTCAGGATATCGCGACAAAGCGCCTCGACCGCGCGCATCTCGGCGTCGGGGAAATCCGGATAGTCGAAATCGTGGCCGGGATTATGGATCTCGATGCCGATCGAGCATGAATTGATATCGGTCTCGCCCTCCCAAAGGCTCTGACCCGCATGCCAGGCGCGCTCCAACTCCGGCACCATTTGCGCGATGCGCCCCTCCGCGTCGACCAGATAATGGCAAGACACCCCGGACTCCTGCCGCGTCAGCCAATCGAGTGCGGCCTCGGCCGAGTCCATGCCGGTGTAATGCAGAAGTGAGCATGTCGGGCTTGAGCCCATTCCGCCGCGGCTCGACGTTCGGCGACGGGCACCACAAAGTGGCGAGCGGACTGTCAGGGGCTGTGGTCATATCTATTTGCGTTGTCATTGCCCGGCTTGACCGGGCAATCCAGTAACCCCGGCTTCGACACATAATCCAGAGCAGTGGTTACTGGATTCCCGCTTGCGCGGGAATGACGCCGGTGTTCCAGGCGAGCGTCGCTACATCCCGCGCTCTTTGGCGATCTGGCCGTACGCCTCGTTGATGGCTGCGACCTTCTCGGTGGCGATCGAGATGAACTCCTTCGGCACGCCGCGCGCGATCAGCTTATCGGGATGGTTCTCGGCAACGAGCTTGCGGTAATGGCTCTTCAGCTCTTCATTGGTCACCGAAGGCTTGACGCCCAGCACATCGTAGGGGTTGCGCTTGTGAGCGACTACATGGCGCGCCTTGACATAAGCGAACTCCGTCTCGGTCATGCCGAAGCGCTTGGCGACGCCGGCCAAGAACTGCTCCTCGCGCGGATGCAGCACTTCATCGGCCTTGGCGATGTGGAACAGGCCTTCGAGCACGTCCTCGAGCAGCTTGCGGTTGCCCTTGAACATGGTGGCGAGCTGCTCGGCATAGGCCTCGTAGCCGGCCACATCCTGCTTGGCGAGATTGAACACGCGCGCGACGTTCTTCATCTCGCCCTCGGGCACCTTGAACACTTCCTTGAAGGCGTTGACCTCGTCCATGGTCACGACGCCATCGGCCTTGGCCATCTTGGCGCCGAGCGCGATCACGCCGACGGTGAAGGCCACTTGGTTCTCAGCCGGGCCGTCCTCTTCCTTGTCGCGATCGATGACGTAATGGCCGGCGACGCCGCCGAGGAGCGCGCCGATCGGGCCTCCAATCGCGAGCCCCGCCGCGGCACCTGCGAGCTTGCCCCAAACCGACATGTCGAACTCCCCCCAGACTGCACTGCTTTGGCTAGAGCATAAGGACTTTTGCAGGCGGCCGCATGCGAAGAATTGACACCCGGCCCGGCGTCGTCATGATCCGTGGAATTGGCTCAAGAGCCGCGGAAATTGGCCAAGATCGAGAGCTTCGGCTCGTCCACTTCGAGGCCGGCCTTGAGCCGCCGCTCGACGTGCCAGGACCGGGCGAAGGTCCAGGTCGCGAGCCAAAGGGTTATAGCCGCGTTGATGGCGGTCCCGAACCAAATAAAGCTTTCGCCAAGCCCCAAACGGGCGGCCGCGGCAACGATCCCGGCCTGGAGAACAATGGCGAACCCGCCGGCGACAACGATGGCCGCGGCAAGCGAAGTGATGAAGATGCTGACGATGTTGGCGCCGTGGCGCCGCGGTTCCTTGGGAACTTCGGTATCCATGCTGCTCTTCACTTGGGACAGAAAGGCTGCGCTCTAATAGCGAGCGGCGACCCCCACGACAAGGGCGAGATGCGCGTCACATTAACGACGGCACTCCGGCGTCAAACCATCCGGGCGAGGATCCCGCTCATTTCCTCGAAGGAAAACGCCCGCAGCATCTCGGCGCGGGTGTTGCCGAGCGCGCCAGTGCTGAAGGTGAGCGCGGTGGCGCTCTCATCGTCGGGCGCCTCGAACACCGCGATCACATCGTACCGGCCGATCGTCCAGCACAGTACCTTAAGGACCGCGCCGCTTTTCTTGGCCATATCCTCGAAAGCATGGGCGCGTTTGATCGTATCCTTGATGTTGCGCATGCCCTGATCGGTGAAGTTCACCAGCAAGATATAAGTCTGCATGTCGATGCTCCTTGGGAAAGAGGCCGAAAAATCGATCGAGCCGACCCCCTTGCCCCTACGCGGGCGGCGCCGGCTGGCTCGCTCCTGGCCCCCGCCGGCTTGCCTTCCGTTTCGCGTCGGCCATCGCTGTTCCACTTGCCAGTTGCCACGCCCCGCGATTACGGAATGCTTACGCGACCCTGGCAATGGGAGCGGTGGCCTTATCAACATCTGTCGGGCGCTTCGAGGTGCATGCCCCAATGACTCCTAGCCGGCTTCTCCTGATCGTCCTCACCTTGTGGGGCCTCCTGATGATCGTCCCGGATATGCTGAGGATCACCCAGTCGCTCGGCTCGCTGGGCTTCTTCGCCAACAATGACGGGCTGGTGTACGACGCCAACGGGCCCTTCCCCGAAGACGCCTTGTCCCCTGCCTGGCGCGCCGGGATCAGGGTCGGCGACCGGATCGACCTCGAGAAAATGCGCTGCAGGCTGAGCGAGATCAGAGAGTGCGGCAGCACGCTCGCCGTGCTCGGCGGCGTCGATTTCGTGCTGCCCGGCCGGGCGGTCACCATCGCGCTCATGCCCCACGAGGGGCGGCCGGCACGGCAAGTGACGCTGATCGCCGAGCAACGCCCCTACAACGTCCTCATCAAAGCGGTCAACTTGCTCTGCCAGATCGCCGGTATCGCGGTGATCGTCGCGGCGGCGTGGCTCGTGTGGACGCGACCATCGGCGATGAGCTGGGGGTTCTTCCTCTATGTGAATTGGTTCAACCCCGGCCAGGTTTATGCGTTTTACGCGATCCTCGAGCAATGGCCGCTCGCCTTGCTGATACAGGACGCCGCCTCGATCTTGGCGGAGGCCGCCGGTTATGCGGGCTTTCTCCTGTTCGTGCTGCGGGTTCCCAACAATAAGACGGAGCCGCAATGGCGTGGCGTGGAGCACGCGTTGCCGCTCGTCGGGCTCGTCTTTGCGCTGCTGCTGTTCGGGTCCTACGGCGCGTTGTTCGGTCATCCCGCCGAGACGGTGACACGCGCGTCGATTCTCGCCGGCTTCGTCGTCGATGCCGCCGCACTTTCGATTCTGCTTGCCCGCCGGCGGATCCAGACGCCCGAGGATTATCAGCGCGTTCGCTGGGTGATCTGGGGCTGCCTGATCGGCTTGCCCGTCATTCCTGATCGCCGAGCTTGCCTCGACGACGACGATCTTCGAGACGCGCTGGGGCGACTTCACCCCCACGGAGGACATCATCGGCCTGCTCTATCTCGTCAACGGCGTGCTCTGCCTGTTCGTGTTCGAGGCGCTGCGGCGCCGCGCGTGGTGAGCGTGACGATCCCGCTCCGCCGCGTGACAATCCTCGGTCTCAGCCTCAGCGTTCCCGTTCTCTTGCTGCACCACGAGATGGAGCGCATCCAGGAGCACCTGGCTCTGCCCGGCTGGGCATGGATCGCCTTGGGCGCCGCTGCCGTGTTCGCGCTGTCCCGCCTGCACGAGGGCGCGGTTCACCTTGTCGACGGCTATTTCAACCGGGAGATCGACGCGGCGGGGCAAAGGCTTGGGCAAGCCATCCGTGAAGCGAAGAGGCCCGACAGAGATCGACCGGTTGCTCGCGGACGGGACCTATGACGCGCTAAAGCTCGCTTCCGCCGCCTCGTTCCGCCGGGAGGGACCGGTGTTCGCGCGCGACGGCAACGGCAAAGGCTGGGACCGCGACAAGACGACGAAGATCAAGGCAGACGAGCCGATGCTCGCGGCTGTGCCTGAAGGCAAGCCCTTCCCGCTCAAGGATGGGGACGGTGACGGGCTCAATCTTCCTTCCGGGCTCAGCCGCCCGGTGCTTGCCGTGCCGGCGGTCAATCCCGTGCGCTGCTTCGCCGTCTCGCTCTACGGCCCGCATGCCTCCGGCACCGATCTCGATGTGCATGAGCGCGGCATCCTGAGAAGACTCGCCGACGAAGCCGCGGCCATGTATGCGGAGCTGGAGAACACCGACCTGCGCGGCGAGATCGCGCGGCTGGAACGCAAGCTCGACGCCGCCAAGCCGGACACAAAGAACCGCAGCCGACAGGCCAAAGGAAGCACGAATGGCGATTTATGAGCTTGACGGCACGACGCCCGAATTTCCCGCCGACGGTCTGTATTGGATCGCCGACACGGCCTCGGTGATCGGCAAGGTGAAGCTCCATACCAATGTCAGCATCTGGTTCGGCTCGGTGCTGCGCGGCGACAATGAGTGGATCGAGATCGGCACGCGCTCGCAAATCCAGGACAACGCGACGCTGCACACCGACCCAGGCTTTCCGCTGACGATCGGGCGCGATTGCGTCATCGGCCATAATGTCGTGCTGCATGGCTGCACGATCGGCAATGGGAGCCTGATCGGCATGGGCGCCATCGTGCTGAACGGCGCCAAGATCGGCGCGAACTGCCTGGTCGGCGCCGGCGCGCTTGTCACCGAAGGCAAAGTATACCCCGACAATTCGATGATCCTCGGCGCGCCCGCCAAGGCGGTGCGCGCGACCGACGATCAGGTGCGCGCCATGATCGCGCGCGCGGCCGACGTCTATGTCAAGCGCTGGAAGCAGTACGCCGCGGGGCTGAAGCGCATCGGATGAGTAGCGGCGGATGGCAGTTCTTCATCGACCGCGGCGGCACGTTCACCGACATCGTCGCGCGGGCCCCCGATGGGCGCTTGATAACCCATAAGCTGCTCTCGGAGAATCCGCAGGCCTATCCGGACGCGGCCGTCGCCGGCATCGCCGACCTGCTCGGCAGCCCACGCGGTAAGCCGCTTCCGTCGCAATCCATCGCGGCGGTGAGGATGGGCACCACGGTCGCCACCAACGCGCTGCTCGAGCGTAAGGGCGATCCGCTCCTCCTCATCGTCAGCCAAGGCTTCCGCGACGCATTGGAGATCGGTTACCAGGCGCGGCCGAAAATCTTCGCGCGGCGCATCGAGAAGCCGTCGATGCTCTATGCGCGCGTCGCCGAAGTGCCTGAGCGCGTGCGTGCCGACGGCTCGATCGAGACCCCGCTCGATCACTCGGCGGCGATAGCGGCGCTTCGGGCCGCGCGCGCCGACGGCATCGCATCCGTCGCGATCGTCTTCATGCATGCTTACGCCTTCCCCGAGCACGAACGCGAGGCGGCTTCGCTCGCCCGCACTGCCGGCTTCACGCAGATTTCCGCGAGTCACGAGGTGAGCCCGCTGGTGAAGTTCGTCGGGCGCGGCGATACCGCCGTGGTCGACGCTTATCTCTCGCCTCTGCTCCGCCGCTACGTCGACCGAGTGGCCAAAGCACTCGCGACTCGCGGCGCGGCGCCACGGCTTTTGTTCATGCAGTCCTCCGGCGGACTGACATCGGCCAATCTGTTCAGGGGCAAGGACGCAATTCTCTCTGGACCGGCCGGGGGCGTCGTCGGCGCGGTGGAAACGGCGCGCGCCGCCGGCTTCACCAAGATCATCGGCTTCGACATGGGCGGCACCTCGACCGATGTCTGCCATTTCGACGGCGTTTATGAGCGCAGCTTCGAGAGCGTGGTGGCAGGCGCTCGCGTGCGCGCGCCCATGATGCTGATTCACACGGTGGCTGCCGGCGGCGGATCGATCCTGCATTACGACGCCGCGCGCTTCCGCGTCGGACCGGACTCCGCCGGCGCCGATCCCGGGCCCCTCGCCTATCGTCGCGACGGGCCCCTGACCATCACCGACGCCAACGTCATGACGGGCAAGCTGCAGCCCGATTTCTTCCCGCACATCTTCGGGCCGACGCAGGATCAGCCTCTCGACGCGGAGGCTGTGCGCAAGGAATTCAAGTCGCTCGCCCGCAAGCTCGGCGATGGGCGCTCGGCGGAGGAGATCGCCGACGGCTTCATCAAGATCGCCGTTTCCAATATGGCGAACGCGATCAAGACCATCTCGGTCGAACGCGGCTACGACGTCACCGAGTATGTGCTCAATTCGTTCGGCGGCGCGGGCGGGCAGCACGCCTGCCTCGTGGCCGACGCGCTCGGCATCAAGTCGGTGCTGATTCATCCGCTCTCAGGCGTGCTCTCGGCCTTCGGCATGGGGCTCGCCTCGCTGGGTGCCACGCGCACCCGCACCGTGCTGAAGCGCCTCGACGACGAGACGCTCGCCGCGCTTGGCAAGGTGCGCGCCTCGCTCGAGAACGAGGTGAAGCAGGAGCTGACGCGGCAAGGCGTCGAACCAAGCGAGATCGTCGTGATCGCCCAGGCGCATCTCCGCTATGCCGACACCGACAGCGCACTCCCCATCCCGATCGCCAGCCTGCGCGGCATGCGGGCTTTGTTCGAGATCGCGCATCAGAAGCGGTTCGGTTTCATCAGTCCGGAGAAAGACATCGAGATCGAGGCCATCGAGGTCGAGGGACGCGGCGGCGGCGAGCCCATCGTCGAGCCTGAGCTCGCCGTGCAGGAGGCCGCGCCGCCGCCTGAGCCTCATTCGATGACGCGGCTCTTCACCGGCGGCACCTGGCACGCGGCGCCGGTGTTTTTGCGCTCCGGTCTTGCGCCGGGCCACCGCATCGTTGGCCCCGCCCTCATCATCGAGGATCATCAGACCGTCGCGGTCGAGCCCGAATGGGAGGCGCAGGTCACCTCGCGCAATCATCTCCTGCTCGCGCGCATCGCCAAGCGGCAAGAGGCGCGCGTCGGCAAGCGGGCTGATCCGGTGATGCTCGAAGTGTTCAACAATCTGTTCGTCTCGATCGCCGAGCAGATGGGCTATGCGCTGCAAAATACCGCGCGGTCGGTCAACATCAAGGAACGGCTGGATTTCTCCTGCGCGATCTTCGATGCGCGCGGGCGGCTGATCGCCAACGCGCCGCATATCCCGGTGCATCTCGGCTCGATGGACAAGAGCGTTGAGACGGTGCTGCGCGAGATCGGCGAGGCGCTGAAACCCGGCGACAGCTACATGCTGAATGCGCCCTATAACGGCGGCACGCATCTGCCCGACATCACCGTGGTCACGCCGGTATTCGGCGAGAACAGCCCGGACCTGCTGTTCTTCGTCGCGGCGCGCGGCCACCACGCCGATATTGGCGGCATCGCGCCCGGCTCGATGAGCCCCAGAGCGACGCGCATCGAGGAGGAAGGCATCTATATCGACCCGTTCAAGCTGGTGGCGCGCGGCCGCTTCCAAGAGGAAGCCGTGCTGGGGCTGCTGACGAATGCCCCCTACCCCGCGCGGAACCCGGCGCAGAACGTCGCCGACCTCAAGGCACAGGTCGCGGCCAACGAGAAGGGCGCGGCCGAGCTTGCCAAAATGGTGCGGCATTACGGGCTGCCGACGGTACGCGCCTATATGGGCCATGTGCAGGACAACGCCGCCGAAGCCGTCTCGCGCGTCATCGCCAAGCTGAAGAACTCCCGCTTCGAGGTCGAGACCGACCAAGGCAGCGTCATCAAGGTCGCCATCAAGATCGATAAGAAAGCGCGCAAAGCGACCGTCGATTTCACCGGCACCAGCGCGCAAGTCGCCAACGCCTTCAACGCGCCCGAGCCGATCACGCGCGCTTGCGTGCTTTATGTGTTCCGCACGCTGGTGGATGAGGAGATTCCGCTCAACGCCGGCTGCCTCCGCCCGATCAAGATCGTCGTGCCCAAGGGCTCGATGCTGAAGCCGCGTTATCCCGCTGCGGTTGCCGCCGGCAACGTGGAGACCAGCCAGACCATCGTCAATTGTCTCTATGGCGCGCTCGGCGTGCTCGGCTCGGCGCAAGGCACGATGAACAATCTCACCTTCGGCAACGCGGCCTATCAATATTACGAGACGATCTGCTCGGGCGCGCCGGCCGGCGACGGCTTCGATGGCGCGGCCGCGGTGCAAACGCATATGACCAATTCGCGCCTCACCGATCCCGAGGTGCTGGAGCTGCGTTACCCCGTGCTGCTGGAGCGCTTCGAGATCGTGCGCGGCTCCGGCGGCAAGGGCCAATGGCGCGCCGGCGACGGGACGCTTCGTGTCATTCGATTTTTGGAAAAGATGGAGTGCGCGATCCTGTCGGGCTTCCGCAAGCTGAAGCCCTTCGGACTGCACGGCGGCGAGGACGGCCAGGTCGGCGAGAATTGGGTCAGGCGCAAGGACGGCAGGCTTGAGCGGTTGAAAGGCTCCGACCAGACCGTGCTCGAGCCGGGCGAGGCCATCATCGTCAAGACGCCGACCGGCGGCGGGTTCGGCGACAAGCGCAAATAGCCGTTTGAAACAGAAAGGGCGCGGGACGAAATCCCGCGCCCTCGCTTCTTGTTGCCTCTCTACTCTAAGCTCGTTCGCAGGGACGTTTCGAGCTTATGACGTGGCGGGGCTGTTTCTCCGCTCAGACATGAATTGATCGAACTCGGCCTTGTCCTTCGCGTGGCGCAGCCGCTGCAGGAAGGACTGGAACTCGGTCGCCTCCTCCTCGAGCCGCCGCAAGGTCTCCTCGCGATAGTCGTCGAAGGCGCGATTGCCGGTCGAGCGGAACGCCGTCATGCCGCCGCCGAATTTCCGCGCCTCGTTGGCGAAGTAGTTCTTCCACTGCATTTTATTTCCGCATCCCATGCGTCCACTCCAGATCAGATAGGCCAAAACAGAAAGCCCGATGGGCCACCACAAAAGAAAGCCGACGATCATCGCCGTGATCCAGGCCGGCTTCCCATAGTCGTCCAAGGTCATAATCGCTCGCTGCATCAGAGACCCTTCCTTCGGTGTGAATGTTATTCACATTCACATAGATGCCCTCCCCGCGGCGCAAGTCAAGGGCTGTCATGAAATGTGATAGCGGCCGCATATAGGGAGGGGAAAAGCCGAAGTTCAGGCCTCCCTCGCCGCAAAAGCGGCAAGAAATATTTTAATCCTCGCATGGCTACGCTAAAGGTGGGGTCCAGGGTTGGGGGGCTTACCCTATGGCGTTTGTCGTTCGTGGGATCGCGATCATAGCCGTGGCGTCGGCGCTGATGGCGCTGAGCGCCGGCGATCACTTTGCGTTCTCCAGGGTCCTGCGCGACGCCAAGCCGCATGACGGCGTCGCTGCCGCCCACACCATGCCGATCCAGGGCATCGACGTGTCCTATTGGCAGGGCGACATCGACTGGGACGCCGCGCGCGAGGCGGGTGTCCGCTTCACCTTCATCAAGGCCACCGAAGGCGGCGATCATCTCGATCCAAAATTCCTCGAGAACTGGTATGCGGCCAAGCGCGCCGGCATCGCCCGAGGCGCTTATCATTTCATCTATTGGTGCCGCCCTGCCAACGAGCAGGCGCTGTGGTTCATGTTGAACGTACCGCCTGACAGCGACGCGCTGCCGCCGGTGCTGGATCTCGAGTGGAACAGCGCTTCGAAGACGTGCCCGGGCAAGGTCAGCCGCGAGCTCGCGCTGCAGAAGATCAAGATCATGCTCGACGCCATGCAGGCGCATACGGGAAAAAGGCCGATCATCTATACCGACCCCAAATTCCACCACGAGGTGCTCGAAGGCGAGTTCCCCGAATATCATTTCTGGCTGCGCTCGGTCGCCGCCGAACCTGACGCCGTCTATCTCGAGCGGCCGTGGTCCTTCTGGCAGTTCACCACCACCGGCAGCGTGCCGGGGGTCGCCGGCAGGGTCGACCGCAACAGCTTCAACGGCACGCAGAGCCGATTGGGACCGCGTGCTGAAATGGCTGCAAGCCGGACAGTAGTGCGCATCCGCTAGCACGGGCATGCTCCCGCTTGCGATGCGCGCGGCATGAGGTTCCAGCCCTGCGGGCGGAATTAAAATAACACTGTTTTTTCAGTCGCTTAACTTGTGGCACCGGCATCGATCCTGTAAGTCCAAGGCCGCTTCCTGACCTTTGGGGGATTGAGTGCCATGACCAGATTCTTCGCCGCTCTCGTTGCGATTTCGCTTTGGCTCGCTCCCGCATTCGCCGAGGAGCCGACGGACATCCTCAATGTCTCCTACGACGTTTCGCGCGAGCTCTACGCGGACATCAACAAGGCGTTCATTCCGAAATACAAGGCGGACACCGGCAAGGACCTCACCATCAACCAGTCGCATGCCGGTTCGTCGAAGCAGGCGCGCGCCGTGCTCGACGGGCTCAAGGCCGATGTGGTGACGTTCAACCAGGTCACCGACATCCAGGTGCTGCACGATCAAGGCGACCTGGTCATCGCCGATTGGCAAGCGCGCCTTCCCAACAACTCGGTTCCCTATTACTCGCTGCCGGCCTTCCTCGTGCGCAAGGGGAACCCGAAGAACATCAAGAACTGGGACGACCTGGTACGCGACGACGTGCAGGTGGTGTTCCCCAATCCGAAGACCTCGGGTAACGGCCGCTATACCTATCTCGCGGCTTACGCCTACGCGCTCGAAGCCTTCAAGGGCGACGTGCCGAAGACGCAAGCCTTCGTGCGCAAGCTGTTCGCCAATGTGCCGGTGTTCGATACCGGCGGCCGCGCGGCGACCACCACCTTCGTCGAGCGCGGGATCGGCGACGTGCTGGTCACCTTCGAGGCCGAGGTGCAAAGCATCGGCACCCAATACGGCAAGGACAAGGTGGATCTCGTGATCCCGCCGGTGAGCCTGCGCGCCGACTTCCCGGTCTCCGTGGTCGACAAGGTGGTCGACGAGCGCGGCAGCCGGAAGATCGCCGAGGCCTATCTCAACTATCTCTACACGCCGGAGGCGCAGGAGATTATCGCCGCGCATTTCAACCGGCCGATCGACAAGGATGTGGCGGCGAAGCATGCCGCCGACTTCGCGCCGGTGCGGCTGTTGACGGTGGAGGACGTGTTCGGCGGCTGGAAGAAGGTCAACGAGGAGCACCTCGCCAATGGCGGGATCCTCGACCAGCTCTATGTCAACAAGTGACGAGAACTAGCGCGCTGCGCCGGCTTTAGCGTCGGGCAGAATGCCGAGTCCTTTCAAATAGATCAGCATTGCGCTCTCAAGGATTTCCTCAGGGCTCATCGGCACCTTGCGTGCCTCGCCTTGCGCGAACAGCGTGGCGACGCCGTGCGAGATCGCCCAGATGTGAAGGCTCATCAGCCTGACAGGCGGACGCTCGCTTTCGGGGAGCGCGCGACAGAGCGCGGCGGCAGCGTGTTGCAAGACATCGAAGGCGCGCTCGGCGGCAGGGATCGGCTCGCCCCCCGCGCCGGCCGCCACGCCAGACTCGAACATCACCGCGTAGCTCGCCGGCTCGTCGCGCGCGAAGGCGAGATAGGCACGCCCAAGATTGTCGAAGGCCGAGAGCGGCGTCGGCACGCCGTTGTTCCACGCCATGTCGAGCCGCGCGGCGAAGCGCTCGAAGCCGTGCTTGGCGACTTCGGCGAGCAGCGCATCGCGATCGCGGAAGTGCCGATAGGGTGCCGCGGGACTGACGCCGGCAAGCCGTGCCGCTTCGGTGAGGCTGAAACCCGCAGGCCCGTATTGCTCGATCAGCTTGCGCGCCGCTTCGAGCAGCACCTCTTTCAGGTTGCCATGATGATAGGAGCGGGGCCGGCGCCAGCCGCGATCTGAGGGATTCATGTAAAGGGCTTTTACATGAAGGCTGCCGAGTTGGCTAGGAGAAGCTCCCCTTCGGCCGAATGGTCACCGCGGTTTCGCCGCTCGGTTCCGCGACCGGGGCGGCTGCGGCCTTAGCGGTCGCGCTGGCGTTGTGCCGGTTGGCGGCGCTCAACGGCGACCAGCCGAGCACGAGCGCGGCCGGCATGCCAATGAGCACGCCGAGAACGGCGAGCGCGAGCGCGCCTACAATGAACCTCATCACAACC
>CAVZLT010000040.1:0-40384 GCA_963776235.1 uncultured Alphaproteobacteria bacterium
TCCGACCCTCTCCGCGACGATATTGCCGCTCGGCTAACGCATTCGAAACCGCACCGATGGAACGCGAGCCCGGGCGAGACCGTTTCTGCTAGGCTCGCGCCGACGAGCGGGCTTAAGCGTTCGGCTTTCAAGGAGGATTTGCGTGATGTTGAACTTGGCCAAAGCTGAGCGCAAGGCGGCGCGGTTGGTGAACAACCTCGATATCGACGATCTCTACGAGCAGATCGACACGTTGCGCGGCTATGTCAGCGAACTTTCCTCGGGTCTCGGCAAGAATGCCAGCCGGCAGTTCGGCCGCGCCCGCGCCTATGCGTCGGACACCGCGCACGACGCCGAGGAGATGATGAAGGACAATCTCGCCGCCTCGCTGGTGCTCGCGCTCGGGCTCGGCGTTCTCGTCGGCTACTTCATCCGCCGCGGCAGCGAGTAGGCTTCCGCCTTAGTGCGCGAGCTTGACGGCGCCGGTGTAGAGCGCGCCACCGAGCACGCAAGGCAGCGCGATATAGGCTTGGCCGAGCGCGCTCGCCGCCACGCAGCCGGTGGCGATGGCGATCGAGCCGGCCGTCGCGCCCTTGGTCATGCCGGACTCGTTGGTCATCTGCGCTCTCTGCGCATCCTCGATCGCGCCGAACTGATCCTTGCGGACCTTCTCGGACTCGAAGATCTCGGCGGCGTCGATGACGTCCTTCAGAGGCACGGCGATGTCCTGCGGCTGACGCGCATATTCGGCGCGGTAGAGCGCGAGCAAGGCGCGGTCGCGTTCGGCGTAGGAGGCGAGCGTCCATTTCGCCGTGCCGCCGGTGGTGATCTTGTCGATGGCGCTCGGATCGCTTCCCCAGCCGGTGAACACTTTGCGGAAGGAGAAGCCGCTGTCGCCTTTTCGCTTGGACCAGCGCAGCGCCTGCATGATGCGAACCACCGGCTCATATTGGCCGGTGGCGACGTAATAGCCCCACAGCGCGTAAATGCCGGGCGACCCGCCGGTATCGAGCGGCAGCTCCATCAGCGTCGGCCGTTTGCCGGCGAGGAAATCGTCGATCAGCGGACGCCGCAGCGGCGTCCGCGGCGAGGTCTTCTCGAGCAGCTCGCGCCAGTCAGGCCGGCCTGAATAGGCAATCGCCCTGATGATGACCGCCTGCTCCTTGTCGGGCATCGGGAACATGCCGGGGATGAGCTTGGGACCGTCCTTGGGATTGGAGCCGAGCACGCCGGCGATGAAGCCGGTGCAGAACCAGGCCTTCTCCTCATCGGCTAACAGACCGTAATCCTTCATGGCGTGGACCGCGGCCGGCACGCGCGAGGGACTCTTGTGGTTCCGATAGTTGGACATCCAATCCATCAGCCGATCGGGCGAGGAGAACGCGCCTTGCGGCTCCGGCGTCTGCCCCACAGGCGTCATCGGCACCGGCGGGCGCATGGTGGCGTAGGTCTCGGTCTTCACCTCGGTGGGCGGCGCGACGGCAGGCATCGCTTGCGGCGGCGGGGAGGGCGCCGGCTGAACGGCGGGAGCCACGGCCTCGTCCTGTTGCGGCTGCGATGGCGCGAGCAACTGAGGCGCCGATTGCTTCGCCACGGAAACGGATTGTGGCTCGCCCGGAATTGCAGTCTGCGCCGCGCAAGGAACGGTTAATGCGACAACGCCTAAAGAGGCGAGCGCAATGAGGGCGTGACTACGCATGTCATCAGCTTCCTTCCCCCGGCCCCAGAAGTGCTGACGATTACTCGGACATAGTTAACGCCCGCGGGCCTCGCGGCCTGCGGGGAACATATTGATTTTCCGCCGTTTCGTGGCTTTTTGAGGGCTGGAGACCGTTAACCATAACGAAAGATTAACGCCGGCGCCGATCGTCACAAGCAAGCGGCCGCGCGGATTTGCGTCGTTTCCGCCTCCGCCTCGCGCAAAGCTGCAAGCGTCCGCGCGGCACGGTCGGCCTGGGCCACGATCTCGGGGACGGCGGTGATCTCCCAAAGGGTGCCCTGGCAGAGCGGGCCGATGGCGAACAGGCCGGAGGACGCACCGCTCGCGCCAGCCACTTGCCCATTGCCGTCCACGGCAAGCCCGAGACGATGCGCATCGGGGCGGGCGAGATCGCGCTCGAACAGGCTCGCGATCAAAGGCTGATCGAGATCGGGCTTGAAGCCCGTGCAATCGAAAGCGAGATCGGCCTCGACGAGGCTCGGCTCGCGCGATCCGCGCGACAGCAGGGTGAGCTTGAAGCCGCCGGCATCGCGCGCGAGCGCTTGCACCGACCCGTGCAGCAGAATGGCGCGCCCTTCGGCGAACTCCGCCATGAGGCGGCTATGCACCTCCATGGGAAGCCGGTGGCGATGCGAATCCCAGAAGGGGCGGAGGTGGCGCAGGAAGCGCGCCTGCTCATCGGTAGGCAAGGCTTGCCAGATGTCCGGAAGCGACGGGCGCAGGCCGTTGATGACCGCTTGCCACGGCGTGCCGCTTTCCTCGGCCATCTCGCAGGAAATGCGGATCGCCGCGGCAAGCAGCGAGACGCGCTTTGAGCGCGGCAGCCCGATCTCTTTCGGCACGACGCCCTTCGGCGCATGCGGCCGCGGCAATTGTCCGCGGCGCGAGACGACCAGCGCCGTGCCGTGAAAGCCGTCGCGGCGCGCCGCGAGCAAGACGTCGACCATGGTCAGGCCGGAACCGATCAAGGCGATCTGCCTTGCGGCGGCGAGCCGATCTGGAGCCACGCTCTCGAACGGCTTCAGCGCGCCCTCGGCCGACGCCGATGACAGTCCATAGGCGGTGGCGAGAAACAGCACATCGGCGATCACCGGCGCGTTCCGCTCGAGACCGATGCGATAGCGGCCGCTCTCCGTGACGCAAGATTTCGCCGTGTCGTTGACGACGCTGAAGACGACGTCGGGTCTCTGCGCCACGCTCTCGTAGAGGCGCTGGCGCACATATTCGCCGAACAACTGCCGCGGCAGGAAGGTGTGCGCCAAGGCCTCGTGCAGGCCGGCTTGATTCTCTCCCTGGTCGAGCTGGCGAAAAGCCCAGTTGAGGAAATCGCCGGGCTGGCTGGCGCGGATCGAGAGATCGCGCGCGCGCACATTGAGCAGATGCAGCGGGTGGTGGCTGCCATAGGCGACGCCGCGACCGATCTGCGGACTTTGCTCGATCATCACCAGGCGGAACGGCGCGGTAATGCGCTGAAGGCAGGCGATGGCGATGGCAGCGCCGGTAAAGCCGCCGCCGACCACGCATAACGTAAAGGGTGCCTTCCGCATCGACATCTCAGTCCCTTAAATCCCCGTCCGCCGACAACACTCATACACAGGCTTTGCGGCAGTAATGAAGTCCTGCTTGCTCACCGCGTGCGGGCGGAAGTTGCAGGGTTCGCATCGAGCCATGAGCGCAAGCATGAAACGCGCGCGCGCGCGGCTCGGCGTGGAAGCGATTGCCCGGACCGGCAAAAATTAGCGAAACGATGCCGGTCGCGCCGCAAAGTCCGGCCGCCCTCCCAACTCGCGGTGCAGAAGGACGGCCGGTGGCCTCGCGCAAGCGCCGCTAGGGAGCGCCCGCTTTCAGACTCGCGAGGTCGATCACGAAGCGATAGCGCACGTCGTTCTTGAGCATGCGCTGATAGGCGCGGTTGATCTCCTGAATGGGGATCACCTCGACGTCGGCGGCCACGTTGTGCCGCGCGCAAAAGTCCAGCATCTCCTGGGTCTCGCGAATGCCGCCAATCAACGAGCCGGCCAAGCTTCTCCGCTTCATGATGAGCGGGCCGGCCGAGAGCGGCGTCGGATCCGGCAGTCCCACCAGCACCATGATGCCGTCGCGGCGGAGCAGGTTGAGATAGGCGTTGTAGTCGTGGGTGGCCGAGATCGTATCGATGATGAAATCGAAACGGTTGGCGTTCTCCTCGAACACCGCCTCGTCCTTGGTGACGAGAAAGTCGTCGGCACCGAGCGCCAGCGCATCGTCGCGCTTGCCGGGCGAATGGCTGAGCACGGTGACGTGCGCACCCATGGCGTGGCCGAACTTGACGGCCATATGGCCGAGTCCGCCCAAGCCGACCACGCCCAATTTGTCGCCCGCCTCGAGCCCGAAATGCCTCAGCGGCGAATAGGTGGTGATGCCCGCGCAGAGCAGCGGCGCCGCGCGCTCGAGCGGAATGCCTTTCGGGATCGAGAGGATGTAATTCTCGTCGACGGTGATGCGGGTCGAATAGCCGCCATAGGTCGGCGTCTTCTTGTCCTGCTCGTAGCCGTTATAGGTGAGCGAGAAGCCAGGCTCGCAAAATTGCTCCTCGCCCGCGCGGCAGGCCTCGCAGCGGCGGCAGGAATCGACGAAGCAGCCGACGCCGACGATATGGCCGGGCTTCCACTTCTTCACATGATCGCCGACCTTGACGACCCGGCCGACGATCTCGTGACCGGGGACCATGGGAAAGATCGAGTTGTGCCACTCGTCCTTCACCTGGTGAATGTCCGAGTGACAAACGCCGCAATAGAGAATGTCGATCAGCACGTCGTGCGGACCGGGCTCGCGGCGCTCGAGCGACCAGGGAACGAGCTCGCTGTCGGCCTTTTTCGCCGCATAGGCCGGAGTCTTGAGTGTGGCCTTGGACTCAATGAGGGTGTCCATAATTACTCCGCTTCTTGAGGATGGGGATGGACCATCCTAACGCGCGGCCTGGCATTTCGGTTTGCGGCATCGCGGCGCGCGACGAAGGCGAAGTCGCCGCTACTTGCCGCACCGATCATGGCGAACCTCATCTCGCGCCTCTCGCTGACCCAGTCGCTACCGTTCCGGCTCTCGGCCGGCTTCTTTGAGCCTTGCCTTAAACATGGGCAGTTTCGTATCATCGTTCCAATCGATGAGATCAATGACCAGCATTGACCACGCTAATCTGAGCCGGCTCGACCTCAATCTCTTGGTTGCGTTCGATGCGTTGCTGACCGAGCGCAGCGTCACCCGCGCCGCGGCCCGCATTGGGCTTGGTCAGTCGGCGATGAGCCACAATCTCGCGCGGCTGCGGACGCTGTTCGGCGATGAGCTGCTGACACGCGGCGCCGACGGCATGCGGCCGACCCCGCGCGCGCTTGCGCTCGCCGATCCGGTGCGCGTCACACTCTCCCAGATCCAAGCGGCGGTGCTCCAGCGCGAGGCGTTCGATCCCTCGACCGCCGACCGCACATTCAGGATCGGCCTGGCCAACTCCATCGAGGTCGCGGTGATTCCGAGCCTTCTGGCGCGGCTGAGCGAGACCGCGCCCGCCGTCTCCTTGCGTCTCCGGCCGATCGATCGCCGCACCATCTTGGAAGATCTCGACACCGGCAGGCTCGATCTCGGCATCGGCGTGTTCGATCAGGGGCAGATCCATCACAAGCGCCGCGCGCTCTACAGCGACAACTTCCTTTGCCTGTTCAATCCGGCGCGGGTGAACTTCGTCCCGCCCCTCTCGCTCGAAGATTATCTGAGCGTGCCGCACGTGCTGACCAGCCTCACCGACGATGCCCATGGCGCGGTCGACCAGGCGCTGGCCAAGCTCAAGCTGAGGCGTTCGATCGCCTTGACCACACCCGGCTTTCTCGCCGTGCCGTTCGTGCTGCGGCGGGCGCCGGTCATCACCACCATGCCGTCAAGACTCGCGCGCTATTTCGCCGACGCCTTCGGGCTGGCGACAAGCCCCGCGCCGATCGAGTTGCCGACCTTCACCATCTCGCTGCTCTGGCACGCAAGCTTCGACCACGACCCGGGCCATGTTTGGCTCCGCCAGACGGTGGTTGGGCTCGCTTCCGAGGTCGGTGTGGAGCTCTGAGAGCAGGGCGCCTGCGGTGTGGACAAAAGTCGATTTGCCCGCCCCCTGCGGTAATATTGGCTTCATGATCGCCGCTTAATCGATTCGCCTGCGCAGAATTTTTTGGCGAGCTTACTGATCAACCTGGCTGATCGAAGGAGGTCGTCCCATGGCCGTTAGCACACCCTCGGGAAAGGGAAACGTCACCGCGCGCAAGGCGCGCCGCGACGCGATGAGCGAAGTCTTGGCGGATGGCTGGTGGGCCGTAGGCTTGCGCGGCATCCTTGGCATTCTGTTCGGTCTGATCTGCCTGCTTACGCCGGGCGTCGCCGTGCAGGTCTTCGTCATCCTGTTCGCGGCCTATATGCTGGTCGACGGCGTGTTCGCCATCATCTCCGGCATCAAGGCGGCGCGGAACGGCGAGCGCTGGGGCCTGCTCATCCTCGAAGGGATCGTCGACCTCGCGGCCGGCGCCGTCGCCGTGCTCTGGCCGGCGATCACGCTGATCGCGCTGATCTGGCTCGTCGCAGTATGGGCGGTCGTCTCCGGCGTGCTGATGCTCAGCGCGGCCTTCACCCTCAATCTCGATCACGGCCGCTGGTGGCTCGCGCTCGGCGGCATCGCCTCGGTCATCTTCGGCATCCTGCTCGTCATCGAGCCCTTGATCGGCGCCGTGGTGCTGACGATCTGGATCGGAGCCTACGCGCTGGTGTTCGGCATCTTCCTGCTCATTCTCGCCTTCCAACTGCACGCCAAGAAGGAAGAGCGCGAGCATAAGTCGGCGGCGCCGGCTGGAGCGGCGGCGAAAAAGGCTTAACGCGTATACCCAGGCGTGAGCATTAAAGGCGCGGCGCTTAAATGCGCCCGCGCCTTTCTTATCTGTATCCGCGCTATCTATAGTCCCGCCATGGCGAATTCCGACCTTCCAACCGTCAAGCTGCCCTCGGGCGAGACTGTGCCGCAGCTCGGCCAGGGCACCTGGCATATGGGCGAAAGCGGGCGGGCGCGCAAAGACGAGGTGACGGCGCTCAAGCTCGGACTCGATCTCGGCATGACGCTGATCGACACCGCCGAGATGTACGGCAACGGCGGCGCCGAGGAGGTGGTCGCCGAGGCGGTGGCCGGGCGGCGCGACGAATGCTTCATCGTCAGCAAGGTGCTCGCCGAGAATTCGACCCGCGCCGGGACCATCGCCGCCTGCGAGCGGAGCCTGAAGCGGCTCAAGACCGACCGCATCGATCTTTATCTGCTGCATTGGCGCGGGCGGCCTGAGCTGGAGGAGACGGTGTCGGGCTTCGAGGCGCTGCTGGCGTCGGGCGCGATCCGCGCCTGGGGCGTCAGCAATTTCGATGTCGACGACATGGAGGAGCTGGTCGCGCTTCAGGGCGGGGCGGCCTGCGCGAGCAACCAGGTGCTGTATAATTTGCGGCGGCGCGGGATCGAGTCGGGGCTGCTGCCCTGGTGTCGCGAGCGCGGCATTCCGATCATGGCCTATTCGCCGATCGAGCAAGGTCGGCTGTTGCGCGACCGGGCGCTCACCGGCGTGGCGATCCGCCATCGGGCGACGCCAGCGCAGATCGCCCTCGCCTGGGTACTGCGCCACACGGACATGATGGTGATCCCCAAGGCCACGACGTTGGAGCATGTGCGCGAGAACCGCGCCGCGCTCGACATCGCGTTGACCGAGCAGGATCTGGCCGAGCTCAATCGCGCCTTCCCGCCGCCGAAAGGGCGCCGCCCGCTGGAATTGCTATGAGCGGGTTGTAGGTTGCCCTCACGCGATTTCGCCAAGCATGGCAACTGACGCGCGGATGCTTCCCCGGTAACATCAGGACATGGACGGTTTCATCGGCCAGAGCGACGGCGTGATCCGGCTCGTCGTCTTTCTCGGCGTGTTCTTGGTGATGGCGCTGATCGAGCTCGGATGGCCGAAGCGCGCGCTCAGCGTTTCCAAGGGGAGGCGCTGGCTCACCAATGTCGGCATCAGCGTGACGGACAGTATCGTGCTCCGGCTGATGGCGATGCTCGCCGTGCCGGTCGCGGCCATCGCCGCGGCGTTTTATGCGCAGGCGCACGGCATTGGACTGCTGAACCGTGTCGCATGGCCGGACTGGCTGAAGATCGTGGTGGCGCTGCTCGCGCTCGACCTCGCCATCTGGGCGCAGCATCTCGTCTCGCACAAAGTGCCGCTGTTCTGGCGCCTGCACCAGGTGCATCACGCCGACCGCGATATCGACGTCACCACGGCGGTGCGCTTTCATCCCGTCGAGATTGCATTGTCGATGCTGTGGAAGATCGTGGTGGTGGTGCCGCTCGGCGCCCCGCCGCTTGCGGTGTTCCTGTTCGAGGTGATCCTCAACGCCTGCGCCATGTTCAACCACGCCAATATCGCCCTTCCGGCGCGGATCGATGGCGTCCTTCGCTTGTTCGTGGTGACCCCCGACATGCACCGCGTGCATCACTCCGTCATCCGGCGCGAGCATGATTCAAATTACGGCTTCAATCTCTCGCTTTGGGACCGGCTGTTCCGCACCTATACCGCGCAGCCCGAGGCCGGCCACCAGGGCATGACCATCGGGCTCACGCCCTACCAGAGCGAAGCGCCGGCCAGGTTCGGCTGGAGCCTGTGGCTGCCGTTCGGCCAGCAGCCTAGCGATCAGAAGAAGCTCATCGGGAAATAGCGCAGGAACAGCTCTTCGTAGCGACCGCTCGCGTGCACCTGCTCGAGCCCGTAATTGAGGATCTCGGCGAGGTGCCGGTTGCCCTTCTTCACGGCGATACCCACGCCCTCGCCGAAGAATTTCGAGTCGAGATAGGGGCCGCCGCGAAACTCGCAGCACCCCTCGCTGGTCACGCCGTTGATCCAGAACGTGAGGCCGATGCCGTCGCCGAAGACGAAATCGATGGCGCCGTTCTTCAGCGCTTTGGTGGCGTCCTCAGGGCTGTCGAACAAGGCGATGGCGACATCGGGGAAGTACAGCTTGAGATAGGCCTCGTGCCCGGTGCCTTTGGCGACGCCGACCTTCATGCCTTCCAGCGTTTCGGGCCGGATGTCCTTAAGCGCGTTGGTCTTCAGCGCGACGAAACGGGCCGGCGTGGCGTAATAGCGCGAGGTGAAGTCCGCCTTTTCCAGCGACTCGGCGCTGATGCGGATCGAGGCGATTGCCGCGTCGGCTTCGCCACGGTCGAGCGTGGTGAACATTTCCGCCCAGTCGACGTCCTTCACTTCGCATTGGACCTCCAAGGTCTCGCAGATCGCCTTGGCGAGATCGACATTGAAGCCGGTCAGCGCGCCCACCTCGTCCAAATAATGGAAGGGGGGATAGTCGCTGTCGGTGATGAAGCGGAGCTTCTCCAGCCCGTGCATGTCGGGCTTCGGGCGCAACGCGTCGCCTTGCCAGGCATCGGGAACGATGTCGTTGCGGACTTGCGCCGAGGCGGGCGCGGGTGGGAGCGCCATGACCGCGAGCAGGGCCAACACCCAAGCCAGGAGCGGCACGCGATTCGAGCGGAAGGAAGGATTGCGCGAAGAGGTCACGCTTCACTCTTAACGCGGCTTAGCCATAGGTGCCAAGGGTGCAAACACGGATAAGTTGTAGTATTGTATTCTACAAGTCTACAGTGTACAACGTCGATACAACTCCGCAGCGAGACTCCAATATTGCGCTTCACCTTAAAATTGCAAATACTCGCGGGAGAATGCTGGGGGCATTCCCGTGTCGGCTGTGGCGGAATCTTTCCGGTCTGGCAGGCAGCACGCGCATCTTGCTGCGCGCCTCAAGGCATTGCCGCGCTCCGAATACGTTTTCCTGCTCGGCCGCTTCGTCGATTCCGCCACCTTGGCGCGCGCCGAGGCGATCGCCGCGGCCTGGGGCGTGCATCCGCACGAGGTGCTGATCGCCCATGGCTGGCTCGACCCGACGGATTATTACCGCGCACTGGCGGAGGCCTGCGGCGCGCCGTTCAAATCCGATCTTCTCGCCGCCGACGTCGCACCCGCCGCGGCGGCAAACCCGCGCCAGAGCCTTGCCGTCGGGCTGCTGAAGGAACGCGCCCGCGCAAGGAGCTTCGTCTTGGCGCCCGACCGCGTCAGACCCAACGCGTTGCGCGAGATGCTGGCGCGGCTGGCGCCGCATGAATTCTCGCTTGCCTCGCCGCAGGCGGTGAGGGGCGCGATCTGCCGCCACTTTGCTCCGTCCTTCGTGCTGCATGCGGTCGAAGGCCTGGCCTCGCGCAAGCCGGAGCAAAGCGCGCGGACGCCGCTCGCGCTTTGGCAGCGCCTCGCGTGCTGCTTCGTCCCGCTGGTGTTGCTGATCGCGCTTGCGCTTTGGCCCGCCGCGACAGTGTGGGGCGTCACCGCGAGTTCTCGGCGTCTTGTTCGTGCCGCTGATCGGATTTCGCCTGCTCGCGGCCTATGGCCTGTTCGCATCGCGCGAGCGGCGGCGACGAAGCGTCCTGTCCGCGCCTGCCGGATCGCGCGCTCCCCATCTATACGCTGCTCGTGCCGCTTTACCGGAGGATGCCGATCTCGGCATTAGGCTCGCGCGCAATGGCTATCGCTGCCGGATGTTGGCGTCGACCACCTACGAAGAAGCGCCTTCCACCTATATGAGCTGGCTGCGTCAGCGCACGCGCTGGGTCAAAGGCTATCTACAGACCTGGCTCGTGCACATGCGCGACCCCCGCGCACTTTGGCGGGAGCTCGGCCCGCGCGGCTTTCTCGCCTTTCAGATCATGATCGCGGGCACCGTGTTGTCGGCGCTGGTGCATCCTTGGTTCTATGCTCTGGTCGCCTTTGATCTCGTTACCCGGGGCATGCTGGCGCTGCCGCAGAGCCCGCTCGGCTGGCCGTTCTGGCTGATCGCCTGCTTCGACCTTTCGGTTGGCTACCTCGCCTCGATGGCGCTCGGGCTGCTGGCGCTGCGACGACGCGGAGACAGCGAGACTGCTCCGGCAAGATTCCTCTGATGCCAATTTATTGGCTACTCATCTCGGCGGCGGCCTATCGCGCGCTCTGGCAATTCGCCACCGCGCGTTTCGAATGGGAAAAGACCGAGCATGGTCTTGCCAATGCGCCTGCGGCGCGACGGCGCGAACGGACTAAATCACGAGGTTGCGCGCCCTGATGCCGCGCTCGATGGCCGTGGTGGTCAGCGCGTCAAGCTCGAGGCTGTCGCGCAGCATCTCGAGGAAGCGCGTTTCTTCGGGCTTCACATCGAGGTCCGCGGCGGCGACTTCCAGCGCCACGGCATAAGCCGTCTCGCGCAGCTTCTTCGGCAGGTTGCTGCGGATCAGCACCAGCACATGGTCTAGGCCGCCGTCGGCACTCAGGATCTCGCCGCAGCCCTCGGCCGTCTTGACCAGGTTCTCTTGGTCGAAATCGCGAAACACCGGCAAATTCGACACGATCTCGCCGATGCGGGAGAGCTCGGCGTCGGTCATGGTGCGGTCCACCGCCGACATGGTGACCATCACATAGATGAGCGCGGCGTGATGGTTCAACGGCTCGGTCATGTGGATCCCCCTGTGATTGCGCTGAGGCCCAAAAGCGGCGCGACCGTAGGCAATTGCGCCCATAGGGGCAAGCCCCCCGTCGGCATGGAAAGACTGGCGCTAGGTAGCGATTTGTGAAATTTGTCGGGCGACACTCACAACCACCATCACCTGTATTCCCGGCCATGGCCCGCCCGCCCCGTACCAAGACGCCTCATCGCGCTCCGCGCCGCAAGGCAGAGCCGCAACTCGAAGCGAGCATGAGCCACGCGAAAGATGCGCATGCCCCCCTGGCGCCCAAGCCGAAATCCAAGCTCGCGCCGAAAATCGAGGTCAGCTCCGAGCTTCTGGCGCATGCCCATGTCAGCAAGGCCTGGCCGTTCGAGGAGGCGCGCAAGGTCCTAAGCCGGCTGAAGCGCATCCCCAAGCCGACCGGCGCCATCATCTTCGAGACCGGCTACGGGCCATCGGGGCTGCCGCATATCGGCACGTTCGGCGAGGTTGCGCGCACCACCATGGTGCGTCACGCCTTCCGCGTCCTCACCGAGGACAAGATCGCGACCAGGCTGATCTGCTTCTCCGACGACATGGACGGCTTGCGCAAGGTCCCGGACAACGTCCCGAACAAAGAGATGCTGGCCGAGCATCTCGGCAAGCCGTTGACGCAGGTGCCCGATCCTTTCGGCGAGCATAAAAGCTTCGGCCACCACAACAATGCGCGGCTGAAGGCATTTCTCGACACGTTCGGCTTCGACTACGAATTCCTGTCGGCGACCGAGTGCTACACCAGCGGGCGCTTCGACGCGGCGCTGCTCAAGGTGCTGAACCATTACGATGCGATCAGGGATGTGATCCTGCCGACGCTCGGCCCCGAACGTCGCGCGACCTACAGTCCCTTCCTGCCGATCTCGCCGACGACGGGGCAGGTGCTGCAAGTGCCGATCGTCGATCGCGACACCGTGTCGGGCTCGATCGTCTACAAGGATCCCGACAGCGGGAGGCTGACGCAGGTCCCGGTCACGCGCGGCCATTGCAAATTGCAGTGGAAGGCGGATTGGGCGATGCGCTGGGCGGCGCTCGGCGTCGACTACGAGATGGCGGGCAAGGACCTGATCGATTCGGTGCGCCTCGCGGGGCACATCTGCCGCATCCTCGGCGCGCAGCAGCCGGAAGGCTTCAACTACGAGCTCTTCCTCGACGAGAACGGCGAGAAGATCTCCAAGTCGCGCGGCAATGGGCTGACCATCGAGGAGTGGCTGACTTACGCCTCGCCCGAGAGCCTGTCGCTCTACATGTTCCAGAGCCCGCGCAAGGCGAAGCGCCTCTATTTCGACGTGATCCCGCGCGCGGTCGACGAATATGTCGGCCATCTCGCCGCCTATCCGAAGGAAGAGCCGGCGGCGCGGCTGATGAACCCGGTATGGCACATCCATCAGGGCGAGCCGCCCCAGGCCGAGCTCCCCATCAGCTTCGCGCTGTTGCTCAATCTGGCGAGCGCGTCGAACTCCGAGGACAAAGAGGTGCTGTGGGGCTTCATCCGGCGTTACGCCCCCGACGCCACGCCCGAAGCGCATCCGCTGCTCGACCAATTGGTCGGCTACGCCATCCGCTACTTCCACGACTTCGTGAAGCCGGCGAAGCTCTATCGCGCGGCCTCCGACAAGGAGCGGGCGGCGCTCATCGACCTCGAGGCACGCTTGTCCAAGCTGCCGAAGGCCGCGCTCGCCGAGGAAATCCAGGCGGAGGTCTATGCCGTCGGCAAGGAGCACGACTTCGAGCCGTTGCGCGATTGGTTCGGGGCGCTTTACGAGGTGCTGCTCGGGCAGACGCAAGGCCCGCGCTTCGGCTCCTTCGTCGAGCTCTACGGCATCGCCGAGACGCGCGCTCTGATCAAAAAGGCGCTCAGCGGTGAACTTGCAGCCGCCTAGAGCGTTCGTCTGGCACGAGTGTTGCTGGGTAGGCTAATCGCAAAACCGAGCATCAGGAACAGGCTCCCAGCCATTCGCGGTTGGGGGCGTGTCCTCGACCGGCCGGGCAGCGCAGCTCATTAACTGGGCGAGATGTGATGAAAGTTCGTGCAGGTTACAGAATTGCTTACGACTGCCTGCAGCCGACGCCGATGATCCTCACCTTGAGCGTCCATCCGGACCGGCGCTTCGACCTCATCACCGAGGACAGACTGACAGTCCATCCGTTCGTGCCGATCACCGAATATGTCGACGGCTTCGGCAACATTTGCCATGTGATCCGCGCGCCGCAGGGTCGGCTGACGCTGTCATCCGATTTCCTCATCAACGACAGCGGCGAGCCGGACGTCGTCGCGCCGCTCGCGCCGCAGCTGTCGCTCGACACGCTCCCCGTCGACACGCTCGTCTATCTGCTCGGCAGCCGCTATTGCGAGACCGACCGGCTATCGGACATCGCCTGGTCGAAATTCGGCAAGGTGCGCAAAGGCTGGGGGCTGGTGCAGGCGATCTGCGACTTCGTCAACGAGCATGTCAAGTTCGGCTACGAGCACGCCCATGTCGGCCGCACCGCCTACGATACCTATATCGAGAAGCGGGGCGTGTGCCGCGACTTCGCGCATCTCGCCGTCACGCTTTGCCGCTGCATGAATATCCCGGCGCGCTATTGCACCGGCTATCTCGGCGATATCGGCATTCCCCCCGACCCGTGCCCGATGGATTTCAGCGCCTGGTTCGAGGTGTTCCTCGACGGCAGCTGGTACACGTTCGATGCGCGCCACAATGTTCCGCGTATTGGCCGCATTCTCATCGCCCGTGGGCGCGACGCCACCGACGTGGCCATCACCACCTCGTTCGGCCCGCACACGCTCGCCTCGTTCGAGGTCGTCACCGACGAGGTGAAAGCGGAAGTAGCCGTCTCCTGACGACAGCGCGGCGGCGAATCTCCCGCAACTTGTTCGCAAGTTGCCGGAATTGGATTCAGCATGTTTTAGAAGGTTTGTGGCTATTTCCTGGGCACCAACCAGGAGGAGTTCCCCTATGAAGTATGCTCTTACCGCCGCTATCGTGTTCGGCTTTGCCGGTATTGCTTTCGCCGCCGATGGCAGCCAGTTCGTCATCATCAAGGACAAGAATCAGCATTGCCGCGTCGTCGAGCAGAACCTGGTGAGCGAGGACGAGCTCGGCATGCAGGTCGGCAAGCAGGCCTATCCGAGCATGGACGAGGCCAACATCGACCTCAAGGTCGTTTGCGACAACTCGTAAGCCGATTTTCTCAAGCGCCGCTTTAGTTTAAGCGGCGTTTTGCATTCCTAAGGACGCGGATCGGGCGACGGCTCGGTCCGCGTCTTTTTGCCTCGCATTCCCGCCCCGCGCCGAGCCAAGTGTTACGCCTAGAATGCTTGTCCTAGGTAGGAGATTATCCAAATGACCAAGATAAAGCTGGGAGTAACCGCCGCCGCGGGGGTGCTGATTTTCGGTGTGGCGGGGTATGCCGCGGCAGCGAGCGAGCAGCATGACCTGATCGCCAAAAATATTGTCGTCGCGGCCGACGATAACGCGACGGACGATAACGCGGCCGACGATAACGCGACGGACGATAACAGCGCCGCGACGATAACGCGACAGGCGACGACAGCGCCGCGGGCGATGACGATAGCGATTCCGCCGGCTCGGCCAAGATGGGCACGGACGAAGGCACGCATGTCGGCGAAGATCAGGGTGCGAACCCGGAAAACGACACGGACAAGATCGATCAACCGGCCCGCAGAAATCCCACGACCGGCGACGCTCCCGACGAGCAGAGTGACGATGTCATGCCGCCCGACGAGGACGAGGACAGCGACCAACCCCAATAAATAGAGTTCGACGCGTTTCGCGTGCGGGCTCAGGTCAGTTTCGCGGCGCGAACCGGAAAAGTTCCGGTCCGCGCCGATCTTTTTGCAGGAACAGCGCTCCGCGAAAGAGAGTTTTCCTGGCGAGAGGAGACGCGAAATGACCAAAACCAGCACGCTGATTGCGAGTGCCGCGGTGATCGCTTTGACCCTGGGCGTCACCTCGCGCGCTGACGTGCCGACCAAGAAGGAATCGATCTTGCCGCCGGGCGTCATCATCGTTGCCGCCGACGAAGCTCAGCCTCGCAGCCGATCAGCCGGACCGGCAGAAACCCAACCACCGGCGCGACGGCATCAGACCAGAACGCGGCGCATTAGCGAGCGGGCCCGCCGCTCACTCCGCGCCGCGCCAGAGCCCGAGCTTGTCCTGTTTGGCGGCCGCCGCCGCTTGGACAAGCGCGGGCTCGTTAGTGTCTTTCGGCTCGGCCCAGCCCTGCCGCACCATCCAGGTGGAGAGATCCGTTTCCGCCACCGAGCAGCGGGCAACGACGTCCTTCGCCGCGCTTTGCTTCGGCACCTCGCAAGTGACGGCGCGGGCGTGGATCAGCCGCGTCAGGGCTGCCTTGGCGGCCGCGCCGCAAGGCCATGCTTTGCCGTTCGTCCCTTTGCAGGTGGCCTCGTCATCGCGGGCGGCGATGCCGGCAAGCTTGATGACGACACTGCCCGATTGCAGCGTGCCGCCGTCGCGCACGGTGACGCGGTAATAGAGCTTCGGCGTGGTTTGCGGGGCAACGGCGCCGGTCTTGTCAGGGTCCTTCGCAGTCACCGCGGCAGTTTGCCCAGTCTTGGCGTCGGCCTGTGGCGGTTGAGCCGGCTCTGGCGAGGCGGCGTCCTGTTCCACCGCATGTTGCGTCGGCGCCGGCGCCGGCGCGGGCGCGGGGAGGGGAGCCGCGGCTTGCGGCGGAGGCGTGGGAGACGGGGCGACCGGCTGCGATGGCGCGGCCGGGGGAACCGGCTTCGCGTCGGATTGCCATTGCGCCTTTTGGCTCGCCCACCACACCTCGCCGAAGCCGAGCGGAACCGCGACCGGCCACAACAGGAATGTCACGCCGAGGCCGAGCAGGATCGAAACGATGCGTGAGGCACGCTCCATGATGCGATCGGATCCCCCAAACCTGAACCAGCATGAATACGCGCTGATCGGGCCATTCTACGGGCCTCGGTCGCCGCTGTCTGCTATTGGCTCGCCCAGACGATGCGCGCCATCCAATCGATACGGTCCAGCGGAAAGACGAGATTGGCGTGGGCCGGATTGAAGGACGCAAGCTCGACCGTCTTTGCCGTGCGCCGCACCAGGATCTTCGCCATCACCTCGCCGTCGGTCGTGCGGAGAACGATGCGGTCGCCTTTGCGCGGCGCGGAGTTCGGCGAGACGATGAGGATATCCCCGTCGCGATAAAGCGGCTGCATCGAGTCGCCGGTGACTTCGAGCGCGTAGGCGTTCTCGTCGTCGACCTTGGGGAAGCGGATCTGGTCCCAGCCTTGGCCAACAGGGAAGCCGCCATCGTCGAAGAAGCCGCCGCCGCCCGCCTGGGTGAGGCCGATCAGCGGAATCGGCCGCGCGGCGCGCGGTTCGGCGGTGATCAGCTGGGTGAAATCCTCGAAGCTGGCGCCGGTCGCCTCCAGCACCTTGGCGAGGCTCTCGGTCGAGGGCCAGCGCGGGCGCCCCTCGCCGGTGACGCGCTTCGATTTGTTGAACGAGGTGGGATCGAGTCCGGCGCGTTTGGCGAGCCCGGACGCCGAAAGGCTGTAGCGCCGCGCGAGCGCGTCGATGGCGTTCCATACCCTGGTGTGGGTGAGCCTGTTCAGGGGAAGCGACCCCGTTGCCTGAGCGACCACGAATCGGAATTTATGCCTATGGTAGGAATTATGGCTTATTTGCGCCGTTTGTCCACCGCATTCCGGCTGCCGTCGCCTTGTTGCAGCTAAGGGGTTGCGGCTAGTGTCGCGGCGGAGCCATGGCAGAGCCTGTCTATAAAGTCCTGAGCGAGGCCGCTTTCGAGGCGGCGTGGACTGCGGGGCGTTTCGACGGCTCGACCGACGATGCCCGCGACGGCTTCATCCATCTCTCGGCCGGCCATCAGCTTGCGGCAACGCTCGCCACGCATTTCGCCGGGCAGGACGGCCTCGTTCTCGTCGCGCTCGATGCGGAGCGGCTTGGGCCTTCGTTGAAATGGGAGGCTTCGCGTGGCGGCGCGCTGTTTCCGCATCTTTATGCGCCGCTCGAGCTTGCCGCCGTGCTGTGGAGCGAACCGCTCGCTCTCGGACCGGACGGGCGCCACGTTCTGCCGGAAGGAGTCTTCGCGTGAGTGGGCTGTTCGGGCTCGGCCAGGCGCTGCTGCAGGCGCTCGATCCCGAGAGCGCCCACGACATCGCCATCAAGAGCCTCGAGCTTGGGCTCTATCCGCGCGCCGAGGGCGCCGACGATAGGCGCTTGGCCCAGACCGTGCTCGGCCTGGATTTTCCCAATCCTGTCGGCATGGCGGCCGGTTTCGACAAGAATGCGCGCGTGCCGCGCCAGCTTCTCGCCATGGGCTTCGGCTTCGTCGAGGTGGGCACGCTGACGCCGCTGGGGCAAAGCGGCAACGCAGGGACCCGCATCTTTCGCTCCGCTCGGGACCACGCCATCATCAACCGCCTCGGCTTCAACAATGAGGGACAGGTGGCGGCGCTTGCCCGGCTGCAAGATCGCCCGCACGGAATCGTCGGCGTCAATGTCGGCGCCGGCCGCGACAGCGAAGATCGCATCGCCGACTACGTGACGGGCATCGAGCGCATGGCCCAAGTCGCGAGCTACCTCACCGTCAACATCTCCTCGCCCAATACGCCGGGCTTGCGCGATCTCCAGGCGCCGGCGGCGCTCGATGATTTGCTCAAGCGCGTTCAGGCCGCGCGCCAGGCGCTGCCCCACAAACCCCCGCTGCTGGTGAAGCTCGCTCCCGATCTCGCCGACGCCGATTTGCCGGAGGTGGTCGGCGTCATCCTCGCCCATGGCGTCGACGGCATCATCGTGTCGAACACCACGCTTTCCCGCGAGGGCGTCGACACGATCGCTTTCGCCCGCGAGAGCGGAGGCCTCTCAGGCCGCCCGCTGTTCGCCCGGTCGACGCGGATGTTGGCGCGGGTCTACCAGCTCACGCAAGGCAAGCTGCCGCTGATCGGCGTTGGCGGCATCGATTCCGGCGAGGCGGCGCTGGCCAAGATCGAGGCCGGCGCCACTCTGCTCCAGCTCTATACCGGGCTCGTGTTCGCAGGGCCGGGGCTGATCGGTCGCATCAAGCGCGCATTGGTCGAGGCGATGGCGAAAGACGGATTCGCTAGCTTGACGCCGCTGATCGGGCGGCGCGCGGGCGAATGGGCGGAGCAGGTGATATGAGCGTCACCATCTTCCACAATCCGCGCTGCTCGAAATCGCGCGAGACGCTGAAGCTGATCGAAGCGCGCGGGTTCAGCCGAAGATCGTCGACTATCTGAAGACTCCACCCTCGGCTGCCGAGCTCAAATCCATTCTCAAGAAGCTCGGGCTCAAGGCCGCCGATATCGTGCGCAAGAGCGAGCCGCTTTATGCCGAGCTGGGCCTGAAGGACCGCAAATTGGACGAGGATGCGCTGATCGCGCTGTTGGTGGCGAACCCGATCCTGATCGAGCGGCCGATCGTGGTCGCCGGCGGCAAAGCGGCGATCGGCAGGCCGCCGGAGACGGTGCTCGCGATCCTCTAGGCTTCGCGGTTGCGCGAGCTTGGGTCGACCAGATCGCCGCTCGAGCTGCGGCCGAGCGATTTCAGCAGGCGCGTCACGAGCCAGACCGGGAAGACGATGACGGCGCCGAGCAGGAAGTAGCGGAACGCCTTTTCCACCGCGGCAAAGCCCATGTCGTAGATCCGCTCGACCAGCCGCCTCAGGCTGTCGATCAGCTCGAACGGGCTGAAGCCGAGCGCGGCGAGCACGACCCCCACGATCAGCGAGAGAATCGCCAGCCTGAGCAGAACGAGCGCCGGATTGCCGCCAAAAAACCGATCCATCTGTCAGCTCTCCTTTTCGCCGGGCAAGCGCCCTAGGAGCTTCGACTCGAATTACGCCAGAATTGGTGCGAAGGGTCACGAAGGTCAAGCAGAAGAAGCAATGCGCGCAAGCAAAAGCCTGATCGTCGATACCGCCCCCGCCGGGCTGCCCGAGCCGTTCGCCGGCTGGTTCAAGGCGCGCGGCTGGCGCCCGCACGCGCACCAGTTGGCGCTGCTCGACCATGCCGGCTCCGGGCGCGACACGCTGTTGATCGCGCCGACCGGCGGCGGCAAGACGCTGGCCGGGTTTCTGCCGAGCCTGGTCGATCTGGCGCGCCAGCCGCCGAAGCGGAAGCCGGCAACCGCCATCCATACGCTCTACGTCTCGCCGCTCAAGGCGCTCGCCGTCGACATCGCGCGCAATCTGGCCATGCCGGTGGCCGAGATGGAGCTGCCGATCAGGCTCGAGACCCGCACCGGCGACACGCCGCCCTCGCGCCGCGCGCGGCAGCGCGTCCTGCCGCCCGACATTTTGCTGACCACGCCGGAGCAGATCGCGCTGATGCTGTCGCATAAAGGCGCGGCCGAGCTGTTCGGCAGCCTGAAATATGTGATCCTCGACGAGTTGCACGCGCTTGCCTCCAGCAAGCGCGGCGATCTCTTGGCGCTCGATCTGGCGCGGCTGCGCACGCATTCGCCCGAGCTCACGGCGATCGGCCTGTCGGCGACGGTGGCGCGGCCTTACGAGCTTGCCTCGTTCCTCGTGCCGCATCAGGGACAGACCGCGACGCGGCTCGCCGAGATCGTCACCGCGGGAGAGGGCGCCCGCGCCGACATCGCCATCCTGCGCTCGAACGCCGAGCTGCCTTGGGCCGGCCATTCGGCGCGCTACGCGCTGCCGGAGATCTACGCGGCGATCAAGGCACACCGCCTGTCGCTGATCTTCGTCAATACGCGCTCGCAGGCCGAGATGCTGTTTCACGAGCTGTGGCGCTACAACGACGCCAATCTGCCGATCGCGCTGCATCACGGCTCGCTCGACGTGGCGCAGCGGCGGAAGGTCGAGGCGGCGATGGTGGCGGGCAAGCTTCGCGCCGTGGTCTGCACCTCGACGCTCGATCTCGGCATCGACTGGGGCGAGGTCGATCTCGTCATCAATGTCGGCGCGCCGAAGGGCGCAAGCCGGCTGGCGCAACGCATCGGCCGCGCCAATCACCGGCTGGACGAGCCGAGCAAGGCGCTGCTGGTGCCGGCCAACCGCTTCGAGGTGGTGGAATGCCAGGCAGCCCTCGAAGCGGCGGAAGAGGGCGCGCAGGACACGCCGCCCTCGCGGCCGGGCGCGCTCGACGTGCTGGCCCAGCATGTGCTCGGCACGGCCTGCGCCGCTCCGTTCGACCCCGACCAGCTCTATCGCGAGGTGACGAGCGCCGCGCCCTATCAGGGCCTGTTGCGCCAAGGCTTCGACCAGGTGTTGCAGTTCGTGGCGACCGGCGGCTATGCGCTCGCCAACTACGAGCGCTATGCGAAACTCAAGAAGACCCCCGAAGGCCGCTATCGAGTCGCGCATCCGCGCATCGCCCAGCAATACCGGCTGAATGTCGGCACCATCGTCGAGGCGCCGATGGTGCGGGTGCGGCTTGCCCGGCTGAAAGGCGGCGCGCTCAAGCCGTCCAGCATGCTCGCGGGCGGCCGCGTGCTGGGCGAGGTCGAGGAATATTTCATCGAGCAGCTCACCCCGGGCGACACCTTCGTGTTCGCCGGCGAGGTGTTGCGCTTCGAAGGCCTGCGCGAGACCGACGCCATCGTCACCCGCGCGCATGCGACCGAGCCCAAGGTGCCGGCTTACGAAGGCGGCAAGTTTCCGCTCTCGACCTATCTGGCCGAGCGGGTGCGCAACATGCTGGCCGATCCCGGCACCTGGTCGCGGCTCCCCGACCAGGTCTCGGATTGGCTGCGGCTCCAGGCCGAGCTCTCGGTGGTCCCCGGAGCCGACGAGGTTCTGGTCGAGACCTTCCCGCGCGGGCAGAAGCATTATCTCGTCTGCTACCCGTTCGAAGGGCGGCTGGCGCATCAAAGCCTCGGCATGCTGCTGACGCGGCGGCTGGAACGGGCGCGGGCGGCGCCACTCGGTTTCGTCGCCAACGAATATGCGCTGGCCATCTGGGCGCTCAACGACATGGGCGAGATGGTGAAGACCGGCCGCCTCGACCTCGCGCAACTCTTCGACGAAGACATGCTCGGCGACGATCTCGATGCCTGGCTCGCCGAGTCGAGCCTGATGAAGCGCTCCTTCAGGGTGTGCGCCATCATCTCCGGCCTGATCGAGCGCCGCCATCCCGGACAGGAGAAGACCGGGCGGCAGATGACGGTCTCCTCCGACCTGATCTATGATGTGCTGCGGCAGCACGAGCCGGACCATATCCTGCTCAAGGCTGCTTTCGCCGATGCGGCAACGGGACTCATCGATGTCGGCCGCCTCGGACAATTCTTGAGGCGAATCAATGGGCGAATCAGGCATATTGCGCTGCGCCAAGTTTCGCCGCTCGCCGTGCCGGTCATGCTCGAGATCGGGCGCGAGAGCGTTCCAGGGGAGGCGAGTGAGGTCTTGTTGCGTGAGACGGTTGAAGAGCTCATCGCGGAGGCCTTAAGCGGACATGCTGCGCGCAAAGCCTGATCTCATGCCGGAAACAGCCCCATCACTGCGTGCGCATATCAGCGTCTCCGGACACGCGATGCGGCCGCTCGCCGCCGGCGCGCTCTATTGGCAGGAGGAGGACACGCTGCTGGTGGCCGACCTGCATCTGGAGAAGGGCGCCGCCTTCGCCGCGCTCGGCATGCTGCTGCCGCCTTACGACACGCGCACCACGCTGGAGCGGCTAGCCAAGGTGATTGCCGCCGTCGCGCCGTCGCGCGTCGTGGCGCTCGGCGACAGCTTCCATCGCGCGGAGTTGGCCGAGCGTATCGCCGCCGACGACCGCGCCTTCCTGCTCAAGCTGCAGCAGGGGCGCGAATGGTTCTGGATCTGCGGCAATCACGATCCGCATCTCCCCGCCTCGATCGGCGGCACGGTCTGTGCCACGCTGTCGATTCGCGGGCTGACGCTGCGGCACGAGCCTTCGCCACGCCGTCGGCGCGGGAGATCGCCGGCCATCTGCACCCGGTGGCGCGCATCGCCCGGCGCGGGTCGATGATCCGCCGCCGCTGCTTCGCCACTGACGGCGTCCGCCTGGTGATGCCGGCGTTCGGCGCCTATGCCGGTGGGCTCAACGTGCTCGACGAGGCGTTCGGGCCTCTGTTTTCCCGCCGCCAGCTCGAAGCCTGGATGATGGGCCGCGCCGACGTCTATCCCGTGCTCGGCAGCCTGCTGCTGCCCGGACTGATCTATTCGCGGCGGAACGCGACCCAGCCGGCCAGTCCCGCCAGCACGGCGAGCAGGACCGCGACCAGCCCGTAAATCAGCGGACGGTTGAAAGCCATCAGATAGATCGCCCGCTCGAGGCCCGCCTGGGTCACTTCGAGCGTGCTCTGGTTCTTGCTCACCACTTGCCCGTCGCGGAACAGGTACACATCGGCGGTGTAGCGGCCGATCGGCACATTGACCGGCAGGTCGACGCTCGCCCTGAACAGGCTGCGGCCGATGAAGGCCACGCCGTCGTCATGCTCCTGGAAGAGCTGCTGCTGCTCTTTCAGTCTGATCACGGTCGAGCGAAAGGTTTCCTCGTCGGGGCCGCTCTTGGTCACCCTGCCGAAATCGATGTTGTTGAGGCCGATTCCCAGCGTCTTCAGCGTCTCGTCGGAGGTGATCGCCCGCAACGGCCGCGAGGAGAGGACGGCGTAGAAGCCCGGCACGGTCGGATAGATCTTGCCGGCGCCGTTCACCCAGATCCCCGCCATCCGCTCCTTCCGTCTGGCGACGACGGCCTGATCCGGCGAGCGCAGCACGACAATGACGTCGTAGATGTCCTTGTCGGGCTCGGCGGCACCGCTGTAATCGACGCTGCCGAAGATGAGGATCTCGATGCCGGTGAAGTTCGACTGGATGGAGATCTCGCGGGTGGAGATGTCCGACACCACCTCTTCGCGCGGCGCCGGCGGCGGGGCCGGCTCGGCCGCGGCGGCAGGACCCAGGCCCAAGGTCGCGAGCAGCAGGGCAAATGCAAGCGCGGCCCGCATCATGCACCTGCCAGGAGCGGGCTGAGGCTGTACAGCTCGGACGGCTTCAGCAACAGGTCGAACAAAAGGCGGAGCGCGACCGCGAGCACCATGAGGGCCAGCATGGCCCGCAACTGCTCGGCCCTGAATTTCTGTCCGGCGCGCACGCCGAACTGTCCGCCGATGACGCCGCCCGCCGCGAGGATCAGGGCGAGCACGACATCGAGCGAGTAGTTGAATGTCGCCTGCAGCACGGTGACGACGGCGGTGACGAAAATGATCTGAAAGGTCGAGGTGCCGATGACGACATTGGTCGGCATGCGCAACAGATAGATCATCGCCGGCACCATGATGAAGCCGCCGCCGACGCCGAGAAAGGCGGTCAACAGGCCGACGACCCAGCCGATCACCAGCGGCGGGATGGCGCTGATATAAAGCCGCGAGCGGGGAAAGCGCAGCTTGAGCGGCATGCCGTGGATCCAGTTGTGCTGTCCGGGCTTCCGCCCCGAGGCAGGCTTGCCGGCGCGCGCCCGGCGGATGGCGCCGATGCTCTCATTCAGCATCAGGCTGCCGATGACCCCGAGCAGCAGCACGTAAGTCAGCGAGATGATCAGGCCCGCCTGCCCCGCCTCGCGGAGGATCTTGAGCAGGACCACGCCGATCAGGGCGCCGGCCACGCCGCCGACGATCAGCACCGTCCCCATGCGGAAGTCGATATTGCCGCGCCGCCATTGGGCCATGGCGCCCGATACCGAGGTGGCGACGATCTGATTGGCGCCGGTGGTGACGGCGATCGAGGGGGGAATGCCCGAAAACATCAGAAACGGAGTCAGCAGGAAGCCGCCGCCCACCCCGAACATGCCCGACAGGAAGCCGACCGCCGCGCCGAGCCCCAGCATGACCAAAAGGTTCACCGACAGCTCGGCAATGGGGAGGTAGATTTGAAACATCGAATCCAGCAAGCGAGGAGACCGAAGCTTGACTGGTATTACCTCACAAACATGCGCGCCGTCATGGCCCCGCTTGTCTGCTAGCTGGTGAGGCGCTCGAGCTTGGCCACGAGGGGGATGGTGACCTCGCCGGTCTCCTCGAGGCCGTTGCGCTGCTCGAAGCTCTTGATCGCCTCGCGGGTCTTGGCGCCCATCAGCCCGTCGGGGACGCCAACGTCATAGCCGAGCTTGTTGAGGAGCGCCTGCGCCCGGTTGACGAGCGCGATATTGGCTGCCGAAGCGCCGGTCGCGTCCGCCCAGTCCTGCTGTTCGTCGACCTCGTTGGCCTCGGCCGGCGGTTGCTTGGCGGTCCAGGTGGCGACGGCCTGGTCGGCCGCGGCAAGCGCCGCCGCATCGAGCTCCGGCTTGATCAGGTCGCGCCGCTTCGCCGCTTCCTGATCGCCGTTCTTGGCGGCAAGGGCGAACCATTGATACGCCGCGCCGAGATTTTTCGGCATGCCGAGGCCATGCTCGGCGAGGACGGCGAGATTGAACTGACTGTCGGCGAGGCCGTAAGCGCCGGCTTGGCCGTACCATTTGGCGGCGAGCGCATAATCGGGGTCGCCGTCTTGGCGGCCGCTCAGGCTTACGGCGAGATTATGCATGGCCTTGACGTTGCCCTTCTCGGCGGCCGCCTGATACCAGGACCGCGCCCGGCCGAGATCCTTGATGACGCCCTGCCCGCGCTCATAGAGCACCGCGAGACGATACTGGGCGGGCGCGAGGCCCGCGCTCGCGGCGCGCTCGAACCAGCGCGCGGCTTCAGTCAAATTCTGCGGGGCGCCCTCGCCTTCGGCGTAACGGAGTCCGATCGAGTATTGCGCGCGCGCATCGCCTTGCGCGGCCGCTTGACGCAACGGCAACGGCCCGAGATCGGCGGGCGGCAAAGGAAGGCCCATCGGCAGCGCGGCAGGGGCGGCAGGGGGGGCAGGGGCGGCGACTTGTCCTTGCAAGCCCATGCTGGGGTCTTCGACCGCGAAGACGACGCCGGGCGGAAGAGCCGGCGTCTGATCTTGCGTCAACGAGGCCGGCTGCGCTTGCGCCTGCGTCTCGTCCGCGACCGGCTGGTGGTAGGGCGACTTGGCGACATCGGTGAAATTGCGGTTCGAGCCGGCGTCGGCCGCATCGTTCGGAGCCGGGTTCACCTCGGGTTGCCAGTCAAGCTCGGAAGAGCCCGAACCGGGCGTTGCCGGGGTCTCCGGCGTGGGCTCGCCAGCGGCGGGCGCGCCGTCACCGGCGTCGGGCGTGGACGAGCCCTCGACCGGCGCTGCCGGGGCGGGCACGCTTTGCTCGATGGCGGGAGGCGTAACCTCGGGCTGGGGCTTGGACCGCAAGCGGCTATAAAGGAGTGCCGCGCTGATGGCGAGCAGCACGGCAGCGCAAATGATGAGGAACGACCGCTTGCGGCGGAGCGGCAACTCGGAGCCCGACGCGGTCTCGCCGTCGCCCGGCAAGCGCCGGATGCGTGAGCCGCTGCTCCGCTCTTCGGCCTTGGCCGCGGCGGCCTGGGCCGCGCGGCGTGCCGCCGCCACGAGATCGTCGGGGATCTCGTATTCGGAGTCGATTCTTGCCTTGCCGGGCGCGCGGCGCGGGGTCGGCGCGTCGAGATCGAAAGCCATCTCGCCGATCGGGCCCCGCTTGGCGCGGCCGAAGCGAGGGGCAATCTCCGGCTCGGGCATTTCGCCAAGCGAAGGCGCGGGCTTGCCTTTGGCCAAGGCGTCCTTGCGGCCGTTGGTCTCGGCAGCCTTGGGCTCTTCGCTTTTTTCCATAGCCATTGCGGCAGGCGGCTGCTGACCCGGCATGCCCGGCATTGGCGCCAGGTCGCGCATGCGCTCGGCGAACGGAACGCGAGGCATGGCGACGGGCGCCGCCGGCGCGGGCGGAGGCGGCGGGGTAGCGGCGCGTTCGACTTGGTGCGCCAGCTCCTTCAAGGAGGCGTGCACCGCTTCGATGGTGCCGGCGAGCTTTTCGTCGCTCGATTTCGTCCTGTCGTTCATCGCCATCAAATCGCGATGCATGGCATCGAGCCGTTCGGTGGTGTTGCCGCTCAGCTTCACCTCTTCGGCGACGCGGCGGGCGGCCTCTTCGGCGGCCTTGCTCGCCACTTCGTCCTGACTCGGCGAGGCATCCACCCGCTCGATCAATTGGAGCAGGGCGCTCTCGATTTCGCCGATCTTGGCGAGCTGCGCCTCGGCCCGGGTAAGCTGCTTGGCCATCTCTGAAATCTGGCGCTCGACCGGCTCGAGCGAGAGGGTCTTCGGCGCTTCGAGGGCCTTGGCCAGATCGCGGCTGATCTCGTCGAGCCGCGCGCTCAAGGCGTCGAGCGCCGGCGGCATCGGCGTGCCGACGGAATCCTCGAGGCGATGGGCCATCTCGGCGAGACGCAATTCGAGCTCGCTGTCGCTGACGGAGGATGGCGGCGTCGGCGCCGGGCGGGAATAATCCACATCCGGCAGGGGGAAGTGAGAGGGCAGGCCCCCGGAGGGGTGCTCGCTCGGCAACGAGGGGAAGGCGGAGGTGCCGAACCGGCCGGGCGTGCTTGGAGCACCGGCCAGGCTCGCGGCGTAATTCAGATCGCCGGACAGCGCGCGGCCGAGGCGCTCGAAATCGTCGAGCGGGTTCGAAGTCTTCGCCTTCGAGCCGCCGGGTGAGACTGCTCACCTCGTCGTGCAGCCGATCGAAGGTCGCCGAGTCGTCGGGGGCGCCGGCCGCACGGGCGGCGTCGGTGGTTTGCGCCAGCTGGTCGAGCCGCGCATGCAACTCGTCGAGCGCCTCGCTATAGCGGCGCTCGCTCTCCTCGACCCGCTGCACGAGGCGGCGAAGCAGGCTTTCGACCGTTTGCTGATCCATCGGGCCCGCGCTGGAGGGCGCGTTGCCATATCTGCCGATGCCGCTATGCCAGCTTGCTTCCGAAACCATCGCGTTCCCCTTGGCGCATGAGCCGCCGGCGTGTTCGCGTCAGAAGGGTCGAGAAACCGGTCCAAGAAACACGCGAAGAAGCGGTCGAAACCACGGTGGCAAGACCGAGTAAATTTTGCGTTAAGCCACGCCCTATTGTGGGACGCGGCAAAGGCCGGCGACGGGCTTGTCAAGCGCGCGCGGCACGGTGACCATGGGCCGCAAAGGTTCGGCGGGGAGGGTTCAAGCCATGGCGGAGATGGTGCAGGCGAGCCATACGCTTCAGGTGGCGACGAGGGGCAAGGGCTTCGTCGAGATCACCGGCGAGCTGGCGCGCTGGCTCAAGAGCGTCGCGGCCGAAGACGGCCTGTTGACCGTGTTCGTCAGCCACACCTCGGCGTCGCTGACCATCCAGGAGAATGCCGATCCGAATGTGCGGCGCGATCTGGCCGATGCGCTCGATCTTCTCGCGCCGGAGGAGCGCGCCTACGCCCACCAAGAAGAAGGCCCGGACGACATGCCGAGTCACATCAAGGCGATGCTCACCGCGGTCAGCATCGGCATTCCGGTGAAGGAGGGCAGCATGACGCTCGGCACTTGGCAGGGCGTCTACCTCATCGAGCACCGCGCGAGCCCGCATCGGCGGAGCATCGCGCTGTCCTTCATCGGCCATGCGGCCGACGCCTAACGCCTAGCGGAAGGCGTCGGTCGCGGCGATCAGCTCGTGCACGATGCCGGGCTCGGTCATGGCGTGACCGGAATCGGCGACGATGCGCAAGGTCGCTTCAGGCCAGGCGCGGGCGAGATCGTGGGCGATCTTGACCGGCGTCACCACGTCGTAACGGCCATGCACGATCACGCCGGGGATGTCCCTCAGCCGATGCGCGTCGGCAATCAGTTGATCGTCGGTATGGAAGAAGCCGCCATTGACGAAGTAGTGGCACTCGATGCGGGCGAAGGCCAGCGCGTAGTGGTCCTCGGAGAAGCGGCGTACCCGCTCGGCGTCGGGAAGCAGCGACAGCGTCTTGCCTTCCCAGGCGCTCCAGGCCCGCGCGGCGTCGAGCTGCACGGCGGGATCGGGATCGGTCAGGCGCCGGTGAAAAGCCTCGATCAGATCGCCGCGCTCGGCCTCGGGGATCACCCGTAAATACTCCTCGAAGGCGTCGGGGAAGATCCAGCTACAGCCGTCTTGATAGAACCATTCGAGCTCCGAGCGCCGCAGCGTGAAGATGCCGCGCAGCACGAGCTCGGTGACGTGCTCCGGATAGGTCTCGGCGTAAGCCAGCGCGAGCGTGGAGCCCCATGAGCCGCCGAACACCTGCCAGCGCTCGATGCCGAGATGCTCGCGCAGGCGCTCGATGTCGTCGACAAGATGCCAGGTCGTGTTCTCCTCGAGCGAGGCATGCGGGGTGGAGCGCCCGCAACCGCGCTGATCAAACAGCACAATGCGATAGGCGCGCGGATCGTGATAGCGGCGCATCAGGGGATTGATGCCGCCGCCGGGGCCGCCATGCAGCAGCACCGCGGGCTTGCCGGCGGGCGAGCCGCATTCCTCGAAATAGAGCTCGTGCAGGTCCGAGACCCTGAGCCGTCCGGTGCGGTAGGGGACGATCTCGGGATAGAGCGTGAGGCGCTTGTCCCTGTGCGCTAGCTGGTCGTTCATCGTGCTCCCGCTCGATTTACCCCTCAATGGCTCGGCGCGGTTTCCGCCGACGCCGAAGCTCGAGCAGCGGCTTGCGCCGCCGTGCGCGCCTGCGCCCGATCGTAGATGGCCTCGCCCTCCGGATCGCGCATCTCCTCGTAATAGCTGTCTTCGCCTTGCGACGGCTTGTGCAGATAAAGACTCACCGCGACGCCCGCCACAAGGCCAAGCAGCGCGCCGATCAGACTTGCGAGCGAGGTGGTGAATCCCGCGTTGCTGAAACCCAACATGCCGCCGACGACCAGTTCGCCGAGCATCACGAGAAAGCCAACGGTCATCGCCGCGAACGCACCCCATTTGGTGCATCGCCGCCACCAGATGGCAAGCAGCAGGGCCGGGAAGAAGCTCGCGCCGGCGAAGGCGAAGGCCGTCAGCGCGGCCTTCAGCGGATCGACCTCGGCGATCATCAGGAACATGGCGGCGGCAAGCGAGCATGCGGCGATCGCGGCCCAGGCGGCGATCAGCCGGGGGAGTGCCTGACCGCGATCGAGCACGCGGTAGAGGTCCTCCGCCAGGCTCGCCGCCAGCGTAAACAGATGGGCGGCGGCCGCGGCGAGAGCGATCGCCAGCGCGGCGGTGGCCATCAGCAGGCAGGGCACGTAAGGCAACCCAGCCGCCCATGGCAGCGCGAGGGCAATGCCGTCGCGGCCGATGAGCAGCTCGGCCGCGCCGATCGCGCCGTCGCCGTTGGCGTCGGCGGCCTGCAGCAGGTGCTTGTCGGCGAGTTCGGTGAGCCAGACGGGAAGCGAGGAGGCCGAGGCCAGCGCAATGTCGCGGAAGACGATGAGCTTGGCGAAGGCGGCGATGGCCGGGGCCGTCATGACGAACAAGGCCACGAACAGGAGTCCCCAGGCGGTCGAGCGGCGCTGATCGGCGATCGAGCTGGTCACGCCGCTTCGCATCAAGAGGCTCGGCAGCGCCGCCGTGCCGAGCGCGAGGCTGAGAAACAGCGTGGCGAAATCCATCGGACCGAGACTGCCGAAGGGCTGCAGGAAGGGCTTGACCGTCGGCGCCGGCATCGCGCCCGGCAAAGCGGTCGCGAGCCCGCCCGGCACCAGCGGCGTGAGTCCCGCCGTGATCTCGGCATTGTGCAAGGACGAGAACATCTCGCCATAGGTCAGTTGCGGCGCCGGCACGTTGGTGAGCATGATCGAGACGGTGGTTACGACCACGGTCAATCCGACAGCGCCGACCAGGAACTCCGCGCTTGCCGTCCAGGTCAGCGACCGCATGCCGCCGAGAATGGCGATCGCCGCGATCAGCGCCACAAGCACCAGCACGGCGATGGAGAAGGAGACCGGCAGGAACAGCGCGGCGATCAGCGCGGCGATCTTGATCTCGGCGACCACGAGTAGCGCAGTCGGCGGCAGCTGCATCACGCTGGCCGCCATGCGCAAGCTGCGCGAGCGAAAGCGATGGCCGAGGAAGCTCGGCACGGTATAGGAGCCGGCCTTGCGCAAATAGGGCACGAACAGGATGGCGGCGAGCAGCATGCCGAAAGTCCAGCCAAGCCCGATGGCGAGCGCGTCGAAGCCGAGAAAGAACACGGTGCCCGTGTAGGCGAGAAAGCCCACGCCGCCGACCGCGACAGCCGCCAGCGCGAAGCCGTTGAACACCGGTGGCACGCGCCGGCCCGAGACGAAATAGTCCTCGACCTCGAAGGTGCGCGCGCCGACAGCGATCAGAAGATAAAGCGCAAGCGGCACCAGCATCATGCATTGAGCGAGCAGCAGCCGGCCCCAGCCCAGTTGCTCGAACATCGCCAGAATGATGATCAGCGAGACGAAGGCGCTGGTGACGATGCCGTAATAGGCGCCAAGATGCGGGTTTGGCGTGCGCAGGCGAGACGGGATCATTCGAGCCCCTCGCGTTCGCTCCGCGCCAGATCGATACGCTCCTGGATGCGGATGAACCAGAACGCCACGATGACGATGAAGATGAGCAGGCCCTGCGCCAGAAGATAGAAGCCGAGCGGAAAATGCACGAAGCCGTAGCGGTTGAGCCAAGTCGCGCTGGCGATGACGACCAGAACGGCGAGCAGCGCCGTGAGCAGCAACGTGATGGCGAGGATCAGCGTCTGGAGCTGATGGCGGTCGCGCGCCGGATGCTCGTTTGCGGGAACCTCAGTCGCCACGTCGCTTCCCCCTACTCATTCTTTTCATCCCTCCACTTGATGGGGAAGGTGGCTCGGCTTTTTGGCCGAGCGGTGGGGTGACGGCAAGACTATCGGCAGGTATTGCCCCCACCCGGTGCGCAAATGCGCGCCGACCTCCCCGCTAGGGGGAGGTATGGAGCTTTTAGCTCGCCGGCCGCACAGCTGCCAGCGGCTTGCAAACTCCGGGGACACCATTGGCGTTGAAACGTGGCATGGTGGTGACTTTGCAGGAGACGGGAGGCCAAGGAGGAGCGGCAATGTTGCAGGAATTCAAGGAGTTTGCGCTTCGCGGCAACGTGGTCGACATGGCGGTCGGCATCATCATCGGCGCCGCCTTTTCGACGATCGTGCGCTCGCTGGTCGACGACATCATCATGCCGCCGATCGGCGTGGTCACTGGCGGGGTCGATTTCTCCAACATGTTCATTGCGCTGAACGGCGAGCACTATCCCTCGCTCGCCGCGGCCAGGCAGGCCGGGGCGGCGACCATCAATTTCGGGCTGTTCATCAATAATGTGATCAGCTTCACCATCGTCGCCTTCGTGCTGTTCATGGCGATCAAGGGGATGAACCAGCTGCGCCGCAAGCAGGAGGAAGACCCGCAGAGCGAACCGCCACCGTCTCGCGAGGTGCAGCTGCTCGAGGAAATCAGGGACGCGCTGGTGAAGCGGGGCTAGGCGAGGCCGTGTCGCCGGAAAATGGATTTGCGCCATTTCCGCCGGCAAGGGATGGAAACTGCGGAAACCGGCCCCGTTGGAAAAAATTTCTCCTGTTTATCGCTGAGCGGAACAAATTTGCTTCTTTCGCGCGTCGGTGGCTAGTTGGGAGAACAATTTTTTATTACAATCCTTATATCTGCAGCGACACTGTCTCGGGCGAGCGAGTGATGCAGGCGAACGAAGCCTTCACCGGCATGGGTGTTGTTGGCGCAGGTCCCGCCGGCCTGCGTCGCTCGCGTGCGCCCTGACAGCCGCTCGCCGCGAAATCTCTTGAGGGCCGCCTAGACCATGTTCGTCACCGTGCATATGCCCGACGGCACGTCCCATCGCCTCGAGGCGCTCGAGGGCTGGCGCGTCATGGAGGTGATCCGCGACTGGGGTCTCCCCATCAAGGCGGAATGCGGCGGCGCTTGCGCTTGCGCCACCTGCCATGTCTGGGTGGGAGAGGATTGGCTGGCGAAGCTTGCGCCGCCGACCTCGGAGGAGCTCGAGATGCTCGACGGCGCGTTCAATGTCGACGAGCGCTCGCGGCTGTGCTGCCAGATCATCATGTCGAAGGAGCTTGACGGGCTGGAGGTCGAGCTTGCACCCGAGAGCCTCGCCGATGCACCAGCCGAACGGCTGGTGATGGGAGGATAAGCGAATGCGGACCTTCCCCATCCTGGTGAGCTTCGAGGGCAAACCGCCGCTCGTCACCGGCGGCGGCGAGTTGGCGGCCGTCAAGGCGCGCCTTTTGCTCAAGCGCGCGCCTTGTGTCGACATCGCCGCCGATAGCGTCGTGCCGGAGATTGCCGCGCTGGTCGAAGAGGGGCTGGTGTCGCTGATCGCGCCGCGTCCCGGCATCGATCAATTGCGCGGCCGCCCGCTGGTCATCGCCGCGACCGAGGACGACGAGGAGGATGCGCGCGTCTCGGCCATTGCGCGCGCGCTCGGCGTGCCGGTCAACGTGCCGGACAGGCCCGAGCTTTGCACCTTCGCGCTGCCGGCGATCGTCGATCGCGGCGAAGTGACGGTGGCGATCGGCACATCGGGCGCTTCGCCCGTGCTGGCGCAGCGTCTGCGCGCCTGGCTCGAGCAGGAGCTGCATCCCAGGCTCGACGCGCTTGCCAAGCTCGCGGCCGAGTTCCGCGGGCCGGTGGCGGAGCGGCTGCCCTCAGGCCCGCCGCGACGGAAATTCTGGGAGGCGGTGTTCGAAGGCGCCGCCGCCGAGGCGATGCTCGAAGGCGACGAGGCCAAGGCCCGCGCGCTGATCGGCGCCGCCATCGAGGCAGCGGCGGAGAAACAGATCCAGCGCGGCCGCGTGCTGCTGGTTGGCGCCGGCCCCGGCGATCCCGAGCTGCTCACCATGAAGGCGGTGCGCGCGCTGAAAGCCGCCGACGTGATTTTCTACGATCGCCTGGTCGGCGAGGGCGTGCTCGATCACGCGCGGCGCGAGGCCGAGCTGATCCCGGTCGGCAAGGCCAAGGGCGCGCACAGCGTGCCGCAGGACGAGATCAACGCGCTGTTGATTGAGCGGGCCAAGGCCGGCCAGACGGTGGTTCGCCTCAAGGGCGGCGACCCGTTCATTTTCGGCCGCGGCGGCGAGGAGCTCGATGCGCTCCGTGCCGAAGGCATCGCCATCGAGATCGTGCCCGGCGTCACCGCCGGCATCGCCGCGGCGGCAAGCCTGCAAATCCCGCTGACCCATCGCGACGTTTCCCACACGGTGACCTTCCTGTCGGGCCACGAGGCCGGCGGCGAGGAGCCCTCCTTCGAGCATCTCGACCTGGCCGCGCTGGCGGGCGGCAAGAACACGCTGCTCGTCTATATGGGCGTGAGCACCGCCGGGCATATCGCCGCCAAGCTGATCGCTGCGGGCTTCAAGACCGACCTGCCGGTGCTCGCGGTCGAGAATGCGAGCCGCGACGACGAGCGGCGCGTGCTGGCGACCATCGCCGAGCTTGCCGCGCACCCCGAGCGGCTCGGACTGAAGAGTCCTGCGGTGCTGATCTTCGGCGAGGTGGCCGGATTGCCCGCTGCGGGCGTGATCGAGGACATTCTGGCGGCTGAGGAGTTGAAGCGTGCCTAGCGTCGTCACCGCCAATCGCCTTAGAGACGGCATCGTCGTCTATCTCGCCTCCGACGGGAGTTGGACCGAGGAGATCGGGCGTGCGCGCATCGCCGAGACCGAGGATGAGCTCGCGGCGCTCGAAGCGCGCGCCGCCGAGGATGTCAAGGCGCGCAAGGTCGTCGCCGTCTATCCGATGGATGTCGCGCTGCATGACGGCACCGTCGATCCGCTTTCCGTGCGCGAGCGCATCCGCGCCGCGCACCGCACCACGTTGACCAAGGATTGGTACGATGTACCGCTATGACGAGTTCGACCACGCTTTCGTGCGCGAACGCGTGGCGGAGTTCAAGGATCAGGTCGAGCGCCGGCTGGCCGGACAGCTCTCCGAGGACGAGTTCCGTCCGTTGCGCCTGCGCAACGGGCTCTATCTCCAGCTGCACGCTTACATGCTGCGCATCGCCATTCCCTATGGCGTGCTCTCGCCCAAGCAACTGCGCCAGCTTGCCATGATCGGGCGGAAGTGGGATCGCGGCTACGGCCATTTCACCACGCGGCAGAATTTGCAGTTCAACTGGGTGAAGCTCGTCGACATCCCCGAGGTGCTGGCGGCGCTCGCCGAGGTCGAGATGCACTGCATCCAGACCAGCGGCAATTGCGTGCGCAACGTCACCGCCGATCCGTTTGCCGGCGCGGCCAATGACGAGCTCGAGGACCCGCGTCCCTGGTGCGAGGTGCTGCGCCAATGGTCGACCTACCATCCCGAATTCAGCTGGCTGCCGCGCAAGTTCAAGATCGCCATCTCGGGCGCGGCCGAGGATCGCGCGGCCATCGCCTTCCACGATATCGGCTTGAAGATCGTGCGCGGGCCGAATGGCGAGAACGGCTTCCGCGTGCTGGTCGGCGGCGGCATGGGCCGCACCCCCTATGTCGGGCAGGAAATCCGCGCGTACCTGCCGAAGGAGCACCTGCTCTCCTACATCGAGTTGATTCTGCGCGTGTACAATCTGCACGGCCGCCGCGACAACATTCACAAGGCGCGCATCAAGATTCTGGTCAATCAGCTCGGCATCGACAAATTCCGCGAGGACGTCGAAGCGGATTGGGAGGCGACGCATAGGGACGCGATCGACCTGCCGGCCGACGAGCGCGATCGCATCATGTCGTATTTCGCGCCGCCCGACCTGCCGGCACGGCCGAGCAGGGACGAGACGCTCGACCAGCGCCGCGAGACCGATCCCGCCTTCGCCAATTGGCTCAAGCACAATGTCAGGCCGCATCGCGTGCCGGGCTATGTGAGCGTCGTCGTCTCGCTGAAGGAGCCCGGGCGCACGCCGGGCGACGCCAGCTCCGACCAGATGGACTTCGTTGCCGGCCTCGCCGAGCGCTATAGCCACAACGAGGCGCGGGTGAACTACACCCAGAACCTCATCCTGCCGCACGTCGCCCGCTCCGATGTCGTTGCCGTCTATGCGGAGCTTGAGGCCGAGGGGCTTGCCACCGGCAATCACGACCTGCTGGGCGACATGATCTGCTGCCCGGGTCTCGATTATTGCAATCTGGCCAATGCCCGCTCGATCCCCATCGCCAAGGAGATCGCCAAGCGCTTCGAGGATCCGAAGCGGCAGGAATTGATCGGCCCGCTGCGGCTGAACATGTCCGGCTGCATCAATGCCTGCGGGCATCATCACTCCGGCAATATCGGCATTCTCGGCGTCGACAAGAAAGGCACCGAGCTCTACCAGATTTCGCTCGGCGGCAGCCCGAAGGACGATGCCGCGGTCGGCACCATCATCGGCCCCGGCTTCCGCGCGGAAGCCGTGCCGCAAGCCATCGACACCATCATCGACACCTATCTCGCCAAGCGGAGTGACGGGGAGACATTCCTCGACACCTGGCGGCGGGTCGGGGCGCAGCCTTTCAAGGAGGCCCTTTATGGCGCTGCTTGATCTCGCCACAGGTTCGCTCGTGGCCGATCCGGCCGAGGTCGCGACGCTGCTCGAGCCGACCGCCGACGCGGGCGAGCTCGCTGCCGCGGCCGGCGGCAATGCCGGGCCGATCGCCATCCGCTTCCCCACCTTCGGCGACGGGCGCGGCATCAGCCTCGCCGTGTTGCTGCGCGAGCGGCACGGCTTCAAGGGCGAGATCAGGGCGGTCGGCTATCTGATCCCCGACCTCGCGCAGTTCCTGCTGCGCTCGGGCTTCGACACCGCCGAGATCACCGATCCCGAGCAGGCGAGCGTCTGGAAGGCATCGGTGTCGCGCATCCAGCACAATTATCAGCGCGGCTATCGCAATCCGTTGCCGCTTCGCCGCGAAGCCTCGCACAAAGAGGCCGAGGCGCTCGACCAGCGGCTCGTGCGGGTGAAGAGCCTCACCGACCGCATCAGGGAGATGCGCCGCAAGATCGAAGGCCGCATCGTCTTCTCCACCAGCCTCGGGCTCGAGGATCAGGCGATCCTGCACGCCATTGCCGAATTGGGCGCCGAGATCGACGTGTTCACCCTCGATACCGGACGGCTGTTTCCCGAGGTTCTCGAGACGGTCGAGCTTTCGGAGCTTCGCTATGGCGTGCGTATCCGCCTCGTTGCGCCGGAGGCCGCCGAGGTCGAGCAATTGGTCGCGCGCGACGGTGTGTACGGCTTTCGCCATGCGGTCGAGAACCGCAAGGCGTGCTGCGAGATCCGCAAAGTCCGCCCGCTCAATCGCCAGCTGAAAGGCGCGCAAGGTTGGATCAGCGGCTTGCGGCGCGAGCATTCCGACGAGCGGGCCGACGTCAAGCTTGCCGCCTGGGACGAGGCGCACGCGCTGATCAAGGTCAATCCGGTCGCCGACTGGTCGACCCAGGATCTCACCGCCTATATCGCCGCCAACAACGTGCCGGTGAACCCGCTGCATGCGCGCGGCTTCGTCTCGATCGGCTGCGCGCCTTGCACCCGCGCCATCCAGCCGGGCGAGCATCCGCGCGCCGGCCGCTGGTGGTGGGAGAACGAGGAAAAGAAGGAATGCGGCTTGCACATGAACCCGAACCGGGGAGGGAAGGCCGCATGACCGCGCTGACCTCGCATCTCAAGCTGCTCGAAGCCGAGAGCATCCATATCTTCCGCGAGGCGGCGGCACAGTTCCGAGCGCCGGTGCTGCTCTATTCGATCGGCAAGGATTCGACCGTGCTGTTGCATCTGGCGCGCAAGGCCTTCTGGCCGGCCAAGCCGCCATTTCCGCTGCTGCATGTCGACACGACCTGGAAGTTCCGCGACATGATCGCCTTCCGCGACAAGACCGCGCGCGAGCTCGGCCTCGACCTCATCGTGCACACCAATCACGACGGGCTCGCCCGCAACATCAATCCGTTCGACCACCCGCCGTCGGTCTACACCGACGTGATGAAGACGGTCGCTCTGCGCCAGGCGCTCGATGCCGGCGGCTTCGATGCGGCATTCGGCGGCGCGCGGCGCGACGAGGAAGCCTCCCGCGCCAAGGAGCGCGTGTTCTCGTTCCGCGCCGCCGGCCATCGCTGGGAGCCGCGCCGCCAGCGCCCGGAGATGTGGCAACTGTTGAATGGCAGGCTCGGCAAGGGCGAGACGGTGCGCGTGTTCCCGCTGTCGAATTGGACCGAAGGCGACGTGTGGCGCTACATCGCGCTGGAGAAGCTCGACGTGGTTCCCCTCTATTTCGCCGCCGAGCGGCCGGTGGTGACGCGGAACGGTCAGCTCATCGTCGTCGACGACGAGCGCATGCGGTTCGAGCCGGGAGAGAAACCGGTGATGCGCAAGGTGCGCTTCCGCACGCTCGGCTGCTGGCCGCTCACCGCGGCGATCGAGTCCGACGCAACCGATATCGACGCGGTGGTCGAGGAGACGCTCGCCGCGCGCGTGTCCGAGCGGGCCGGACGGCTGATCGATCACGACACGGCCGGCGCCATGGAGATGAAGAAGCGTGAAGGTTATTTCTAGGGGCGATTTCCGATGCATGTCGCGACGCAACTGAAAGAGGCAGTCGAGACCAGGCCCGTGGCGGCGACCGCCGCGCATCGCGGCGCGTTGCTCAGCCTGCTGACCTGCGGCTCGGTCGATGACGGCAAGTCGACGCTGATCGGCCGGCTGTTGTGGGACGGCGCCGGCGTCACCGAGGACCAGGCCGCGGCGGTGCTGCACGCCTCGCATAATCGCGCCGTCAACGGCGAGAAGATCGATTTCAGCCTGTTGCTCGACGGGCTCCAGGCCGAGCGCGAGCAGGGCATCACCATCGACATCGCCTGGCGCTATTTCGAGACACCCCACCGCCGCTTCATCATCATCGATTCCCCGGGGCATGAGCAATACACCCGCAACATGGCGACCGGCGCGAGCCACGCCGACATCGCCATCCTGCTGGTCGATGCCCGTCACGGCGCCAAGCGCCAGACCCGTCGCCACGCCGCGATCTGCGATCTGGTCGGCATCAAGAAGGTGGTGCTCGCGGTCAACAAGATGGATGCCGTCGACTGGTCGGAGGCGCGCTACCGCGAGATCGAGCGGGACTTCCGCGCCATGGCCGGGGGCTTCAAATTCGCGCAGGTCACCATCATTCCGGTGGCGGCGCTGACCGGCGACAACGTGGTCAAACGCTCCGCGCGGATGCCCTGGTATGCCGGGCCGACCTTGCTCGAGCATCTGGAGTTGGTCGATCCGGAAGTCGTGCAGGACGACGCGCCGTTCCGCATGCCGGTGCAGCTCGTGCTGCGCGCTTCGGGCGATTTCCGCGGCTATGCCGGAACCGTCACGTCGGGACGCGTCCGGATCGGCGAGAGAATCGTCGATGCGCGGAGCGGCCTCGGCGCCACGCTGAAGCGCATCTCCACCATGGACGGCGACCTCACCTCCGCGGGCAAGGGCGATGCCGTGACGCTGGTGCTCGACACCGATCTCGACATCTCGCGCGGCGCGGTGCTTTCAGAGGTGCCGCGGCGCCCGACCAACGCCGATGTCATCGAGGCGCGGCTGGTCTGGCTGTCGGAGACGCCGTTCGATCCGGAAGCCGGCTATCTGCTGCGGACTGCGACCGATCTCACGCCGGTCACCAGCATGAGCGTCTCGGCGCTGGTCGATTTCGAGACCTTGGCGTCGACGCCGGCGCATGCCTGCAACGTCAACGACATCGCCGATTGCCGCATCCTGCTCGGCCGCGCCGCGGCGATCGACCTGTTCAGCGACCTGCCGCTTACCGGCAATTTCGTGCTGGTCAGCGCCATCGACGGCGCGACCGTCGCCGGCGGCGTTATCACCTGGGCGCAAGCCGGCGCGCCGCAGGTCGGCGACAATGTGCTGGTGCTGAACCGCGAGCTGCTCGCCCGCGGGCTCTGCGCCGATCTCGGCGATTCGCCGGCCGATACGGCCGAGTTCAACCGGCGTGCGCAAGAGGTGGCGGTTCTGCTCCGCTCGGTCGGAGTTCCGGTTCTGATCGAGCTATAAGCCGCTTAATGCCTCTATAATGAGACGCCCCGCTTAGGGGCGCGTGGGTGTTGCGTCAGGGGAGGGGACTTTTCGGCCATGGTCGATGTTGCCTGGGCAGCGCATTTGCTGCCGCTCGCTGCGGCCGGCTTCGCCGTCGGCATGCTGGTCGGCCTGACCGGCGTCGGCGGCGGCTCGCTGATGACGCCCTTGCTCATCTCCAGTTTCGGCGTGCCGCCGCAGGTCGCGGTCGGCACCGATCTGCTCTACGCCTCGATCACCAAGACGGCCGGCGGCTGGCGGCACCACCTGTCGGACCATGTCGATTGGCCGATCGTGCTCAGGCTCGCGGCGGGAAGCTTGCCCGCCGCCGCGCTGCTGCTCGCCGTGATGGCCTTCTCGCATGTCGATACCGTGACCATCGCGCATTGGATCAGGATGGGCCTGGTCGTGGCGCTGCCGATGAGCGCGCTGGCCATTGTGCTTTATCCGTTCGTCACCCGCACCTCGCCCCGCGACGACAAGGGCGATGTGCCGCCGCGCACGCTGCCCACCGTCCTGTTCGGCGTCGTGCTCGGGCTTCTCGTCACGCTGACCTCGGTCGGCGCCGGCGCCATCGGCGTCACCGTGCTGGCGGCGCTTTATCCGATGCTGCCGGCCAAGCGGCTGGTGGGCTCGGATATCGCCCATGCCGTGCCGCTGACGCTGCTCGGCGGCCTCGGCCATCTCGGCCTCGGCAATATGGATGGAGGCCTTCTGGTGGCTCTGCTGTGCGGATCGATCCCCGGCATTCTGATCGGCGCGCGGCTGGCCGGCGTGGTGCCCGAATGGCTGCTCCGGCCGATCCTCGCGCTGACGCTCTGCTACGCGGCCTACGCGTTGTTCAACAAGGGCTGACGCCGTAAATCACTTTGGGTCGTGACAATGCTCTACGCCGCAATAAAGGCTCTGCTCTCCGGTGTCATCATCGCGGCGGCCTCGGAGGTCGCCAAGCGCAACCCCGGCGTCGGCGCCCTGATCCTGGCATTGCCGCTGCTATCCATTCTCGCCTTCATTTGGCTGTGGCGCGACACCGCCGACACGGAGCGGATCGCGGCCCTTGCGCAATCGACCTTTTGGTTCGTATTGCCGACGCTGCCGATGTTTCTGGTGCTGCCGGTGCTGCTCAGAAGCGGC
>CAVZLT010000041.1:0-134133 GCA_963776235.1 uncultured Alphaproteobacteria bacterium
GCAAGGTTGGAACCGCCGTGTCTTCAGGTTTCCCTGGCTGTTCTCAAAATACCATAAATTCTTGATTGGCAAGCTGTGAAAGGGCATCTTGGGTCCTGAGATGTCCCGTGCTTCCTTATTTGGTGATGACCAGGTGATGACCAATCGAGGTTGCCGAGCATGGCCGAACAAAAACGCTCTCAGAAGCTGACCAAACGGCTGGTGGGTGTGGCTAAGCCCAGATCGTGCCGGTACACCATCTGGGACTCCGAGTTGGCGGGCTTTGGCCTGAGGGTTGAGCCGACCGGGCGCAAGACGTTCATTGCTCGTTACCGAGCCGGCGGCGGACGCAGCGGCACCCTTCGGCAAGCGACGATCGGGAGGTATGGCACTATAACTCCCGATCATGCGCGAATGCTGGCGCGCAAGACTTTGGGGGCCGCCGCCAGCGGCAGCGACCCTGTGGGTGAGAAGAAGAAGGACCGCGAACAAGGGATAACAGTGTCACAGGTCTGCGACTGGTATCTTGAGCAGGCCGAAGCAGGCCGAATCCTGGGCCGAAAGGGGCGGCCTATCAAGGCATCCACGATTGCCATGGATCGAAGTCGGATCCAGACGCACGTCAAGCCGCTCATTGGCAAGAAGCCGATCCGCAGCCTCACTGCTCATGACATCGAGGAGATGCAGGCTGACATTGCAGCCGGCAAGTTGGCGCAGCCGCGACCAGCGCTCATGGGCCGGGGGAAACAGAAGCAGCCGCGCGGTGGAATTGCGACCGGGGGAGCCGGCGTTGCTGCTCGGAGCCTTGGTATGGTTCGGACCATCTTTGAGCACGCAAAACGGAAGAGGCTAATTGCCGAAAATCCAGCCAAGGGTGCGCGCAAGCTTGCAGATCGAAAGCGCAAGGGCAGGCTCACTCTGGAGCAGGTTCGAATGCTGGGTAGTGCCATGCGCGCCGGTGCTGCCGAAGGCGACAATCTGACGGGCCTTGCAGTGATCCGCTTTATCCTCCTTAGCGGCTTTCGCCGTAATGAGGCCCTCGCAATTGAACGCTCCTGGCTGTTGGATGCAGGCGGCGTGGATTTTCCAGACACGAAAGGCGGGGCGCAGGTAAGGCCACTTGGCCGTGCTGCGATTAATGTGCTGCATGCCCAGTGCTTGCGCGGGGACGGAAATTGGTTTTTTCCGGCCGATCGCGGCGATGGCCATTTCGTCGGGGTTCGGAAGGTGCTGAGCCGAGTGTGCAAGCAGGCCGAATTGGATGGCGTCACTCCCCACGTATTGCGGCACACCTTTGCTTCGGTGGCGGGCGACCTCGGATACTCCGAACTCACGATCGCAGGCCTTCTCGGGCACGCAAGCGGCAGCGTTACCGCAGACTACGTGCATTTAGACGCCGCGCTACTTACGGCCGCCAATCGGGTTTCGGCCGAGATTGCTTCGGCCCTAGACGATAGGCCAGCTGCGCAGGTAGTGGCCATCGGCGACAGGTCGAGGGGCCGAGGTCCTCTATCTTCAGGCTGACAGGTTTTTTGGGGCCACCTGCTAATTCAGACGCGGACGCTTCCGCTTGCCGCAAGCACAGCCCTTCCGATCTCAATGAGGTGAGCATCGTTCGCCTTCGGTGCCCCCAGTTTCCGGATAATGTCTCCTTGACGGACTCGGTCCACCTGACCGTAGGACGTCAGCGTTGTCAGAACCTTCTCATGCCCTAAGTTCTGGCTCCACGCTTTGAACTCTTCGGGCGTGGAGCATATCTGCTCTCCGAGTCGCGCCAGTGTTTTTCGGAATGAGTGCGGGTTGAAGTAGGCCAATCCAACTGCCGAAAATGCATGTTGGAAGATTTTCCTTATCGGCGTCGCGTTGCTCCAGCACTTTCGATCAAGGCCCGCGGCCTCAAAGCGCTTGCTCTCGCCCACTATGATGCGTGTGGCCGGAAAGAGGGGATCACCGAGCCCCCATTGCCGTTCGCGCTGGAGAAAAATGACCCACTCCTCAATCACCGTACGGAAGTCGTCGCCGACGGGAAAGAAATAGGTCGTAATGGTCTTGGACGCCTTGGTACGAACATCCCGCGCATCCTGGACGATCTTTCCCTCACGGAGGTCGATATGCTTGAGCCGAAGCGATGCCAGAGCGTTGTCGCGGGCGCCCGTCAGAAGCGCCAACGCGATCAAGGCCCGGTTCCTTTTTTCAACATCGGTCTCGGACGGCATGGCTGCCAAAACATTGCGCACCTGTTCGATTGTCGGACCGGTTAGGTCACGGTCTGCCTTGGCGACCGCAGTGTCCTTGGCCGACAGATTGAAATAGTCGGCATCTGAATAACTAATCCGCGACCTGAAGCCCGGCTGCCCGGCCAGCCAAGAGAAGAAGGCGCGAAGCGCTGCTAACGTGTGGAGCAGCGTCGCCTTGCTCAAGGGCGCCTTGGTCTTGCCGCTCTGTTGCTTGGCGAGGTGGTTCTTGAAGCCGATCGCCTGCTCGATTCGAAAGGATCTGAAGTCCCGAAAACGCGTGTACGTTTCGAACTGATGAAGCGCCGCGGCAGCCGCGTCGATCGTCTGTTCGCTGTTTCGCTTGGCTTCTCGAAGGTAGGCAAAATAAGCCCGCTTGATGCGTTCGTTTGGCGCGTTGTGCGTTTTCATGCCGCTTCTTCGCTCTCCAATTCACAGTTCACGGGGAGATCGTATGTTTCCAATAGGCGTGGTGCTGGTGCCGTGAGGGTTACTTCCAGGTCTCCCGTGACAACCGATAGCTTTGCCCGGTTTACCCGCCGGTGGATGGCCCGATGGCAGGTCGGACAGATGCCACGGAGGTTCCCGGCAGTCGGGGAGGACGGGCTGTATTCCACGATGCCGCCCGCCGGTCGCGTCGGTCTGCGGCAGGGCAGGCAGTAAATTTCGCCAGGGCTGCATGGCCGCTTGGCCTTTTCACGGCGCGCCCGCAGGAACGCCACCAGTGTATCCCCCTTAAAGAGAGCCGGCTGCCTACCGTCGATCGCCTGAAGACCCTGCTTGCGCCAGGCACGGACAGTGTTTGGGTGTATCTGGAACAGGCGCGCGATCTCATTGACCATATACGTCCGATGAATTTTGACGAGCCTGTAGTTCGGGTGTCGCGTGCCCACCCTTCAGCCCTCGCTCACGGCCGAAGCACTTGTATTGGCCGGCACATCGGAGGTCGATTGCTGCGGCTCGCCGATCCGGGCCATTGCCCAATCATCAAGGTCGGCAGGCGCGTAAACCGGGTTGCGCCCGGCCTTGCGAAAAATCGGGCCTCCCCCGATCACCGCCAGCTTGGCCAGCCATTGCCGAGAACAGGGAAAGCCATAACGACTTCGTACGTACTGGGCCGCTTCAGCGCGGCCGAGATACCGGTGGCCGCCAGTTGGAAAAAACGCATGAGGTATTTCTTGCATAGGTTCTGCTCCGCTCATCGCCGGACATTTCCGGTCGTTGCGGTGAACCATTTAAAGAATTTTCGAGGCCCGAAAAACAGGCCCGAAATTAGTCCGATACTTTAATTTCAGGGGCGTCTTTGTCGGCGGTGCTCGGCGCGAATGTTGTTCTCAATCGTCTTCGCGGTCACGCGCGGAGCCTTGGGATGCGTCTCGCCAAGCCAACGGGCGAGCAGCTCAGCTTCTCGCGTAACCGAAGGATTCACCTCGGCGCGCTCGCAACGCGCCCGAAACTCGGCCTGAACGAGATGCATCGAAGAGGGCCGCCCGGGTGCCCCCGTCCGCAAGGGAGCGGCTGCCTCGCCTGCTACATCGAAGGGCCAAAACTTGGCGACGTCCGACTTAAGCACCATTAGTCGCCCCCAGTGTCGGCCACGACGGTTTTGCAGAGAGTCGTCGAAGCCTTTGAGCCAGTGCTGCTCGTCAAGATAGGCGAAACTCGAAAGATAGAGGTCTTCACTGAGCAACAGGTCGAAAGGCTCCTCAACGAAAGGGTAGTCAATCCGGCATCCCGCAAAGTGAAACCCCGGCACAGGCTGCCGCTCGCCGTTCCGCATGCCGATGACCTTTACTTCTTCGGAAGCGATTCGCGCGAGCAGTTGCGCGTAGGCTGGCTTCCAAACACCCTCATCGCAAGGATCAAAGCCGATCGAACCGCCCTTGGTCGCGATCCACTGTGCTGCGCAGTAGAGTGGCATGTAGCCGCCACCTTCCGGCTTCATCAGTTCCGGAAGTGTTAGTGCGGGCGGTAGCATGACCGGCCATCGGCCGCGGACAGCTTCCGCGGGCAAAATCACGCCGCCGTAACGCGCAGTATTGTTGCCAGGCCCTAGTTGCGCGCGGATCACGTCGCGGTCTCTTTCCTCGAACCACGTCAAATCATGCCATTGTTGCGCTGGGATCGGCACCCGCTGGCCGATGTCCTCATCGTTGCCTGAGGCATCCAAATGCCCACTCCGAAGAGCCTGCCAGAGCACGTCGATCGCCTCTGCGACGCTCATGGGATGGGCCACATCGCGCATCGCATCTGCCATCTGCAATCGAACGAGTGTCGCGTTTGAGCGTCGTTTCAGGAAGTGCCCCTGATGAACGGGACCGTCCGGCCCGACACGCCACTCTTGGAAGTACCAAAAAGAGCACTCCTTCCGATACTCGTCCCACCAATTGCGGACGGCCTCTTCAGTGCGGTATGCGATCCACGCAACCGTCATTGGCAGCGTCCAAAACGGCTCTCGCATCGGGGAGTAATCGTTTGGGTCTGGCTCTGACGCGAATGGGCCCAATCCTAGCCGCTTCGCCTGGGATTCTGCGTCGGCTGGGGTCATTTCCCCGTGCTGGACCATCGTTATCAGGTCGTCGCGGGTAACTTGTCCAAAATCAGATTTCTTTTTGCCCACAAGCTGACCCACTCGGCTTTGCGCCCTTGCCGGCTCTCCGACAGCGAGGAGACCTTACGCCCGAAGTCGGTTGCCAGCATGTTGGGTTGAACAGGAGGATGACATACCCGACGGCCGCTTCGGCTCGAGTACTAAGGTCCTCGTGCATTCTTCCTGACCCACCAGAGTCGCAAGGACAGAACAACAAACAAGAGAAAAGCGACTGCGGCTGTCGCGCCGACCCACCAGCTGCCGCCACCAATTTCCAGTGAAACAAGAGCCCCAACGGCGATTGCAGCCGCAAATGTCGATAGCGCTATCGCTGCAACGCTTGCACTGACAAGAATTTCTCGAAGCCACGTTGGCATTATTCGCATTCTTACAGTGAACGCGCGGTCGAAGTCGGAAGTGAAATTTGAAGGATCGAGACCGAGGTCAACTTCGCTGAACTCGGCACCACCAAATCATGACTTGTCGTTGGATGCGCCAAAAATGCCTCACCGCCGCGTTTCGCTCCGCCCGGCCAAAACAAAACGGCAGGCGCGCCCGATGAGCCACATCGCTACTGCCAGTGCAACGATTGTCCCTAAGAAAACCGCGTCCCCCTCCAAATCTATGCCCCGCCGAAAATCGTCTACGGCGCCGTAGACAGCCGCCCCGACCAAAAGAAGGGCGATGCCGCTAAAAGCCCAATATAAGACATGTCCCAAGTGTGCTGCCATGAGCGACTTCGCATTTCCAGTTCGGAAGTGACTTTGCCTATCACCAAAAGACCAGCCGACTCTCTATGGAATTTGGTGGTGGGAGCTAAGCTCTGACCAAAGTTCTCGTCTGCTTACTGCCAAAAGCAGATCTTGCCAAAAAGACGTGGAGCGCCTGGCCCTCCTTCGGAATGTGAAATTTACAGCGCGCGACGCTCCTCCCCCGCTCGACGAGCCGAATGAACGACCACATCGAGGCGGCCACGGCGCAGATCAACACCATGGTCTGCATCACGCCCTCATGCAGGTTCCAGCCAATATGGTAGAGCAAGAGCGGCGATAGCGCCGCGACCGCCGCCCATCGTTGATCGGCGAACAGCCGCTTCGCCACGAGATAGCGCAAGGCGAAGGTCGCGGTAAGCAGCCCATATTTTAGAATGAGGAAGCTCGGCAGCGTCGACCCGGTAGCGCGCTGCACCGACCACAGCATCCATTCATAAAGCGGCGGTTGTGCTTCAGCACATAGCCGGGCTCAAGCGTCTGGGCGAGAATGTTGGAGGTGACGTCGTCCTGCGGCAGGTTATGCGAGATCGCAAGCCGCATGCCCGCATAGACGAACCCATAAAGCACACCGGCGGAGATGACGCCGGGGAGGCTGAACGGCCAGGACGTGCCATTCGTCCTGCCATGCATTTCGCCCGCGCCACGTGCTTGAAAAAACAGGAAAGCTTGGGCCAACAACTACCTGCTCTTGTTAGAGGCTGGTTTTGGATGTTTGCGTCTTCGGCTCTGTCGGCCCACTCGTCTGTGGCGAGGAATACAAATTTCAGACGCCGGATGCGCACCATCCACCTGACGGGATCATGGTTCGTTTGGCTTGTAGCTGTATCCAATGCGCCAGAAAAATCGGGCAACTGATATGGACCCTTTGTGGACAATGCGTTCTTGGATGGGCCCCAGGGTCTGGAACCGCTTGGATAACGATTTAGTCGCGATAGCACCGCCTGACCACCGACTAACAAGGACTATCTCGCGACCCTTCGCAGCGGCGGGGGGAAACCAGCGGTCGTACATTAAACTGTCAGAACCAAACAGGCTACGTCCGGCCGTGTTTCGAACAGCATCTTGGTCGGGGTCGTAGAATGCAACTTCACTTGATAGCGAGTACCGATCCATGCCAACGCGGAGTGGCTCCTTCCCAGTGGCGTTTTCGAGATCGGCTGCAATGTTTCCCACCTCGGCGCCGAACTCCTTCCAACCGATCGGAATCGTCCCGAGAGACATGCTCATGCTTGTGCTAATACCGGGCAGGCCGAGAACGAGATAATGGAGGGAACCGCCATAGATTAGCAGGGTGACCGCGACAGTCACCAGCCAAGAACGACGGCTCACCACCCTTGCCGAGGATCCAATCGGCGTCTGGTCTCGCGCCACAAGTCTAGCTGCGAGGGCCGGTAGAATGGCAAGCCAGACAGGTCCGGTCCAGTTCAGCTTCACTTCGTGAAACAAGCTGAAGAAAATAAACACTGACAAAGGTACCAGAGTATAGATCGCCATAAACGCGTTCCGGCGATCAGCTAGCCAGTTCCGGCGGTCGGCTAGCCAACTCCCGCCCGGGCCGCTGCGCGCGAACAGCGTGCGTGAAGCGGCTACGAGACCGACCGGGGTAAGCAATACCAAAATAGAGCCCATCAATATTGGAAGAGAAAAGTGCATCGGCTGCTCGAGCCGTTGTTGCCCCTGGAAAGAGAACGATGCCCAGTCGTTGAGAAAATTCCAAATGACGACAGGAGAGAAGATCGCCGCTGAAATCGCGGCGGCCAGATAGGGCCAAGGCCGCCACAGCCACCGGCGCAATCCTGGATCGAACAGGATAAAAATAAGGGTTGCCGGCCCAAGCAAGGCGATCGTGTATTTTGACAACATGCCCAAGCCAATGCACAGGCCGACCCCCAGCCAAGCCGTTCGGCGCTCGTCGATAAGCGCGCGCTCTAGAAAAAACAAGGCGCCGCTCCAGGCCGCCGTCAGCGGCGCATCGGGTGTCATCAGCAATCCCGTCGCAAAGAAAAACGGCAGCGTGCAAAACATCATGACTGCGACGAAGGCTACGGTCTTGCCGTAGAGGTTTCGCGCCAATTGGAAGCAGAAAAAGGCCGCTATCAACCAGCTCAGCGATGCTCCAATCCGCACGGCAAATTCAGTGTTTCCGAACAGCTTGGTGCCGATCCAAATCATCCAGGCGACCATCGGCGGATGGTCCAGATAACCGATGTCAAGGTGTTGCGCGTAGTTCCAGTAATAGGCTTCTTCTGGCAATAAGTTCAGAGAGCCGAGAAAAACGAAACGTAACAGAACCACGTAGCCCAGCGCAGCGAGCGCAAGTAAGCGCCAGCGTATAACGTGCGGGACTGTGTCCACGTTCTCGACTTCGTTTAACGTTGGTATGATCACCGAAACACCGGAAGTTCGCCGCGGATCTTGCGTTCAAAGCTTTCACGCCCGGTCAAAAGACCCTACTGTCGTGGACGCTATCTATCTGGTCAATTCGGGCAATGGAGGGTCCCGGACCTCATAGCGCGCTAGGTGTACTCATAAATCCTACGCCAGGACGCCGAGCAATGTCCGCTCTTGAGGGACGACCAGACTTTCCCCATTGGCGGCCAAATGTCCGCTTCTGACCCAAAGCAGACATCCTGGGCCCCGAGGGTCCGAGCCAGCCAGATCAGTCCCATCGTCAATCGGCAGTTTCCGGCTGTACCTGCTGACCCCAACTGAAGCCTTTTCATCACACCTTCGGATGGTTAGGCCCGGTTGCCGCTCTACCGGAATAATCGCCAGGCCGTTTATTGGCTTAACATCAAGCAAGCGCGATTGGTTACTGTTCAAGTCGATCGGATCTGCGACCACACCGTCGCCAACCGCACCTCTTTATCGCCAGAGCATGCCTTACTTCGCTGAACAAGGTCGATCCGCACGCTGAAGGGAGGCTTGCGTCAGCACCTGTCACAACGGATTAGGCACGCTCGGTATGTTTCTGCTTCGAACGCGGACGCAGCATCTCCCACTTTTTGTAGAAGATTGCGTTGAAGCTCTCCGCAATGAACGACACCCCAGAGATCAACACGCCGAGCAGCCCCGAAAACGCTGTTGGTCGCATGATGTCCATGAAAACGGCATAGCGACGCGCGTCGTATTCGTTCACCGAGCGATGGATCAGGGTGTCGTCGAAAATGTACAGGGGATTTTGATACCAATAGTGCTTTTCCCAGCCGCACTGGATGAAGATCTTATCGGTCACCACCGGTCGCAGATTGTAGAGAACGCGCAGGGTCAGGCGCAGCGGGCCGAAATGGAACGAGGTCGCTTCCTTGCCGGAGAAGACCGAAACGGCGATTGTCTTGATGTAACGAAAGTCCTGCTTGAACTCCTCGATCGAATGCGGGTTTTCCTTACCATACCAATTGTAAACGAACATGCCGCGACGCCCCTTCTCGAACGTTCGGTCGATCTCGGCGATGATCTCGTTCTCACGATTGCGGAAGACATCGAGCACGGTCTCGACCTCGGCGCGCCACTCCGGCGGCAGGTCTTCTAGTTGATAGACGCCTTTGTTACGGTGACAGCATAGGTCGACCAGAAGGTTGAATGGCGACAGAAGCCATGTTGGGATGCCGTTGCCGAGGAAATAGCGCTCGAACACCAGCGCATCGCGCCGCTCATTGCGCATAACGTCGAAGAGCCCGGTGATCAGATAAAGAGCCACCACGGTCGGCACGAAATAAAATCCGGCGGCAAGCGCGACCCCCGCAATCGCCAGCCTACGCGCCCATTTGACCGTCTTGCGTTCCATCGATGTCCTACCACCAAGCAAGACGTTATGGCCGCTCAGGCGACAAGAAGTACATCACTTCCAGTCCTGGCACATAACGGACTCTTTGAGCAGGTTCGCTACTCGTCCGCTCTTGGTTGGAAAGCGGACATTCCGGCAGCGGTTCAAACGCGCTCGTTTTATGAGTACACGCCCTAGTTTCAAGCTCGTTTCCATGTAAAAAGGGCGGTCACGGTGTAATTCCAAACGACACCTACCAGCACACCTGCGACGGCCGACAAAAGCCACGGGGTCTGCTCGACCCTGAATAAATACGTGGCGATGCCGACATTGGCGAGCGCGCCGATTGATGACGCCAGGGCAAAACTGAACCACCCTCTGATCCACGCCCACCCAAAAAGACGACGATCATAGTAGGTGAGGACATTGTTCAACGCGAAATTTGACGTCATCGCCACTAAGGTCGCCACGATCTGGCTGCTTTCGAAGTCGAAGCCCAATTCCTTAAACAGCAAAATCAGCACAAAAAGGTGCACCACGACGCCAAGGGAACCTACAAGTGCGAAAATCACGAACTTGGCGGGGACGAAATGGCCGAGAGCCTTGTCAATAAGGAGTTCAAAGAACTCGAGCACGACCTTTGAGTCCATCTTGCTCGTGCCCGAGGCTCTCGCGCGGAATTGGTACGGAAGCTCGATAAAGCGGAGTGGCTCAGGAGCAGTGATAAAAATATCAAGCAGGATCTTGAAGCCTATGCCCGACAAGTTCGGCGCCAGGCGCCGCAACACGTCGCTGCGAACCATAAAAAGACCGCTCATCGGATCGCTCAATGTTACGCCTGTCGCGCGGCGCGCCAGCGCCGTAGCCCATCGCGATAGGCGGATGCGACCGCCGGTCCAGTTTCCTAGCCCTCCTTGCTCTAGATAGCGAGATCCAATGACCACATCGAAATTAGAAGAGCGTAGGGTCTTGAGCATAGCGGGCAACAGCATTTCGTCGTGCTGCATGTCGCCATCGATAACGCCGACCATCGAAGCAGCGGTAGCGAGTGCGCCTTCGATGAATGCCCCGCTCAACCCACGACGCCCGATCCGCTGGATACAACGAACTCTGCGATCGCGCTTGGCAATTTGACGAACCCGATCGCCAGTTCCATCAGGACTGTCATCGTCAACAACAATTATCTCGTAGGCGTGACCTTCCAAGGCGACCTGGACGACGGCAATCAACGTGCCAATGTTATCGATCTCGTTGAACGTCGGTACTACGATAGCAAGTTCAAGATCCGTGGCGAACTCAGCATCGTCACGTGTGCCTGATGATGGCATGGGAATGTCTAACTCACGAGTTGAGGTCAGCAGGATCATCGATAGTTTGGCGCCATCACATCCGCACGTGTGCTAGGGACTCGGCGAGACCGTAGCAGCCGCGCCTTGATTGCGGGCCATGTGCAAAACTGCGTCGTCCAAAGGTGCAGCTATTGGCCTATCCCTGTGATGACCGGGTGATGACCGGGACTGAAACCTTTGCCCGACCTCTTCGGCGCCGCTCAAGTAACCGATTGAATATGTTTAGTAAAATTGGAGCGGGCGAAGGGATTCGAACCCTCGACCCCAACCTTGGCAAGGTTGTGCTCTACCCCTGAGCTACACCCGCAGATCCAACCCTCAACCGGGGCTCTAACGATCTAGTGGATCATCGCGCGAATGTCCACCTCCCCGCGGAAGAGACGCTAACGCCATGAGCACCTGACCGCGAAGCACTTTTTGCCCGGCTGCACGAGCTCGGTATCCCCACGACGACGGTCGAGCACCCGCCGATGTTCACGGTCGAGCAATCGGCCTCCCTACGCGAGAAGATCCCCGGCGCCCATACCAAGAGCCTGTTCCTCACCGACAAGGACGGCCACAGGGTGCTCGTCGTCGCCAAGGACGATACGCGGGTCGATCTCAAGGCGCTCGCCAAGCGGCTCTGCGCCGGGCGGTTCAGCTTCGCCAAGGGCGAGCTGCTCGAGGCTGTGCTCGGTGTTCCAGCCGGTTCGGTTACGCCGTTGGCGCTGATCAATCCGGCGGCGGCGGACGTGATCGTCGTGGTCGACGCGGCACTGCTGGACTTTGCCGAGGTAAACTGCCATCCGCTCGTGAACACCGCGACCACGCGGCTGGCGACGCAAGACCTCATCCGCTTCATCGAGGCTTGCGGGCATTCTCCCCGCATCCTCCCGCTCGGCTGAGCTAAGGCTTTCGGCCGGTTGCCAAACGGCTTGGTCCGGCCCATCTTGCAAGGCTGGAGAGCCGAGGAGCATGAGCGTAGATACCCCGATTTTTAAGGACGGCGGCGCCGGCGGCGCCGAGACCGACCTCGTTAAGAACACCACCACCAAGGACTTCATGCGCGACGTGGTCGAGGCCTCGCGCGAGGTGCCGGTGCTGGTCGATTTCTGGGCGCCGTGGTGCGGTCCCTGCCGCCAGCTGACGCCGATCCTGGAAAAGGCGGTGCGCGCGGCGAAGGGCGCGGTCAGGCTGGTCAAGCTCAATATCGACGACCACCCGCAGATCCCCGGGCAGATGGGCGTGCAGTCGATCCCCGCCGTGTTCGCCTTCCAGGACGGGCGTCCGGTCGACGGCTTCATGGGAGCGCTGCCCGAGTCGCGCGTCAACGCCTTTATCGCGCGTCTGATCGGCGACACGGCCGGCGACGTTGCGGCGGACCTCGAAGCCGCCGAGGCGGCGCTTGCCGCCGGCGACGTCAACACCGCGGCGCAGCTGTTCGGCGAAATCTTGCAGCAGGATCGCGAGAACGCGCAAAGCCTTGCCGGACTCGCCAAGTGCTACATCAAGACCGGCGATCTCGCCCGCGCCGAGCAGACGCTGGGGCTCGTCCCTCCGGCCAAGGCCGAAACCGCAGCCGTGGCAAGCGCACGCGCCGCTCTGGAGCTCGCGCGCAAGGCGCCGCCGGCGGACACCATCGAGACGCTGCGCGCCAAACTCGCAGCCGATCCGAAGGACGCACAGGCCCGCTTCGATCTCGCGCTGGCGCTGAACGCCAAGGGCGATCGCGACGGCGCGCTCGAAGAGCTGTTGACGCTCGTCGCCAGGAACCGCGCCTGGAACGACGATGCGGCGCGCAAGCAGCTGGTGCAATTGTTCGATGCCTGGGGGGTCAGCGATCCCGCCACCATGTCGGGTCGGCAAAGGTTGTCGTCGCTGCTCTTCGCCTGAGGCCAAGGAGCGCATCTCTTGGGTTGGACCGACCACTATCGCAGCATCGCCGACATGCCGAACGCGCTGCCGCTGTTTCCGCTGCGCGGGGCCATTCTGCTGCCGCGCGCCTCGCTCACGCTCAATGTGTTCGAGCCACGCTATCTCGCCCTCGTCGATCGCGCGCTATCGGGCGATCGCCTCATCGGCGTGGCGCAACCGGCGCATGACGCGGGCAATGCGGAATCGCCTGCGGGCAAGACCTTCCCCTTGCGGCGCGTGGGCTGTGCGGGACGGATCTCCGCCTTCACCGAGCAAGAGGACGGTCGCGTGGTCATGACGCTGGCCGGCATCGCTCGTTTTGTCATCGGCGCGGACCTGCCGGGCGACGAGCCGTTCCGCGTCGCCCGCGCCGATTTCGGCGCTTACGCCAAGGATTTCGTCGGCGGCTATGGCGAGAACGACGTCGACCGGCCGCGCCTCATCGCCACGCTCAGAAGCTACCTCGTCGCCAACAACCTCAATGCCGATTGGGAGCGCATCAACAGCGCGAGCAACGAGCGGCTGGTGAACACGCTGTCGATTCTGAGCCCCTATGGGCCGGAAGAGAAGCAGGCCTTGCTCGAAGCGCCCGATTTGCGCTCGCGCGCCGAGGTGCTGGTGGCGCTCGCCGAGATGGAGCTCGCGGCGACCGATGACGGCTCGGGGACATCGCTGCAATGATGGTGTTGGAGAGGTAAGATGACGGACAGATCCGAGCAGAGCGGTCAGCGGCGGCTCGATCCCAAGCTGCTGGAGATCCTGGTCTGTCCCCTGACCAAGACCACCCTCGCCTATGACGCGGAACGGCAGGAGCTGATCAGCCGCGCCGCCGGCCTCGCTTATCCGATCCGCGACGGTATTCCCATCATGCTGCCCGAGGAAGCGCGCAAGCTCGATCAGAGCTAAGGCGTCTGGCCTCTCAGCAGCCGCGGCAGCGTTCCGGTGGCGCCGGCGGCTTCGCTCACCAGAAAGCGCTTCAATGGCGGCGCCCTATCGACCAGCCCGAGGCCGAGATCGCGCAGCGTCCGCAGCGGCGCGCTGTCGTTGGAGAACAGGCGATTGAGCCCATCCATCACCGCGGCCGAGAAGGCGCTGTCGAAGCGGCGCCAGCGCGAGTAGCGTTCGAGTGTCGCCGGGGAGCCGATATCGAGCCCGAGCCGCGTGGCCTCGACAATCGTCTCGGCGAGTGCGGCAACGTCGCGCATGCCGATATTGAGCCCCTGTCCCGCGAGCGGATGCACGACATGCGCGGCATCCCCGATCAGCGCGAGCCGGTCGGCCACGAAGGCGCGCGCGATCTGCATGTCGAGCGGAAAGGATTGGCGCGGACCCGCCAGCGAAATCTCGCCGAGGCGCCAGCCGAAACGCTTGGTGAGTTCGGCCAGGAAGCCCGCTTCGTCCAGAGCCATGATGGCTTCGCCGCGCGCCTTCTCTTCGGTCCAGACGATCGAGCAGCGGTTGCCTTGCAGCGGCAGCATGGCGAACGGCCCGGAGGGAAGAAAATGCTGAACCGCCTTGCCATGATGCGGGCGCGCGTGCGCCACGGTGGCGACGATGCCGATTTGCGGATAGGACCAGCCAACGCATTTGATGCCGGCGCGCTCCCGCAGTCGCGAGCGTTTGCCGTCGGCGGCGACGAGCAGCGCCGCTTCGATCGTCTTGCCGGTGCCGAGCGTCACCACGACCTTGAAAGCGTCGGCCGCGTAGTCGGTGACCGAATCCGGCGCGAACAGCGCGATGGCATCGGTTCTCGCCACGGCGCCGGCAAGCACGCGGGTGAGGGCGCCGTGCTCGACGATATGCGCCGTGGCGCCATCGTCCTTAAGCTCGGCATCGAAGCCGAGGAAATGCGGGCGCAAGGAGGCATCCAGCGGGCTGTCGGTGATCTCGATCGCCTCGATGGCTTGCGCCGAGGGCGCAAGCTCATGCCAAAGATCGAGCGCCGATAGCAGGTTCCGGGTGGCGGCCGTCAGCGCCAGCGCGCGGGCGTCGTCGCCGCCGCCTTGCACCGGCTCGGCGTCGACCAGCGCGATGCGAAAGCCTTGCGGGGCAAGCCGGGCGAGGGCGAGCGCGAGGCTACGCCCGGCAAGGCCGCCGCCGGCAATCGCGACGTCGAAACGATCCCGACCTCTTGCGCTGGCATCGACCATTGTCCAGCAATGCCACGTTCCGCGCCGTCAGTGAACCTGCTAAAGGCGAGGCTTGGGTCAGAAAGGGTCACGCATGAGCCGCGCGCTGGAAATGCTGCTCTCCATCCTCGACATCGAAAAGCTCGAGGAGAATTTGTTTCGGGGCTTGAGCCCGCAGGCCGGCTGGCAGCGCGTATTCGGCGGCCAGGTGATCGGGCAGGCGCTGGTCGCCGCGCATCGCACCGTGAACGGGCGGCCTGCGCATTCGCTGCACGCTTATTTCCTGCGGGCAGGCGATCCGGCCGTGCCGATCATCTACGAGGTGGACCGCATTCGCGACGGCGGCAGCTTCTCGACCAGGCGCGTGGTGGCCATCCAGCATGGTCAGGCGATCTTCTCCATGGCCGCCTCGTTCCATAAGCCGGAAGAGGGGCTGCAGCACCAGATGAAGATGCCGGAGGTGCCGCCGCCGGAAGCGCTGCCGAGCGAGGCAGAGCTCAAGGCGTGCCTCATCGATCGCGTGCCACCCCAGGTCAAAGCCTATTGGGAGCGCGAGCGGCCGATCGAGATCAGGCCGGTCGACCTCTCCCGCTATCTTTCGCCTGAGAACCGGGCACCTTCGCAGCAGGTGTGGATCAGGGCCACGGGCAAGCTCGGAGACGATCTCGCGCTTCATCAATGCGTGCTCGCCTACGCCTCGGACTTCACGTTGCTCGATACGGCGCTGATCGCGCATGGCCGCTTCGTGTTCGACCCGCGTCTGATGCTGGCGAGCCTCGACCACGCGATCTGGTTTCATCGGCCATTCAGGGCCGATGATTGGCTGCTTTACGTCCAAGACAGCCCGACATCCGGCGCCGGCCGCGCCTTCTGTCGCGGGACTTTGTTCACCCGCGAGGGGGTCTTGGTGGCCTCTACGGCCCAAGAAGGCCTGGTGCGGGAGCGCGATGGCCGAAAATGAGCCTAAATTCATAGGCAACTGGCATTTTTTGCCTATTTGCTAGGCTAGTCTGGTCTCCCCGTCCGTCGGGCAAACCCCTCCCGCCTGAAAAAGAGTCACAAAACCCAAGCACTTGCCGCGCCGCACAGGAGTTGGCACGGGGCTTGACTCTGCTTTCGGGTTCGCACGGCTGGAACCGGCCTTAGAGGCAAACACCCGGCAGCCGCAAACATGGAGGGGTTAGAAACATGAAGCTGGTGATGGCGATCATCAAGCCATTCAAGCTCGATGAGGTGCGCCAAGCCCTCACCGAGCTCGGCCTGCAGGGCATGACCGTGACCGAAGTCAAGGGTTACGGCCGGCAGAAGGGCCACACGGAGATCTATCGCGGCGCGGAATACGCCGTGAACTTCCTACCGAAGATCAAGATCGAGGTCGTGGTACCTGCGAAGTTAGTGGACAAGGCCGTCGACGCCATCGTCGCCGCGGCCAAGACCGGACAGATCGGCGACGGCAAGATCTTCGTCGTTCCCGTCGAGCAGACGGTGCGCATCCGCACCGGCGAAACCAACGAATCAGCGCTCTAGAGGGAGGCGGAAGATGAAGTTTGCCAAATATGTATTCGGCGCGGTCGTGGCGCTCGCTGCGCTTGCGCTTGCCCATATTGACCCGGCGCTGGCCCAAGAGGCCGAGGCGGCGGCACAACCAGCCGCACCAACGCTGAGCGCGGGTGACACGGCGTGGATGCTCACATCCACGGCTCTCGTCTTGATGATGACCATCCCGGGCCTTGCCTTGTTCTATGGCGGCATGGTGCGCAAGAAGAACGTGCTCGCCACCGTCATGCAGAGCTTCGCCACCACCTGCATCGTCACCGTGGTGTGGATGGTGATCGCCTACTCGCTGGCCTTCACCGACGGCGGAAGCATGAATGCCTATATCGGCGGCATGTCGCGCTTCCTGTTGAAGGACATGGAAGTCGGCACCCTGAAAGGCACGATCCCCGAATCGGTGTTCATGTGCTTCCAGATGACCTTCGCCATCATCACTCCGGCGCTGATCTGCGGCGCATTTGCCGACCGTATGAAGTTCTCCGCCTTGGTGATCTTCATGGTCCTCTGGCAGATCATCGTCTATGCCCCGATCGCCCACTGGGTCTGGGGCGGGGGCTTCCTCGCAGGCCTCGGCGTGCTCGACTTCGCCGGCGGCACGGTGGTGCACATCAACGCCGGTGTCGCGGGCCTCGTCTGCGCGCTCTATCTCGGCAAGCGAGTTGGCTACGGCTCCGAGAATATGTCGCCGTACAACCTGGTCTATGCCGTGATAGGCGCCTCTCTGCTGTGGGTCGGCTGGTTCGGCTTTAACGCCGGTTCGGAACTCGCTGCCGACGGACGGGCGGGGTACGCCATGACCGTCACGCAAATCGCGACGGCGGCTGCGGCGCTGGCCTGGATGTTCTCCGAATGGCTGGTGCACAAGAAACCAAGCGTACTGGGCATCATCTCCGGCGCCGTTGCCGGCTTGGTGGCTATCACCCCGGCGTCGGGTTATGTCGGCCCGATTGGCTCGCTATGGATCGGTGCGGCTGCCGGCGTCGGCTGCTTCTTTGCCGCCACCACCCTCAAGAAAGCCATCGGCTATGACGACTCGCTCGATGCGTTCGGGGTCCACGCCGTAGGCGGAATCATCGGTGCCTTGCTGACCGGCGTGTTTGCCTTGAAGGCGGTATGCGGGACATCGGGCCTGTTGGAAGGAAATCCGGGTCAGGTGTTGATCCAGCTCGAAGGTATCACCGCCACCATCGTATGGACGGCGGTCGCCACCTTCGTGATCCTCATCATCACCAACATATTGACCGGTGTCCGGGTCAGCCAAGCGGTCGAGATCGAAGGCCTGGATATCAACCTGCACGGAGAGGTGGTTCAGTAGACATCAATCGCGTGGTGCCAAACGAGGGAACAAGAACTGCATAGAAACAGAGCTAAGTCGTCTCCTCCCTGGACTACGGCTCGCCTCAAGCCCCGGCCTCTCGCCGGGGCTTGTTCATTTCGGCGAACTCAATCGACGGCATTGCCGTTGGCGCCGCCATCCCGTAACACCGGCCGCATGCCGCCCGACCACGCGCCCAATCGCCTCGACGAATTGGTCCGCTCGCCGTTCGCGCGCCTCACGCAGCTGCTCGAAGGGCTCGCACCCGGTTTGCCGGCGATCGACCTTTCGCTCGGTGAGCCCAAGGCGCTCATCCCAGCCTTTCTCGGCCCGACGCTCGCCGCGCATCTCGCCGAGTTCGGCCGCTACCCGCCGATCAAGGGCATTCCCGCGCTTCGCCAGGCGATCGCCGCTTGGTTGGGACGCCGATACCCGCTGCTAGACGGGCGGATCGACGCGGAGACGCAGGTGCTGCCGCTCAACGGCTCGCGCGAAGGATTGTTCTCGGCGATCTTCCCCGCGCTTGCGCGCAAACCTGGGGTGGAGCGGCCGGCGGTATTGATCCCCAATCCGTTCTATCAGGCCTATGCCGCGGCGGCGGCGGCCTCGGGCGCCGAACCGGAGTTCCTGCCGAGCCTCGCCGAGACGGACTTCCTGCCGGAGCTCGCGTTGATCGACGAGGCGCTCCTCAAACGGACCGTGGCCTTCTATCTCTGCACGCCATCAAATCCGCAAGGCGCCGTGGCCGACCGCGCCTATCTCGCGCGCGCCATCGCGCTCGCGCGGCGCTTCGACTTTCTCCTCTTCGCCGACGAATGCTATTCCGAGATCTATAGCGAGACGCCGCCGCCTGGCGTGCTCGAGACGGCCTATGCCGAAACCGGGAGCCTCGCCAATGTCGTGTCGTTCCAGTCGCTGTCGAAGCGTTCAGGGCTGCCGGGCCTAAGATCGGGGTTCGTGGCAGGCGATCCCGAGTTCATCGCGTCCTTCCTCCGCTTCCGCAACGTGGCTTGCCCGCAAGTGCCGCTGCCCGTGCAGCACGTCTCGGTCGAGGCATGGGGTGACGAGCAGCATGTCGAGCGGGGACGCGCCCTCTACCGCGAGAACTTCGCCAGCGCCGACGCGGTCCTGGCCGGCCGATACGGCTATCGGCGGCCCAGGGGGGGCTTCTTTCTTTGGCTGAATATGGCCGCTTTCGGGGGAGGGGAAGCGGCCGCGAAAACCCTTTGGAAAGGGTGTGGTGTCAGAGTGCTGCCGGGAGCTTATCTGGCACAAGCCGAACCCGATGGCGTCAATCCGGGCACGGACTACATCAGGGTCGCGCTCGTGCACAACGCGGATGTTACCCGCGAGGCCTTGACGCGTATCGTCGCTACATTGGGTTGAGGGATGGCCAGAGGAAGAGCGAAGAGCCGGCGGAAGCTTTTGCCGGGAGCGGTCGAGTCCGGCCTAAGGCGGCTGATGCTCGGCAGTTACGGTTTGTTAATCGTTACGGTCGCCTGCGCGGCCTGGGCCAGCCTCGCCACCTGGTCGGTGCACGATCCGAGCCTCAACAACGCCACCCGCGCCATGCCCCGCAACGTGCTGGGCAGTTGGGGTGCCGTGGTTGCCGACCTGGCCATCCAGTCCCTGGGGCTTGCCTCGATCATCCTTTTCCTGCCGCTCGCCGCCTGGGGCTGGCACCTCGTCTTCCGTACCGCGCCCGCGCGCAGGCGGATGCGGCTCCTCGCCTGGCCCTGCTCAGTCATCCTGCTGGCCGCCGCCTTGGCCGCCCTGCCCCAGCCGAAAAGCTGGCCGCTACCGAATGGCCTCGGCGGCATTTTCGGCGATTTCTTCATGGCCGGCGCGCATGTGATCGGACCGTTCCTGCCCGACGCCGCCGTGTCGTTCGTGGCCGGCATCACTTTCTTTGTCATCGGCACCATGATGCTGCTGTTTGCCTGCGGCACCAGCACCTCGCGGCTGATCGCGCTATGGGCGCCACGCAGCGGGGCTGCCGGCGAATGGGCCAATGCCTGGATCGGCGCGGCCATGCATTACGTCATGCATGCCGGCGGCAAGCTGAGGCGCCTGTTCGGCCGCCGGCGCGACGCGGACGATGCGGATGACGACGATTTCGACGAGAGCGTCGACGAAGAAGATTGGCAGGAGGAGCGCGAGCCCGACGCCGAAGGCCGCATCGAGCCCTCCTTCGGACCCTCCCCGATCGGCGAGGCGTTCGACGACGAGGAGGGCGACGACGACATCACCTCGCCGAACTATCGCATCACCCGCACCAACCCGGACGGGAAGAAGAAAAAGCACACCGGTCTCTCGCGCAGCGCGCAGTCGGACGAGCCGTACGAGACGCCATCGACCAAGCTGCTGCAGCAGGCATCCCGCGCGAGCAAAGCCCGCAGCGTCAGCGACGAAGTGCTGCAAGAAAATGCCCGCGAGCTCGAAGGCGTGCTGCAAGATTTCGGCGTCAAGGGCGAGATCACCAATGTCCGCCCCGGACCCGTGGTCACGCTCTACGAGCTCGAGCCGGCGCCCGGCACCAAATCCTCGCGGGTGATCGGCCTTGCCGACGACATCGCCCGTTCGATGAGCGCGGTCGCCGCCCGCGTCGCCGTCGTGCCCGGCCGCAATGCCATCGGCATCGAGCTGCCCAACGATCGGCGCGAAATCGTCATGCTGCGCGAGATGATCGAGTTTGCCGATTTCCAGGAAGCGGACCTCAAGCTCGCGCTCGCGCTCGGCAAGAATATCGGCGGCGAGCCGATCATCGTCGATCTCTCGCGCATGCCGCATCTCCTCATCGCCGGCACCACCGGATCGGGCAAGTCGGTCGGCATCAACACCATGATCCTGTCGCTGCTCTACCGGCTGTCGCCCGAGCAGTGCAAATTCATCATGATCGATCCGAAGATGCTCGAGCTGTCGGTCTATGACGGCATTCCGCATCTGTTGGCGCCGGTCGTCACCGATCCGAAGAAGGCGGTGGTCGCGCTGAAATGGACCGTGCGCGAGATGGAAGAGCGCTACAAGCGCATGTCGAAATTGGGCGTGCGCGACATCAAGGGCTACAATTCCCGCATCCTCCATGCCGAGGCCAAGGGCGAGGTCCTGACGCGGACCGTGCAGACGGGCTTCGACCGCGCCACCGGCCGCGCCATCTACGAGCAGGAGGAGATGGACTACGACACGATGCCCTACATCGTCGTGATCGTCGACGAGATGGCCGACCTGATGATGGTCGCCGGCAAGGACATCGAAGCAGCAGTGCAGCGCTTGGCGCAGATGGCGCGCGCCGCCGGCATTCATCTCATCACCGCCACGCAGCGCCCGAGCGTCGACGTGATCACCGGCACGATCAAGGCGAACTTCCCGACCCGCGTCAGCTTCCAGGTGACCTCCAAGATCGACAGCCGCACCATTCTCGGCGAGCAGGGCGCCGAGCAGCTGCTGGGGCAGGGCGACATGCTCTACATGGCCGGCGGCGGCCGCATCATGCGCGTGCATGGACCGTTCGTCGCCGACGAGGAAGTGGAGAAGGTGGTGCGCCACCTGAAAAAGCAGGGCACGCCCGCGTATCTCGAGGCCGTCACCGAAGAAGAGGACGATGCAGGCGAGGAGGGCGAGGCAGGCGAAGAGTACGGCGACTCCGGCAACGAGCTTTACGACCAAGCCGTCGCCATCGTGCTTCGCGACCGCAAGGCGTCAACAAGCTACATTCAGCGCCGGCTCGGCATCGGCTATAACCGCGCCGCATCGCTGGTCGAGCGCATGGAGAAAGAAGGCCTGATCGGCGCGGCGAATCATGCCGGAAAGCGCGAGATTCTCGTGGGTAACGATGACGCGGAGAGGCCGTATTAGGTGGTGTCTGCCAAGAAGTTGACCAGATTTGCCTGAATCATCTATCGGTTGCCTTCTTTGGGTTCCAGAACCGCGCCGGTCAACGGAGGGGGGTTAATGACAAGCCGCAAAGCCACCGGTCTATCCTTTGCGTTGCCGATCGCCCTGTGCCTTTCCCTCGGGCCCGCGGCCGCTCAGGACAGCGGAACCACGGTGGTCAAGCAGCCAGCCGCCGCGACGACGCCGATCACCTCGCCCACCTCGCCGCAGGGGCTGACCGAGCCCCAAGACCAGCTTAGGCCGGCGGTTGGCGATCAGACCGGCGCGACCGGAGCGCCTCCTCCCGACGACGAGATCACGCCGACCGCCACCGACGAAGGCGCAGGCTGGGAGGCCGCCGTCGAGGCCGCGCAGGCTGCGACGCCGCTGATCGGCGAGGCGCAGACCAAGGCCGTCGAGCGCATCAACGCCTATTTCAACAACATCACCAATCTGCAAGGCAGCTTCGAGCAGGTCGACGCCACCAACAAGCGTTCCACCGGACGCTTCTACGTGCAGCGGCCGGGCAAGATCAGATTCGACTACGCGCCGCCCAGCGGGCTGCGTATCGTGGCCGACGGATCTTCGCTCGCCATCGAGGATTCCGATCTGCGGACGGTCGAGAAATATCCCATCCAGTCGACACCGTTCAGGCTGCTCTTGTCGGATTCCGTCGATCTTGCCCGCGATGCCCGCATCGTCGGGGTCGAGAGCCAGGAAGGCACACTCGCCATTTCGCTCGAGGACAAATCGGGCGACGCGGCCGGCACCATCAGGCTCGTGTTCGACAGCAGCGCCGAGCTCCAGCTGAAACAGTGGCTGATCACCGACGCGCAAGGCTTGACCACGCGGGTGGACGTCAACGACATCGTCGCCGGGCGCAAAGTCGCCACCGACTTTTTCACCTCCAAGGACGGCTTCCAGCCGTTCCATTGAGGAAAAAAGCGCGTATTTCGGGCGCGAAACGGAGGCGCGGCGAAGCCCCGCCAAAGTCCTCGAAAACCGACGGAAATCAAAGCTGAATCAATCCCTTGTCTCAAGGGCAAGGCTTTCTGTTTACGCCGCGTTAAATTTTTCGCGGAGCGCCGGTTGAAATCGCTTTGAAATCTACTTATCTCTTGGGCCTAGAAGCGAGCCACATCGCATTCATCGGTAGTGCCCCCCGTCTAGCCGAAGATGTGGTTCGCTCGTGCCGGCTTCCCTCCCGGCACGCGCGCGAAACAACGCGCTTCTGGCGCCCAACCACGCGCAGCGGTTGGGCGCCTTTCTTTTTGCCTACTGGTCCTCACCCTCATACCTGCTGGCCGGCAACTTGGGCCGGCGTTAATATTTACTGATGCGGCAAAAAGACATCTCAGTTGCCGGCGATAAGTGATATGCCGCTTCTGTGATGGGCTTCCCTCCCCATCACTGGTTCCCCCCAATAGGAACCCGAAGAAGCCCCGAGTCCCCCGTCTCTGGGGCTTCTTCTTTATCTGCACCCCTGTTTTCGCACCGAGCATATGTGGAGGGCGGCGGCGGCTCGCTTGCTTTTCCCTACTGCCGCAACGATCTTTGCGTTCCCATGCGCTTCCGCCTCGCTACCTGGAACATCAACTCGGTCAGGCTGCGGCTCGATCTCGTGAGCCGCTTCGTGCGGGCACACAGCCCTGACGTGCTGTGCCTGCAAGAGATCAAATGTGTCGAGGGCAAGTTTCCCGAGCTCGAGCTGCGCGCGCTCGGCTATCCGCATATCGCGGTGGCGGGGCAGAAGGGCTATCACGGCGTCGCCACGCTCTCCCGGCTGCCTTTCACCTTGCAAGAGCGCCGCGACATTTGCGGCCGAGGCCACGCACGACATCTCTCGGTCAGGCTGGATGCGACCAACGGACAAGCGAAGCCTGTCGTGCTGCACAACATCTATGTGCCGGCGGGCGGCGATCTGCCTGATCCCGCGCTCAACGAGAAGTTCCGCCACAAGCTCGATTTCCTCGAGGCGATGAGCGCATGGTTCGGCGGCATGCGCGGCAAGGCGAAGAACCGCATGATCGTGGTCGGCGACCTGAATGTGGCGCCGCTGCCGACCGACGTCTGGTCGCACAAACAGCTGCTCAAAGTGGTGAGCCACACGCCGGCCGAGACCGAGCGCTTCGCGCGCGTGATTGCCTCGCATGATTGGGGCGACGTGATGCGGCGGCACGTGCCGGCCGAGGAAAAGCTCTTCACCTGGTGGAGTTATCGCAATCGCGATTGGCGCGCGTCAAATCGCGGCCGCCGCCTCGACCATATCTGGACGACGCCGGCACTCGACGGCGCGGCCGTGGCGATGAAGGTTCTCGACGAGACGCGCGACTGGCAGCGCACATCGGACCATGTGCCGGTGATTGCCGATTTCGAGCTTGAGTGAGCGAATTACGGGACGAGCTTGTAGCCACCGGTCTCGGTGATGAGCAGCTCGGCCTGCGAGGGATCCTTCTCGATCTTCTGGCGCAGGCGATAGATATGCGTCTCGAGCGTATGCGTCGTGACGCCCGCGTTATAGCCCCACACCTCGTGCAGCAGCACGTCGCGGGTCACGACGCGCTCACCCGCGCGATAGAGATATTTCAGGATCGACGTCTCTTTCTCGGTGAGCCTGATCTTGGCTCCGTTGCCGTCGACCAAGAGCTTGGACGCCGGCCTGAACGTGTAGGGGCCGATGGTGAAGACGGCATCCTCGCTCTGCTCGTGCTGCCTGAGCTGCGCGCGGATACGGGCGAGCAACACGCCCAAGCGGAACGGCTTCGTCACGTAATCATTGGCGCCGGATTCCAGCCCGAGGATCGTGTCGGAATCCGAGGCCTGTCCGGTCAGCATGACGATCGGCCCCTTGAAGCCCCCGCGGCGCAACAGCTTGCAGGCCTCGCGGCCGTCGAGATCGGGCAGGCCGACATCGAGCAGCACGAGATCGACATGACCGCTGCGCGCCTGCTTCAGGCCTTCCGACGCCGTCGCCGCCAGCAGCGTATCGAATTCCTCATGCAGGCTGAGCTGCTCGCTCAAGGACTCGCGCAGCTCGTCGTCATCGTCGATGATGAGGATCTTGCGCGCATTGCTCATCGGCCGCCCCTTAGGCTCCATTCCGCGTTGAGAGTTGTATTCGGGGCCAAGCTCTAGGACAAGCGTATCGCGAAGCCTGCCTGGCGAAGAAAAGGCTTGCCATCATGAGGGTTAAGCGATCCCGACCGATCGTCGTGCGGCGTGCGCCGGGGAGTGCGGCAAAGGCGCGGATAGCGCTCGGTCATGGCGTGAGGCATGCGGCGCTCGGCCGGGGCGGCATCCGCGCCCTGAAGCGCGAAGGCGATGGCGGGACACCGCTTGGCCGCTTTGCTGTCCGCCAGGTGCTCTACCGCGCCGACCGGATTGCGCGGCCGCGCACGCGGCTGCCGGTGCATGCGATCCGCGCGCATGACGGCTGGTGCGACGATCCCACGAGCCGCAACTACAATCGGCTGATCAAATTGCCCTCGCGGCGAAGCGCCGAAGGATTGCAGCGCGAGGATCATCTCTACGATCTCGTGCTCGTGCTCGGTTATAACGACCGGCCGCGGGTCAAGGGGAAGGGCAGCGCGATCTTCATGCATCTCGCGCGCCCGGGCTTCACCCCGACCGACGGCTGCATCGCGCTCTCGCGCCACGACCTCACCATGTTGCTCGCGCAAGCCAGGCGCGGGACGCAGGTCGTTATCCTTCACTGATCGCGCGCGCGCCAAAGATGGCGGTGCCGACACGCACGTACGTGGCGCCGAACTCGATAGCGCGGACGAAATCGCCGCTCATGCCCATGCTGAGCTGCTTGATGCCGAGACGCTCGGCGAGCTTGGCGAGCAGGGCGAAGTGCATTGCCGGTTCTTCGTCGAAGGGCGGGATGCACATCAGCCCATCGATGGAAAGGCCGAAGGTTTCGCGACACAGCGCCACGAAGGATTCCGTCTCGCCGGGGGCGACGCCCGCCTTTTGCGGCTCCTCGCCGGTGTTGACCTGCACGAAGAGACGCGGGCGCTTGCTCACGCGCGCCATTTCCTCGGCGAGAGCGCGCGCGAGCTTGGGCCGGTCGACGGTCTCGATCACGTCGAACAGGCCGACCGCCTCGCGCACCTTGTTCGATTGCAACGGACCGATCAGGTGGAGCTCGATGCCGGAGTGGTGCGCTTTCAGCGCCGGCCATTTGCTTGCCGCCTCCTGCACGCGGTTCTCGCCGAAGCAGCGCTGGCCCGCGCCGATCGCCTGCTCGATGACGGCGGCGGGGACGGTCTTGGTCACGGCAACCAGCTTGACGCTTGCAGGATCGCGGCCGGCGGCCTCCGCCGCGAGGGCGATCTCCTCAAGCACCAGGCTGAGCCGCGCAGGGACCTCATTCGCGGTGGACGGATCGGCGCTCATGACTGCTCTCTAGCAGGGGACGAAGCAGAGCGTAACTTGACCGCTCTCACCATTCTGGTCCATTCCCGCGAGCACACGAGCACCAGCGAGCAGGATCATGGCGGCGGACCGTTACGACGCGCCGAAACGCGAGAAGCATTGGCAGGCGGCATGGGAGAAGCGCGGCATCTTCCAAGCGTCGGAGGACGACCCGCGCCCGAAATATTATGTTCTCGAAATGTTCCCCTACCCCTCCGGGCGCATTCATATGGGGCATGTGCGCAACTACACGATGGGCGACGTCGTGGCCCGCTATATGCGCGCCAAGGGCCACAACGTGCTGCATCCGATGGGTTGGGACGCCTTCGGCCTGCCGGCCGAGAACGCGGCAATCGAGCGCGGCGTGCATCCCGCCAAATGGACCTACGACAACATCGCCGTCATGCGCGGCCAGCTCAAGAGCATGGGCCTGTCGCTCGACTGGTCGCGCGAGCTCGCCACTTGCGACCTCGACTATTACCACCAGCAGCAGCGGCTGTTCCTCGCCATGCGCAAGGCGGGCCTGGTCGACCGCAAGACGCGAAAGGTCAATTGGGACCCGGTCGACCGGACGGTGCTCGCCAACGAGCAGGTGATCGACGGGCGCGGCTGGCGCTCCGGCGCCTTGGTCGAGCAGCGCGAGCAGCCGGAATGGGTGTTCAAGATCACCGACTATGCGCAAGACCTGCTCCAGGCGCTCGAAGGCCTCGAGCGCTGGCCGGAGAAGGTCAGGCTGATGCAGGCCAACTGGATCGGCCGTTCGGAGGGCTTGCTGGTCCGCTTCGAGATCGTGCCGGGCACGGCGCCGAAGGGCCACGACCTGATCGAGGTGTTCACCACGCGTCCGGATACGCTGTTCGGGGCGAGCTTCGTCGCCATCGCGCCGGACCATCCATTGGCGAAGGCTGTCGCGGAAAGAAATTCGGGCGCGAGAGATTTCATTGCCGAATGCCAGAGGCACGGCACCACGGCTGCCGAGCTCGAGACGCAGGAGAAGAAGGGCTTCGACACCGGCTTGCGCGTGCGTCATCCGGTGATCGAGGGCGCCGAGCTTCCCGTGCTGATCGCCAATTTCATCGTCATGGAGTACGGCACGGGCGCCATCTTCGGCTGTCCGGCGCACGATCAGCGCGACCTCGAATTCGCCCGTGCCAAAGGTCTACCTGTCATCCCGGTCGTGTTGCCGCGCAGATGCCGACGCGGCGAGCTTCGCCATCGGCGAGGAGGCCTATACGGGCGACGGCATTCTGATCAATTCCGGTTTTCTCGACGGGCTCAGCGTCGAGGCCGCCAAGACGGCGATCGCCGATGCTCTCACTAAGAGGAAAGTTAAGGGCAGGGCGGCCGCCGAGCGGCAGACGCAATATCGCCTGCGCGACTGGGGCATCTCGCGGCAGCGCTATTGGGGCTGCCCGATCCCCATGATCCATTGCCGACGTTTGCGGCATCGTGCCGGTGCCGGAGAAAGATCTGCCGGTGAAGCTTCCCGACGATGTGAGCTTCGACAAGCCGGGCAATCCGCTCGACCGGCATCCGACCTGGAAGCATGTCACCTGCCCAAGCTGCGGCGGGCCGGCTGTGCGCGAGACCGACACGATGGATACGTTCGTCGACTCGTCCTGGTACTTCGCGCGGTTCTGCTCGCCGCACTCAGGCGTGCCGACCGACTCGAACGCCGTCGGCTACTGGCTGCCGGTCGATCAATATATCGGCGGCGTCGAGCACGCGATCCTGCATCTTCTCTATGCGCGCTTCTTCACCCGCGCGATGCACAAGACCGGTCACGTCAGCATCGACGAGCCGTTCAAGGGCCTGTTCACCCAAGGCATGGTGACGCACGAGACGTATAAGGACGTACACGGAAGATGGCTGCTGCCCGAGGAGATCAGCCGCAAGGACGGAATCGCGGTGCACGCCAAGACCGGCGAGCCGGTCACCATCGGCGCCGTGGAGTCGATGTCGAAATCGAAGAAGAACGTGGTCGATCCCGACACCATCATCGCGGCTTATGGCGCCGACACCGCGCGCTGGTTCATGCTGTCGGACACGCCGCCCGAGCGCGACATCGAGTGGACCGCGGCCGGCGTCGAGGGCGCGCATCGCTTCCTGCAACGCGTTTGGCGGCTGGTGCGCGACGCTGCCGCCAAGGGCGCCAAGCCTGACGCAGCGAAGCCGGCGCAGTTCGGTGCGGAGGCCGAAGCGTTGCGCCGCGCGGCGCATCGCGCCGTGGCGGCGGTGACCGGCGCGATCGAGCGGCTCCGCTTCAACACGGCCGTCGCGCATATCTACGAGCTCGCCAACGCGCTGTCGGCGGGCTTGCAAGCCGCCGGGCCACAACCGGCCGCCGACATGGCCTATGCGCTGAGGGAATCGGCGGAGCTTTTGGCGCGAATCGCCGCCCCCATGGTGCCGCATCTGGCGGAGGAGGCTTGGGCCGAACTCGGCCATGACAGCCTTGTCGCCGAAGCGCCTTGGCCAGTCCCAGAAACGGCCCTTTTGCTGGAGGAAACCGTCACAATTGCCGTCCAGGTGAACGGCAAGAGACGGGACGAATTGACGATTGCACGCGACGCCGCGAAGGAAGATATTGAAGCAGCGGCGCTAAAGCTCGACAATGTCGTGCGCGCCATAGGGGGACGTAAAATCAAGAAGGTGGTGGTCGTGCCACAGAGGGTCGTCAATGTCGTGGCGTAGCCATGCCCTGATCGCAGCTTTCTGCGCAGGCCTCGCGGCCTTGGCGCTCGCCGGCTGCGGCTTCCAGCCGCTCTATGGCGGGACCACGGCCGGAGGCGCCAAGCTCGTCGACGTGATGAAGGCCGTCGACATCACGCCCATTCCCGGCCGGGTCGGACAGAAGCTGCGCAACGAGCTGATCTTCGCCACGACCGGCGGCGGCGATCCCGGCTCCGACGCGCTACAAGCTCGACATCGTCATCAAGGAGAGCGTGACCGACCAGCTGGTCGAGATCACCGGCGACGCGACCGGGCAGATCTACCAGCTCGATGCCACGTTCAAGCTGGTCGACTCCGCCAGCGGCAAGATCGTGCTGCAAGGCAAGGGCATCGCGCGGGCGCCCTATAATCGCTTCCAGGAAATCTTCGCCAATATTCGCGCGCGCTACGATGCCGAGAACCGCGCCGCCCGCTCCGTCGCCGACAGCCTCAGAACTCAGGTCGCGGCTTTTCTCGCCAACGCCGCCTGAGCTTCCGGCTTTCATCTCTTCACGCGCAAATCCGCGCCGTCGCTTTTCGCCATGGTGGTCTACAAAGCTTCAACCGTCGCCGGCTTCTTGAGGTCGCCGGAGCCCGGTTGCCGCGCCATCCTCCTCTACGGACCTGATGCAGGGCTGGTGGCGGAGCGCGCGGCGGCGCTGGCGCAGAATTTCGTCAAGCGCGGCGAAGGCCAGACCGAAATCGTTCGCCTCGACGACCGCGATCTCGCCGAAGATCCCGCGCGGCTCGAGGTCGAGCTCAGGACCGCGCCGATGTTCGCAAGCCAGAGTGTGATCCGCGTCACGGCCGGCGCGCGGCTCGACGTGCCGTCACTCAAGGCGCTGCTCGCCACGCCGTCGGACAATGCCCTGATCGTCGAGGCTGGCAATCTCAGGCCCGACTCGGGTCTGCGCAAACTGTTCGAGACGCATAAGAGCGCAGTCGCGTTGCCCTGCTACAGCGACGAGAAATCGCTGCTCGGGTTGATCGACGCCGAGCTCGCCGAGGCGGGTCTCAGCATCGATCGGGAGACGCGCGACTATCTCATGACGCGGCTCGGGGCCGACCAGGCTTTGTCGCGGTCGGAGGTGGTCAAGCTTGCCCTCTACGCGCAAGGCAGCGAGCGCATCGAGCCCGAGGACATCGAGGCGATCGTCGGCGATGCCGCCGAGACGGCTCTCGATAATTTCGCTTATGCGGTCAGCGGCGGCGATGCGAAGGCGGCGCTGTCCGAACTCCAGCGGCTCGCGGCCGCGGGCACCGACAGGTCGGCGGCATTGTCGGCGCTCGGACGGCATTTCACGCAGCTGCACCGTGTCGCCGCGGCGCCAGGCTCGGGCAACAGCCTGGAGCAGGCCGCGAAGTCGCTCAAGCCGCGCCTGCATTTCAAGCGCGAGCCGATCTTCATCGCGCATTGCAAGCGCTGGGGCGCGAGCAGGCTTTCGCATGCGCTGCCGCTGATCCAGGAGGCGGTCAGGCGCTCGCGGCGCTCGCCCGATCTCGAAGGCGCCTTCGCCGAACGACTCGTGCTCACGCTCACGTCGAGGATTTGACGCGCGCGCGCGCCGTTGTAAGCATGTCGGCTGAAACACGAGGTGCGGCATTGAACCAGCGCGGCCACGATCCCCTCGCCCGGCAGAAGCTGTTCGCGATCCTGAAGGAGAAGGCGTTCCGGCGAGGGCGCATCACGCTCGCCTCGGGGCGCGAGAGCGATTTCTATTTCGACATGAAGCCGGCGATGCTCGACCCCGAGGGTGCGGCCTTGATGGCTGAGTTAATTCTTCAAGAAATTCAAGATGTTAAGGCTGATTGCGTTGGCGGGCTGGAGATGGGCGCGGTGCCGCTGATCGCGCCTGTCGCCATGCGGAGCCTCGATTTCGGCCGTCGCCTTCCCGGCTTCTTCGTGCGCAAGGCGGTCAAGGATCACGGCACCAAGAAGCGCGTCGACGGCAACGACATCGCCGGCAAGTCCGTGGTCATTCTCGAAGATGTGACGACCACGGGCGGGTCCGCCATGGACGCGGTCAAGGCGGTAACCGAGGCCGGCGCCAAGGTCGCTCTGGTGATCTCGATCCTCGACCGCGGCGAGGGCGCCGCCGACCTCTATGCGGAGGCAGGCATCCCGTTCAAATCGCTGTTCCGCGCCCAGGAGTTTCTCGCCGTCGCCTAGTAGCGCGGCCGGCGCAGCAGCCGCAGGCGGACGTCTTCGAGCTGCTCGAGGCTCGAATAGCGGATGCGCAGCTCGCCCTTCTCGCCCTTGCCCTTCTTGATCTCGACATCGAGGCCGAGCGCCTCGTGCAGCTCCGACTCGGCGGCGCGCGTGTCGGCATCCTTGCTCTTCTGTGCTGCGGCTTGGCGGGCGGATGCTCCTGCGTGAACGCCTCGACCTCGCGCACGCTTAGCCCGTCCTTGACGATACGCGCCGCGAGCGCCTCGGCATCAGCCCGGCCGATCAGCGCGCGGGCGTGGCCGGCGCTCAGCTCGCCCGAGCGCACCAGGTCCTGCACGCCGTCGGGCAGCTTCAAGAGCCGCAGCGTGTTGGCGAGATGGCTGCGGCTCTTGCCGATGACCTTGGCCAGGTCCTCTTGCGTGTAGCCGTGGCCGTCCATCAGCAGCCGATACCCCTCCCCCTCCTCGATGGCGTTCAGGTCCTCGCGCTGGACGTTCTCGATGATGGCGATCTCGATCGCTTCTTGGTCCGACAGCGCGCGTATGACGACCGGCACGTCATGCAGATTGGCGAGCTGGGCCGCGCGCCAGCGGCGCTCGCCGGCGACGATCTCGTAGGTGTCGCCCAGGGACGGCCGGACCACGAGCGGCTGCACCAGCCCGCGCTCGCGGATCGAAGCCGCGAGCTCCTCGAGCTGGCCTTCGGCGAAGTTCCGCCGCGGGTTGAACCGCCCCGGCTTCAGCGCCGCGAGCGGAACGCTCCGCTGCTCCTCTTCGGCGCCCCACGCCTGCTCCGGGCGATCGCCGATCAGCGACGCAAGCCCCCGTCCCAGTCTTGTCTTCTGCGCGCCTACCGCCATGGCGAGCCTCCTCCCCGTAAAGACAGTTCAAGCCTCACGCCGCACGCATCCGCCGCTCGCGCTCGATCACCTCCGAGGCGAGTTGAATGTAAGCTTGGCTGCCGGAGCAGCGATAATCGTAGAGCAGCACTGGCTTGCCGTGCGATGGCGACTCGGCCACCCGCACATTGCGCGGGATGATGGTCGTGTAGACCTTCTCGCCGAGCACGCGCCGCACATCGTCGACCACCTGGTCCGACAGGCTGGTGCGCTGATCGTACATGGTGAGCACCACGCCGTGGATCTGGAGCTTCGGGTTGAGCCGCACCCTGATCTCCTCGACCGTGCTCAGGAGCTGCGCCAGGCCTTCCAGCGCGAAGAACTCGCATTGCAGCGGCACCAGCACGGCATTGGCCGCGGCCAAAGCGTTAACAGTTAGTAAATTCAGCGACGGCGGACAGTCGATCAGCACATAGGTCGTCGCCATGTCCGGCTCTTCGCGACGCGGTCATGGCGGCAAGGCAATCGCGCAGGCGGTAATGCCGCCCGCTCGAGTCGCCGGAACCGCGCTCGAACGACATCAGGTCGATGGTCGCCGGCACGATGGAGAGCCGCGGCACATGGGTCGGCACCCTCGCCGCGGCGATGGTCGCCTGCCCCGTCAGCACGTCGAAGGTCGAGAGCGGCCGCTCGTCGACGCCAAGCCCGGTGCTGGCATTGCCCTGCGGATCGAGATCGATAATCAGCACCCGCTCGCCGACGGCCGCGAGCGCCGTGCCGAGATTGATCGCCGTCGTGGTCTTGCCGACGCCGCCCTTCTGGTTGGCGAGCGCGATGACCCGGGTGCGTCTCGTTCCGAAGGCGTTCATGGCGCGTTCGCCCCGCGCGAACGAAGCGACGTCACCTCGACGACGTGCGAGTCCGGCGAGGTCAAACTCGGATGGAGCCTGGCGGTAAAGTCGAAGCTCGCCCGCGCTGCCTCGATCTCGGAATGAGCTTCGCGACCCTTCAAGAACAGCCCCCTGGTTGCCGGCCCGAAGAACGGGCTTGCGAGTTCCAAGAGACGGGGCAAAGGCGCAAGTGCCCGCGCGCTCACCACGTCAGGGGTAAGGCTCTGGGCGCTTTCGGCGAGGTCTTCAATGCGCATCGCGTGAATGTCCACAGAGGCCTTGGTCTCGCGCGCGACCTCGGCGAGAAACGCGCATTTCTTCCGGTTGCTCTCGACGAGATGCATGTGGAAATCCGGCCTCCCGGCTTCGAGGATGGCGACGACCAGCCCGGGAAAACCTGCCCCTGAGCCGAGATCCAGCCAGAGTCGCGCGTTCGGCGCAAGGGCGCGTAGCTGGGCTGAATCGGCAAAATGCCGGGACCAGAGGGCGGGCAGGGTGGAGGGGGCCACCAGGTTGGTGCGGGCCTGCCAATGGGTCAGCAATTCGGCGTAGCGGGTCAGCCTGTGGATTGTTTCACGTGGAACTTTAAAGGCTTCCGCGAAATCCTGAGGTCCACTGATGGTCGCCGCGGCTTGGTCGCCAGGCATCTCCCCTCGCCTTCTTGGGCTCAGGCGCTCTTGGCCGAGACGCCCTTTTTCAGGTGAGCCAGCAGCAGCATGAGCGCGGCCGGCGTCATGCCGTCGAGCCTTGCGGCCTGGCCGAGGCTTGCCGGCCGGTGGCGCTCGAGCTTCTGGCGGAGCTCGGTCGAAAGCCCTGGGAGCGCGGCGAAGGCGAAGCCGTCGGGGATGGCAATGCCCTCGTCCTTGCGGAAGGACGCGATGTCGAGCTCCTGCCGCTTGACGTAGACCGCATAGCGCGCATCGACGGCGAGCTGCTCGGCGATGTTTGAATCGAGGTTGCCGATCTCGGGCCAGATCGATGCGAGCCGCGCGACATCGACATCGGGGTAAGCGAGCAGCTCGAAGGCGCTCCGCTTGCGTCCGTCGCGATTGATGCTGAGGCCGTGCTTGCCGGCTTCGTCCGGCGTGAGCGTTAGGCTCTGCAGCAGAGCCGCGCCTTCTTCCAGTCGCTCCGACTTCGCCGCGAAGGCCGCTTCGCGTGCGCCTCCGACGCAGCCAATCTCGATGCCGAGCGGCGTGAGGCGCTGGTCGGCATTGTCGGCGCGAAGCGTCAGCCGGTATTCGGCTCTCGACGTGAACATGCGGTACGGCTCGGTGACGCCGCGCGTCACCAGGTCGTCGATCATCACGCCGAGATAGCCGTCGGCGCGGGAGACGGCGAAGCGGCGCGTGGAGCCCGACGCCACAAGCGCGGCGTTGATGCCGGCGACGAGCCCCTGCCCCGCGGCCTCCTCGTAACCGGTCGTGCCGTTGATCTGGCCGGCCAGGAACAGCCTGCCGACCGCCTTGGTCTCGAGCCCCGAGGTCAGCTCGCGCGGATCGACATAGTCGTACTCGATGGCATAGCCCGGCCGGATGACGCGCGCGGTCTCGAGTCCTGGGATGGTCTTGAGGAACGCATGCTGCACGTCCTCGGGCAGCGAGGTCGAGATGCCGTTCGGATAGACGGTGTCGTCGTCGAGGCCTTCCGGCTCGAGGAAGATCTGGTGGCTGCCGCGCTCCTTGAAGCGGACGACCTTGTCTTCGATCGAGGGGCAATAGCGCGGGCCGACGCTCTCGATGGCGCCGGAGTACATCGGCGCGCGATCGAGATTGGCGGCGATGATGGCGTGGGTCGCCTCGCTGGTGTGGGTGATGTGGCAGGCGATCTGCGGCGTGGCGATCGTCTCGGTCAGGAAGGAGAAGGGCCGGGGCGGGTCGTCGCCATGCTGCACCTGGAGGCCGCCCAGTCGATGGTGCGGCCGTCGAGCCGGGGCGGGGTGCCGGTCTTGAGCCGGCCCATGCGCAAGCCCAAGCCGTAGAGCCGGGTGGAGAGGCCAAGGGCAGGGGCCTCGTCGATGCGGCCGGCCGGGATCTTGCGCTCGCCGATATGAATGAGGCCACGCAGGAAGGTGCCGGTGGTGAGCACGACGGCGCCGGCCGAAAAGTGGCGGCCGTCGGCGGTTAGCACGCCGTTAACCATATCCGTTAAGACGCCGTTAACCATACGGGGCTCGACGCTGAGGTCCTCGACCGCGGCTTCGATCACCTCGAGGCCCGGCGTGGCCAGGACCGCCTCCTGCATGGCCCGGCGATAGAGCTTGCGGTCGGCCTGGGCGCGCGGGCCCTGCACGGCGGGCCCCTTGCTGCGGTTCAGCACCCTGAACTGGATGCCGGCGGCGTCGGCCACGCGGCCCATCAGGCCGTCGAGCGCGTCGATCTCGCGGACCAGATGCCCCTTCCCCAGCCCGCCGATGGCCGGGTTGCAGGACATCTCGCCGATGGTGGCGAAGCGATGGGTGATCAGGCCGACGCGCGCGCCCATGCGCGCCGCCGCGGCCGCAGCCTCGCAGCCGGCATGACCGCCGCCGATGACGATGACATCGAAGCCCTTGCTCATGCGCCGTAGGTAATCGCTTCGCGCGTTTGCGTCCATTGTTTCACGTGAATCACGGGCGACCGCCCTGCCCTATTTGCCGATGCAGAACTCGGCGAAGATGGCGCCCAGCACCTCCTCGACATCGATGCGGCCGGTGAGCCGGCCGAGATGGCGGGCGGCGATGCGAAGCTCTTCGGCCTTGAGTTCCGGGCTCAGCACATGGATCGCCGAAGCGCAGCAAGGCGGCTTGGGCCGCCTCGAGCTCGACCCGGTGGCGGGCTCTGGTCATCGGCGGCGAGGCTGCGCTCGCCTCGGCCAGGCCGGCCGCCCTCGCCTGCAACGCCGCGATCAGCCGGTCGAGCCCCTCGCCCGTCTTGGCCGAAATCTCGATGCGCTCCGGCCCGCCCTGCACGCGCGCCAAATCGATCTTGTTGAATACGAAATAATGCGGAGGAGAATGCGTTTGCGCTGCTCTTTGCGTCGAGTCTGGCGAGCGCAAATTCGACGGCAAGTGCCAGTCCGGCGCGGTGGCATCGACCAGCCACAACACGAGATCGGCCTCCTCGACCCGCGCCAATGCCCGGCTGATCCCCTCGGCTTCGACCTTGCCGCGCGCCTCGCGTATCCCCGCGGTATCCACGAGGATCACCGGGATGCCGCCGAGGTCGAGATGCACCTCGATGACGTCGCGCGTGGTGCCCGCCTCCTCCGACACGATCGCCACGTCGCGCTTGGCGAGCGCATTCAGCAGAGACGACTTGCCGGCGTTGGGCGGTCCGGCGATGACGATGCGGAAGCCATCGCGCAGGCGCTCGCCGCGATGGTCGGCGAGATGGCGCGCGATCGAGGAGAGCAGCCGCTCGACGATGGCGCCGGCCTTGACCGAGACGTCGATCGCCACGTCGCCTTCGTCGGCGAAGTCGAGCCCCGCCTCGACCAGCGCCTGCGCGCCGAGCAGCTCCGCGCGCCAGCCTTCGTAGAGCTGCCGCAGCGAACCTTCCGACTGCGCCAGCGCCTGACGCCGCTGCGCCTCGGTCTCGGCATTGACCAGATCGGCCAGGCCCTCGACCTCGGTGAGATCGAGCTTGCCGTTCTCGAACGCGCGGCGGGCGAACTCGCCAGGCTCGGCAAGGCGCATGCCGGGGAGGGCGAGCAGCGCATCGAGCACGGCGCGGATCACGGCGCGGCTGCCATGCAGCTGGAGCTCGGCCATGTCCTCGCCGGTGAAGCTTGAAGGCCCCGGGAACCACAGCACGAGGCCGCGGTCGAGCTTCGCGCCACGAAGTCCGATGTCGCGCAAGGCGGCATGGCGGGGAGGGGGCAGGCCGCCGCACAAAGCGTCGAGCGCGTCGCGCGTGCCAGGACCGGACACGCGGATCACCGCGACGGCGGCAAGCCCAGGCCCGCTCGCCAGCGCAACGATGGTGTCGTTTGGGGCGACGATCTTGCGGCTCCATTGCGTTATCCTAGGGCGCAACCGAAGGAAGAGCCATGCAGGAGCGGATCGAAGGTAACCGGCTTTCGGCGGAGACGAGCCCCTATCTGCTCCAGCACAAGGACAACCCCGTGCATTGGCGCGCCTGGGGGCCGGCGGCGCTCGCCGAGGCCAAGGCGACCGGCAAGCCGATCCTGCTCTCGGTCGGCTACGCGGCCTGCCATTGGTGCCACGTCATGGCGCATGAGAGCTTCGAGGACGAGGCGACCGCGGCGCGTGATGAACGACCTGTTCGTCAACATCAAGGTCGACCGCGAGGAGCGGCCCGATGTCGACGCGATCTACATGGGCGCGCTGCACGAGCTCGGCGAGCAGGGCGGCTGGCCGCTCACCATGTTCCTCACCTCCGACGCCGAGCCGTTCTGGGGCGGCACCTATTTCCCCAAGGAGGAGCGCTACGGCCGGCCGTCCTTCGTCCGTGTGCTGAATGAAGTCGCGCGCATCTATCGCGACGAGCAGGACAAGGTGCGGCAGAACGCCGATGTGCTGAAGGACCGGCTCAAGCCGCAGCGCCGGCACGATGCGGGTGCGCCGCCGCCCGAGGCGATGCTCGCCGAGCTTGCGCCGCGGCTGGTGCAGGCGGTCGATCCGATGCATGGCGGCATCAGGGGCGCGCCGAAATTTCCGCAGCCGCAGTTCTTCGGACTGCTGTGGCGCGCGGGGCTCCGCTTCGGGCTGCCGCATCCGCTCGAGGCCGTCGACCTCACGCTGACGCAGATCGCGCAAGGCGGCATCTACGATCATCTCGGCGGCGGTTTCGCGCGCTACAGCGTCGACGAGAAATGGCTCGTGCCGCATTTCGAGAAGATGCTCTACGACAACGCGCAGCTCATCGAGATGATGACGCAGGCCTGGCGCGAGCGGAAGTCGACGCTCTATGCGCAGCGCATCGAGGAGACCATCGCTTGGCTCATGCGCGAGATGGTCGTCGAGGGTGGAGGGTTTGCTTCTTCGCTCGACGCCGACAGCGAAGGCGAGGAGGGGAAGTTCTATGTGTGGTCGCTCGCCGAGATTGGCGATGTGCTGGGCGAAACGGACGCTGGCGTCTTCGCCGAGATCTACGGCGTGACGGCGCAAGGAAATTTCGAAGGCCACAACATTCTCAACCGGCTCGACTCGCGCGAGCTGCGCGACGCCGAGACCGAGGCGCGTCTCGCCGCGATGCGGGCGAAGCTGCTCGAGCGGCGCGCTCTGCGCGTGCGCCCCGGCTTCGACGACAAGGTGCTCGCCGACTGGAACGGGCTGATGATCGCCGCGCTCGCCAACGCCGCGGACGCGTTCGAGCGCGCCGACTGGCTGGCGGCCGCGGAGCGCGCCTTCGATTTCATCTGTACACGGATGACTTCCAACGGGCGGCTGCTGCACGCCTATCGCAACGGCGAGGCGAAGGCGCCGGCGACCGCCAACGACTATGCCAACATGATCAAGGCGGCGCTCGCGCTCGCCAACGTCACCGGCAAGCCCGACTATATCGAGCGCGCGAAGGCGTGGGCCGACGTGCTCGACCAGCATTACTGGTCGGAAAATCTCGGCGGCTATTATTTCACCGCCGACGACACGTCCGATCTCATCGTGCGGCCGTTCAGCGGCCAGGACGAGGCGACGCCGAACGCCAACGGCACGATGGTGTCGAACCTGGTGGCGCTCTATCTGTGGACCGGAGAGGAGCGCTACCGCCAGCGCGCCGACGCCATCCTGCGCGGCTTCGCCGGGGCGATGGCCGCCAACGTGCTGGCGCATGCCGGGCTGCTCGCGGCCTCGCTCGATGCGATGGCGCCGGCGCATATCGTGCTGATCGCGCCGGAGGGGAAGAGCACGCGCGAGCTGCGCGCGCGCGCTCAGGGATGTGTCGCTGCCGAATGCGGTGGTGCAGGAGGTGAGGGAAGGGGACGCGAGCGCCCTGCCGACATCATCGCCGGCGCACGGCAAGACCGCGCTCGACGGCAAGCCCACCGCCTATGTCTGCATCGGCCCGCAATGCTCATTGCCGGTGACGGAGCCTGCGGCGCTGGTGGAGACGGTGAAGGCCGCGCGGCAGGTCACCGCCGCCTGAAGCTTGTCATGCCCGCGCACGCGGGCATCCAGTAGCCCTATCAAACCACCACCGGGGTTACTGGATCGCCCGGTCAAGCCGGGCGATGACAAGGTGCGAGGCCGAATTCCACCAACCCGCTAGGCTAACTTGCTCGAGCCGCTGGCGGCGAGGCCCGCCTAGGTGTTCATCGAGTCGAAGAAGTCGGAGTTGGTCTTGGTCTGCTTCAGCTTGTCGAGCAGGAACTCGATGGCGTCCATGGTGCCCATCGGATTGAGGATGCGGCGGAGCACGTACATCTTCTTGAGCTGATCCAAGTCGGAGTTGGTCTTGGTCTGCTTCAGCTTGTCGAGCAGGAACTCGATGGCGTCCATGGTGCCCATCGGATTGAGGATGCGGCGGAGCACGTACATCTTCTTGAGCTGATCGGGCGGGACCAGCAGCTCCTCCTTGCGCGTGCCGGAGCGGGCGATGTCGATGGCCGGGAACACGCGCTTGTCGGCGACCTTGCGGTCGAGCACCAGTTCCGAGTTGCCGGTGCCCTTGAACTCTTCGAAGATCACCTCGTCCATGCGGCTGCCGGTATCGATCAGCGCGGTGGCGATGATGGTGAGCGAGCCGCCTTCCTCGATATTGCGCGCGGCGCCGAAGAAGCGCTTCGGCCGCTGCAACGCGTTGGCGTCGACGCCGCCGGTCAGCACCTTGCCGGACGACGGCACCACGGTGTTGTAGGCGCGGCCGAGCCTGGTGATGGAATCGAGCAGGATCACCACGTCGCGCTTGTGCTCGACCAGGCGCTTGGCCTTCTCGATCACCATCTCGGCGACCTGCACGTGACGCGAGGCCGGCTCGTCGAAGGTGGAGGAGATCACCTCGCCCTTCACCGAGCGCTGCATGTCGGTCACCTCCTCGGGCCGCTCGTCGATGAGCAGCACGATCAGGTAGCACTCGGGATGGTTGGCGGTGACGGCGTGGGCGATGTTCTGCAGGATCACCGTCTTGCCGGTGCGCGGCTGCGCCACGATCAGCCCGCGCTGGCCCTTGCCGATCGGCGACACGATGTCGATCACCCGGCCGGTATTGTCCTTCCGCGTGGGATCCTGGGTTTCCATCTCCAGCCACTCGTCGGGATAGAGCGGCGTCAGATTGTCGAAATGGATCTTGTGGCGCTGCTTCTCCGGGTCCTCGAAATTGATGGTGTTGACCTTGAGCAGGGCGAAATAGCGCTCGCCGTCCTTCGGGCTCCTGATCTGGCCTTCGACCGTGTCGCCGGTCCTGAGACCGAAGCGCCTGATCTGCGAGGGCGAGACGTAGATGTCGTCGGGGCCGGCGAGATAGTTGGAATCGGGAGAGCGCAGGAAGCCGAAGCCGTCCTGCAGCACCTCGACGACGCCGGTGCCGGTGATCTCGACATCGCGCGCCGCCAGTTGTTTCAGAATCGCGAACATGAGCTCCTGCTTGCGCATGGCGCTCGCGTTCTCGACCGCGACCTCCTCGGCGAAGCTCAACAGCTCCGTCGGCGATTTGGTCTTCAAATCTTGCAGCTTCATTTCTTGCATGCGCTGCTACTCCAAGAATGGGAATGGTGACTTTGGTGTTTCGAATTCCGCGCGGTGAACGCACGGGCTTCAAGGGAAGGGGGTAGGAAAGGCCTCGGCGGGAAGGCGAACGTGCGCGCCTGCTCCAGTCCGGGTGACCCGATCTTTTGGTGGGAAAGGCCGGGCCGCGACAGCGTCCCGAATTGGATGCGACTCATCTATAGCAGACCCCGAAGGCGGTAGGAATAGTCTTGCCGAGGCCCTAAAAAGGCCGGACAATCACCAGAATCACGATGCCGATCATCAACAGCGTCGGGATCTCGTTGGCGATCCGGTAGAAACGCGGCGATCGCGTATTCCGATCCACGGCGAAGTCCTTGGTCCACATCGCCAGCAGTCCAGAATAGGCCGAGAGCGCGACGACGAGGATAAGCTTGGCGTGGAACCAGCCGTCGCGCGACCAGTCGATCGCCCCGGAAAAGGCCAGGATCAGACCCAACACCCAGCTCGCCAGCATTGCCGGCGTGGTGATGTATCTGAGCAGCCGCCGCTCCATCACCTTGAAGGTCTCCGACTGCTCGGAGCCTTTTTTGCTCGCCGCGTGATAGACGAACAGCCGCGGCAGATAGAGCAGGCCGGCCATCCAGGCGATGATGGCGATGACGTGGAAGGCCTTGATGTAGGCAAGCAGCATCGAGAGTGCCAGGGGTTCGACTAGGAGGAACGCCCCTTCACCAGGTCCAACAGTCTCTCGACATGCGGGATGGGCGTCTCGGGCAGAATGCCATGGCCGAGGTTGAAGATGAAGGGGCCTTGCCCAAGCGTCGCCAGGATCGAGCGCACGCGGGCGTCGAACTCCGGCCCTCCGGCCACGAGCAGCAGCGGGTCGAGATTGCCCTGCACCGGAAGATGCGTCTGCAAGTTGGTCTTGATCCAGCCGATCGGCATGCTCGTGTCGCAGCCCACGGCATCGACGCCGGTCTCCTTGGCATAGCGCTCGGCGAGGGGGCCCGAGCCGCGCGGGAAGCCGATCACCGGCGTCCCCGGCACCGCGGCCTTCACCAGCTCGACGATCCGCTTGGTCGGCGCGATGCACCAGCGGGCGAACTCGTCCTCGGGCAGGCTTCCCGCCCAGCTATCGAAGATCTGCAGCGCACTGGCGCCGGCCCTGACCTGGCTCACCAGGTAGTCGGCTGAGCTCTCGACCAGAAGGTCGATGAGACGCTGGAAGCTCGCCCGGTCGCGATAGGCGAACAGCCGCGCCGAGGCCTGCTCCTTGCTGCCGCCGCCCTCGACCATGTAGGTCGCGACCGTCCACGGCGCGCCGCAAAAGCCGATCAGCGGCACATCCTTCGGCAATTCGGCGACCACGCGTTCGATGGTCGCGTAGACCGGCGCTAAGGCCTTGGACGCATTAGACATATCCAAGCCGGCTATCGCTTTGCCGGTGTTCACCGGCTCGAGCTTCGGCCCTTCGCCTTCGACAAACTCGACCTTCTGACCAAGCGCATAGGGAATCATCAGAATGTCGGAAAAGACGATCGCCGCATCGAGATCGAACCGTCTCAAGGGCTGCAGCGTTACTTCGGCCGCGAGCTCGGGAGTGCGGCAAAGATCGAGGAACGAGGCGACCTTGCTCCTCACCTCCCGATATTCCGGCAGATAGCGCCCAGCCTGGCGCATCAGCCAGATCGGTGGCGGGTCGGCCGTTTGGCCGGAAAGGACCTTGAGGAACGAACTGTCCAAAGAGGGGATACGCAACATTGCCTCTCTCTAAATACTAAAAGAGAGATTCTCTAATAGGTTTCTACTGTTACTGTTATGGCGTGAATAGCGGACATTCCGCACTGTCACCAGCCTCTCTACAGAACTCACAACCGAGTGCGATATGCGGGTGTCGGTTTGGTGACCGAGCTGTGGCTAATTGCATGCTGCGGCGCAAGCAAGCCAAGCAGCGCAAGCGCCTCAGGGCGAAGCATGCGATCGACGCCGGGCTGAGCCTCCTGTGGAGGAGTGGCGCATGGCCCTGGGGATCGAGCAGGGTATTGTGGGCCTCCGTGCGCAAGGCGTCATTTTTTCGACATCGGCGAATCTGTGCAGAAGTTGCACCCATTCTTAGCCGGTCGAGGGGAGAGGACGCCTGAGCGGCATAGTTGCTCCCTTAACTCATGGAGGTTATCCAGAGGATTGCCATGGATATCCTGCGAAGTTTCCACCTGCACATGATCTCCGACGCGACCGGCGAGACGCTGATCACGATCGCCAAGGCGGTGCGCGTGCAATACGCCCAGGTGCGCGCGATCGAGCACCTGCACCCGCTGGTGCGCAGCCGCCGCGAGCTCGAGCGGGTGGTGAAGGACGTCGAGGCCGCGCCCGGCATCGTGCTCTACACGCTGTTCAACCGCGAGCTGGCCGATGAGCTGGAGAAGTCCTGCAAGCGGCTCAATATCCCCTGCGTGCCGGCGCTGAAGCCGATCCTGCAAGTGTTCGAGTCCTATCTCGGCACGCCGTCGACCCCGACCATCGCCGGGCAGCATGTGCTCGACGCCGATTATTTCCGGCGCATCGACGCGCTCAACTTCACCATGCTGCACGACGACGGGCATTTGCCGGAAAATCTCAGCGAGGCCGATATGGTCCTGGTCGGCATCAGCCGCACGTCGAAGACGCCAACCTCGATCTATCTCGCCAATCGCGGGTTCAAGACCGCCAATTTCCCGCTGGTGCCGGGCGGCGCGCTGCCGCCGCAGCTGGAAGCGCCGGGCAATGCCTTCGTGGTCGGACTGGTGGCAAGCGCGGACCGCATCGCCCAAGTCCGCCAGAACCGCGTGATCGAGCACGCCCACCATCACTTGGAAGATTATGTCGACCGCGAGACGATTGCCGCCGAGATCGCCCAGACGCGGGCGCTTTGTGCGCGGCACGGCTGGCCGATCATCGACGTGACACGCCGCTCGATCGAAGAGACCGCGGCGGCGATCATCCGCCTTTACCATGACCGCGAAGCGCCGGTGCTGGAGGCATGAGCAGCTTCCTGCAATCCGGACGCCCGCCGCTGATCCTGGCCTCGGGCAGCAAGTCGCGCGCGCGGGTGCTCGAAGCAGCGGGGCTCGCCTTCATCGTCGAGCCGCCCGGCCTCGACGAGGCCGTGATGCGCCAGGCGGTCGGCGGGAAGGGGTCGCTGAGCGCACATGACGTGGCCGAGGTGCTGGCGCGAGCCAAGGCCGAAGCGGTCAGCGATCTGGCGCCAAAGGCCTATGTGATCGGCGGCGATCAGGTGCTCGCACTCGGCAACACGATCTTCTCCAAGCCCGACAGCATGGAGGCGGCGCGCCGCCAGTTGCTCGATCTCAGCGGCAAGACGCACACGCTGCATACCGCGGTGGCGGTCGCGACCAACGGCGAGACCATCTGGGCGGAGACGACGATTGCGACGCTGACCATGCGCAAGCTCTCGCCAGAGTTCATCGGCCGTTACCTCGCCGCCGCCGGAGACGAGGTCCTGAGCTCGGTCGGGGCCTATCAGCTTGAAGCGCTCGGCGTGCAGCTGTTCGAGAAGATCGACGGCGACTATTTCTCCATTCTCGGGCTTCCTCTCATCCCGCTCCTCGATACGCTCCGGCGCGAGGGCGTCATCGAAGGCTGATCCATGCGGCGCGCTTGCGTCATCGGCTGGCCGGTCGAGCATTCTCGCTCACCCCTGATCCATCGCTATTGGCTGAAGCAATACGGCATCGACGGCGCCTATGAGAAAGAGGCGGTGCGGCCCGAGGCGCTGGCGCGGTTTCTCGGCTCGCTCGGCGCCCAAGGCTTTGCCGGAGCCAATGTCACGCTGCCGCACAAGGAAGCCGCGCTCAGGCTTGCCGCGGTGGCCGACGAGGCGGCGCGCGCGATCGGGGCCGCCAACACGCTGTGGTTCGACCAGGCTGGGCGGCTTTGCGCCGGCAATACCGACGCCTACGGCTTCATCACCAATCTCAATCAAGCGGCGGCCGATTGGAACGAGGGACGCCGACCGGTGATGGTGCTGGGCGCGGGTGGCGCGGCGCGGGCGATCCTGCACGGCCTGTTGGCCGAAGGGGTCACGCGGATTCTCCTTGCCAACCGCACGCGCGGCCGGGCCGAAGCGCTGGCGCAAGCCTTCGGCCCCGCGGTCGAGGCGATCGATTGGGAGGACCGCAATCGCGCGCTGTCAGGCTGCGGTCTTCTCGTCAACGCCACGAGCCTCGGCATGACCGGCAAGGACCCTCTCGACATCGATCTGGCGGCGCTGCCGAAGAACGCGGTCGTGGCCGACATCGTCTATAGCCCGCTCGAGACGCCCTTGCTCGCGGCGGCACGGGCCAGGGGCAACCGAGTGGTCGACGGACTTGGCATGCTGCTGCATCAGGCGGTTCCTGGATTCGAGCACTGGTTTGGCGTGCGCCCCGAGGTCACCGCAGCGCTCAGGGCCCACGTCGCGGCCTCGCTCGGAGCGGCATGATGCTCGTCATCGGCCTCACCGGCGGCATCGGCATGGGGAAGTCGGCGGCGGCCGAGCATTTCGCGCGCCGCGGCGTGCCGGTGTTCAACGCCGATGCCTGCGTGCATCGCCTCTATGAAGGCGAGGCCGTCGGGCCGATCGAAGCGGCCTTTCCCGGCGTCACGCGTGGCGGCAAGGTCGACCGCAAGCTGCTCAGCGAGAAGCTGGCGGGCTCGCAAGCACGGCTCAAGCAGCTCGAGGCAATCGTGCATCCGCTGGTGGTCGCGGCCGAGATCGATTTCCTGATCGCGCAGGAAGACGCGGGCGCGAAGCTCGCCGTGCTGGAGATCCCGCTTTTGTTCGAGACCGGCGCCGAGCAGCGTGTCGACGTGACGATCGCGCTGACCGCACCCGCGCAGGTGCAGAGGGAGCGCGTGCTGGCGCGGCCGGGCATGACGGTGGACAAGCTCGAGCATCTGCTTGCACGGCAACTCGCAGACGCCGAGCGACGGGCGCGCGCCGACTACGTTGTGGACAGCGGCACGAGCCGCGCAGACATGCACGAAGCGCTCGATAAACTGATCGAATCGCTGCACAAGCGTGACGGGCGCGTGATGCAGCAGCTGCGTCTCAAGTAAGTCTTGTCATTGCCCGGCTCGACCGGGCAATCCAGTCATCGCTTGGCCTCCAAGGTAACGAAGGCCGGCGACTACTGGATTCCCGCTTTCGCGGGAATGACAGAGTGTGGTGATGGTCAGAGAGGACCAACTTTGCGCGAGATCGTGCTCGATACGGAGACGACGGGGCTCGACCCGTTCGACGGCCACCGCGTGGTCGAGATCGGCTGCGTCGAGCTGGTCAATTGCATTCCCTCGGGCCGCGTGTGGCATTGCCACGTGAACCCCGAGCGCGAGGTGCCCTACCAGGCCTTCGAGGTGCACGGGCTTTCCACCGAGTTCCTGCGCGACAAGCCGCGCTTCGCCGAGCTTGCCGACGACATGCTGGCCTTCATCGAAGGCGCGGTGCTGGTGATGCACAACGCGGCCTTCGATTTCGGCTTCCTCAATGCCGAGCTCGAGCGGGCCGCGCGGCCGCTGCTCAAATGGGACCGCGTGGTGGATACGCTGGCGCTGGCGCGGCGCCGGCATCCGGGTGCGCCGTGCAGTCTCGATGCGCTCTGCAAGCGCTACGGCATCGATCTGTCCGAGCGCGAGAAGCATGGCGCGCTGCTCGATTGCCGGCTGCTGGCCGGCGTCTATGTGGAGCTCGTGGGCGGGCACCAGGCGCGGCTCGATTTTGCCATTAACGGGGCGCAGGCGGCGCTGCTTGGCGCCAATGCCGGAGCGATCCAGCCGCGGCCGCGGCCCTTGGCCTCGCGGCTGTCGGCGGCGGAGATCGAAGCGCATCGGGCTTTCGTCGCGACGCTCGGCGCCGAGGCGATCTGGCTCCGCTATTAATTCTTCGCCTGTTGGCCAGCTTGCGACTGCGCGAGGTTCTGCGCGTAGAGCCGGCCGAAATCGATCGGGTCGAGCATCAGAGGCGGGAAGCCCCCATCGCGGATCACGTCGGCAAGCACGCGGCGCAGGAACGGGAACAGCAGCGTCGGGCAATCGACGAACAGCACCGGCTGGAGCAGGTTCTGCGGAACCCCGGTGAGGCGGAACAGCCCGCCATAGACCAGCTCGACGTTGTAGATGACGCCCTGGTCGCTCTTGGCATGCACCTCGAGCTGGAGCGCGACTTCGTAAGCGTCCTCGCCGCGCGCCCCGGCATTCACGTTGACGCCGACCTTGAGCTGCGGGTTCTGCCCCGGCCCCTGAAGCGATTGGGGCGCGCTCGGGCTCTCGAAGGAGAGGTCCTTGATGTATTGGGCGAGCACGGTGAGCTGGGGCTGCTTGCCCGCGCGCGGTGCGGCCTCCGGCGCCGGCGAGGGCGCCTCGGAGGGGCCGTCGCCATTCGTCTTTGGGGTTTCGCCTTCCGCCTTCTTTTTCGCCATCTGGGGTTCCAACCCTCCAGCGTGTGGCTAGCACGGGATCGACAAGCGCCGCAAATTCCGCGTGGGGCGTGGAGCCCCAGGTCCCCACGGAAAGAACGAATTAAGCGCAAAGGCGTTTACAGTTGGCTTGGGGGCTACGAATGCCTTAAGCTTGCGGCGCGGCGGGGGTGGGACATCCCTTGCCACGCGCGAGTTTTTTGACTCTCGCTAGCAAATCTCTAGGGGTACACCATATCCCCGCTTAGAGAATTCCGCATGACCGCGGCCCCTCCATGAACGCGGGTCTTGGCAAAGCATGAGTGAAGCTTTCGACATCTACACATTGCTGTTCCTAGTGCTCGCGGTGGTGATCTTCATTCGGCTGCGCAATGTGCTTGGGCGGCGCACGGGCAATGAGCGCCCGCCTTACGACCCCTATACGACGCCCGACCCGAAACGGGCCGGCGCGCCGGATGCCAACGAGCCGGTGGTGGCGCTGCCGCGCGGCCGCTCGGCGCGCGCTCCGGTGGAGGCCTCCGTTCCGTCGATGGAAGACATCGAGACGCGGCTCGGGCGCTACGCCACCAAGGACAGCCCGCTCGGCCAGTCGCTTACCGGCCTGATGCGGGCCGATCCCGGCTTCGATCCGGCGCCTTTCCTCGACGGCGCCAAGATGGCCTATGAGGCGATCGTCATGGCGTTCGCCGAAGGCGACGAGGCGACGCTGGAGCAGCTGCTCGGCACGGACGTGTTCGAAGGCTTCCAGCGCGCCATCCGCGAGCGCGAGACGCGCGGCGAGAAGGTGCTGTCGAGTCTGGTCGGCATCGACAAGGCGGACATCATCGAGGTCGAGGTCAAGAACCGGACCGCCTATGTGACGGTGAAATTCGTGAGCGAGCTGATCTCGGTGACGCGCGACGCCGATGGCGAGGTGATCGAAGGCGACCCGAAAAAAGTGCGGGAGGTGACCGATATCTGGACCTTCGCCCGCGAGGTGGCTTCCAAGAACCCGAACTGGAAGCTGGTTGCGACTGAAGCCGCCAATTAGCTCTAATCTGGCAAAGCTGTTATTGCCGCTCGCGGCAATCGGCGTCGCGATTGCGCTCATCGTTTGGCGGTGGGAAGTGGAAGATCAGGCAATCAGGCTCGAGCCGGTAAGCTTTGCCGAGATCGATGGCTGGGCCACGGATGACCATGAAGCGGCCTTTGCCGCGCTGCTGAAGTCCTGCCGCAAGAAATCGGCGCGCGATGACCCGGCTTGCAAAGAGGCCTTGCGCCTTGGCGAGAAGGTCAGCCGCGACGTCGCACGGCGCTTCTTCGAGACCAACTATGTCCCGCATCGTGTCGAGGGGGTGCCGCCCGGCCTCGTCACCGGCTACTACGAGCCCGAGGTGAGCGGCTCGCGCGAGCGAACAGGCAAGTTCCAAATTCCCGTCTATCGGCGTCCGGACGATCTCGTTCAGATGAAACCGGATCTCTTGCGCGCGCTCTACAACGATAGTCTGAGCGTGATGCGGCAGGACGGCGACCAACTCGTGCCGTATTACACGCGTGCGGAGATCGAGGCCGGCAGGCTCAAGGGCAGGGGACTCGAGCTTCTGTATCTCGACGACCCCATCGAACTCTTCTTCATGCAGGTGCAAGGCTCCGGCCGCGTGCGGCTCCCCGACGGATCATGGGTGCGGCTCGGCTATGCGGCGAAGAACGGCCATTCCTATACATCGATCGGCAAGCTTCTTCTCGAGCGCGGCGAGAAACGTCCTCAAGCGCTGACGATGGAAGGCCTGAAGAGCTGGCTGCGGGCGGATCCCGCGCGCGGCCGGGCGCTGATGCAGGAGAACAAGTCCTACGTCTTCTTCCGCGAATTGCCGCAGGCGGAAGCCGGCGCGGGCCCGGTCGGCGCTCAGGGCGTGCCGCTGACGCCGGGGCGCAGCCTCGCCGTCGATGCTGCCTTTCATGCGCTGGGAACGCCGATTTTCGTCACGGCGCCGGATCTTGCGGTCGAAGGCGCACCCTTTCGCCGGCTGATGATCGCACAAGACGTCGGTTCGGCGATCAAAGGGCCCCAGCGCGGGGATATCTTCTTCGGCACGGGCGAGGCTGCCGGCGCCATTGCCGGCACCACCAAGGCGGCGGCGGAGTTTTATATCTTGCTTCCCAACCGTTAAGCCGCCTTGCGCTATGCTTGCCGCATGGGCAAGCGCGACACGGAACTCGAGACCGACGCCGAGCTTTGGGCGCGCGTGGCCCGCAGTGCCAAGCCCATCGCCAAAGGCCCGGATCGCTCCCACCGTCGAGCCGCCGAAACCGCGCGCCAAGGCACCGGCGAAAGAACCTGCACCGCCTCCCGCCAAGCCCGCGCCGAAGCCGGCGGCGAAGCCCGCGCCTGCCGCGCGCGGCGAGACACTGGACCGGCAGACGGCGCGGCAGCTCGAGCGGGGCAAGCTCCCCGTCGAAGCGCGGCTCGACCTGCACGGGATGCGGCAGCGCGAGGCGCATGCGGCGCTGCGGCGCTTCCTCAAATCGGCGCAAGGGAGGGGTCATCGCCATGTGCTGGTCATCACCGGCAAGGGCGCCGCCGCCGATACGACCAGGCCGTTCTACGAGTCGGAAGAGCGCGGCGTGCTCAGGCAGGCCGTGCCGCATTGGCTGGCTGCGCCCGACCTCGCCCCTGTGGTGCTGAGCTATTCGGAAGCGCCGCGCCGACTCGGCGGCGAAGGCGCGCTCTATGTGCGGCTGCGGAAGCCTCGCACTCCCTCCCCCTGAAAGGGGGAGGGCCGGGGTGGGGGTCCGAATGCAACGCAGGGTGAACGAGGGGAACCGCCTACAAAATAAACTTCGACAAATCGGCGTTCTTGGCGAGGTCGCCGATATGCTTCTCGACATAGGCGGCGTCGATCACCACCTTCTCGCCGGCCCGGTCGCCGGCGTCGAAGCTGATATTGTCGAGGATGCGCTCCATCACCGTCATCAGGCGGCGCGCGCCGATATTCTCCACGGCCGTGTTCACCTCCACCGCGACATCGGCGATCGCCTCGATGGAATCGGGGGTGAATTCGAGCTCGACGCCTTCGGTCTGCATCAGCGCGACATATTGCTTGATGAGGCAGGCCTTCGGCTCGGTGAGGATGCGGCGGAAATCGTCGCGGGTCAGCGCGCGCAGCTCGACGCGGATCGGCAGCCGCCCCTGCAGCTCGGGCAGCAGGTCTGACGGCTTGGCGATGTGGAAGGCGCCGGAGGCGATGAACAGGATATGGTCGGTCTTCACCGGCCCGTATTTGGTGCCGACGGTGGTGCCTTCGATCAGCGGCAAGAGATCGCGCTGAACGCCTTCGCGGCTCACATCGGCGCCGACGCGCTCCGAGCGCGCGCAGATCTTGTCGATCTCGTCGAGAAACACGATGCCGTTATTCTCGACGTTGCGAATGGCTTCCTGCACGATCAAGTCGTTGTCGATCAGCTTGTCGGATTCCTCGCCGAGCAGAATGTCGAAGCTGTCGCGCACGGTGACCTTGCGCGGCTTGGTGCGGTTGCCGAGCGCCTTGCCCAGCACTTCCGAGAGGTTGATCATGCCGACCTGGCTGCCGGGCATGCCGGGAATCTCGAAGGACGGCATCGACGGCATGTCGGCGACCTGAATCTCGATCTCCTTGTCGTCGAGCTCGCCTGAGCGCAGCCGCTTGCGGAACGCCTCGCGCGTCGAGACGGCGGCGCCCGAGCCGACCAGCGCGTCGATCACCCGCTCCTCGGCGTTGAGCTGCGCCTTGGCGGCGACCTCTTTGCGCTTCACGTCGCGCACCAGGCCGATGCCGGCCTCGAGCAGATCGCGCACGATCTGGTCGACGTCGCGGCCGACATAGCCGACCTCGGTGAATTTGGTGGCCTCGACCTTGATGAAGGGCGCGCCGGCAAGCTTGGCGAGGCGGCGCGAGATCTCCGTCTTGCCGACGCCGGTCGGGCCGATCATCAGGATATTCTTCGGCAGCACCTCCTCGCGCATCTCCTCGTCGAGCTGCTGACGCCGCCAGCGATTGCGCAAGGCGATGGCGACGGCGCGCTTGGCGTCGCGCTGGCCGACGATGTGGCGGTCGAGCTCGGAGACGATCTCGCGGGGCGAAAAGCTGGTCATTGACTCCTACTACTTGGTCGCATCCAAGGTTTCGACGACCACCTGGTCATTGGTGTAAACGCAAATCGTGGCGGCAATACCCATGGCCCTGCGCGCAATCGTCTCGGCATCGAGGTCCGAGTCGAGCAACGCACGCGCGGCGGCGAGCGCATAGGACCCGCCGGAGCCGATGCCCATCACCGCGTCGTCGGGCTCGAGCACGTCGCCGGTGCCGGTCAAGACCAGGCTCTCATCGGCGTCGGCCACGATCATCATCGCCTCCAGCCGGCGCAGATAACGGTCGGTGCGCCAGTCCTTGGCGAGCTCGACGCAAGCGCGCTTCAACTGGTCGGGGAAGCGCTCGAGCTTGGTCTCCAGCCGCTCGAACAAAGTGAAGGCGTCGGCGGTCGATCCGGCGAAGCCGGCGATCACATTGCCTGTGCCGACGCGCCGCACCTTGCGCGCCGTGCCCTTGATGATGGTCTGGCCGAGGGTGACCTGGCCGTCGCCGGCGATCACCACCTTGCCGCCCTTGCGGACGGTCAGAATCGTGGTGCCATGCCAGGTGTCGGGGGAAGCGGGAGAGGAACCCATCGTGCCACGCGATATCGGGAGTTAGGCCCTATTCGTCAAGCTCGGCCTGCGTTAACGCTCTGATAGCACTCGCATGCCCGCTGCCGTATAAGCTGGCTGGCGCTCGGAAGCGAATTGCTAAGAGCCTTAAGGTAGTCTCTTACCATGCAGAAGCGACACAAAGACACCGAAGCCCGCCGGGCGACGGTCGAACGCAAGACCAAGGAGACGGCAATCTCCGCCTCCGTCGATCTCGACGGCACGGGCGCCTACGAGGTCTCAACCGGCGTCGGCTTCCTCGATCACATGATCGAGCAGCTCGCGCGTCACTCGCTGATCGACATCACGCTGAAGGCCAAGGGCGACCTGCATATCGACGACCACCACACGACCGAGGATGCCGGCATCGTGCTCGGCCAGGCCGTGGCACGCGCGCTCGGCGACAAGACGGGCATCGCCCGTTACGGCTTCGCCTATCTGCCGATGGACGAGACGCTGACGCGCGTGGCGCTCGACGTCTCAGGGCGGCCGTTCCTGGTGTGGAAGGTCGATTTCACCCGCTCCAAGATCGGCGAGATGGATACCGAGCTGTTCCGCGAGTGGTTCCAGGCCTTCGCCCAGCATGCCGGGCTGACGCTGCATGTCGAGACGCTTTACGGCGAGAATAGTCACCATATCGCCGAGACCTGCTATAAGGCGCTCGCCCGGGCGCTTCGCCAGGCCGTCGCCATCGACGAGCGCCAAGGGGCCCGCGTGCCCTCGACCAAGGGCCAGCTTTAGAGGCCTTGCCTGCTTCCGAGCGGGCAGAACAGCGTGAGCGCTTAGAGTGACCGTCTATTCCGTTTATGAGCCGCCGCAGAGGCGCCCGACCTTATGCAGCGCGCCGACAGGCTCGCCTTCGTCAAGGAAGGCTTCTCCTGGCCGGCTCTGTTCGTGCCGCTGCTGTGGCTGATCTATCACCGCATGTGGATCGAGCTGATCGTGCTCGGTCTCATCTACATTGCTCTGCAAGTCGCGTTCGGCACAGATACGCAAGGCCAGGCGCTGGCGCTCTGGGCGAGCTTCGCCATCGGCGTGCTGTTTGCCTTCGAGGCCAACGATCTCCGGGCGGCCGCGCTCGAACGGCGCGGCTACCGGCTCGCGGGCGTGGCGAGCGGGCGCGACCGGATCGAAGCCGAGCGCTCGTTCTTCACCGCCTGGCTGCCGCAGCAAGCGAGCGTCGCCCGGGCACCCGCGCGCGGCAGCGAGTCTCGCCGCGAGACGGAAGCGCCGCCGGCGGTTCAGCGCGGAGGGAGTGAAGAGGTCATCGGGCTCTTCCCGCAGGCTTGATCCGACATGGACGTCGCCATCATCGATTACGGTTCGGGGAACCTGCATTCCGCCGCCAAGGCCTTCGAGCGCGCGGCGCGGGAAAGCGGCTCGCCGCTTAAGGTCAAAGTGACCTCCGAGCCGGAAGACGTGCGCGCGGCCGAGCGGATCGTGCTGCCGGGCGTCGGCGCCTTTGCCGACTGCAAGCGCGGGCTCGTCGCCATTCCCGGCATGATCGAAGTGCTCGAGGAGAGCGTCCGGCGGCGCGGCAAGCCGTTTCTCGGCATCTGCGTCGGGCTGCAATTGATGGCCGAGCGCGGGCTGGAACATGGGCTCACGCCGGGACTTGGTTGGATCGAAGGCGAGGTGAGGGCGATCGAGCCCAGCGATCCCGCCCTCAAGATCCCGCATATGGGCTGGAACACGTTGAAGCTCGCCCGCGAGCACGCTTTGTTCGAGGGCATCCCGACGGGCGATGCGGGCCTCAACGCCTATTTCGTGCACTCCTATCACCTGGTGCCTTCGCGCGCCGATGCGCTGGTCGCCACCACCGACTATGCCGGGCCGATCACCGCGTTCGTCGCCAAGGACAATGTCGCCGGCAGCCAGTTCCACCCGGAAAAGAGCCAGAAGCTCGGGCTGGCGCTGATCGCCAATTTCCTGAAGTGGAAGCCATGATTCTGTTCCCGGCCATCGACCTGAAAGACGGGCAATGCGTCCGGCTCCGCCAGGGCGAGATGGAGCAGGCGACGGTGTTCAATGCCGATCCCGCCGCCCAGGCGTTGGCGTTCGAGGAGCAGGGCTTCGAGTGGCTGCATGTGGTCGATCTCAACGGCGCCTTCGAGGGGAAGCCGGTCAATGGGAAAGCGGTCGAGGCCATCTTCGACGCGGTGCACATCTCCATCCAGCTCGGCGGCGGCATCCGCGACCTCGACACCATCATCAACTGGCTCGGCAAGGGCATCGACCGGGTGATTCTCGGCACGGCGGCGGTACGCAACCCGGCGCTGGTGCGCGAGGCGGCGCGCGATTTTCCCGGCTGCATCGCCGTGGGCATCGACGCGCGCGACGGCAAGGTGGCCATCGAAGGCTGGGCCGAGACGAGCGAGATGACGGCGCTCGACCTGGCGCGGCGCTTCGAGGATGCCGGCGTCGCGGCCATCATTCATACCGACATCGCCCGCGACGGCGTGCTGCAAGGCCTCAATCTCGACGCGACCGCGGAGATCGCCCGCGCCGTGACGATTCCGGTGATTGCGAGCGGCGGGCTTGCCGGCATCGACGATGTGAAGCGGCTGCTCGACCCGCGCTACCAGATGCTGGAAGGCGCCATTGCCGGGCGCGCGCTGTACGATGGGCGGCTCGATCCGCGCGAGGCGCTGGCGGTGCTGAAGCATCGCCGCGACGCGCAGAAGAAGAGCAGGGAATAGCCGGCATGCGCGCGCGCACCGTCTTTATTGTCTTGCTGATCTGCATCGCGCTGATCGCCTTCGGGCCGGCGCTGATCGCGGTGGTGAGCCAGATGATCGCCGAAGGGTTCGGCTGCCAGGTCGATCTCAACCGGGTGATCCCCTGCGTCATCGGCGGCAAGGACTATGGGGAGACCTTCTACAATCTTGGCTTCGCCATCTGGTATTCCTATCTGTCGCTTCCGGCCGGTCTCGTACTGTTCGTGCTGTGGGCCATCGCGGCGGCGATCGTGTTTTTCGGTTGGCTCGGCGACCGGCGAGGCAAGACATCGTAGACTCATGCTGAAGATCCGCGTCATACCCTGCCTCGACGTGAAAGAGGGCCGCGTCGTCAAGGGCGTCAACTTCGTCGACCTCAGAGACGCGGGCGATCCGGTCGAGGCCGCCGCCGCTTACGACCAGGCGGGGGCAGACGAGCTCTGCTTCCTCGACATCACCGCGAGCCACGAGAAGCGCGGCACGATTCTCGACGTGGTCACCCGCACGGCCGAACGCTGCTTCATGCCGCTGACCGTCGGCGGCGGCGTGCGCAGCACCGACGACGTGCGTACTCTGCTCGAAGCCGGCGCCGACAAGGTCTCGATCAATACGGCGGCGGTGCAGGATCGTGGCCTGGTGCGCGCGGCAGCGGAGAAATTCGGCGCGCAATGCATCGTCGTCGCCATCGACGCCAAGCGTGTGCCGGCGAACGGCAAGAGACCCCGCTTCGAGATCTTCACCCATGGCGGCCGCGAGGCGACTGGCATCGAGGCGGTGGGCTATGCGCAGGAGGTGGTCGGCCTCGGCGCGGGCGAGATCCTGCTCACCTCCATGGACCGGGACGGTACCCGCAAGGGCTTCGACCTCGAGCTGACCCGGGCCATTGCCGACGCCGTCACGGTGCCGGTGATCGCCAGTGGCGGCGTGGGCACGCTCGACCATCTGGTCGAGGGGGTGCGCGAGGGGCACGCCAGCGCGGTGCTGGCCGCCTCGATCTTCCACTATGGCGAGCATTCGATCGGCGAGGCCAAGCGCCATATGGCGGCCGCCGGGCTCGCCATGCGGCTCGATGGCTAACACGCCGGCGTCGCATTGGCGGCGTAAGGTCTGCCCCGCAAACGGGCAGATGCCCCAACTTTGGTAAGGATTACCTGGACGTGCCTATTCCCTCTCGGGTCCCGGCAGTGTATGAGCCAAGATATGACCAACGATGTGTTGTTCCGGCTCGCCGCTACCATCAAATCGCGCCGGACTGCCAGGCCCGAAGACTCGCATACGCGGCGGCTGCTGGACGGCGCCCCGATCAAGCCGGCCAAGAAGCTCGGCGAAGAGGCGGTCGAGGTGGCCATCGCCGCGCTGGCTCAGGACAAGAAGGCGCTGGTCGCCGAGACGGCGGATCTGCTTTATCACCTGCTCGTCGTGCTGGAATCCCGCCGCATCCCGCTTGACGACGTCCTCGACGAGCTCGAGCGGCGCATGAGCGCGACGGACCTCGAACAAAAGAGGCGGAAAGCCGCGTCGCGCTGACGCGTGAGCGCTGTTGCATGAACCCGCGTCCCCACGTCGCGTTCTCTCCTTACGCCGTCTATCTGCGCGAAGAATGGGCGCGGCTGCGGGCCGACACGCCCATGCCGCTCACCGAGGCCGAGCTCGACAATCTGGCGAGCCTCACCGAGCGGGTCTCCTCGAACGAGGTGATGGACATCTATCTGCCGCTCAGCCGCCTGCTCAATCTCTATGTCGAGGCGACGCAAGCACTGCACGAGCGGACCACGCAATTCCTGCGCAAGCGCGACGGCAAGATGCCGTTCATCATCGGGCTCGCCGGTAGCGTCGCGGTGGGCAAGAGCACCACGGCGCGCGTGCTCCAGGCGCTGCTCGCGCGCTGGCCGAGCCACCCGCGCGTCGAGCTCTTGCCGACCGACGGATTCCTGTTTCCGAATGACGTGCTCGAAGCGCGCGGGCTGATGAACCGCAAGGGTTTCCCGGAGAGCTACGACCTGACTAAGATCTTGAATTTCCTGGCCGATGTGAAATCGGGAAAGGAGAAGGTCGAGGCGCCGGTCTATTCCCACCTCATCTATGACGTGCTGCCCGACCAGAAGCTCAGCATCGAGCGGCCCGATATCGTCATCGTCGAGGGGCTGAACGTGCTCCAGCCGGCCAAGCTGCCGAAAGACGGCGAGGCGATTCCCTTCGTCTCCGATTTCTTCGATTTCTCGATCTATATCGATGCCGCCGCCGAGCTGGTCGAGAGCTGGTATGTGGAGCGTTTCCTAAGGCTCAGACAGACGGCGTTCCGCGACCCGGCCTCCTATTTCCACCGCTACGCCACGCTGTCGGAGGAGGAAGCGGTCGCCACCGGTCTGTCGATCTGGCGCACGATCAATCTCGTCAATCTGAACGAGAATATCCTGCCGACGCGGCAGCGCGCCGATCTCATCCTGCGCAAGGGCGCGGATCATGCGGTGGAGACGGTGGCGCTCAGGAAGCTCTAGGACCGAGCAGCCGGCTATTTCAGCGGCTCTTGGTAGAGCTGCTGCGAGCCGAGGCCGATATTCAGCCGCAGCATGGTGCGGGAGGCGAACACATCGTCGTCGCTGATCCGCGTTGGGCGGCTCGTGTCCGCATAGCGCATTTCAGGCACCGAGGAGATGTACTCGTAGTCGGTCCACAGCGACAGGCTGGTGCGCAGGCCGATCTGCTTGCGGGTCTCGAGCGAAACGGTGCCGATAAAGGCGAGATCGTCGCTCGACTTGGACAGCCTCGAACTGAAGGAGGGGGCGCCGTCGAGCGCGAAGGAGGTCAATGCGAAGTTTCCGTCGTAGTCGGTGTTGGCGTTATAGAGGCCCGCCTTGACGTTGACGAACGTGCGCAAGCCAAGCCGGTCGTAAAGTCCGCCGACATTCTTCACGCCTGGGATGAAGCCGAAGCTGTATTCGCCGCCGAAGCCGACATAGCCACCGACATAGGTGGTATCGAGGCTTTCTTTGTAGGCGTAGATCGATTGGCTTTCGAATTTACCGCGGAGGCTGTTGTCCTGGTCAATCCCGCGAACGTCGAAGCCGGCGATAAAATAATCGTTGCGGTAGATCGTCGGTTTGACCTCTGTCGGCTGCCCGGTGGCGAATTTCAGCTCGGCCTGGGCGCCCCAGTAGTCAGCATCGCGGCTCGTGTGGGTGACAAGGGTCGGCGGCCCGAAGGCGAACGCGCCGCCGGCGGGATCGAAAACAAAGCATGTCTGGTTCTTGCAGGTCGAGCGGTCGTCGGTCTCGACGTTGGACCAGAAGCCTTTGACGCTACCGCTTACGCGAGCGGCGCCCCACATGCCAAGCGAAGTCTCGATGCCGCCGCCGGTCGCGCCGCCGAAGTCCATCCAATCGCTCTCGCTGTTCTTCTGGCGGTGTATGTCTGTCGGCGATGAGCCCTTGCCGACGAACCGGATGTCGGGAAGGCTCAAGAACTGAACGCCGCCGCCCACCCAGATGGTGGTGCCGTTGACGGTTGCGGTCGTCATGTCTTGGGCATGAGCCGCCGGCACGAATGCCGCCGCCCCAATGGCGGCCAACGCCAGTACACGCATCGCCGAACGCATAGAAGCCCCCGCATCAAATCGAATTGTGCGGCCAAGATAACAGCGTTCGCCGTTGCGAAGGCGTTATCTCCAGGCGCCACAAGACGATTTTGCCCCTGTGTGACCGAAAAGCCACAAGCGGGAGAGCTGACTCCTAGGCAATCAAGCCGCGCTCCTCGGCGAGCTTTCGCAAGGAAATCTCAGGCCTTGCGCCGATATGGCCGATCACCTCGGCGGCGGCGAGGCTGCCCAGGCTGCCGCAGACAGGAAGCGGCTCGCCTTTGGTCAGGCCATAGAGGAATCCGGCGGCATAGAGGTCGCCGGCCCCCGTCACATCGATCACATGGGGGACTGATTCGGCCGGGATCTCGATGGTTTCGCCCTGGGCGACGATGACCGAGCCGGCTTCGGAGCGGGTCAATACCGCCATCTCGCAGTCCTGCAGCGCCATGTCGGCCGCCTCCTCGAAGCTGTTCACCGCGTAGAGCGTGGTGATCTCCTTCTCGTTGGCGAAGACGATATCGGCGCCTTCCCGCACGAGAGCCTTGAAATCCTCGCGGTGGCGGTCGACGCAAAAGGCATCGGACAGGCTGAGCGCGACCTTGGCGCCGGACGCCCTGGCGAGCCGCGCCGCTTCGCGGAAGGCGGCCTTCGCCTCCTCCCGGTCGAACAGATAGCCCTCGAGATAGACGATCTTGGCGCCCTCGAGCAGGCTTGCGTCGAGGTCGTCGGCGGTGAAATCGACGCTCGCGCCGAGAAACGTGTTCATGGTGCGCTCGCCGTCAGGCGTGACGAGGATCAGGCAGCGCGCGGTCGGCGCTCCGTCAGTGGCGGGGAGCGTGTCGTAGTCGACGCCGAGCGAGCGGATGTCATGGCGGAAGATGCCGCCGAACTGGTCGGCGGCCACCCTGCCGATGAAGCCGCATTTCGCGCCGAATGAGGCGAGCCCGGCGATCGAATTGGCCACCGATCCGCCGGAGCGCTCGACCGCCGGCCCCATCGCCTCGTAAAGGCGGTTCGCCTCCGCCGCGTCGATCAAACGCATGAAGCCTTTGGCGAGGTCGTGCTTGGTGAGGAAGCCCTCGTCGCAGCGGGCGATGATATCGACGATGGCATTGCCGATGCCGACCACGTCGTAGCTTTTCTCGGCCATCTCGCGCGCGTCCCTTGCCTTGCCCTTCGCCCTGGCGTCCTGCTTTCCCGCCACTATATTCACCCGCCAGAACGGAACACGTCATGCTAACCGCCGCAGGTCAAGCCTTCAGGGAGATGTTCACCCCGCCATTCCGCGCGGTGCTGTTCAAATGCGTCGGATTCACCATCGCGCTGCTGGTGCTGCTGATCGTCGGCCTGGAATGGACCTTCAGCCATTTCGTGCACTGGCCGGGCTGGATCGAGACGACGATCGAATGGCTCGGCGGGCTGGCGCTCGTGGTCGGCTCGATCTTTCTGATCCCGCCGGTCACCTCGCTGATCGCCAGCCTCTATCTCGACGACATCGCGGCCGAGGTCGAGCGCAGCGAATTATCCTTTGGATCCGCCGGGCAAGGAGCTGCCGACGCTGCCCGCGATCGGGCTGGCGCTGAAATTCTTTCTCGTCGTGCTCGCCGTCAACATCGTGGCGCTATTTCTCCTGCTGGTTCCCGGCGTGAACCTGATCGCGTTCTATATCGGCAACGGCTATCTGCTCGGCCGCGAATATTTCGAGCTTGCCGCCATGCGGCATGTTCCGCCCGCCGAAGCGAAGAAACTGCGGCAGGCGAACGGGCTCACGGTATTCTTGTGCGGGCTGATCATCGCCGGCATCGCCTCGGTGCCGATCTTGAACTTCATCACGCCGCTCTTCGCCACCGCCTTCATGGTGCACATGTACAAGGACCTCACCCGCCGCGCCGGCCCAAGGATCGCGGTGCGTCCGGCGTGAGAGAGTCAATACAAGAGGCGATGCAGCCAAACGTGAAAGAGGGACGGCTCATAGACGTAGACCATGAACCCCGCAATGAAGAGGGCTACGATCAGGCCGACGAAGAAATCGCGCATGGCCTCTTCTCCCGCGTGCAGAGGCTCCGCCGAATCTAAGGCAAGACAGCGCGATCGGGTAGGCGCAATGCGTCGCGCCGCTACCCGCACGGCGCGGGGGTTTTCGGCTTGAACAGGCAGATATCCTCGATGATGCAGCGCCAGCATTCGGGCTTGCGCGCTTTGCACACATAGCGGCCGTGCAGGATCAGCCAATGATGCGCGTTGTGCTTGTAGCGCTCAGGCACCACGCGTTCGAGCTTGAGCTCGACCTCTAGCGGCGTCTTGCCGGGTGCGAGCCCCGTGCGGTTGGCGACGCGGAAGGCGTGGGTGTCGATGCCGATCGTGTTCTGGCCGAAGGCGGTGTTGAGCACGACGTTTGCCGTCTTCCGCCCAACGCCGGGCAAGCTCATCAAAACCTCGCGGGTCTCAGGCACCTTGCTGCCATGCTCGGCCACGAGCTTGTTGGCGAGGGCGATCAGGTTCCTGGCCTTGCTGCGATAGAGCCCGATGGTCTTGATCTTCGCCTCGAGCCCTGCCTCGCCCAGTTGCGCGAGCTTCTCGGGCGTGTCGGCGATGCGGAACAGCTCCGGCGTGGCGCGGTTGACCGAGGCGTCGGTCGCCTGCGCCGACAACACCACGGCGACGAGAAGGGTGAAGGGATCCCGGTAATGCAGCTCGGTCTTGGGGTGCGGGTCGAACTGGTGGAAGCGGCGGAAGATCTCGTCGATCGCGGTTTGCGTCAGCCGCGATCCCGGCGCGCGCTTGGGCCTGGCTCGCGCCTGTTTGCTGCCTTTCGCTTGCACCGCCACGGGTCTTGCCTCCCGCCGATCAGGGGATTAGCTCTTAAGCTTGCTATGACAGACGCCAGCGCCCTCCCACAAGAGCCGTCGCGCTTCAGCGCCGTGCTCACGCCGCACCGGTCCTTAGGGCCCAAGGGCTTCATGGTGCTGATGGGGGCGGTGTGCGCCGTCAGCTTCGGCACCGGGCTGTTCTTCTACCTGCTTGGCGCCTGGCCGGTGGTGGGCTTCATGGGGCTCGACGTCGCCCTGATCTATGTCGCGTTCAGGCTCAATTTCCGCGCGCTGCGTCTCTACGAGACGGTCGATCTCACCCCCGACGCGCTGACCGTCACCCGCGTTGCGCCCTCGGGCGAGGCGCAGTCCTGGAGCTTCAGTCCTTACTGGGTGAGGCTCAGCCTGCAGCCGCGGCACGGGCGGTCGAGCGAGCTGTCGATCGCCTCGCACGGCAAGCGATTGGTGTTCGCCAGCTTCCTCACCGACAATGAGCGGGAGGATTTCGCCGCGGCGCTGGCGAAGGCGCTGTCTTTGACGCGGAATGAGGGAGCGGCCTAAGCGGCCAGCGCGTGCTTCTCGGCGACCGAGCCGTCGGCGTTGAGCCGGTAGACGAGGGGGCTCGCCGTGGGGAGTTCGACCTGCATCACCTCATCGGGCGAAAGCCGGTCGAGTTGCATGATCAGCGAGCGCAGCGAGTTGCCGTGGGCGACCACGATCACGCTCTTGCCCTTCTGTAGCTCGGGCACGACCCACTTCTCGAAGAACGGCACGACGCGGAGCGCGGTGTCCTTCAGCGACTCGCCGCCGGGAGGGGCGATGTCGTAGGAGCGCTGCCAGATATGCACCTGGTCGGCGCCCCAGCGCTTGCGCGCCTCTTCCTTGTTGATGCCGACCAGCTCGCCGTAATCGCGCTCGTTGAGGGCGGCAGCCTTGAGGGTGGGGATTTTGCCCTGGCCGCTTTCCTCGAGGATGATGTCGAGAGTGTTGTGCGCGCGCTTGAGCGTCGAGGTGAAGGCGGCGCCGAAGCGATAACCCGCTTGCTTGATCATGGCGCCGGCGCGATGCGCTTCCGCCGCGCCTTCCTCGGTGAGGCCGACGTCCTTCCAGCCGGTGAAGCGATTGAGCCGGTTCCACTCGCTCTCGCCATGGCGGACGAGAACGAGGACATTGTCCCCCGGCGTGGGTGCTTTGCTGTCAGAGGAAGGCGTCATCGCTGGTCCCGATAGAGAACTCGAAGCGGCGCTTTCATGTTGCGTGCCACATGGAAGCATAGCGAGAGAACGTTAAGTTCGACCTCATCAATGACCTCCGTTTCGGGCTCAATTCCGCCCTCGGGATCCCGCCTTTTAGGCATTTGCGCACGATTTGGCCAGATTCAAGCATCGCGCGCCGGCGGTAGCCCCTCATAGACCAAGCACGTCCCGCATCGAGTAGAGGCCGGGTTCCTTGCCGCGCGCCCACAACGCCGCCTTCACCGCGCCGCGGGCAAAAATGCCCCGATCGGTGGCGATATGCGCAAGCTCGATGCGCTCGCCGGGCCCGGCAAAGATCACGCGATGCTCGCCGACCACGTCGCCGCCGCGCAGCGCGGCAAAGCCGATATCGCCCTCGCGCCTTGGGCCCACATCGCCGTCGCGGACCTTGACGCCGCGCTCTTGCAGCGACACCTCGCGGCCTCCCGCCGCCGCGCGGCCGAGCATGAGCGAGGTGCCCGACGGGGCGTCGCGCTTATGGCGGTGATGCATCTCCAGGATCTCGATATCGAATTCAGGGCCGAGCGCGCGGGCGACCTCAGCGGTCAGCACGGCGAGCAGATTGACGCCCTGGCTCATATTGCCGGCCTTGACGATGGTGGCATGACGCGCGGCGGCCTCGATCTTGGCCTCGTCGGCGGCCGACAGGCCGGTCGTGCCGATGACATGGACGATGCGCGCCTGCGCCGACAGCGCGGCGAAGGCGACGGTCGAAGCGGGCGAGGTGAAATCGAGCACGCCGTCGACCTGGGCGAACACGGCATGCGGATCGTCGGTGATGGCGACGCCGAGAGGCTCCAAGCCGGCCACCTCGCCGATGTCGCGGCCGAGAGCGGGCGAGCCCTTGGCCTCGATGCCGCCGGCGACCGCGCAGCCCGGCGTCTCGACCAGCACCCGCGTCAGCGCCTGGCCCATGCGCCCGGCGGCTCCCAGCACGGCAATCTTCATGTCGCTCATTGGCGAAGACCGTTCACGTCGTGGGAGGGAGGCGGACGGCGTGGTAGAACGGCGCCGAATCCCTTTGGAAGCGAGTTTCTATGCCGCAAGCCGCCCCGCTCACAAGCCCCCGTCTGCCGATCCTGCTGGTTGTCCTCGCGTTTACGCTGTTCGCGTGGCCTGTGGGCGCCACCTCCGCCTATTTCGCCGCGGTCGATCTCTGAGACAGATGGCGGTCGGCGAGCGCCTCGTCCTCCAGCTTGATCTTGACGCTTAGCACCACCCACCACAGCGCGGTCATGATGGAAGCGAGCGCCAGCGCGCCGAAGGCGAGCGGCAAGACGAAGGTCTCGATGATCGTCACCGCGTAGTTGGGATGGGACAGATAGCGATAGGGGCCGCTTCGGGCGATCGGCGCTCCGGGAAGCGTGATGATGCGGTGGGTCCAGAATGGACCGAGGCTGGCGATCACCCAATAGCGCACGATCTGGAGCGCCACATAGTAGGCGATCAGCGGCCAGGCGATCGGCGCGGCGGGCGGGATCAGAAAGAACAATCCGGCGATCCAAGCGAGATGCGTGGCGGCCACGACGGGATAGTAGGTGCTGCCCATCTCGGTTGCCCCCGACGCCATCAGGCGCCGCGTGTTGCGTGCCGAGTAGAGCTCCTCAAGGCCTCGCTGGCCGAGCACGAGCAGGGCGGCGAGCTGCGGGGCGCCGATAAGGTCGTAAGGGCTCATGGGCGGCGGACAGTCAACCCAAACTAAGGCACGGGTTGGTCCGCGTTAGCCGCAAGCCGCGGTGAGGAAGACTTGCACTAGGCGACCTTGGGGCGGGTCGCGTCGTTTCCTCGGATTCCGGCACGTCCGCGTCGGGCCTGCCGTAATAGAAGCCCTGCACTTGATCGCAGCCCCACTTCCTCAGCATGGCGGCTTGGCCTTCCGTCTCCACCCCCTCGGCGGTGATCGTCACGTTGAGCGACTGGCCGAGGCCGACGATGCTCGAGACGATGGCCGAGGTCTGCGGACTGGTGCCCAGCGTATCGATGAAGGAGCGATCGATCTTGACCGGGAAGCGGGGTATGGAAAGGCTGGAATAGCCGGTGCCGAAATCGTCCATGGCGATCGATACGCCGAGCTGGTCGAGGCGGGGAGCGTATCGAGACCGCGTCGGTGTTCTGGAGGATGATGCCTCGGTGATCTCGAGCTCGAGCCGCTGCGGGGCGCACGAGCCCGTATATGTCCTGGGTCTTGAACTGCGCCGGCGAGAGATTGACGGCGAGCTTGGTGTCATCCGGCCAGGTGGTGGCGTAGGCGCAGGCCGTCTTCAGAATCCACTCGCCCAGCGGCACGATGAGACCGGTTTCCTCGGCGATGGGGATAAAGGTGGTGGGCGGGACCTCGCCCTCGCTCGGATGCCACCAGCGCACCAGCGCCTCGTAGCCGGTGAGCCTGCCGCTCACCAAGTCGAACTGGGGCTGATAGTCGAGATAAAGCTGGTTCTTGCGCAGCGCGTTGCGCAGATCGTTCTCCAGCCGGCGCCGTTTCTGCAGCGCCGCGTCCATGGCCGGCTCGAAGAAGCGGAAGGTGTTGCGGCCATCCTCCTTGGCCCGGTAGAGCGCAAGGTCGGCGTTCTTGAGCAGCGTCTCGGGCGCCTGGTTGTCGAGCGGGCCGATGGCGATGCCGATCGACGCGGAACTCGTCACCTCATGGCCGTTGACATGATAGGTCTCGCCGAGCGCGGTGCAGACGCGGCGGGCGAGCCGCATGGCGTCCTCCGGCGCTTCGAGATCCTCGGCAACGATGGCGAACTCATCACCGCCCAAGCGGCCGACAAGATCGACCTCGCGCACGCTCTCCCTGAGGCGGGCCGAGACTTCGGCGAGCAAGGCATCGCCAGTCGGGTGGCCGAGCGTATCGTTGACGTCCTTGAAGCGATCGAGGTCGAGGCAGAACACCGCCATCAGGTGGCCATGCCGCTTGGAGCGAGCGACGGCGCGATCGAGATGCTGGCGCAGCTGAAGCCGATTGGGCAGGCCGGTGAGCGAATCGTGCATGGCGAGGTAGCGGATCTGGTCCTCGGCGAGCCAGCGCTCGCGGATGCGCCGCGAGGCGATGGCGGCGGGCACGGAGAAGCCCATGACGATCAACAGGCTGGTCGTCAGCGTGACAACGGTCAGCGCGAGATTGGTGAGCGCCGGCAGCCGCCGTCTGATCCACCACGAAGGCGTAGACGCGGGCGACCTTGCCGTGGTCCATCGCCGGGACAAAGGCGAGGCGTAGATGGTTGTCGCCGGGCAGCGCGGCCGCCACCACGGCATCGTCGCCCACGGACTGCGCCAGCGCGGCCTTGTTGTCCGCTTGGCCCAGCAGTGCAGCAAGGTCGGCAGGCGTGAGCTTGCCGCCGATGGCGAGCGGGGTCTGATCGGGAGCGAGCACGGCGAAGCCCTTCAGCTGGCTCACGAAGTCGCTCTGCGATTGGTACATGTGGCTCAGGGCCCAGCCGGTCGTCAGGCGATCGATCTGCTCGACGAGGGGGAAGTCGTCATTGACGGTCGAGCTCGAGGGGAGCGTCGCGGGCACGGCTTGGCTGGCGAATGCTTGGGCATTGAGCACGTCGACGCTCTGATCGAGAAGCTGCGGCGCCTGCGGTCCTTGCTCGGCGAGACTCTTGTCGATCTGTCCCGCCCAGCTCAACGCGGCTTCGCGCGCATCCCTGCCGAGCACATAGTCGATGGTCGATCGCCCCGAGAGAACCCCGGCAATGACGGTGAGCAAACCGAGCAGTACGAGACCGGTCATCACCAGCCGGTCGCGAGCCCCGATTTCGGTTATCGCACGCTCTCCCATGGTGCCTCCCCCAGGAAAATCCGAATGGAGGCTTATAGGCGAGTGGCGTTAAGGGCCGCCCAACGTTTGCGGTAAACGCAAGCTTAATGTGGCGTCACGTCCAGGCGAACGCCACCTTGCGCAGCGAGATGTCGCCGAAGCTCTCGGCGCCCTCGGCGACCGGCTTGCCGCCGAGCCGCAGATAGAAACCGCAGGCAGCGTCGTTATCGGCGAGCGCCCAGATCAAGAGACCTTTCAGCCTGAGCTCGGCGAGCCGGGCGCGCGCGCCGTCGAACAGCTTCTCGCCAAGCCCGAGGCCTTGATAGATCGGATGCAAATAGAGCTCGAAGATCTCGCCCTGGAACGGCGCGCGGCCGAGGCGGCAGCGGCCGTAGGTCGCATAACCCGCGGCCTCGCCGCCGAAGTCGAGCACGAGCAGAGGCGTCCGCTTTCTCAGTGCACTCTCCCACCAACGAAGCCCGCGCCGCGCGAGCATGCGTTGCAGCGAGATGTGCGGGATGATGCCCTGATACGCGCTCCGCCAGGCTTCCTCATAGGCGGCGGCCAGCGCCGCGGCATCTTTCAATCGCGCTGGCCTGATATGAGCGACGTCGACGGGCATGACCGCAGCCTAGCGCAGGATGGCAGCGCTCGGCAAAGGGGTCGTCGGCATTTTCCCGGACGAGATGCGCAAAAGGCGAGCCGGGACCAGCCGGCTCGCCTTTTGGTTGCCACGTCGCTGCGCCGCGCGATGCGGCGCGCGTGCGTCGGTTAGTAACGGGAGATAAGAATCACGGTGTAGTCCTTGTCGAGCTTGATATCGATCGTGCCCATCGCGCACTTGGCGTCGTCGATCTCGTAGATGCCCTGCTCTTCCTTCTTCACGCCCTCGTATCCCTTGCAGCCAAGCGTGGACAGAGTGGCCTCGATCTTCTCGACCTCGGCGGCGGGCACCTTGTCGTCATCGTCATCCTTGGCATAGGCACCCGTCGTGGCGATTAAAGCCAAAGCGAGCGATAAACCGGCAGCTTTAAGCATATGCATTCCTCCGGATGAGTCTAATTTGCGCCGGCGACTGCCGGCGTGTCGCAAATTACCTGCGCACCGCAAAGAGAATGTTGGGATGGATCAAAAGATGCAGGCTAATACTGGAAAATTGCTGTGCTAAGTGACGGCAATATTTGCCAGGAATACTACGCAACATCCTCGGCAAGGCGCTGGCGTTCGGCCTTTTTGCGCTCGTTCGAATCGAGATGGCGCTTGCGCAAACGGATCGATTTCGGCGTGACCTCGACCAGCTCGTCGTCCTGGATATAGGCGAGTGCGCGCTCCAGCGTCATGCGCAATGGGGGCGTGAGCCTGACCGCCTCGTCCTTGGAGGTGGTGCGGATATTGGTGAGCTTCTTGCCCTTGAGCACGTTCACTTCGAGGTCGTTGTCGCGGGTGTGCTCGCCGACGATCATGCCGCGATACACTTTCCAGCCGGGCTCGATCATCATCGGCCCGCGATCCTCGAGATTCCACAAGGCATAGGCCACCGCCTCGCCAGCGTCGGTGGAAATGAGCACGCCGGCGCGCCGTCCCTGGATCGGACCCTTATGCGGTGCGTATTCGTGAAACAGGCGGTTCATGATGCCGGTGCCGCGCGTGTCGGTGAGAAGCTCGCCCTGATAGCCGATCAGCCCGCGGGTCGGCGCGTAGAACACGAGGCGCTGGCGGCCGCCGCCGGAGGGGCGCATCTCCACCAGCTCGGCCTTGCGCTCGGAAAGCTTCTGCACGACGATTCCGGAATGCTCCTCGTCGAGGTCGATCACCACTTCCTCGATCGGCTCGAGCAGCGTGCCGTCGGGCGCGCGCCGGAACAGCACCTTGGGGCGCGACACGGATAGCTCGAAGCCCTCGCGGCGCATGGTCTCGATCAAAATGCCGAGCTGAAGCTCGCCGCGGCCGGCGACCTCCATCGAATCGCGTTCATCCGATTCGGTGACCCGCAGCGCGACATTGCCCTCGCCCTCGCGCAACAGGCGGTCGCGGATCATGCGGCTCGTCACTTTGGTGCCTTCGGTGCCGGCAAGCGGTGAATCGTTGACGCGGAAGGTCATTGACAGAGTGGGCGGATCGATCGGCTGCGCCCGCAATGGCGCGCTGACCTCCGGGTCGCAGATGGTGTGCGAAACGGTGGCGTCGGGCAGGCCGGCGAGGGAAACGATGTCTCCGGCGGTGGCCTCGTCGAGACCGATCCGCTCGAGCCCGCGAAAGGCGAGCACTTTCGTCACCCGGCCCTGCTCGACCAGCTTGCCGGTGTGGTCGAGCACCTTCACCGCCTGGTTCGGCGCGATCGAGCCGGAGGTGATGCGCCCGGTGACGATACGGCCAAGATACGGATTTGCCTCAAGAATCGTACCGAGCAGGCGGAACGGACCCTCCTCGATCTTGGGCGGGGCGACATGCGTCAGCACGAGGTCGAACAGCATTTGCATGCCGAGATTTTTCGGGCCCTCGGCGCTGGCCGCCATCCAGCCCTCTTTGGCCGAGCCGTACAGAATCGGGAAGTCGAGCTGCTCATCCGAGGCATCGAGCGCGGCGAACAGATCGAACACTTCGTTCACCACTTCCGCCGGGCGGGCGTCGGGGCGATCGACCTTGTTGATCACGACGATCGGCTTCAGCCCCATCTTCAGCGCCTTGGAGACGACGAACTTGGTCTGGGGCAGGGGACCTTCGGCGGCGTCGACCAGCACCAGCGCGCCGTCGACCATGTTCAGGATGCGCTCGACCTCGCCGCCGAAATCGGCGTGGCCCGGCGTGTCGACGATGTTGATGCGGGTGCCCTGCCAGAGGATCGAGGTGACCTTGGCGAGAATGGTGATGCCGCGCTCGCGCTCGAGATCGTTGGAATCCATCGCGCGTTCGGCCACCCGCTGGTTGTCGCGGAACGAGCCGGATTGCTGCAGCAGGCGGTCGACCAGCGTGGTCTTGCCATGGTCGACATGGGCGATGATGGCGATATTGCGAAGATGCATGGGGGCCTAATGCTAAACGCGGGCCAAAAGGCCCGCGCTTCCTATGGTGGGGATATATAGATGGTGTGACGGCGGCGCAATGGCGGGGTGTCGGGGCGGCCGCCGCGCGGCTCAATCCGGGGATTCTTAGTGGTTTGCCGCGCCGGCTTCCTGGGAGCCGTTACGGAGCGTGAGGAACGATTCGCTCCAGCCCTTCTGATCGTCGTTCAATTTACCGTCGGCGTCGAGCCGCGCCAGGATCTGCAGGCCCTCGTCGATGACGGCGTCCTTCCGCTCGGCCACCGCCACCGTAGCGATCTTGTAGAGACCGACCACGAGATCGGTCTGCGACTCGGCGTTTCCCTTGCGCAGCTCGGCGACGTCGCGCGACAGCGCGAGTCGCTCCTCGAAGGCGGCAAGGCCGCCGGGAACATCGCCCAGCGCGATTTTCGCATCGCCGACGCGATTGAGGGAGAACATCACGTCGCGCTGATATTGATAGTTGGCCTTGTTGGCATCGGCGATCTGCTTTCTTATGCCGAGCCCCTCCTCGAAGGCGGCGAGCGCGCCCTTGGCATCGCCGGCTTTCAGTTTCGCGTCGCCGACCTTGTCGAGACTGAGGGCTAGATCGCGCACAACCCGCGGATTTGCCGCATCCTTCTCCACGAGCTGGCGGGCGATGCCGAGCCCTTCATCGTAATCGGCCAGGGCCCCACTCGTGTCGTTCAAGTCGAAGCGCACGTCGCCAAGCTTGTTCAGGCTGAACATGACCTCGCGCTCGCGCTGCAAGTTGCTGGTGTCGGCGTCGGCGACGCGGCGGTCGATCGACAGCATCTCTTCGTAGGCTTGCAGGGCGCCTTGCTTGTCGCCGGTGCTCGACTTGATATTGCCGAGACGTTCGAGGCTGATCGAGACGTCGCGCTGCCAGTCGATATTGTCGGGTGCGGTGAGAACGATGTGACGGGCGATATTGAGGCTCTCGCCGACCGCCGCGAGCGCGCCGTCGCTGTCGTTGGCGGCGAGCTTGACGTCGGCGATCTTGTTGAGATCGATCGACACGACACGCTGGCGCTTGGTATCGCCGATATCAGCGGCGGCGACCTCGCGGTCCAGCCCGAGCATTTCCTCATAGGCGGCGAGCGCGCCGGCAGTGTCGCCGGTGTCGCGCTTGATGTCTCCCACCTTCTCGATGACGAAGGAGAGCCCCTGTTTGCGCTGCTCGTTGCCGCGGTCGGCCTCGAACAGCACGCGGCGAATGCCGAGGCTCTCCTCGTAAAGGGCGAGCGCGCCCGCCGTGTCGCCGGAATCGAATTTCATCTTGGCGATCTTTTCCAGGCTGATCGACACGTCGCGTTGCCGGTCGGGGATGTCGGGGTTGGCGGCGGCAAGCGCGCGATCGTTGGCGAGCATCTCCTCATAGGCGGCGTTGGCGCCCGCATCGTCCTTGGCGGCGAGCTTCAGGTCGCCGATCTTCTCCAGCGTGATGGAGACGTTCTGCCGCCATTTGGTACCGGTCTTCTCCGCTTGGGCGAGGCGGCGGCGAATGGCGAGGCTTTCCTCATAGCCGGCAAGCGCGCCGGCCGAGTCGCCCGAGTTGAGTTTGATCGAGGCGATGCTCTCCAGCATGGTCGAGACATCGCTCTGATAGGCGCCGCCCTTGTTGGCCTCGGCCAAGCGCCGCGCCAGCACCAGCCCCTGCTCGTAGGCGGCGAGCGCGCCCGCGCTGTCACTGCTCAGCAAGGCATCGCCGATCTGCCGGCGGGCGTCCATGCTTGCCACATAGGCGGCGAGCGAGCCGGCCCTGTCGCCGGAATCGCGCTTGAGATCGCCGATCCGCTCTTGTGCCGAGGCGATCTCAGCCTGCATGGGAATGTTGTTGGCGTCGGTCTCGGCCAATTTCTGGCGGATGGTGACGCCTTCATCGAAAGCGGCCAGCGCTCCGTTAGAGTCTTTGGCGGCGGCGCGCGCCTCGCCCACCTTGCTCAAATAGATGGCGAGGTTCCGCTTCAACTGATCCTTGGCCGCATCCATCGTCACGATGTCGCGCGCAATGCTCAGCATCTCCTCGTAGGCTTTCAGCGCGCCGGCGAAATCGCCGGCACTGCGCTTGAGGTCGCCGATCTTCTCGAGATTGAGCGCGACATCCTGCTGCCGCTGCACCGTCTTTTCGGCCTCGGCGAGGCCTCGGCGGACGACAAGTCCCTCTTCATACAGGGCCTGCGCGGCCGCCGCGTCGCCCAGCGCGAGCTTGCCGTCGCCAACCCGGTTGAGGCTGATCGACATGTTGCGCTTCCATTGGGCGTTGGCGGCATCGTTCGCGACCATGGTGCGATCGAGCCCAAGCATCTCCTCGTAGAGCTTGAGCGCGCCCTCCTTGTCGCCGGCGGCGAGCTTGAGGTCGCCGATGGTCTCCAAATTCTCGGCCACGTCGATCTGCCACTTGGTCAGGTCGGTCTGCGGCAGCGCGCGGCGTATGGCCAGGCTCTCCTCCAGCGCGGCGAGCGCGCCGTCGCGGTCGCCCAGGTCGCGCTTCACTCCGCCGATTTTGGTCAGGTTCAGAGCGACCTCGCGCTGGGTGTCGGGTCCAGGGTTCGCGTTGGCGAAACCGCGGGCAATGGCGAGAGCGTCTTCGAAGGCCGCGAGCGCGCCCTGGTTGTCGTTCGACGAGCGCTTCAGGTCGCCGAGTCTTGCCAGCACATAGGCCTCGTCGGAGCGCCATTGCTCATTGTTCGGATCGGCCGCGGCCACCCGCCGCCTGATGGCGAGGCTTTCGTCGTAGCTGGCAAGCGCGCCTGGAGTGTCGCCCGAATCCCGCTTCACGTCGCCGGCGCGATTGAGGCTGATGGAGAGATCGCGCTGCCAGAGCAGGTTGTCGGCGTTGATCTTGACGAGCTCGCGGGCGATGGCAACGCCTTGCTCATAGGCCGCAAGCGCATTCGGCTTGTCGCCGGCGTTGAGCAGCGCGTCGCCGATGCCGCTCAAGGTGGCCGCGACGTCGCGCTTCAGATCGGTGTTGCCGGTGTCCGCTGCGGCGAGCTGCTGGCGGATGGCGAGGCTTTCCCGGTAGGCCGCGAGCGCACCGTCATTGTCGCCGGAGTTGAGCTTGGTGTCGCCGATGCTGGCAACCAGGAGGGCGATATCGCGCTGCTTGCCCGCGTCGGGCTCGACCTCGGCCAGCTTGCGCGCGATGGCGAGGCCATCGGCATAGGCGGCCAGGGAGCCCGGATAATCTCCGGTGCGATACTTTGCATAGCCCAACGAGCTCAGCGCCTGCGACAGCTCGCGCTGCAGTTGCGTGTTGGTCTTGTCCCGATCGGCCAGGCGTTGCTTGATGTCGCGATTTTCCTGCAAGGCGATGCGCGCGCCTGCGAAGTCGCCGGAACGAAGCTTGAGATCGCCGACGGTGGCGAGAGCCTGGGCCAAATCGCTCTGGCGTTCGGGATCGTTGGGGTCCTCCTCGGCGTACTGCCGGCGGACGGTCAGGCTCTCCTCGTATTTGGCAAGTGCCACGGCGACATCGCCCGCGTCGAGCCAGGCCTCGCCAATTTTCTCCAGCTCGCTCGAATAGTCCTGCTGCCGCTCATTGCCCTTGGTCATTTGGAAGCGGATTTCGAGGCTCTTCGCCGTGCTTGCCGCCGCTTCCGCCCGCTCGCCTTCCGCCGCATGGGTCAAGGCAAACTCGTCGAACATGGCGACTTGCATGCCGAGGAGCTGCTTGTCGCCGGGCGACTCGGCGACGGCCTGGCCGAGGGTCTTGCTCACCTCGGCGAAGACCTTATTGCGGACATCGCGCATTCCCGCGATCTCGACGTTGCGCAGACCCCGCGCGATGTCGATCACGAGAGAATTGGCGACGTCGAAATTGCGCCTGGCGGTCTGCTCGGCCTGCCAGGCGCGGATGCCGGCCACCGTGGCGCCGACGGCGAGCACGGCGAACAGCACGGCGGTGGCGCCGATCAGACGCTGGCGCAACCGCGCACGCTTGCCGGATGCGGCGATGAAGCCGAGTGTCGGCGTCCCCAGCTCTTCGGGATAGCGCTTGGCGATGCTCTCGGCCTCGGCCAGCGGCACGCCTTTGGGAATGAGCAGGTCGCGCTTCTTGCTGCTCTTCTCCCAGCGGCGGCGCAACGCCTCGACGTCGTCGCGGATGCGGAAGAACTCGGCATTGGCGGCGACGATCTCCTTGGCGCGCTTCCAGTTCTCCAGCACGCGTTGATGCGCGAGCCTGATCGAGGCGTTCTGCTCGCTGCCGGAGGAGAGCAGGATGCGGGCATCGACCAGCGCCTTGACCAGGCGCTCGGAGGCGGGGTCGTAAGCGGCCTCGGTGAGCGGCACGGAGCGGATCGACAGCGCGGCGGTGCCACCCGCTTCGCCGCTCGGCGCCGGCGTCGCCAGCTGGCGGAGCAGCCGGGGCAGGCGGTCACCCTCCTCCTTGCCGAGCGGCGCGATGGCGCGCTCGGCCTCCTGATCGATGGCACCGGCGAGGCCACCCAGAGTGTCGTAGGCCTTGAAGGCGAGCAGCGTCTGGCCGTCGGCGGTCACTCGCTGCTCGAACAGGAAATCGAGGGCGAATTGCAGAAGCGGCAGCATGTCTGGCCGGTCGACATCGCGGATCAGGCGATCGTCGAGGCTCTCGCCGCTCTTCGGGTCGGTCTCGTAGACGAGCCCCGCGGCGATTGCCGGCCCGCGGACGATCTCGTCGATCTCGGTGGCGCCGGGAGGCGCGAGATCGTAGGTCGCGCCCTTGGTCTTCATCGCCAGAAGGTCCGGCTCTTTCAGGAAGCGCTCGTAGAGATCGGCGCGCAGCGTGGCGATCACCCAGACGCGGCCGGTGGCCACGAGATGCGCGATGAGCTTGGCGAAGCGGGTGCGCTCGGCCTCGCTCACCTCGCTCGCGAACAGCTCATCGAGCTGATCGATGACGATCAGAAGATCGGCCCTGACCGGCCGGTCGTAGCCGCTCTCCTGGCTCGCTTCAGCGGCAATGCGGTCGAGCGCTTTGACGATCGGCTTGGGGCAACTTTCGTCGGCGTGGGAGAGCAGCTTGGCGAGCTCCGCCGGCGTCGCGTAGTCGCTCGAGGCCATCTCCGGAAGCGCCGCCAAGGCGCACTCGTCCTCGTTATCGGCGGCGGTGTCGAACAGGCGTGCGGCAAGCGCCGCCACCGGTCCGCCTTCATATTCGCCGGGGCGCATCACGGCGACGCGCCAGAGATCGACCGCCGGCACCACGCCCGGCGCGGTGAGTCGCGGCACGAGACCGGCCAGCGATAACGAGGACTTGCCCGACCCGCTCGCGCCGACGATGAGCAGGAACGGCGTCGCGCGCGTCCCCGCATCTTTCAGCGCATCGACCGCCTTGGTGATATCGCGCGAGCGGCCGAAGAAGACGGGCGCATGCTTGGCGCCGAACGCAGCCAGCCCGCGGAAGGGAGAGCCCTTGGTGTCGATCGGCCACAGCACGGAGCGACCCTTGAGGATCTTCTCCTCGAGCCAGGTCCGGAGCAGCTTCTCGACCTCGGTCTCGAACTGGTCGGTGCTCTGGAAGGAATGGAAGGCGAGCTTGAACTTGCCGTCCTGCGTCTGGAACCAGGTCTTGAAGAAGCTCTTCAGCCGGTCCCATTGCTCGCTGACGAGCTTATTGGTGGCCTCGTCGTCGAGCTTGACGGTGGGCGGCTCGCTGTAGCGGAACACATAGACGTCGGGGACGGATTTCGTCTTGCTCGCCTCGATCGCCGAGAGGATCTCGTAGGCGGTGCCCGACGGGTAGCGCTCGCCGTTCGGCAGAGTGGGGAAATCGTCGGGGAGCTCGGTGCCGAGCCTATGGCGCAGGATGGCGATGACGAGGTCGCAATCGGCGGCCTCGGGGATCTGCTGCTGGAAGGTGGCGCGCGCCTGGTAATATTTGGTCTCCCAGCGGATGGCCTCGAGCGTGGCCACGCCGGAAAACTCGCCGTTCAGGCGCTCGACGACGCGCTCCACGCGCATGCGCTCGAAATGCGTGTCGCCGGGAGAGGAGACGAAGACGCGAACGGATTTCATGGTCGACGGGTCATACGGAGCTTAGACCTTCAAGACCAACTCTTAGCCTGAGTATAGTCTTTGCGAACGTCTTCCCATAGACGTTCAAATGCGTTGGTTAGTCTTCGCTCCTGACATCGATTCACCCCGCAACTATGGCGGGACCGCGGCGGCCGCGATCATTCCGGCCTCTTCGGCAAGGCGCTGGTCTCCTGGAGGCCGATGCGCTTGGCCTCGTTCAGGAGAACGTCGAGGTCGGGGTTGTCCTTATCGACCAGCGCTTGCAGGTCCTTCACCACTTTCTCCTGCTGCTCCGGCGTGGCCTGGATCGCGGCGCTGTGCTGGCCGGGTTGCGTGCCCGGGCCCCAGCGCGGGCCGAACAGATAGACGGCGCTGTACATGACCTTGGCCGTGGTCTCGTCGACATGGGCGGCGCGCATGGCGAAATAGAAGACCTTGTGCGTGTCCTGCCAACTCCGGTCCTTGTTGTCGCAGTAATAGTCGTGGATCACGGCGGCGGAACGGTAGTTGCCGGTGAAGGGCGGATAGAGAGCCCAGAGCGCCGCGGGCACCGATGCGCCATCGGTCTTGTAGCCGGTCGGTACGTTCCACTCCTTGCCGTAGGGGTCGACGAAGCCGTAGGGCTCCATCAGCGTGACCTTGCGCCCGCCCCCCTCCTCGTCGAACTCGGCGACGAACTTGCCGATGAACTTGCCGAAATAGGTCTCGGCATGAGCCGCGGGCGCGCTCACCGCGATGGCGGCGGCGGCAATCAGGAGAATGCGAAGTCTCGCGGTTGCGGGCTTCAAGTCCTGAAATCCCTGACTCGACAGCTCTGGAGCGCTGGCCGGCAATTTATAGCGCAGCCGGCGCCGCCGCGAAGTTACGATTGTGCAAGGTTAAGAGGCCGGAATCTTCTTCTGGCTGACATGCATCGCGGTGGCGACATAACGCAGACAGCCGGTCCCGGCGAGGAACGGCTGCTGCGCCCACATGCCGAAACAGGGTGGCGCTGAATATTTCATCACCGTGCTCTTGGCCGGCAGGCGTTGTTGCGTCGCGCGGTTGAAGAAGCTGCGGGTCACGGTGAGGCCGCCGAGCTTGGCGTCGGCTTCGGCGAGTGCGCGGTCGAGCGCGCCTTGCGTCGAGTAATCGGCATTTTGCAAAATACCGAGGAACTCGCGATAGGCGGTCTTCACGCGCTCCTTGTCGGCGTCGTTGGTGATCTCGTTGAAGCCCGCCTTGGCGAGCAGCGAGGCCGCAACCTCTTCGCTCGACAGGAGCCCGAGCAGGAGGCCGGTCGCGGCCTTGGCGCCGACGACGGCGAGCAGCGCTTGGCCCGCCGGTGTGGTCGGATCGCCGCCGATCAGCTGGCGGACCGAAGTCTTGATTGCGTCGTCGCCCTGCGCGTAGGCGCGGCCGATATCGGCGGCGACGGCTCTCGCCACCGCGTCGCGCGGCATATACAGGCGCAGCAGCGCCCAGGCGATGGTTGCCACGGTCATCGGGCGCGCGATCAGCGCTTCGTCGAGCTTCGGCCGATACGCCTGCCAGCCCTTGGTATCCTCCGGGATCCAGTCGAGCGCCACGCCCTGACGGTCGGTCGCGGTGAGGATGAGGCCTTGCGTGGGGGTGATGCCGCCATTGTCGGGGCCGAGCTCCAGCAAATAGTCCCAGCCGATCTCTGGATGCTTCTCGCGCTGTTCGGCCGACATGCCGGCATAGCCGGGCGCCGCGATGAAATTCGCGATCAGGCGCCCGAACGCGGTGTCGCCGTAGCGGCTCTTCTTCAACAGCGTGCCGCCGTTCTCGTCTTCCTGCGGGCCGAGATTGGCGACGACATATTGACCCTCGGCGCAATAGAAGGCGCCGTGCTTCTCGAAAAAGGTGCTCTCGTCGAGCGTGGCGAGCGCGGCGGCGACATCGCGCGCCGATTGCTGGTCGAACACTTCGAGCGGGTTGTACATGTAGTCGCGGAATTTCGGATCGGGGTCCTGGTCGGCGAACGGCACGAGGATGGCCGAGGCGCAGTCCCACATATCGGCGTTGCGGCAATAGGCTTTCAGCGTCGCCTCGGGGATCTCATCCTCGACGCCGGCGCTGTAATCGATGGCGATGAGATGGGCGTTGTAGGTCTTGTTCGAGTTGCCGAGCTGCCCGTAATTGCTCGGCCAGTCGCTCTTGATGGCCATCGGGCTGCCGTCGTTGTAGCCGGCGGAGAAGCCGCCGGCATGAGTCGATCCCGCCGCGCCGTCGGCGACGATATCCTCGGGCTTGCCGCCTTGCGCCGGTTTGTCGAAATGCACCATCTGCTTGATCAGCCGGAAATTCTGCTTGGCCAGCTCGAACACGACTTGATCGATATGGGTGTGGCCGATCTCGATGTTGCTGCCGTTGACCGAGGCGTCGCCGTAGAACACGACGCGGTTGCCGAGTTCGTCGCCCAAGCGGAACTGATGCGCCGGCGTGTGAATTGCCACCAACTCGCTCAGCGCGTCGACCAGCGGCTTGCTCGCGGCCGCGGGCACGCCTCCGGCCTCGGCCATCTTGGCGACGATGAAGCGAACCGGCAGCAGCGTCTTGCCCTGATAGAGCTCGCCGCCCGCCGTGAACGGTCCGATGAGCGGCGTGCCGCCAGGGCCGCGCGGATCGGCGAGGAAGGGATTGAAGTCGCGGTTCAGCACCTCCAGGCTCAAGGCCGCGTCGGCCGGGGTGACGATAGCGGCAAGCGCCGGCGGAAGCTCGACGGAGACGCCGACCGGATCGAGCTTGCCGGTCTCGATCTTGCCGGAGGAGCGCGCGACCTCGATGCCGCCAAGATCGATCGGCGACGCATCGCGCAAGGTGGAGTTGAGCCGCGCTTGCAGGCTCCTGTCGACGGTCTCCCATTGGCTTGGGACGATGAAGCGCCAGTCGGAGGGGAGGCCGAGGCTCTGCGCCTCCTCGGCCGAGGCGCCGGGGAGCGAAGCGTCCCCCGCCACGTCGGCTTGACCGAGCGCCTTGCGCGTCAGAGAGGATAGAAGGACGCCCGAGACCGCGAGCATCCTCAGCACGCTACGGCGATCCATACCGTCAGTTCTCCGACATCACGGCCATGCGGTTCACGCGCAGGATAGCATAGACAAGCGGCAAGCAAATCCGGCAGCGGCCCGCGTTCCTGCGCGGTATTTCAAGTCTTGGCGCCGGAACCGGTGAACACCTCGCAGCGCCCCCGGCTGACGTCGTAATCCGCGGCGAAGGCGGCGATCGCGTTGGCGATCTTGGCGCCGCCGATCACCGAGGGCTCGATCGGGGTGGCGAGGTCCGCATCCTCGGTGCAGATCAGCCGAAGATCGATCAGCGCCAGAGCCCGCGCCGCGGCCTCGCGGGTGATGGTGTCGTTGAACACGCTCAGCCCGATCGCCGCGATGCGCCGCTGCGTCGCGTCGGGAAAGCGCGGGTCGTAGATGGTGCAGACGGCGACCGGGAGGCCGCGCGAGGTGACATCGTCGAGCATCGCGCGATAGTCCTGCGCGAATTTCTCGCGCACGGCGGCGAGCTTGCCGAGCGCTTCGGCCACCGACGTCGCCTTCTCCTCGAGCAGTCCCGCTTGATGCAGCGCGTCGTTGCCGCCGGCGCTGATGACGAAATGCGTGGCATCCGCGGGCGCGATCTGGAGCTGGAGCCGGACGGCCGAGGCCACCGAGCCGTCCATGGCGTTCAGCGTGGCGCGCGCGCCGGCGGGGAGGCGCCGGTTCAATTGCTCGATGATGTCGGGACCGCCGCCGACATAGGCGCCGTTGGCGAAGATCGAGTTGCCGAGCAGGACGATATGCTTTGGCGGGGTGGAGGCTTCTGCTGCGGCCCGCGCAGCGGGCAAGGACAGGGCCGTGGCGGCGACGAGCGCTCCTCGCACGAAGGAGCGGCGGCTTGAGGGTTTATCGAACATGGCTCGGTCCAAGCTAGCTCCCTGCTTATGTGACACGGAGCAGAAACCTGCTCCTACCCTTAGAAAAAGGCGCGGGCGCAAGGTGGGGGAAACCCTGCGCCCGCTACGCTGAAAGGGGGGACTACTGACAGGCCGGGCAGGAGCGGACCCAGACCGTTTGTTCCCTCTCAGCTCATCGGCGCCGGCTCGGTGGGACAAGCGGCATCCGATAGAGTGTTACGCGAACACTTCAGTTTTCGTTGGCCTGAGGGGCTAGGGAGCCCCCTTTGGCAAGAAGAGACGTGGGAAGGCGCGCGCCCGCGCTTGTGTGAGGGACCTCACACAGATGCCGATGGCTTAACTCTTCCGGCATTTCGTGAGCGAACTTGGCGCGCGGGCGTAGCTTGGCTTCGGCGCGCGCCTTAAGATCGGCCGTCCCGCCGCGGTAGGTCACCATGCCGGTCTACGACGCGTTCATCTCCTACAGCCACGCCAAGGACAAACCGATCGCCGCGGCGCTGCAATCGGTGATCCAGAAGCTCGGCAAGCCTTGGTACAGGCGCCGCGGCTTGCGCGTGTTTCGCGACGACACCTCGCTCTCGGCAACGCCGCAGCTTTGGCCGTCGATCGAGCAGGCGCTGGCGCAATCGCGCTATTTGCTGCTGCTCGGCTCGCCGGAATTGGCGGCATCGCCTTGGGTCGGCAAGGAGGTAGAGTATTGGCTCGCCAACAAGAGCGTCGACACGCTGCTGATCGGCGTGACCGACGGCACGCTCAATTGGGACGGCAAGAAAGGCGACTTCCGTTGGAAGCCTGCGCCGCCGCTGTCGCCGGTGCTGAAGGGCCGATTTCCCGCCGAGCCCAAATGGGTCGATCTCAGCACCTATCGCGAGGGCGCCAACCCGCGCGACCATAGCTTTCTCGATCTCGGCGCCGACTTCGCCGCCGCCATCCACGGCATGCCGAAAGAGGATTTGCTTTCGCAGGAGGTCCGCCAGCAGCGGCGCGCTCTGTCGCTGGCGGTGTCGGCCGCGGGTCTCCTGCTCCTGTTGGCGGTTGGCGCGGTCACGGCCGGCATCATCGCCAAATTCGAGGCGGAGCGCGCCGAGCGCAACTTCGCCGCCGCCAAGAGCACGGTCGACGGTTTGATCTTCAACATCGCGCAAGGCTTGCGCAATGTCGAGGGCCTCAGGGTCGAGAGCCTCGACAAGATTCTCGACCAGGCGCGCAAGACGGTGGAGCGGCTGACCGAAAACGATCCCGGCAATCCGGCGCTGTTGCGCAGCAAGGCGGTGATGCTCGACGAATTCGCCAAGACCTATCTTGCGGCCGGAAATCTCGCCGCCGCGGAGAAGAATGCCGAGGAGAGCCACGCGATCCTGAGCCATCTCGCCGAGACCGAAGCGAGTCAACAAGGACGCGATCCGCGAATCTCTCGGTCAGCCTGATCCGCTCGGCGACGTGAAGCGCGCCCAAGGCGACCGCAAGGCGGCGCTTGCAGCTCTATCGAGGAGACCTCGCCTCGACCGCAAGCGCGCCGAGGCCGACAAGAACGAACGCGCGCGCCAGCGGATGTGACCGTCGATCTCGACCGGATCGCCGACACCAAGCGCGATGCCGGGACGATTCGTCCGGCGCATTCGCCGCCTTCGAAGGAGGCCTCGGCATTCGCCGCGAATCTCGCCAAGGCGAACCCGCACGAATGACGAGTTGCAGCGCACGATCGAGGTCAGCCTCGGCAAGATCAGCGACCTGAAGCGCGATGCCGGCGACGCCGCCGGCGCGCTCGCCGCCGACGAGGAGGAGCTGGCCATCGCGCGGCGGCTGCTCGCGCAGGATCCCGGCAATACCGAGTGGCAGCGCGACATCGCCATCGCACTCGAGCGGCTGGGCGGCCTCAGGCTCAGCGCCGGGGACGTGGCCGGCGCGCTTGCCGCTTACGAGGAAGGCCTCGCCATCCGCCGCCGACTGTCTGGCGCTCGATCCGGGCAACACGCTCTGGCAGCGCGATGTTGCCATCGGTCTCGGCGAGATCGGCGACGTGAAGATGACGCAGAGCGATGCGGCCGGCGCGCTCGCCGCGCTCGAGGAAAGCCTTGCGGCATTTCGCCGTCTCGCCGATGCCGACAAGGCCAATACCGAGTGGCAGCACGACATCTCGGTGGCTCTCGATAAGATCGGCTATCGTGAAGTTCGGCGGCAATGACAAGGCGAACGCACTCGCCGCCTTCGAAGAGAGCCTCGCCATCACGCGCCATCTCGACCGACACCGATCCGAACAACACCGCCTGGCAGCGCGATCTCGCCGTCGGTCTCAACAAGATGGGCGAATGAAGTATTTCGCTAGCCAGCGACGCCAAGGGCGCTCTCGCCTCCTATGAGGAGAGTCTCGCCATCACGCGCCGGCTCGCCGACGCGCAACCAAGGCAATGCACAGTTGCAGCGCGACATTTCCGTCAGCCTCGACAAGATCGGCGACGTGAAGCGCTCACAGAACGATAATGCCGGCGCGCTCGCGGCCTATGATGAGAGCCTCGCCATCGCCCGGCATCTCGCCGCCGTCGATCCCGGCAATGTGCAATGGCAGACCGATCTCGTCGTCAGCCTCTATAAGGTCGCCATCCTGGCCGACGGCGAGAAGAAGAGCGGGGCGGTCGACGAGGCGCTGAAGATCGTCGAGCAGCTCGACGCCGCGGGCAAGCTGTCGCCTGACAAGAAGGACTGGAAGGACAGGCTGTTGGCGCTGCGCGAGCCGCATTGAGCCGCGCTTTCCGTCCATCCTCTCCTCTGTGACGCTCCTCACAGAAGCGGCGCCACCGGCCGTGGCAGGTTTGAGTCTGGGCGGTGGGCCGCAGCGGCACGCCGCGAAACTCAAAACAGGAGACCCCCGATGCTGACCCTTCGCAATGTCACTTTCGCCGTGCTGGCGCTGCTCGGCGCATCGGTGCCGGTCGCGGCCTATACCGGCTACTACGCGCCGGCCTGCGGCTGGGGCACGGTCTGGAGCCTTTCGGGCGCCCACTACCAATATCTGTGCTTCTAACCATGCGCGGCTCGTTCGTCCTTGCGCCCGTGGTGGGCCCGAGGGAAATCGACTACGCTCCCATCCTGCCGGCCAAGGTTCCGACCAGGATGAACGAGACGCTCCCAGACCAGGTTGCCGGGTCAGCGCTGATGCGCGGGACCGGCGATGCCGCGCATGAGCTGATCCGCCGCGCGCGCCTGCAACTGCGCGCGCTCGCCGCCGGCGAATGGGTGTTCAAGCCGGGCGATCCGGCCGACGCCATCTATCTCTTGCTCGGCGCGCGGGCCGGCGGCGAGGGGCTGCATGTCGATCCTCTGGTGCAGATCGAGCTCAAGCCGGAGGCCGGCAAGCGCTCGCTCCGATTCGAGCGCATCGTGCATGGCGAGGTGTTCGGCGAGCTCGAGCTTCTCGAGCAGGGCTTGGCGCCCAAGGCCGCCAGGCGGACGACCTCGGCCTTCGCGCTCACGCCGTCCTCCATCGTGCCGTTGCCGCTGTCGCTGGTCGGCGCGCTGGTCGAGGCCGATTCCGTGTTCCGCGCGCGGTTGATCCGCATCGGCTCGCAGCGCCTGCTCACCACGCTCAAGCAGCAGCACGACAAGGCCCGCAGCTTCCCCGACCTGCTGCTTGCCGACTGGCTGGTCGAGCTGTCGGCGGATATCGGCATCGCCGAGGGCAATCGCGTGCGCTTTCCGCGCAAGATCGCCCAAGAGCATATCGCCGCCGATCTCGGCGTGAGCCGCGAGACCATCAGCCGCCGGCTCAATGAATGGGAGCGCTCGGGCTTGCTGCGCACCGGCGCGCGCAGCCAGCAGATCGAGATCCTCGACTATCAGCGCATCAGCCGGCTGGCGAGCCTTCGCTCGGCCAGAAGCCGTGCCGCGCTGGAACGCACCATCGACGACATCGACGCGGCGATCGCCTGCGGCGACCTGATCCGCGCCCGCAATATCGGCCTCGATATTCTGCGCTACTACCCGTCGAGCCCCGAATTGCATCACCGTACGGCGCTGGCGGCGGCGCGGAGCGGCGACGCCAAAGGCGCGCTCGAATTGCTCTCGCGCTCCGGCCTGCCCATGACCGGAGAGCTGGGCGCGCTGGAGGACGCGGTGCGCAAGGCGCGCAAGAATCCATTTCTCCCCATGGAGCGCATCCTCGGCGACCCGTTCATCGACGAGGGCTATGGCGAGGACGAGTTGGCGCCGGTGCGCGACTCGAACGGCGCGCGCGATGCGGAACGCGAGGCGCAGCTCGTCGAGGATCTTGCGGCGCTCAATGCGCGGCTGCTCAAGGAGCGGGCCTTCGAGGCACGGTCGGGCAATGGAAGATCGAAGCAGGCGCTCGCCTCGTTTGCGGCCTATCACAGCCTGTTCGAGCACAGGCAGGGCTACTACCCGGGCGTCAACGCCGCGACCATGGCGCTGATCGCCGGCGACGCCGCCAAGGCGCGCGCGATCGCCGGCAAGCTCGTCAAGTCGCTGTCGCGCGACGCGGAGGACTACTGGCCGCTGGCCACCCTGGCGGAGGCACTGCTGATCTCGGGCGATGCCGCCCAGGCGAAGACGGTGCTGGCCAAAGCGCGGTCGGCGCGCGGCGGCGACGACGGCGCCAAGGCATCGACCATCCTGCAATTCCGCAGACTTGCCGAGGCGCTCGGCACCGACATGGAGGCGTTCGTGGACGAGCTCGGCGCGCGCAACGTCGCGGTGTTCTCCGGCCATCTCTTCAGAGGCGAGGAGATGGACGAGGCCGCGCAGGAAACGACCGAGGCCGAGATCAGGCGGCGCGCCGAAGCCTTGTTCAAGGCGCAGCATGTCGGCATCGTCTATGGCGCGCTCGCCGCCGGCACCGACATCATTCTCGCCGAGACCGCGCTCAAGCTCGGCGCCGAGCTCGACATCGTGCTCCCCTTCGCCACCGAGCGCTTCATCGAAACCTCCGTCAGGATCGGCGATCCACCGGGATTCGCCGGCAAATGGGAGAAGCGCTTCCGCGCCGTTCTCGACGGGAGCCAAGGCGCTCGCTCGCTCACCATCATGGATCCCACCGAGCCTGCCGATCGCGATCTCGACGGCTATTTCTTCCATGCGTTTCGCTATGCGGCCGGGTGCGCGTTGCAACGCGCGGCGATGTTGCAGACACGCTGCCGGCTGGTGGTGGTCTCCGACGACGGCGGGCCCGATACCATCGCCGGCACCAACCGCGCGGTCGCCGATTGGCGGGCGCAAGGGCGCCCCTTGGATATCATTCCGTTTCCGCATGCACGCCGGCAGCGGGCAACGAAGCAGAGCAGCGCCGACGCCTTCCGCCCCGTCGTGTTTCTGTGGGACGCGGCGCCGGACAGCAAGGACGCCAAGGCCGTGCTCGATAAATTCGCCAAGCTGGCCGGCAAGGGGCTCAAGCGCATCGACCGCACGCATCGCGACGGGAGGCTGGGAACCTGCCTGATCGCGCGCACGACCGAGGAGGCACTGGCGGCGGGAGCGGCGCTTGCCGAGGCGGCGCGCAAGGCGAAACAAGCGCTACGCATCATCTGCGACTTTGGGCACGTGCTGGGCGGGGATCGGGAGCCTGACAAGAAGCTCGTGGTGCGCTTGCAATCCGCCGACGATCTGCCCGGGCTGCCGCTCGATTGCGTGCTGGCGACGGAAGCCTTCGCGGCGCAAGCCAAGTTCGATCTCGGCGAGAAAATCCTGCTGGTGCCGGTTGGCCGCGCCGAGATCGCGCCAGCGGCGGACGACGGCGAGCGGCAGGTCATGCGCAGCCGGCCGTCGCTGCCGATCTTTACGGCCGAATGGGCCAAAGGCCGGGTGCCAAGTGTTGCGGAAATTTAAGCCTGCGACCGGTTGCGCGGCCCTTGACGGGGCAACTCTCGCGTAATCCTATCGGCTCGCGTGCGCTGTCAATCGATCGGACGTTCCCATGTCCATCACCATTAGGCATCTCGACGGTCCGCTCAAAGGCGACCCGACAAAGGGCGAGGTGAGTTTCGGCGACGAGACCCGCTCGATCCTGATCGGTCGCGCCGCGGAAGCGGAGATCAGCTATCCGGAGGAATGCATCGCCGTCGACGGCGAGCATTTGCGGCTCAACCGCGAGGCTGACGGCAGCTACACGATCGAGCTCCCCGGCTCGTGCGACGTCGAGATCGATGGCAAGCCGGCCGAGACAGGCGACCCTGTGACTTCGGGAAGCGTCATCACGGTGGGTGAGGGCGGCCCGCGCTTCGAAGTTCTGCTGCCCGGAATCACCATCAAGCATCTCGCAGGGCCGCTTGCCGGCACGCAGCAGTTTTTTCCGCTTCAGTACGGCGAAGATTACGTTCGGGCGTCCGCCGGAGAAAACCGACGTGGCCTACCCGGCGGATTACACGATGGTCGGCCGGCTTCATTTCAGCCTGAAGAAGACCGATCTCGGCGCTTATTGCGTCGAGCTTACGCCGCAACATTACGTCGAGATCGACGGCGAGCCGGCGAAGAACGGGTCGACGGTCAAATCCGGAAGCAAATTCCGTCTCGCCGGCCCGAAGGGTCCAACCTTCGAGGCCCTGGTCGACCAGACGGCGAAGCAAGGCGTCGTCACCGAGGTCAATTACGAGCCGCCGTCCGAGTTCAAGTTGATCAAGCAGCTACAGCGCGTGGCGGCGGTGCTGTTCGTCGTGCTGCTCGCCGGCGGCTCGTGGTTCTTCTATCGGGATTGGCAACACAAGGAAGACGTGCGCGCGCTCGCGGCCGATTTGGCGGTTGCCGACGCCAAGTTGACCAAGATTGCCGAGAACACGATCCCGAAGTCCGCGCAGGAGACGCTGCAAAAGGCAGTTTATCTCGTCGCGAAAGTTAACGGCGATAACCGCATCGGCGAGGCGACGGCCTGGGCGTTCGGGCCCAATATGCTCGCGACCAATGCCCATGTCACCAGCCAGATCAGAGATGTAGATGATTGGGTCCTGATTGGCCCCAATGGGGAAACCATCAAGATCAAGAGCGTCAAGACGCATCCGGGCTACGCGAAGTTCAAGAATTTCTGCAGACCGTGGGGGGAATGAGCGGGGACAAGTTCAAGCAGCTCGACGTCATCAACGAATACGATGTCGGGATCATCCACACGGCGAGCCGCTGCCTGCCGATCCCGACACCGAAGAGAGCCGTCACGCTCAAACCTGCGACGGACGATTATGTCGAATCGCTCAAGCCTGGCGGTGCCGTCGCGGCCATCGGCTTCCCGATCGAGGGCATGACGGCGACCATGGTGGTCGAACGATGCGCCAGCCACGCTGCATTTCGGCAATATCAGCTCTTTGACCGACATGTTCATGTGCCGGGCCAACGATGCCGACGACCAGCTGCTCATTCAGCACACCGTTCCGGTCACCGGCGGGATGAGCGGAAGTCCGCTGATCGACAAGAGTGGCGATGTGATCGGCATCATCAGCGGCGGCAATACCGCAAGCGTGGTCAAAGAGGTCACGGTCAACAAGAAGCCGTCGGACAAGGTCAATGTCGAGATCGACAAGAATGCGCATCCCGAGCGCCGCTTTGGTCAATTTTGCGCAGCGAATCGATCTGCTCGAAGGCTTGCACGGCGGAGCGGCCGATCGGAATTGCCGACGATTGGAGCTATTGGGAGCAGGCCGCCAAGAGATACGTGAAGTATTTCGAGAACGCTGCGGACCAACTCACGGACCTGGCCAAAGAGCATTACGGCGTGGCGGACACCACCAGAGAGAAAGTCGGAGAGGGCACGCTGAAGCCGAGCAGGAGCGGTCGGCGTCATACGACTCGAAGAGCTATAGCCTCACCTTGGCGCCGGGTCATGTCTACGGCTTCATCGCCAACAGCAAGAGCGGCATTCCGATCGCGCTCAACGTCAAGAGACAGGGCACGTCTGAGTTTCTCGGAGACAAGTCTGTTCCCCCGGAAGCCGCGGGTCCTGAGCAGGCTCCGCTCGCGCCGACGACCCGGGTGACAGTCGACAAGGAGACCGAAGTCGACGTCAACGTGTTCGGCATGATCACCGAGCCGGCCGACTACGAGCTCTATGTCTATGACTGGGTGCGCCGAGCAAAAATCCCTCGGCCGACGCATCGACAACGCCTCAGCCTTAAACCGGCGAGGCTGGCATCGCTCAGGCCGTCAGCGTCTTGCCGTAGGTATCGAGCGCGGCTTTGACGGTGTCGAGCGTGGGGCGCTTCGCCGGATTGGCCTGAAGCATTTGATCGACGATTCCGGCAAGCGGCTTGGGGACAGCGCCGTTGCGACCGTCGCCCACCCAAATTTCGGCGATCATCCTGCCGAGCGAATAAATATCGGCGCGGCCGTCGACCTTCTCGCCTTGCGCCTGCTCGGGCGCGATATAGCCTGCGGTGCCGTAACGCTTCAGCGCGTCGTTATCCGCATCGAGCAGGGCGATGCCGAAATCGATCAGTACGGCCTCCTCGCCCTGGCGTCCCCGCCGGACCATGACGTTGTCCGGCTTGAGATCGCGATGCACGACACCATTGGCATGCAGCGTGGCAAGCACGTCGGCCACTTGACTCAACAGCGGCAGAATGCGCGCCGGCGCCGGCTCAGGCTTGTAGAGCTTGGTCGAGGCTCGACCCCTTGATCAGGTCCTGCACGATGAACAGCGTGCCGTCAGGGTCGCTCAACAGGCCGCGCACATTGGCGATGCCGACATTTTCCGGCAGCGTCACCGCCACCGCATATTCGTTGCGCACCGAAGCGATGATCCGCTCGCGCTGCTCTTTGCTGTGCGTGGCGAGGCTGACCTCCTTCACCGCCACTTCCTTGCCGTCGCGCAGATCGATGGCGCGATAGACTTTGCCGCCGCCCCCCTCGCCGAGCGATTCGACGCGGATCAGCTGGCGGTCGATCGACCATTCGCCGCCGATGGCATCGAGCGCCCGCGTGTCCTTCAAGACCGCGTCGAGATGCTTGGCGCCTTCGCCTTCGAGCATTTCGCTGCGGATGCGCTGCGCGAGGTCCGGCAGCCCGGCCTTGACGGCGGCGGCCAGCGCATCGGCGAGCAGTCGTCCCGCTTCCGTCGGCTGTCCGGTCTTGAACAGAACGCGCGCGGCCATCATGCGCAAGTTCGCGGCGCGCACGGTCAGATTCGGCGCGGTGTATTTGTTGGCAAGCGTCTTGAGATCGTCGATCGCCGTCCAGTCTTGCTTTGCCAGCTTAAGCTCGGCCGCCACCTCCCGCGCCTCGTTATGCTCGAACTCGTTCGGATCGGCAGGCAAAAGCGCCCGGGCGCGCTCGAGGCTCGCGGCCGCCGCCTCGAAATTCTTCAGTCCCGCTTGCGCGCGTGCTTCTTCCAGCAGCGTCAAAAACACGAGGCGTTTTTCCAGCGGGTGCATCGCGAGGTCCGACGCCAACGCCGCGGTCAGCTCCAGAACCTCCTTGTGCCGCTCCAGGCGATTCAGCGCCTGGCAGAGATTGATCCGCACGCGCAATACTTCCCGCGGCGGAAGCGTTGCCGCCGCCTTGCTCGCGACCAAGCGGAACAATCTTTCAGCGTCGGCGAAGCGACGGGCCTCCAGCTCGATGCGCCCAGCTTCGGCAAGGGCCGAGGCTGTGGCTGCGCCATTGTCATTCAGATACGCGACAGCCACGGCCTGGAGCAGCGCGAGCGCGGCGTCGCGATCTTCGCCCCGCCACGCATGCACCACGGCGATCTCGCGCCCGGCCTCTATGGCCTCGGCGAGGTTTTGCTGCTCGATGGCCTTCTGCCGCGCTTGGTGCAGATGCGCGAGCGCCTTCTCGGGATCGCGACAGCGATTGAACAGGATGCCGCGCAAACGCAGCGCGCGAGGGCGATCTGGGGAATCATCGGCGATCTTGTCCAACAGGTCGCGCATGACGGGCGCAATAATCTGCGGCGACTCGCGGCCGCCGATCCGGTCCTCGATCGCCTTGAGGTCCGCGCTCCAATCCTTGTCGTCCTCGGTGGTCATGCGTGCTCTCGCGGCCCTCATCTGCACTAAGCTCAAGAAAGTTTAATGTACAGGCTTGGCGGTCATAGATAAAATGCTGCGCATCGAACGCCCGTCCTCGGTTCAGGCAAATTTTCCCACAACAACATCGAAGTTCGGTCCCGGAGAAGATCACATGAGGCGAGTCAACGTCCTTGTTTCACAGTTGCTTTTGCTTGCCGGCCTTATGGTCGGCGTGAATGGTCAAGCCTTCGGCGAGACCGATACCGAGATGATCGTCGGAGGAACCGCCGCGCCGGACGGCAAATATCCCTGGCAAGTCCGCCTTTACAGCAATATGGACGACACGATCGGCTTTTGCGGCGGCTCGATCATCGCCCCGCAGTGGGTTCTCACCGCCGGCCATTGCCTGATCGATAGCGACGCGGTGGTCGTCGGCTATGGCAGCAACGATCGCACCAAGACGAAAAAGATCGAAAGCGAGAAGGTCATCGTGCATCCCGGCTATATCGCCGGCGAGAAGGCCGACCTCGCGCTGGTCAAGCTCAAGCAGCCGATCCCGGATGCGGCGGCGATCAGCTTCGCCGATGCCGCCAAGGAGCAAGCCCTGATGCCCGCGGGCGCCACAGTCACCGTCACCGGCTGGGGCGCGATCTGGGACTTCCAGGCATTCCAGAATGCCGTCGATGTCATGGCCGGGCGCAAGTCCGTGTCGGAAAAGAAGCTGCTGACCAACGAGGAGTTGGAGGCGCCACGCAAGCTGCATGAGGTCGATATCGAGGTGATCGATCCCAAGGAATGCAAGGCGGTCTACGAATCGCTCCAGGTCCCGGATTTCGTCGTCGGCGACACCGAGATCTGCGCCACGGGCCCGACCGGCGGCAAGGATTCCTGCTTCGGCGATAGCGGCGGTCCGCTGATCGTGGCCGACAAGGGCAACGACAAGGGCTACACCCAGGTCGGCATCGTGAGCTGGGGGCCGCAATGCGGCAACCCGCTGTTCCCCGGCGTCTATACCCGCGTGTCGTCCTTCTCCGACTGGATCGAGAAGAATTTGAAGGGCAACTAGCCGGTAAAGCTGCGTCTCATGTCAGGCGGCGGAGGGCGGATGCTCTCCGCCGCTTGCGTTATGCGCCGGGATCATCGACTCGCGCGGGACGTCGACGCGCGGGTCTTGCGACGCTTCGAGCGGCAAGAAGCTCGATGCCGAGCCGCGCGCGGCATGACTCGAACTGCTCCAGCACGTCGGCGAGGTCGCGTCCACCCAGATTCAGGACGCCGTAGCGATAGCTCTTTCCATCCTGGAATTCATCGGACAGCTTGCGACCGGGCGTGGCATGTAGCTCAACCCTGATATCCGGATAGATGCCGGCGAGGCGTTCGATATCGGCCTCGCTCGGCACGGCGACCACCAGCGAGTCATGGAAGCTGCGCAAGACGCAGCTCGCGGCAAATCTCGAAACGTCCCTGCCGCCGCGTGAAGCGCGGGGTCCTGCCTTGGGCGATATCGAGCAGCACGCTGAAGCTATTGGTGCCGTCGACCTTCTCGTAAAGATCGGCAAATTGCGAGGCCATGCGCGGATTGATCTCGATGATCGAGATGCGATCGGCTTCAGCGTCGTACATCATTTCGATGTTGAAGATACCGTTGTCGAAGCCGAGCCCTTGCATCGTCGTCGTGGCGATCTCGCCCATGCGCCTCTGCACGCCTGGCGGAAGGTGGGAGGGATAGTCGAAGCGCGAGAAGGCGAGCGTGCCGGGGAACATGATCGAGTCCACCACGCCGAAAATCGTGGCCACGCCGCCATGCACATAGCCCTCGACGGTGACTTGCTCGCCTTTCAGCAATCCCTCGGCGATGAGCCGCTTGGTGCCGATGGTGGCGCCGGTATAGCGCTCGAGCATGCGCTCGAGCGGCTGGAAGAATTGATCGAGATTGTTCCAATGCGGCAAGAGCGCGGCGAGCTCGGCCGCCGAGTTCACCCGCTCTGCGCCGATCGAGAAGAACGACTTCACCGGCTTGACGAACAGGGGAAAGCGCAAGTCCTCGGAAAGTGGCGCGTCGCCGGCGACGTCGATCAGGGCGAAAGACGGGACGGCCTGCGGCACGTGCTTCGCTTGTTCCACCCGCGCCAGATATTTGTGCTGGCAAAGCAGGACCACGGCGGGGTCGGGGCCGGGAAGGCCGAGCCGTTGCGCGACGACGGCGGCGAGCGCCGAGCCGGGATAATCGTCGGATGTGATTACGCCCGCGAGCTTGAGCCCCCGCACCTTGGCGAGAATCGCCTCGATCTCGTCGAGCGGGTCGGCGGCAAGGTCCTTGGCGCGGTCGGGATTGCTGACCAAATCCTCGAGGCTGGTGCTGGCATAATCGTGGAAGATGTAGTCGATGCCGGGAGGGGAGATCCGCGGCAGCTCACGATAGTCGCGATGGGTCGGGCAGACGACGAGGATGATCCGATCCGGCGAAGCGGCTTTGCCGCTTGCGTCGATGGCGTCCTCCCCGTTCACACTCCCCATGGCCGGCTGGTCCCCAAGCGAGGCGGCCGGGACTATGCCACAGCCTGGATTGATCGGCGTTCACGACTTGGCTACTGTCCGTGACCTTCGGTCAAGGACCTCGCACCCTATGCCCCTGCATTTCGGAAAAATCTTCGGCGCCATCGCGCTTCTGACCGTCGCGGCCTTCGTGCTGTGGCTGCTGTTCACCACCTTCTTCGCGACCGAGGAGGCGGACCAGAAGATCGAGCGGACCGGCGCCGTGGAGCTTGGCGGCGGCGGCCTAGCTTAGGCCGGGGCACTCCGGGCGGGCCGATCCTGCTTCACTCCTTAACAAGGCAGATAACCGCCTCGCCGCGCCTGCGGGTTTACCTTATGCCATCGTAAACGCTGCCCCGGGGCGCGGAGGAGCCACGCGCATGGACTATCGCGAGCTTGGCCGCACGGGCCTCAAGGTCTCGAGCCTCTGTCTCGGCACCATGACGTTCGGCGAGCAGAACAGCGAGGCCGACGGTCACGCGCAGATGGATTACGCGCGCGAGCGCGGCATCAACATCTTCGATGCCGCCGAGATCTATCCAGTGCCGCCGAAGCCCGAGACGCAAGGACGCACCGAAGCCATCATCGGCACCTGGCTCGCCGCCCGCGGCATGCGCGACAAGGTGATGATCGCGACCAAGGTCGCCGGCCGCGGCAAGATGACCTGGCTCCGCCAGGACGGAGCGAAGACGCGGCATAGCGAAGCGCAGATCAATGAAGCCGTCGAGGCGAGCCTCAGACGCCTGAGGACGGATTACATCGACCTCTATCAGCTGCATTGGCCGGACCGGCCGATGCGCATCTTCGAGGGCCACGATTATCTGCATCTGCCGGGCGACACCCATCCCATCGACGAGATTCTCGGCGTCTTGGCGAAGCTGGTGGCGAGCGGCAAGGTGAGGTTCATCGGGTTGTCCAACGAGACGCCCTGGGGGGTGATGAGCTTCCTCAAGGCGTCGGAGCAGCATGGGCTGCCGCGGCTCGCCTCGATCCAGAATGCCTACAACCTCGTCAACCGCTCGTTCGAGACGGGCCTCTCGGAGATCTTCTATCGGGAGCAGGTGAGCCTGCTGGGCTATTCGCCGCTCGGCCAGGGCTATCTCAGCGGCAAATATGAAGGCGGCGCGCTGCCGCCAGGCTCACGCAAGACGCTGTTCAACCGGCTCGGCCGCTACGAGACGGCGAACGGTCCCCGGGCGATCTCCACCTATATTGAGCTGGCGAGGAAGCATGGGCTCGTCCCGGCACAGATGGCGATCGCGTTCGCGGTCTCGCGCCCCTTCGTGACCAGCACGATCATCGGGGCGACCACCATGGAGCAGCTCAAGAGCGATATTGCCGCAGCGGAGCTCACGCTGGCGGACAACGTGCTTGAGGACATCGAGCAGATCCATCTTGACTATCCCAACCCCTGCCCGTGACTCTTGTGTTAGTTAGCGAACCCCGATGCCAAGACTTTTTTCCGCGATCGAAATCCCGAGCAGCATTGCCGAGCGGCTCACGCTTCTTCGCGCCGGGCTCTCTGGCGCGCGCTGGATCGATCCCGAGAACTATCATCTGACGCTGCGCTTCATTGGCGATGTCGACCGGCACACGGCGCGGGATTTCACCACCGCGCTGGGCGAGATCGTGGCAGACCCGTTCGAGCTCCGGCTGAACGGGCTTGGCAGCTTTGGCGGCGGCAAGCCGCGGGCGATCTTTGCCGACATCGCCCCGTCAGAGGGGCTCGACGCTTTGCGCCGCGCCAATGAACGCGCGGCGCGGGAGGCCGGCCTGCCGCCCGAGGGGCGCAATTTCAAGCCACACGTGACGCTGGCGCGGCTCAGAGGCGCGCGGCCCGACGCGGTCGCGCTGTATCTCGAGCGTCAGGGCGGGATCGTGGCGGAGCCCTTCACCGTGAGCCGCTTCGTGCTCTACTCCTCGCGCAATTCGGTCGGCGGCGGACCCTATGTGGTCGAGGCCGCTTATCCGCTCGAGGACTAGGCCCCCTTTTTCGCGGGGCGCGCCTCGGCGGCGAGCAACTCGGCGAGAAGGCCGCGGGCCGCTTCCTCGATCAGATCGAGCGCATGATCGAAGCCCTCGCTCCCGCCATAGAAGGGATCGGGCACATTGCGCGTGCCGGTCTTGGGCGCGTAGTCGAGGAACAGGCGCACCTTGTGCAGCTCGGATTTCGGCGCAAGCCCGATCAACTCGTCGTAGTTGGAATCGTCCATGGCAAGGATCAAGTCGAAGCGGCGATAGTCCGCGGCCGTGACCTGCCGCGCACGCTGGCCCGAGATGTCCATGCCGCGGTTCTGCGCGGCGGCTTGTGCGCGTGTGTCGGGCGCCTGGCCGATATGCCAATCGCCCATGCCGGCCGAGTCGATCTCGAAGCGGTCGGCGACGCCCTCTTCCTCGGCGACACGGCGGAACACGCCTTCGGCCATGGGCGAGCGGCAGATATTGCCGAGACAGACGAACAGGAGACGGTGCTTTGCCATGCGGGGTCACATGGCATGCGACCCCAGGCCGTGCAAGGCCGCGAGCCAAGCTGCGGCGGCTTGGGCTTAACGGCTGCGGAACAGGAAGAAGCGACGCAGCGGCTGATCGTTGCGGGCCTCCGCGCCGTAGCGCGAGGCGCGCAGCCTACCGAACAGCCCGCGATACTGCTCGGCCTTGGGCCTCGCGGCCGCATCCCGCAGGCGCGGCGGGCGCTGCGCGACTTGCAGCTCGGCTGCCGCCAGGAGGCTGGCGGTCTCGCTGGCGCCGGCGGCGACCAGCCGTGCGGTTTTGCTGCGTGTCGCGAGCACAGCGCGGCGCTCGTACATCGCCTTGGCCTCGGCGCTCCAGGGTTTAGGCCCGCAGGCGCAGGCATTGAGATATTCGCTGCGATAGCGGAAGGCATTGGGCAGATCGGCGTAACGCTCGCCGGTCAACGAGACCATCTCGCCGGCATCCTCGCCGGCCGGAAGTTTTTGATAGAAGAGCCGGGCCGGCACCGAGCAGGTCGATTGGCACATCTTCTCCTCGGCGAGGAAGTTCCCGGGGCGTGCCGCTTCGTTGACGGGATAATAGAAGCCGTCGCACAGCCGCACGCAGACGGTGCGATAGGCGCCGGCAGGATCGGTTCGCCAGCGATAGGTATAGGGTTTGGGTTGTTGCGGCGGGGTGTGCGGACCGCCGGCTTCCACCGCCTCCTGCTTTTCCAGCGTCCAGCCGGCGCGCGCCTTGAGCTCCTCGATCTCGGCTTCGAGCCGGCGTGCATTGGCGTCGAGTTGCTGGCATCCCTCGATGCTGGCATCGTCGGCCGCGTATTCGCAGCCCGCTTGCTCCATGTCGCGTTGGAGAGCGTCAAGCTGGCGCAGCTTGCTGGCGACGGTGGCGTCAAGCGGCGTCACGGTCCAAGGCGGCGCTTGCTGCCCAGTCATGGCGTCGGCCGGCACCCGGACCGCGCAATACAGCGCGGCGAGCGCCGCAAGCAGCGCACCGGCAAGTATCGGCAAGCGGCCCGCCTCGAGCAAAACGCAAGACCTCACGCGACCAGGACCGCCCGAGCCTGGAGGAAAAGTGTGAAATTCGAGGAAACGCGGCAAGGGCGGTTCTCGGCGCTCGAAGGGTGCGCTTCCCGCGAAACGCTTGCGGGGAAGGGCCGGCGCCCCTATTTTTCCTTCAGGGATTCCTGGGGTTAAACCCCATTGCGAGGTGCAGACGATGATGGCCTTCAACGAAGCAAGCGAGCTCAAGGCTGCGGCTTTCGGCCGGCAGCTTTCGCTTTCTGCCTTTGCCGAGCGGGAGCGCAAGGTCCGTCGCGACTTCTGGGCCAAGCTCAAGCGGTTCGCCGGGATGATTCCCTTCGTCGACGACCTGGTCGCCGCCTATTACTGCGCGCTCGACCCGGCGACGCCGATGCGGGTGCGCGGCATGCTGCTTGCGGCCATCGCCTATTTCATCCTGCCCGTCGACATCATCCCCGACATGATCGCGGGGCTCGGCTTCGCCGACGATGCGGCGCTGCTCACCGCGGTGATCGGTCTCGTCGCCTCGCACATCACGCCGACCCACAGGGCGGCGGCGGCACGCGCGCTCGACAAGGAATTGCCCAAAGCCCGCTAGCGCTGTGGGTTGACGATCACCTTGCCGGTAACCTTGCGGCCCTCGATCAGCGACAGGGCCTGGGCGGTCTCGATCAAGGCAAAGCTCGCATGGATGTGCGGCGTGATCAGCCCGCGTTTGCACCAATCGAGCAGCTCGATCATGTTGGCGCGGTGCTTTTCCGGATAGCGCTCGACGAACGCCGTCCAGAACACGCCCATGATGGCGCAGCCCTTGAGCATGACCAGGTTGAGCGGAATTTTCGGAATTGTGCCCGAAGCGAAGCCGAGCACGAGATAGCGGCCTTCCCAGGCCATCGCCCGTAGGCTCGGCTCGGCATAAGCGCCGCCGACGGGATCGTAGAGCACGTCGACGCCTTTCGGCGCGGTGAGCTGTTTGAGGCGAGCCTTGAGATCTTCCGTCTCGTAATTGATGCCTTCGTCGGCGCCGTGCTCGCGGGCAAAGGCGAGCTTGTCGGCCGACGAGGCGACGGCGATCACCCGTCCACCCATGAGCTTGGCGATCTCGATCGCGGCGACACCCGCTCCTCCCGCGGCGCCGAGGATCGCCACGGTCTCACCCGGCTGTAGGGCGCCCCGGTCCTTCAATCCGTGCAGCGCCGTGCCGTAGGTGATGGGAATTCCGGCGGCCACTTCATCGCTTACGCCGTCCGGGATGGGAACGACGTTCCTTGCCTTGGTGACGACCTTCTCACGGCAACCATTGCCGCCGATGAAGGCGACGACCCTTTGCCCCAGCTTGAGATCGGCGACATCTGCCCCAAGCAGCTTCGATGCTGCCGGCGATTTCCGCTCCAGGCGAGAACGGAAGCGGGGGGGTCACTTGATATTGATTGCGCAGCAAGAGCGTGTCGAAGAAGTTGAGGCCGACCGCCGTCACTTTGATCAGGACATCGCCGGGGCCGGGGCTCGGCTCGGCCACCTGCTCGAGGCGAAGCGCCTGAGGTCCGCCAAATTCGCTGAATTGCGCAACCCGCATCGAAGCTTGCCTCCTCTCGGTAACGACTGGCTGCCCTTTTTCTCTCACCCAGCTTGTGGCAGACAAGACTTGTGAAAACCCTACTTCCCGCCTCACGCGGCTATTTCGCCATCGGCGTCGAGGGCATCTCCAAGGCCGTCAATCTCGGCAATCTGCTGCGCTCGGCGCATGCCTTCGGCGCGAGCTTCGTGTTCACCCTAGGCGCCGACGAGACCGCGATCGAGATCCGTCACGACACGTCGAAGGCCTGGACGCATCTTCCCGTCTATCATTGGCGGAGCCTCGCCGATCTCAGACTGCCGAAAGGCTGCAGCCTGGTCGGGGTCGAGATTTTAGAGGCGGCGCACGACCTGCCAAGTTTTCCACACCCGCTGCGCGCGGCCTATGTGCTCGGCCCAGAGCGCGGCACGCTGTCTCCGGAGCTGGCGGCGCGCTGCCAGCATCTGGTGCGCATCCCCGCCGCCTTCTCGCTCAACCTCGCCACCGCGGGGGCCATCGTCATGTATGACCGGCTGCGCTCGCTTGGCCGCTTCGGCTCACGGCCCGTCGCCGAGCATGCCGAGGCGCCGGAGCCCCGGCCGCATGTGCAAGGAGCGCCCAAGCGGCGGCGCCGGCAGGGTTGAGGGGTTGTGGTTAGGGTAAAATCGAGGCTTAATGCGGCTCGCCTGCTCACGAATCGGGGACGGGGAGATGCACCGAGCCGTTCGAGCTGTTTGCCTCATCGGCGCGCTGTTGGCCACGCCAGCCTTGGCGCAAGAGGTCAAGCTTCTGGACAAGTTCAAGGACTGGTCGGCCTATGCCGCGTCCGGTCCTGCCAAGGTCTGCTTCGCCGTCGCCAAGCCAACCGAGTCCAATCCGAAGAAAATCAAGCGCGGCCCCATCCTCTTCTACATTTCCCGCTGGCCGGCGGAGAATGTGACGAGCGAGATCAGCGTGAAGATGGGCTATCCCTTCGCTGAAGGGGCCAAGGTCACCGCCACCATCGGCACCGCCAAGTTCGACCTGTTCACCAAGGACGAAGGCGCCTTCGTCGAGAAGCCAGAGATGGAGAGCAAGATCCTCGAGGCGATGAAGGGCGGCAACAGCATGAAGATCGAAGGAAAATCCGCCCGCGGGACCGCCACGAGCGACGTCTATTCGCTGAATGGCCTGTCCGACGCGCTCGACCGCGCGGCCAAGGAATGCAGCGGTTAAGCTCCTGCAAATCCTGCCGAGCACGGTTTCTTTCGCCTGACACCGAACCGCACTAGGCTCGCGGCCGCCCGCGGCAAGCGCCGCCAACCCTTGAGGACAGCCATGAAGAGTCTCGTTGTCGCTATGCTTGCCGCCTTGGCGCTGCTTGCCGCGAAGCCCGTTTCTGCCGCCGAAGCCATCGATGTGTCCAAACTGAGCTGCAAGCAGTTCACGGAGTACAACAACGACAACAGGGGCCTCATCATGATGTGGTTCGAGGGCTACTACACCGAGGAGGACGAGCCCGCGACGATCGACTTCGGCAAGATGGCGGGTCACCTGGCGCAGATCTTGATCGAGTGCGAGGCCAACCCCGACAAGAGCGTGTTGGAGGTCTCCGAGGACGCCATGGACGACTAAGTCCGCGGCTTACAGGCTTTCCGCCCGCTTCTTGGCATTTTTCGCCGCCGACATGATATGAGGGCGGTGCCGGAATCGGTCCGGCAGGCCGAATGTCATGATCATCTCCACCCTTTCGGGCGCGCTTGCCAAGCCGACCCCGGACGCGCCGACGCGCAACGAGACTTTGATCGCGCTTAGCCGGTCGGAGCTCGCCACGCGCTTGCGCGAGCTTGGCGTCCCGGAACGGCAGACGCGCATGCGCGTGCGCCAGCTCTGGAGCTGGCTTTATGTGCGAGGGGCGACCGATTTCGCCGTCATGACCGACATCGCCAAGGAGCTGCGCGGTGAATTGGCGCAAGTCTTCACGCTGGCGCGCCCCGAGATCGTGACCGAGCAGGTCTCGGTCGACGGCACGCGCAAATGGCTGCTGCGCCTCGCCGACGGCAAGGAGATCGAGACCGTCTATATCCCCGAAGAGGATCGCGGCACGCTCTGCATCTCGAGCCAGGTCGGCTGCACGCTCACCTGCTCGTTCTGCCATACCGGCACGCAACGCCTGGTGCGCAATCTCACGCCGAGCGAGATCGTCGGCCAGATCATGCTCGCCCGCGACCGGCTCGGCGACTGGCCTGGCACGGCCGCGCCGGACCCGCGCGGGTTGCCCGACGCTGAACGCAAGATCACCAATGTCGTGCTGATGGGCATGGGCGAGCCGCTCTACAATTTCGAGCATGTGCGCGACGCCTGTGCGGTGGCCGCCGACGGCGAAGGCCTCGCCATCGGCAAGCGGCGCATCACGCTGTCGACCTCGGGCGTGGCGCCGGAGATCCCACGCTGGGGCGAGGAAGCGGGAACCATGCTCGCCATCTCGCTGCATGCGGTGCGCGACGAGCTGCGCGATCAGTTGGTGCCGATCAACAAGAAATGGCCGCTCAAGGATTTGCTCGACGCGTGCCGTGCCTATCCGGGCCTCTCCAACGCCAAGCGCATCACCTTCGAATATGTGATGCTGAAGGGCGTGAACAATTCGATTGCCGACGCGAAGGCGCTGGTGCGGCTGCTCGCCAAGATTCCCGCCAAGATCAATCTGATCCCGTTCAATCCCTGGCCCGGCGCGCCTTACGAATGCTCGGACTGGGAGCAGATCGAGAAATTCGCCGAGGTGGTGAATCGCGCCGGCTATGCAAGCCCGGTGCGCAGTCCCCGCGGCCGGGACATCATGGCGGCCTGCGGGCAACTGAAGAGCGCCAGCATCAAGCAGCGCGCCAGCGCCCGGTTGGCCCCGCCGGCCTAAGCGCGCTTAGCCCAGGCGAGGGCGGCTTCGAGGCGGTCGTTGCCCCAGAACAATTCATCGCCGACGATGAAGGACGGCGCGCCGAACAACCCGCGCGATGCCGCCTCCTCGGTCTGAAGCTTCAGCGCCTCCTTGTTCTCCGGCGCATTCGCCGCGGCGAAGGCGGCATCGGCGTCGACGCCGAGCGCAGAGAGAATGGCGCGCAGCGTCGCGTCGTCGCTGATGTCTTTCTGCTCGGCGTAATTCGCGGCGAAGACGGCGCGGGTGAAGGCGGGCGTCCAGCCTTCCCTCTCGCCGATCAGTGCAAGCCGCGCGGCCTTGAGCCCGTTTTGCGGGAAGCGAACCGGGGGGAGGGCGAGAGCCACGCCTTCGGCCGCGCAAACGCGCTCGAGGTCGCGCCACATATAGCGGCCCTTGGCCGCGAAGATGTTGAACGGCGAGTCGTTCCAGCCATAAGCCTTGAAGATCGGCCCGAGCAGGAAAGGGCGCCAACGCAGCGCGACTCCGGCGTCGCCCGCGAGCCGCTCGATGCGCATGGCGGCGGGATAGGAATAGGTGCTGCCGAACTCGTACCAGAACTCGATTTCTGCCATTGCCCACCCTCGGTCGTGGTGCCGGTGTTATATATCCTTCCGGGTCGGAGGCGAGCGTGACAGACAGGCGGCGCAAGTGATCTCCCGCATCATCTTCCGCGCAATCTTGGTGGTGGTGGCGTTCTTCGTCGCCGTCGCCGTTTCGCTCTTGTCGTGCTGTTCGCGCTCGGCGCCATTTGGGCGGGGAACGAGCTCAGCGCCGCAGCGCCGCAAGGCTCGGTGATGCACCAGGCGGCACCGATCTTCGGCATTGTAGTGTTTGCCGGCACTGTGGCGCCGGCGCTCAACGCGCTGCCGGGCCTGCTCGCGGCGGTAACAGGCGAAGTGTTAAGGATCAGATCCTGGATGTATTACGTGCTGGCGGGCGGCGCGTCGCTCGCGGTCATTCCCATTCTCGCGGCGCCTGAAACCGTGGATCTGCCGAAGGTGCTGGCAAGCCCGTATATGACGATCTTCGCGGCAGCCGGCTTTGCCGGCGGCTTCGTCTATTGGCTGCTTGCCGGCTCGCGAGCCTAGGCCTCGATATCGAGCGCGGCAATCCTCGCCTGCAAGGCAAGCCGTGCCGCGGGCCAGCTCTCCGGCATATGCTGCGTCAGCGTCTCGCGCCAAGCGTCGTCGCGCTTGGAATTCTTGCGACGGGTAACGAAGCCGAGGTTCGGGACCTCAGCCAAGCTACCGATACCGGGCTTCTTGACTTCAACTTGGTGCTCTAGCTCTTGGGACATTGCGTGCCCTCCCGACTTCTTGCCGAATGGCCTGATCCTTCAAACGCCGGCCTGCGGCTCTGGTTCCAGCGATGGACCGCGTGGACGCACAAAAAGCCTTCCGCAAGCCATCCGCTCTGATCGAGATCAACTTGGCATCGATGCGGTTGCGGGCCGGCGCCGCTTTGAATCGACAGAGGCTGTGGATAGGTTGCCGACTTCTCCATCCAGTCGTCATGTGCTTTCGTTGCGAATTGGCTTGGAGAATCATTTCGCTCCACTGTCATGGTCATGAATTCGTCTTTGGATCGTCGTCGATCCGCAGAAAAACGTTCATTGCAATCTCACGGAACTGTCGCGTGCGCCGGCTAGCTTGCCTTCGGGTTAGGGTCGGGGGCTTGCCGTGTCGCGCGGCTTTTTGCTGGGGTTCATCGCACTCGGAGGGGCGCTGGCGGTCTTGTTCGCCGTCTTCCCGCTTTGGGACCTCGAAGTGGCGCAGGTCTTCTTCGATCCAGAGCGCGCGAGATTTCCTCTCTCGGTGACCTATGAATGGAACCTGGTGCGGCAGGCCGCCAATTGGGTGCCGTTCCTCCTGCTTGCGCCCGCCGTCTTCGCGCTGCTGCGCAAGCTCGTCTTCCCGGACCAGAAAATGCCGATCGCCCCGTCGGTCGTGCTCTATCTCATCGGCTCGTTTCTGATCGGCCCGGGCGTCGCCTCAAATCTCGTGCTGAAGGAGAACTGGGGCAGGCCGCGGCCGAACGGCGTTCAGCAATTTGCCGGGACGGCGGACTTCCAACCGTGGTGGCGGCCGAGCGACGCCTGCAAGCGGAATTGCTCCTTTGTGTCGGGCGAGGCGAGCGAAGCCTTCTGGACGGTGGCGCCGGCGACGCTTGCGCCGCCGCAACTCCGACCTTTCGCGCTCGGCGGTGCCGTCATCTTCGGCACGGCGGTTGGCTCCTTGCGCGTCGTGTTCGGACGGCATTTCGTCAGCGATATCGTCTTCGCCGGGTTGATCACCATCGCCATTGTGTTTGCCCTCTACCGCCTCCTGCTCGATCCCGTCAGGCGCAACGACGCGAGGCTCGAACGGGGTCTCGAGCGCGTGTCGATCGGCCTGCACCGGGGGATCGGGGCCGTGCTCGGTGGGGCCGGACGGGCGCTCGCCAGCGCCGGGAGCTCTTTGCACAGCACCGGCCAGCACTTGCACAAGCGCGTCGCCTGCCTATAGTCCCCGCGGGTCCCAACCGGTTCGACCGGGACCCAGCGCGAGGCTTTTTCCATGGCGACCGATATTAAGAAGGTGGTGCTCGCTTATTCCGGCGGGCTCGATACCTCGATCATCCTCAAATGGCTGCAAGAGACCTATGGCTGCGAGGTGGTGACCTTCACCGCCGATCTCGGCCAAGGCGAAGAGCTGGCGCCCGCCCGCAAGAAGGCCGAGCTGCTCGGCATCAAGGAGATCTACGTCGAGGATCTGCGCGAGGAGTTCGTGCGCGATTTCGTCTTTCCGATGTTCCGGGCGAACGCGCTCTATGAAGGCGTTTACCTTCTAGGCACCTCGATCGCCCGGCCGTTGATCGCCAAGCGGCAGATCGAGATCGCACGCGAGACCGGCGCCGACGCCGTGGCGCATGGCGCGACCGGCAAGGGCAACGACCAGGTGCGCTTCGAGCTCACTTATTATGCGCTCAACCCCGACATCAAGGTGATCGCGCCCTGGCGGGAATGGGCCTTCAAGTCGCGCAGCGACCTGATCGAGTTCGCCGAGAAGCATCAGATCCAGGTCGCCAAGGACAAGCGCGGCGAGGCGCCGTTCTCGGTCGACGCCAATCTGCTGCACTCCTCTTCCGAGGGGAAAGTGCTGGAGGACCCGGCGGTCGAGCCGCCGCCTTACGTCTATCAGCGCACCATCGCGCCCGAGGACGCGCCCGACAAGGCGACCGTCGTCAGGATCGGCTTCAAGCGGGGCGATCCCGTCTCGATCGACGGCAAGGCGCTGTCGCCTGCCGTGCTTTGCTGACGCGGCTCAACGAGCTTGGCGGCGACAACGGCATCGGCCGCGTCGATCTGGTGGAGAACCGCTATGTCGGCATGAAGTCGCGCGGCGTCTATGAAACGCCCGGCGGCACCATCCTCCATGTGGCGCACCGGGCGATCGAGTCGCTCACGCTCGACCGCGAGGCGATGCATCTGAAAGACTCGCTGATGCCGCGCTATGCCGAGCTGGTCTATTACGGCTTCTGGTTCTCGCCGGAGCGGGAAATGCTGCAAGCCTTGGTCGACAAGAGCCAGGAGCATGTCGAGGGCGAGGTCACGCTCAAGCTGTATAAGGGCAATGTCATCGTCATCGGCCGCTCGTCGCCGAAGTCGCTTTACTCCGACAAGATCGTCACCTTCGAGGACGACGCCGGCGCCTACGACCAGAAGGACGCGGCCGGCTTCATCAAGCTGAATGCGCTGCGTTTGCGGCTGCTCGGCAAGCGCCGCGATTCCAAGACGTGAGACCCATGGCTTGGCCCGACAGACGATTGCTCGATCTGTTCGGCGTGGAGCTGCCGATCGTGCAGGCGCCGATGGCGAATGCGTGCGGCGTCGATATGGCCGTCGCCGCGGCGGAAGCGGGTGGCCTCGGATCGTTCCCTTGCGCCGGGCTGACCGACGACAAAGTCCGTGAGGGTGTCGCGGCGATCAGGTCCCGCACCAAGCGGCCAATCAATCTCAACTTCTTCTGCCATGCCGAGCCCGAGCAGGACGTTGCGCGCGAGGCGGCATGGCTCGAGCGGCTTGCGCCATACTATGCCGAGCTTGGCGTGGAGATGCCCAAGCCACCACTCAAAGCCACGATCTATCGCTTTACCGAGGCGACTTGCGGCGTCGTGGAGGAATTGCGGCCGGAGGTGGTGAGCTTTCATTTCGGCTTGCCCGCGGCTGAGCTGGTCCGGCGCGTGAAGCAGGCGGGATGCAAAGTCATCTGCTCGGCCACCACGCGCCGCGAAGCGCTGTGGCTCGCCGAGCGCGGCGTCGATGCGGTCATCGCGCAAGGCGCCGAAGCCGGCGGGCATCGCGGCATGTTCCTCGAGACCGACATCGCCACGCAGATCGGCACCTTCGCGCTGGTGCAGCAGATCGTCGAGGCGGTGGACGTGCCGGTGATTGCCGCAGGGCGGCATTAGCGATGCGAACGGCATCGCCGCCGCATTCGCTCTGGGCGCCGCCGGCGTGCAGATCGGCACGGCCTATCTCTGCTGCCCCGAGGCCACCACCTCGGCTCTGCACAGGCAGGCGCTGGCAGAGCCTGGCCGCGAGACAGTGATTACCGACGTCTTGAGCGGACGCCCGGCACGCGGACTTTTGAATCGCTTCATCGAAGAGCAGGGGCCGATCGATCCGGCGCACCCCTGTTATCCTTTCGCCACGCCCGCGCTCGCGCCGCTGCGCAAAGCGGCCGAAGCGAAAGGATCGGGCGATTTCTCCTGGTTCTGGTCGGGGCAGGGGGCGGTGCCCCCGTCAGGCATCGGCGCCGGCGAGTTGACGCGGAAGCTCGCCGAGGAGGCTGAAGCCTGTCTCAGGTCGCGCTAGCGCCCGCGGACAATCGGACGGTTCAGGCCATGGCCGCGATCAGGCCACGGCGCGCGCAGCGGCCGGTGTCGCGCCGGAATTCACCTCCGGCAAGTCGCACAGGCCACCGCCGAGATAGAGGTGATGCCAAAGCTGGGTGGCGACGACGCCGCCCAATCCCAAGCTCGTAAAGGTGCCGAGCTCCTTCTTGTCCTCGCCTCGCGCCAGCGCCGCGCAATCCTGGGCGACGGCCGTCGCATCGAAATAGCCGGTCTGCGCCAGACTCTCCGGGCTCAAAAGATCGCGCACGAAGGCAGGCGGATTGGCGAGAAAAGTCTCGGCGTGCGGCGCCCGGAACATGAGCTTGGGTCGCTCGGCCACACTCTTCGGCAGCACGCGGCCCGCGGCTTGGCGCAACAGATATTTGTCCTTGAGCAGGCCGCGCAGCTTGAAGCGGGGATGCAGGCGCGAGGCGAGCGCGATCACATTCTCGTCGAGGAATGGGTAGCGCGTCTCGACACTATTGGCCATTGCCACGCGGTCGCCCTTCTGGCTGAGCAAGAGACCCGCGAGCTGAACCTTATAGCCGAGATAGAGCGAGCGGTTGAGCGGATGCCAGCGGCGCATGCGATCGAGGTCGAGGCCGAGATCCTCGTAAGCCACGTGGCCGCCAAGCTCTTCCCGCATGCCGTCGCTGTAGTAGCGCGTGCGCGCCGTCGCCACGAGATTGTAGAGGATCGATTGCGCGTGCGGGCCGCCGATCAGGCCATCGATATGGGCGAACTCCCCGAAGGAGAGACTAGGCGCCGCCCATTTGCGCGCCACGCGGCTGATGGCCGTGCTCGGGCGGAACGCGTCGCCGATATCGAGCAGACGCGCGGCCTCGCGGATCTTGAACCAAAAATAGCCGGCGAAACCTTCGTCGGCGCCTTCGCCGGTCAGCACCACCTTGTAGCCCTGCCGGCGCACTTCGCGGGAGAGCGCAAACAGCGCCGCGCAAGAGGTGTCGAGCACCGGGCATTCGGCGGCGGCGACCAGGGAGGCATAGGTGTCGGCGATAAGACCCGGGCCGGCCTCGACGACGGTCGGACGACCGCCGCCGATGGCGTGCGCCGCCTCCACGGCTTCGTTCAATTCGTCCAACGCGGGGTCGGTCACGCGCACGGTAAAGCTGGGCAACGCACGGCCCGCCGCGCGCGCCGCGGTCGCCAACACATAGGCTGAATCCACGCCGCCGCTGAGATATCCGACCACGGGCACATCGGCACGGAGCCTGACTTCCACCGCGCGAGCAAAGGCCTCCTCGAAGGCGTCGATGGCGGAGGACTCGGTCGGATTGTCCTCGTCCCCCCAATCGGGGAAATCGAAGTCCCAATATTTGCACTCGACCGGCTGGGCGACGCCGCCGTCGGTACGGAAGGCGATCTTCACATAATGTCCCGGCGCGATCGCTTGCACGCCCTGGAACATGGTGCGCCTTCCGCCGAGCGCGAAGAAGGTGAAGAGATGGTCGAGCCCGCGCGGATCGGCCCGTGGCGCGACGGCTCCCGAAGCGATCAGCGCCTTGATCTCGGAGCCGAAATAGAGGCTGTCGCCCTGCCGCGAAATGAACAGGGGACAGATCCCCACGCGATCGCGCGCAAGCAGCACGATGCGGCGGCGCAGGTCGACGAGCGAAAAAGCGAATTGACCTTGCAGGCGGTGGATGAACTCCTCGCCGTACTCCTCATAGAGATGAACGATCACTTCGGTATCGGTGCTCGTTGCGAAGACGTGCCCCTTCGCTTCCAAGTCGAGCCGGAGTTCGGGGTGCTCGAAAAACTCCCCGTTGCAGATGACCGCGACCGTGCGATCTTCGTTGAAGATGGGCTGCTGTCCATTATCGAGACCAACGATGCTGAGACGGCGATGGGCAAGACCGATGCCGGGCGCGACGAGGAAGCCATCGTCGTCGGGCCCGCGGTGCCACAACGCATCCGCCATACGCTGCAGCATCACCCGCTCTGGGCGCCGGCGGCCCCTAAGATCGATCACACCAGCTAAACCGCACATGGACGCCTCCTTCGCGCAAAATGCTAGGCGCGGACTATCTGCTAGGCGTCGCTATTCGGGGCGATGCAGTGCAGGTTTTGATTGACGCGGCCGAAGCCTTCCCCAGTCATAAGGTACGCGACCCTCGCCGGAGATGACGAGCACAGCCACGTTCCACGGGCTAGCTTACGCGTAACTTACGCGACTGTGACTAGCTTATTTTACCGGCCAGATAAGGCCTTATTCGGGCATGATTACCGCGTCTTTGGGGAATTTGGCGAAGACGCTTTCCGGCACACCGAAATTGGTGGAGAGCAGCAGATCCGGATTGGCGGCCAACCAGCCGGTGATGGAGATCGATTCATAGCTGCCGTTGTTGAACACGGCCACCACCTCGAGATCGCCGCTGCCGGTGTTCTCGATATAGTGGCCGTAGCCCTGCGGCACGTAACCGACGTCGCCGGCGGCAAACTCGTCGGTGCGCGCGCGCCCGTGGCTACCGAACACGGTCATCCGCGCGGTGCCTTTGATATAGTACTGCCATTCGGCGGCGTGCGGGTGCCAGTGCAGCTCGCGCAGACCGCCAGGCTCGATGACCAGCAGCGCGCCGGTCATGGTGGTGGAGATCGGGAACTCGGTGGCGGAGACGCGCCGTAACGTGCCTCCCACGAATGTCTCGGGCTTGGCGGCAAGCAGCCGGTAGCGATGCGTCAGCGGCGGCTCGTTCAGCGAGCCGGGCGCAGGGTCTGGTGGCAGCGGCGGCGGCACCGGCCCGGTAGCGATATAGACTTCCTTCTTGGGAAAATTGGCGAAGGTCGAAGCCGGCTGGCCGAAATTCCTGGCAAGCACCTCGGGCGGCGTGTGGCCGAGCCAGTCGGTGATCGAGAAGGTGCCGAACTCCGAGAAATAGCCGTTGTCGAACACGAGGAGGAAGGTGCAGGTGCCGGGGCCGATGCCTTGGATCGAATGGCCATGGCCGCGCGGGAAGTACCAGACGTCGCCCGGGCCGAAATCGACGATCTCGCATTGACCGAGCGGATCGATGGTGGTGACCCGGCAATTGCCATCGAGCACGTAGGCCCATTCGGCGGCATTGGCGTGCCAGTGCAGCTCGCGCAGAGCGCCCGGCTCCAGCGTCATGTAGACGCCGGCGAGCTTCTCCGACACCGGGAAGCCGGTGACATTCGCCTCCTTGGCGGTGCCGCCATTGAATTGCTCGGTCTTCTGCGCGCCAAGCGGGTAGCGGAAAGAAGGAAGCTCGGGGCCGTCGAGAGGCGCGGGCGCGGGACCATAAGGAGGTTGCCGCGACTCACTGCTGAGCGCGGCGGTATTCCACAAAAGACCGCCCATCGCCACACCTCCTCCTAACATGCCGCGCCGGGTTATCTCGACCATGACAAAGTTCCCCGCCAAGGGCTCAACACGCGACTGCACTGTGCTTCAGGATTGCTAAGGAAGACTTTAATCGAGCCGATCAGCCGCGCCTTGGCGAATGCCAAAGTGGCAACGGCCAGTTCGAGCCGCATCAGCGCCTGCACTCCCCGCGGTGCCTGCGAAGGCTTCGTCAAGAGCTAACCTCGCGGCTTGTGGTTCGCTTGCTCGATGACGCGAAGAGCTCGTCATAGAGCGCGCGGTACTTGGCAACGCAGGCGTCGAGGGTGAAATACGTCGTCACCCGCTCGCGTCCCGCCTCGCCGAGCTTGCGGCGCAAGGCGGGATCTTCGGCCACGCGCAGCAACGCCTCGGCGAGCGCCGGAGGGTCGGCCGGGGGAACCACAAAGCCCGTTTGCCCATCGACGACCGCTTCGGCATTGCCGCCGACGTCGGTCACGACCATCGGCAGCCCCGCTCGCATCGATTCGAGAATCGCATTGGAGAAGCCCTCATTGGCGCGCGACGGCAGCACGCCGAAATCGGCCGCTTCAAGCAAGCGACCGACATCGAAGCGCTGCCCAAGGAAGCGCAGATTGCCGGCGAGACCCTTTGCGGCGGCAAGAGTCTCGAGCTCTGGCCTGAGATCGTTGTCGGCCCCGACGCAGAGCACCTGCCAAGCGGGCGGCAACTTAGGCGCGGCGAGTGCAAGCGCGTCGATCAGGTCGCGATGGCCTTTGTAGGGAATGAGATTGGCGACGACGACGCCGATCAAAGCATCCGCATCGAGCCCGAGCGTGGCACGCGCTTCGCGCTTGTCCTGGGCGCGGCCGGTGGGCTCGATGCCGTTATAGATCAGGCGAAGCTTCGCCTCTGGAACGCCCTCGTCCATCAACTCGCGCAGAATGGCGTTGCAATTGCCGACGATCGCCGTCATGCGCGAATGCAGCAGGCGCTCGACGTGCCGCGCGCCCCTCCAGTTCTGCTGATAGTGGGCGAGACTTCTCCGGCTCATCACCTTGATGGGGATCTGGGCGGCCACGGCGACTGGGGTGCCGAGAAGATAGGGCCCCGGCAGGAAGAAGTGCGCGACATGCGGACGCCATTGCCGCGCGAAGGCGTAAAGCGCCGAGCAGTCGAGGCCGGCCTGCAGCGGATAGAGGAGACGTTTCTCGCGCCTGTTGGCCAGTCGGGAAGCAGCGAGCACGCGCACGCCGGCTTGCTCCAGCTCCACGGCTCTCGGTCCGCGTTCGGCGAGGCAGAAGACGGAGATAGACAAGCCGGCTTCGGCCAGGCGAGGGAGCACGGTTACCAGGTGCGATTCGGTGCCGCCATACCCAAGCGCCTCGGCGACGATCAGGATACGGCGCTCCGGCGCTGCGTTGAGCATGGGAGATCAGGCCCCGGGCCTAGAACTGACGATGCGCGCGCCGGCCCCAGCGTTCGATATCCACACCGGCAGGGAGTGTCTCGTCGTAATATTTCAGGGCGTCGTCGACTTTGCCGAAATAGGCGATGCGTCCGGCCTCGAGCACCAGGCCATGCGTGCAAATCTCGGTGAGAATCGGCTTGCTGTGCGAGGCGAGCACCAGCGTGCGACATTGGCTGATATATTGCTCAAGGCGTTCCTGCGCCTTCGCCACGAAATATCTGTCGCCCGCGCTGATCCATTCGTCCATCAAGAGGATGTTGGGCACGTGCGCGAACACGAGCGAGAAGGCCAAGCGCGCGCGCATTCCCGCCGAATAGGTTTGAATGGGGTCGTAAACGGCGTCGCCGAGCTCGGAGAACTCCACGATCTCGGGCAGTTTCTCGCTAATCTCGCCCAGGGTCATGCCCATCGACAGACCGCGCAGATAGATATTCTCGAGGCCGGTCGCGACAGCCTTGAAGCCAAAAGAAAGGTTGAGCAGCGCCTGCACGTGGCCCCGGGTGAGGATCGCTCCACGCGTCGGCGTGAACGAGCCCGCCATGAGCCGAAGCAAGGTGGTCTTGCCGGCGCCGTTGCGGCCGATGAGGGCGAGGCGATAGCCGTCCTCAATCTCCAAGCTCACATTATCGAGAATGGTCCTCAGCTCTCTGCTGGTCTTCCCCGGCGCATAGAATGCGGCCAAGAGCGACAGCGGGTCGGCCGTCAGCGACTTGGCGCCCTTGCGCACCATAGGAATACGCAGCGTGACCTCGCGCAGAGAGATCGAGCTTTTTGGGCTCAACTCGGGCCCCAAGCCATTTAGAGCCATAGCGCCACCGAATTGCGTGTTCGCGCATAGAGGTAACTGGCGATCAGCCACCCGACCGGAAGCGGCGATGGCAAGTACGGCGATCTCGAACCAGGGAACGGTGCCATACAACAGCGGTTCGCGTACAACTTCGACGAAGTAATAAAACGGGTTCAGGTAGAGCAGCGCGTCGATAAACGCTCCCCGCTTATGCTCATGCGGAATCCAGAGGATCGGTGTGACGAAAAACACCAAACGAAGCGTGGAGTGAATGAATTCGTCGAGATCGGCATAGCGCGTTCCGAGAATCGACAGGATCACGCACATCCAAAGGATGTTTGCCAGGACGAGCGGCAGCGTCAGCAAGACGATCAGTGCCGGAAGGGAGGGCATTAGTCGGAGCACGAGGAATACCAGAATGACAACGACGAGGTTGTGCAGGAAATAGATCAGATTCGTCGCCAACAGCTTGAGCAGCAGTTCCGTATAACTGACCTCTCCGTCCAACAAGACGGCACCGTTTTTTGTAAACAGCGTGCAGCTTTCGACCACGGTCTGGATGATCAGGAACCAAAGTGTCATGCCGACCGCGAGATGCGCAAGATAAACGTTGGATTCGCCTGCCAGAATAACCCGATTGTAAAGCGTGCCCACGGAGAACACGAAGACACCGGTGCCGATGACGATCCAGAGGGGACCAAGCATGGTCGAGCGGTAGTTGAGAAGGATTTCCAGCCAAGACGAGTAAAGCCAGAAGCCATAGGTTCTAGCGCTCCGGTAAAAATCCCGAAGGAGGAGCGACCATTCGAGGCGTGCTGACGGCCCGGAAACTTTGATCGGCGGCTCGGCCGCGGCTCGCGGCATAAGGGGTATGTGTTCCACTTGCGTCAACGTCTCGAACCTAGCGTCCTGCCGAGTAGGAGGTCCACGACCGGCGCCCGTTTCCGGCGCTTTGTTGATGAGTTTTCGCTCAGCCGCGGGGAAGCGCGATTGGCCGCCCGATCCCTCCGGCCTGTCGCTTATACACAGTGAGAATGCAAAATGGTCAAGCCATCATTCCGTCGCGCCGAGCGCGCCCGGGGTCGAGGTTGGTGGCGCAGGAGGGTGAATGGACAAGCCGCCTGCGATAATGCTCTAAATTTGGGACTTTCGGTCTGTGGACCGATCCCCTCGGGCGCCGCAAATGTCACGAATCCTGAGCTTCAGATTTGACACATTCGGCGATGTCACAACCGCAAGCTCGCGATTGCGGGCGTGGAAGCTCAGTCAGTTTCTGAAGGCGTCCGGCCATCGCGTAACGATGAACGAAGGCGCGCGATGCGACGTCTATGTCTGTCAAAAAGTCAGACCGTTTGCTTCGCTTCGCGCAATGCGGGAAGCGGGGGCGCTGGTGGTCTACGATTTCGACGATCATCTTTTGCTGGAGGGTGTCGAGAGTCATGGGGTGAGGGAGGAAGTTGTCGCTTTCATGAACGCCGCCGATGTGGTGACCGTCGGAAGCGAATATCTCGGCGTCGACGCACGGAATTTTCATCACAACGTGTTCGTGCTGGAGAATCCGGTCGACATCGAGTTGGCCAAGCTGGTGCGCGGGCAGAAAGCCGAACTCAAGCGCGTCGGCTGGTTCGGGACCGCTGCCGGCTTGATCGATCTTCGCGCCGTCAAGACGGCCGAGCCGATCGAGACGATCACCCGTGGAGGCGATATCGAATTCGACTTGAAAAGCATCGACCACACGCTCACCGCGTTCGATCTGCTGCTGCTTCCGGTCGAGCAGAACAGATGGAATTTGGCCAAGAACGCGAACCGGATGGTGAAGGCAGTGGCGCTCGGGGTCCCGGTGCTCGCCACCGCCACGCCGGCGCATATCGCCACCGTGGAGGCGCTCGGTCTCGATGACCGCTTTCTGGTGCAGGAAGGTGAGAACTGGGACGGCAAGATCGCCGGCCTTCGCCAAAACTTCAGTGCCGTTCAAGACATGGTTCTACGAGCGCGGGGCAGGGCGATCGAGCTGTTCGCGATGCAACGCATCGGCGGCAACTGGCTCCAGCATATCGAGCGTGCGCTCGACGCAAAAGCCGCAGCGCCGCCGCCGCCCGAACCGACCGGCCAAGCGCTTAAGGACGTTGCGCTCGTCACGCTCGCCTACCGCAGGGCCGAGCTACCGGTTTCGGGGGACGGCATTTCGTTCGGCAGCCACCATGTTGTGGCGGCTGAGGCGTCCGGCGATTATCTCGAGCTGTTCGACGCGCTGTGGGAGGCGGTTGCATCGGTCGAGCAAGAGTGGGTCCTGATAACGCCGCAAGGCTTCCGCCCTACGCTCGGCTTCGCCGACGAGGTCAAGCGAGCCTTGCAGTGCGGGCCGAACGTCCAACTCTTGGTGGTGCGGAGCCAGCAGCTTGGCTTTCCCGCCGACGAGTGGGCTGCCTACGCCAAAGATATGCGCGGAACGCTCTGCCAGCCGCGTGATCCCGGCCTGCTGCTGGCGCGCCGGTCCTGGCTCATGCGGCAACCCTGGCGGCCAGCGGACTGCTTGAGTTATTGGACTTGGATTCTGCTGGTGCAGGCCCTCAGCGAAGGCGTGGCCGGTGTCGTCGCCACGCCGGTCGTCTTGCGCGACAAGATGCCGGCAATCACCAATATCTGCTCTGAGTATGCGAGCTGGGCAAAGCAAAATGGAGCGAGGCAGGTCGAGTTGCCTTATCCCGACATACAATGGCGACGCCTGAGTATCGACGTATTTGCGTCTGTCGCGGAGCGACTGCCCGTGCAAGCCGCGGCGGCCTTCGCCTGGATGGCGAGCGACCCCATTGCTACCGGCAATGGGGGAACGACCATTAGCACCGATATCGTCGGCCGGCTGGAGCAAGAACTGCGTTCGGTCTACGGCTCTTCATCCTGGCGGCTGACATCGCCGCTGCGCACTGCGGCTGAGGTCGTGCGCCGTATCGGGGCGCGATCACGGGCGGCAAAGTCATGATCTCGCCAACGCCAATGCGCGGTCCCGCGAGCGAGAAGTCTCGCCGGCTGACGCTTGCGCTCTGCCCGTCCGACACGGCCTATGACTATGAGCTTGCCAAGCTGCCCCACGATATAGTTCTGCTGGGCAATACCCATCGGCAATGGGACAGCGCAATACGGCCGTTGCCTGACACCGTGCGCGTCAGCTACACGCTGGATGGCGCACGCGCCGACATTCTGATCCTGGGCATCGATCAATGGAGCTTCGATGAGATCGAGCAGCGCGTACTGTTGCTAAGATTGTGCGACCGCTTTCGCGGTCCGAAGATCATCGTCAATCACGGCTGCAACATGGTCGATGGCTGTTCAGCCGAGCTCATGCGTGAGCTTGTGGGGCACAACATCATGGTGTCGCGCACCGACACCGCCGCGCAACTGTGGAATGTGGACCGCTCGCACGTAGTGACGCCCGGCCTTGCGGCGAGCGAGTGGCCCGAGACCGACTATAGTCGCGGCAATGTCGTGATGTTGCGGCCCTGGGGTCACGCACAGTTCTATAACGCGGCAGCGGCGGCCGAGATCGAGAGGCGCATCGCCAGGAAAGTGAATTGGCTCGGGACCGGCCCCAGGTTCGCCAATTTCGATGCGTATCGGTCGCTGCTAACCTCCTCGTCGATCTACTTCAATCATTGCTATGCCGTGCCCGCGCCGCAAGCTATGGTCGAGGCACAGCTTTGCGGTTTGGCGATCGTCACAACCGACCGGCATGGCGAATCGAGCTATATCGTGAACGGCGAGAACGGCTTTGTCTCCAATGACATGGAGGCGCTGCTCGCCCATGTTCGCTTCCTCGGCGGGCATCCGAAGGAGGTGCAGCGCATCGGCGCCAATGGTCGCGCAACGGCCCAAAGAATTTTCGGCAGCGAGAGATTCTTGGCGGAGTGGGACGCGCTTCTCGCCGAGGCCGTCAGCGGCGCCAAGCTCAGCGCGATCGCGGGTAGGGCCGGCGAGTAGTCTCGACATGCGAAGAACCGACCAAGATATGCGAACGCCAGCGATGCGGGAGATGCGGAGACCAAAGCGTGTCACCTTGGTGATCGCCCATCTCGGAGCCGGCGGCGCACAGCGCGTCGCGGCGACCGCGGCGAATGCGCTGGTCGAACGCGGCATCGAAGTTCATCTCGTCAGGGTGTTCAACGACCCGGGCGACGCTTACGCCATCGATCCCAGGGTGCATCGCTACAGTTTGGGAGCGCCGCTAAGGGTGCCGAAAAAGCAAAAGCCGGGTTCTCTCAAAGAGCTCTTCGATTCGTTTGCCACCGCGGTACGGAATTCCCAGACTTACCAGCGCGCGCTGACGTTTGAGCTCTTCCGACGCCCGATGTCGGTCCTGGCCTTCGGCGTTGAGTTGCAGAGGCGTACCCAGGGGTTGCGGAGCCGGTTCCGCAAGATTGCTCCCGACGCTGTTCTCTCCTTCCTGACGCAAACCAATATCCTCACACTCATAGCAGCGCGAGGATTGCCAATCCGTGTCGTCATCTCCGAGCGCAACGATCCGGCCAAGCAACACCATAATTTGCGTGTCGTATTACTGCGTAACTTGCTCTATCGCCGGTCTGACGTGGTGACCGCCAACAGCATGGGCGCCGTCGAATCGCTTGCGAGCATCGTGCCGCGGGAAAAGCTGGCTCTGCTTCCCAATCCGCTCAACATGTCAGATCTTGGAGCCGCGGTGAGCTTCGAGGCACCGACCTTCATCACCGTCACGCGTTTGGTGGCACAAAAAGGCATCGATGTGCTGCTTAAGGCCGCCGCGATTGTCTTCGCGAAGTTGCCAGCATGGAGGCTCGCGATCATCGGCGATGGACCGCTCAGCGAGGAGTTGCAATCGCTCGCGCGCGATCTGGGCATTGCCTCGCGGGTCGATTGGCTCGGCTATTGCGACGATCCCATTCCCTATCTGAGGGCCGCCAAGTTCTTTGTGCTGACCTCGCGTTTCGAAGGATCTCCGAATGCGCTGATCGAGGCGATGGCATGTGGGCTGGCTTCGGTCGTCTCGGACGCTTCACCCGGTCCGCTGGAGCTCATTGGCGAGGATGCGGGCTTGATCGTACCGGTCGAGAATGACGAGGCAACCGCCGCCGCGATCATGGCCCTTGCCAATGACGAAGATCTCCGCGCGCGCCTTGGCGAGGCGGCTATCAAGCGCACAGAGATTTATCAGGTGGATCGGGCGATACGGGTGTGGCTCGATCTGCTCCACGTCACCTAGAGGCATGCGGATTGCCTTCATCCTTCCGACCTTCACCGCCGGTGGCGCCGAGCGCGTCGCGAGCCTGTTGTGCAATTATTGGGTGGAGCAAGGGAACGACGTCACCGCGCTCACTTTCGAGGGCGCCGGCGACGAGCGGGTCTACCACCTCGACGACAGAGTGACGCTGCGCGGCATCGATGCTCTCAATCGCAAGCGATACCTCGCCTCGCGCGTCGGCACCAACCTCCGTCGCCTCTCCCGGCTCCGCGCCGCCTTGAAGGCGTTCAAGCCCGACGCGATCGTGGCCTTCACCACCGAGGCGAACGTGGTGGCCATCTGGTCGGCGTTGGGCCTTGGAGTTCCCGTCGTGGTCTCCGAGCGTAATCAGCCTGACCGGCCGGGATTGGGGTCTTTCACCCGTGCCCTGCGACGCGTGAGCTATCCTTTGGCAGCGGCCTTGGTGGTGCAAACCGAGGCCATCGCACAGGAGTCGCGCGCACGCTTTGGCGCTCCCGTGCACGTGCTTCCCAATCCGATCCGCCTAGCGTCATGGGGCGGGATGCCGCGCGCCGAGCACCCGACGAAGCGAATTGTCGCCGCCGGACGCCTCGTGCCGCAAAAGGGCTTCGACGCGCTAATCGCGAGCTTTGCCGCGCTGGCTGACGACTATCCGGACTGGCAGCTCGTGATTTATGGCGAAGGTGCGGACCGCGCGGCTCTGGAGACCGCTGCGAGGCGCTTATCGCTCGGTGATCGGATCGCGCTTCCGGGTGTCAGCAAGGACATGCGCGCGGCTTTCGCCGCGGCCGACCTGTTCGTGCTGCCGTCGCGCTATGAGGGCTATCCCAACGTGCTGCTCGAGGCGCTGGCTTCGGGCTGTGCGGTAATCGCCGCCGATTGCCCAGGCGGCACGGCCGAGATTCTCGGCGGCGGCAAATATGGCCTGTTGGTGGAGCCGGAGAACCTGGCCGCGCTGACGACAGAGCTTGAGCGCATGATGTCCAACCAAGCCCTACGTCAGCAGTTTGCGGCTCAGGCGCGGGAGGCCGTCTCGGCGCTCGATGTCGGCGCGGTGGGCCGCCGCTGGCTCGAGCTTTTCGCTTCGCTTGCCGGCTGAATGAGCCGCAGGCATGGGTCGACGAGAGCCCGCAAACGAGGGAATCGGCGATAGGCTGCGCGCGCAAGTGCGGCGATAAGCCAGAGGACGGAAAGAATGACGAATGGCGTCATTGGCTGGTTGTAACGCGTCAAAGCGTGAGTGAAGACGGAAATGAAGGAAAACAACCCGGCAGCCAGTCCGAACGCCGCGAGCAGAACCTGGTTGCGGGTGAACAGAGCGCCGAAGAAGACGCCAAAGAAACAGAGCAGCATGAGCAGATTGAGCAGCGTTCCGGCCCGGGTCATGAACCACATGCCTTTATAGGCAAAGACGGGAATGCTGGCGACGTAGCGCAAGGGATGCTCGACGACGTAGTTGAAGACCTTGCCCTTCACCCACACCGACCGGTCTCCGTGATATCCCTCGGCTTCGATGCGCTCCGCGAAGGTCGTGCTCCTGTTCGCTTTCGCCGTGCTTGTCTCCGCGAGCCGTCCCCCCGGCTTCAGGTCATCCTCGCCATAGCCCGTCAGAGGTCCGAACACGCGTTGCTTAAGAGGTTGGGGGCTATACAGATAGAGCTGCCCGAGCAGGGTGTGCTCCGTCAGCAGCATCCTCGTGCCAAGCACCGTTGCGTCGGTTCCCGCGGCGATTTGCGGGTTGCCGAAGATGATGGCATTGCGGACGATCCACGGTGAGATCGTTGCGAACATAGCCAGAGCAATCACGGCATAGGTCAGAACGAATGATCGCCATGCCGGCTTTCCCGGCATTGGCCGGAAATGTTCGGCTCGATCCGTGACGAACAGGAGCAGGATAAAACCGAGACCGATATAGAGAAACGCCGCCTTGCAGAGAGCAAGCAGGCCTAGAGCCACACCGAGCCACAGCGCGCGCGTCTTGGTCTTGCCGCGCACGAATCTGACGGCTGACCACGAGGCGAGCAGCATTAGGGCCACCTCGGGCAACTCCGTATACATCCGGTCGACAATGCCGGGTCTGGAAAGGAAAAAGGACTCGCTGGCGATAAGACAGGTGAGCGCCATCGCGATTGCGACGCGCCAGTCCGGAAAGAGCTCGCGGCAAAGCAGAAAAAGAAAGATCACCACGAGGAACCGCCAGAACGCGTTCACCCCTTTGACCGTCTCTGTCAAACGTCCGTCCAGCAGCTCGGGAATCGTATAGGGCTGGGCGAAGGCGGGATGCACCAAGAGATATCCAGCGGTGGCGACGATCGGCAGGGGTTCGCGCCGCATTGCCGGGCCGGGCGTTTCGCTCGCCTGCTTGTCGAGGCTGATGACCCCCGCATGAACAAGATGATAAGCCGCGCGAGTATTCTGCGCCGCGTCCTTTTGGATCGGGTTCCGGGTTGTGTAGTGGAAAGTGACCGCTGCGAACACTCCGGCAATGACGACTGCGAATGCGGCGTAGAACAAATTCTTGCGCTTGTTGCTCATGGTCGTCCGTGCCATCCGCGCTACCAACCTAAGTATCAGACGTTCGTCACGGTCAGCGGTGCCCCAGAGTTTGCTCTTCGGACAATCGCGACGAGGGTATCGAACAAAGCGAACAGGTATATGAACCAGAACGGCTCGAAGATTATTCGATACCGTGCGCGAACATTCCCCGTCACCATCAAGACAATGAAAATAGCGCAAAGAGCAAGAAACCAAATTAGTTGCAGCCCGAAGGCTGGTCGCTCGCGAAGGATCAGGCAGAAGGCGCCGAGTAGAGCGCAAACATATAGCAACGGAATCCCTCGCAGCCGGCCGCCCGGTGTCTCCATGGGAATCATCGTATATGCCTCGGCTGCAACGAACCAATCGAGAAACGTGGTGAGGCTATCGCCGGCAGCCATGTCATAATTGGCTTCGATGAACGGACGCGCATCGTCGCCCGTCGCCAAAGGAACGCCCCACAGCAAGCGGCTCAATTCCAGGGCATGCCTGCCGCCATTCACAACGTAGAGACTTCGTATCTGACCCGAGAGGACGTATTGACCGAAGCCCATGGCGGGCGGCTCATTGTGTCCAATGAGAAATTTTTCGACGGCCAGCTCTGGCAGGCGCCAGAAGTTACGAATCGCGATCTCGATGCCCGCTTGTTGAAATGTATCTCTTATCTGAGCTTTAAGCGCCTTACCGCTCAACCCTTGCGCCTCTAAATGCGATGTCATGGCGCTTGCCATGTCCTTTCGCAATTTGATGTGTTTTCGCGAGCGATTCTCGCCTTGGATAGCTCTCGCCTGGAAGGGTTGCATGATTTCTGCCAAACCCGGTGCCGTTGCGAGATGTGGGGGACTCAAGTGTATAAGCGAGGCGTAGAGCAAGATGCCGCTCTGGCTGGTGCGTGTCACCAGGAAGATGAGCAACACGCATAACGTCGAGATGGGGCCATAGATCTTCAGTCGAGACCACTCACCCCAAAAGCGGCGGATGACGAGGGCAAGCGCAAAGAGCGCGATAAAATGTCCTTCGGGTCTGGCGCCGGCCACGAACAAGGCGGCAAGGAACAAAAGCGTGAGCGTAAAGCGGTTCGGGTGCCGATAGAAAAATGTGCCGGCCGCGGCAACGCTGACTGTGCCGAAGACCATGAGAGACTCCGGCAGCGCGACGTGCTCGTACCAGAGAAGAATCGGGTTGATTGCAATTAGGAAAGTCAGCGGGACGATCCAGAGCCGCCACGCCGGCAGCCAGGCCTTGGTCAGAAGCCCAATGATCACGACCAGGAGCACACCGAAAAAATGCTGGAGGGCGGCGCTGAAATAGAGGACCGGAATGTCAGCCAGGGCCGGCAGCGAATACAGGAGCGGCGTTAGGAAGGTCTTCTTCTGATCGATCTCGAAGATACCCTGCTCGACCAGCTTCAAACCCGTCACGACTTGTTGCGCGGTGTCGCCATGCACGAATCCGTAAGGCATGTGGTAGGTCAGCCAAAGTCGCAGTCCCAAAGCGACAACCACGCCCGGCATGCAAAGCAGCAACGCGAGGCGCAAATCCGGCGTCCAAAGACGTCGCAGGAATCCACGCAGCGAATCCGGATCGGTGGCGTGTTGCGTCATCCGGCGCGCTTTTCGTCGCTCGCTACCGGTGTGCTAGCGGAGCTTTCGGGCGTGTCGCTTCGTCCAGACACGCGCTGGCGCAGCCAAGCCATAGCATTCGCGCTCAGACCCAACACGGTATCCAGGCCGATGGCGATGATGACCAAGCCAACCCATTCCACGGGATGCAAATAACGCCGCACAGCATCGCCGATGCCGAAGATGAAAAACAGATAAAGCGCCACCGGGAACCAGAGCAGCGCTCGGCAAACGAAATGGCGCGGCGCGAGACAAGCGACCAAGCCCAGGGCGAGCAGCCATCCTAGCCAAGTCAATTTGATCTCGGGATCTTGGCCTGGTTGGCCGTGCCGATAGTTGGCCCAGTTGAGGACGCTCGAAACTTGGTCCATGGCCGGCGTGAGCCAAGTGGTCCGTTGGCGTCTCTCCTCGACCACGCGGAGATAATCCTCGATGGGCATTCCGTAAACTAACCCGAGCTGGTTCTTCTTGCGTGGGATGCGCTCGGCGTTCGCGGCGACTTGACCTCTCCAGAATTTTTCCGGCGAAAACTTACCGGCATTCATGTTTTGGCTGGCGAGTGCGATCTTGCGCAGAACCAAATGCGCATATGCAATAGGATGGGCCAGCACGGCTTCCAGAGCCAGTCGGTTGGCAACTTTCTTGTACAGCGCTTGGTCCTTCGTTAGAGCGCGCCACCCTTCGCCCAGATCGGGCCTGCCTTCTTCCTGCCCACCGTTCAATGCCTTCTTGTAAGAAGGCCGCGACGCATAGTTTGGCAGATCCGCCCGCACATCCTCGACGGCGGACTTCAGCATCGCGCGATATTGGGAATAAGGCTCGCCTTCCGTCTTCACGAACGGGAGAGTGGAGCTCAAGAACAACCAGCTTCCTTGCTGCCCGCTACCGGCGGTGAAAAAAATCACCAAGGCGATTGCGACCATCGCCCAGTTCTTCTTTTCCCAGTTCAGGGGATCGCCGGCCATCGTCAGCGCCATCAGCAGCAGCCCGATCCAGAGCGGCTTACCGTGAGGCTTGGTAGCGACGATCGCGGCCGCCGCAAGCAGGAACCAAAACAGCCGCCGCTGATCCTTAAGCGCGCCACACGGGACGGCGATGGCAACCGCGGCGACGAAGGCCGCCAGCAACCAGACTTCGGCGATCATCTCGTGCTCGTACCAGAGCATGCGCGGCCAGATGGCTGCCGCGCAGGTCACCAGTGGCACCCACAAATAAGGAAAGCGCGTCATCTGCGCGACGATCCAGCCGATGCCGACAATGATGACCAGTCCGAGCAGATGTTGCACGACCGCCGCATCCACAGCCGTGTTGTTGGGGAGCAGCGGCATGAACATCAGGACGATGGGATAGAGAAAACGCCGCTTCTCGTTCAGAAAGAAATCGCCCTGGGTCCACAGCTTCCACGCGCCCTCGAAATAGGAGTTGCTGTCAGCGCCGTAATAGATCTCCGGCATCGCGAACATAAACGAGACGCGAAACACGAGCCCGACGATCAGCGCCGGCACGCACAGCAGCAGCACCTGCTGAAACGGCACGGCTGGCTCTGGAGGCGCGCTGGTAGCGTGAGCCGTCGCGGGCGTCATTAGGGCCTCTTCGGTCCCGCTGGTTGGATCATCGGAGAGGCGGCCCTACACCGTCTGCAACTGTTTCTCGGGATGGATGAAGACGAAAATCTTGTAGACGAAAAATTTCAGGCAGAACGACACGAACAGCACCGATGCATTGGCGATCATGTATTGAACGCCCAGCGCGTTGTGCAAAACCAAAAATGCCAGATACTCGGCGGAGCGAAAGGCGAAGCTGACCAGAGCGAAACGCCCGAGCTGCTGCTTGACCGATCCCTTCTTCCTGAACACGAACAGCCGCGCCGTGAAGAAATTCATGATGAAGGCTGCGGCGAGGCCACACGCCACGGCGATATTCGGCCGGACGGCGAAGACTTCATGCAAAAGAAACGGGATACCCAGCGACAGAATGGAGCTCAAACAGCTCATCACCAGGTAGCGAAATCCCTCGAACAAATGTCCGGTGGACGTGAAAACCTTCATCCCTCTCTACCCCTACCCGCCCGCACGCTTGTCGATCATATCCGCCAATAGCGTGAGCATTCCCGTGTTGAAGGCAAACAGAAAGAGCAACAGAGATGTATCGGTGATGTCATCCAACACAAAAACGTCATAAGAGAGACGCGCCACCGCGAACAAGGTCAGCACGAGGGTAATGGGTCCAAAGAAGCGGACAGGGGCGAAATAGACGCCGGTGCGTAAAATCAACAAGACGAAACGCAGCGTGTCTCTGATTGGCTTGATCTTCGATTTGCCGAGACGGGGGCTATAGCTGATCGGGACGAACAGCACCGGCTGATAATTGGTCAGCATGGCGAGGGTGATCGTCACGGTGAAGCTGAAGGTATCCGGCAGGATGCTGAAGAATCTTTCGACGATGGGCTTTCTAAAAACCCGCATACCCGAATTGATGTCGGGGATGCTTTGCTTGGCGATCCAGGACATCCAGCGCCGCAGGAAATATTTGGGGATGGAGCGAAGCTTGGAATACTGGACGTTCTCACCAGTCCTCGCACCGACCACCATGTCGTATTGCGCACAAGCGGCTACGAGCTCGGGAAGGCGCTCGTTCGGATAGGTGCCATCGGCGTCGGTGATGGCGATCAGCTCGGTCGATGCCGCGCGAATGCCGGTTTTCAGTGCCGCGCCGTAGCCGCGGTTGCGAGCGTGCTCGAGGATCAGCAGATCGTCCGAGGGCGGAATCCGGTGCAGGATCTGCTTGGTGTCGTCGGTCGAGCCATCGTCGACGACGATCATGCGGAAGCGCGCGCCACGCGGCACGGCTTTGCGAAGCTCTTCGATGGTCCGCTCGATGGCGCCCATCTCGTTGTAGCAAGGGATGACCACGGTAAAGTCGGGCAGCGCCGCCTGAGCTGATGCGGAGCTGCGCGCGCCCGCGACAGGGAGCGTTGCCGGAGACCGCAGATCATCAGTCGTGTTGGATTTCATCATTGTCCTGAAAAGCGAGGAAATTCACTGTTCGTTTAAAGCCGCCATCGTGTCGGTCAGGATCAATCGCAGTCCGTGCAGCAAAGAGAAGACCATGAGGAGAGAGAAACGTCAGCGGCCCGAAGCGTGCGAATAGCGTGTCTCAATCTTACCGTTTGCGACAGCCAGTTCCCGCACTGGTAAGCAACCTACCTTAGGATGGCAATGCCTGCCATGTCGGTGACATCTTCTGGGGCCTTGCGCCGCAGGCTAAAATCGTAACGTTTGCGTAATGTGAAAATCGCAGAAGTTCGGGACGTCGCGGCGGGGCAAAGCTCCGGCACAGCTTTCGCGCGGCCGGAAACCTACAGGCAGTTTCTGTTGCCTGCGTTGAGGACCTGGTACGCCGTGCAGGGTGAACCTAGAGCAAGCGTGCCGGCCAGGTTCGGCGGGGTGATCTCCAGATTGGGGCGTAGCCTGCGCGCCCGCCAAGTCTGGTGGTTGGCTCCAATCGCCATCTGGGATCCCGTAACGCGCTGCATTTACACCAGCCGCGGGCTTCGCAAGAAGAAGGCGTTGGATGAGGCGGAAGCCCTCGTCGAGAACGCGCGCTCGGCGCATCCCGGTCATGCCGGACTCGCGATCGAATATGCCAAGATCGCTGCGGCTCGCCGAGACTGGCCGAATGCCGCGGCCCGCTGGCAAGCCGTGCTCGACCTGGTAAAGGCGTTCGGCATCTCGGCGCCGGCCGAGGCCTGTAAGGGCCTCAGCCGAGCCTATCGAAGACAGGGGAAATTCGCCGCGGCGGAGGCGGCGATAGGCGAGGGGCGGCGCTTGCATCCCGCCGACATCAACGTCGCGGCGGAGTGCGCGGAACTCGCCATGGCGCGGATGGACTGGCCCGAGGCGGTGAGGCGCTGGCAGACCGTCATGGACGATTTCCCGGGCCGCATCACCGCGGATATGTACTTGCGGATCAGCCTGGCGCACCGGCTGCACGGCGATTTTGCGGCGGCAAGGCACACGCTCGAGATGTTGCGCTCGACCGAGCAGAGTATCGTTCTCGGCGGGTACGGGCCAATCGCGCAAGTCATAGATGGGCGAGCGAAGCCGCTTGACGTCGGCCAGCTTGCCGACCGCATCTGCGTGCAACTGCATCTTTATCACGTCAATACGTGTCGGATGTACCTTTCTCGCCTCAACTTCATCGGACGACCGTTTACGCTCTTTGTGTCCATTCCGGAGCGCGAGAGTCCGAAGGCATGGCACGATCAACTCTCGGCCGAGCTTCCGCTTGCCACCGAGATCCTGGTGAGACCGGTGAAGAATAGAGGCCGCGACATGATGCCGTGGCTGTGCGCCTTCCGGGACGAGATCCTGCGCCACGATCTCATGCTGCACATTCACAGCAAGGCATCTCCGCAAAGCTTCGGCCTTTTATGGAATGACTTCTTGCTGCACAGTGTCTGCGGCTCTCCGGCCGTGACGAGCGCCATCTTGCGATATTTTGCCGAGAATGAGAGCCTGGGCCTCGTCTATCCGCCGTATTTCGGTCTCAAGCGTAACCAGCCCGACTGGGGCAGCAACCGCGAAATTTGCGCGAGGCTGTATTCGGCCATCACCGGCGATGCGCTCGCGGCGCGTTGCCCGGATTATCCGGCGGGCTCGTTCTTCTGGGCGCGCACGCGGTATCTGCAGCCGTTGTTTGACTTGGAACTCACCGATACGGATTTCCCGGAGGAGATGAGCCAGAGCGATGGGACGCTCGCGCATGCGGTCGAACGGATGATAGGCCTGCTGGACAAGCCGACCGGCATGGTCAAGCAGTGCGTGTCGGTGACACCGCCCCTCTCTCTCGACGATCTGGCCGGAATGGGCAATGGCTGAGCCGGATCGTCCGAACGTGCGACCGTGCCGCCCCGTCTCGGGCCGCCTCTGCTCCGGGGTTGCGGCTTGGGGCCATAAACCGTAGAGAGAATGTCTCGCTTCCGGCCTGTCAGCGTAAGGGGGTCGCCGTGAAAATTTGCATGATTGGCGCGGGTTACGTCGGCTTGGTTTCCGCCGCCTGTTTTGCCGACTTCGGTTGGAACGTCACCTGCGTCGACAAGGACGAGGACCGTGTCGCCCGGCTGAAACAGGGCGAGATACCCATTTATGAGCCGGGGCTCGACGATCTGGTGGCGCGCAATGTCGCAGCCGGCCGCATGCATTTCCTGAGCTCGCTGCGCGAAGGCGTGCAAGGCGCCGATGTCGTATTCCTCGCGGTCGGCACGCCGATCCGTCGCGGCGATGGCTACGCCGATCTCAGCTATGTGTTCGAGGCCGTCGCCGAGCTGGCGCCGCATATCGCGCCCTCCACCGTCATCACCACCAAATCGACCGTGCCGGTCGGCACCAGCCGGGAGATCGAGCGCCGGCTCAAGGAACTGCGTCCCGACGCCGACTTCGCGGTGTGCTCAAATCCGGAATTCTTGCGCGAAGGCTCGGCGATCCGCGATTTCACCCATCCCGACCGCGTGCTGGTCGGTTGCGACAGCGAGCGCGGGCGCGAAGTGTTGGAGAGACTCTACGAACCGCTCGCTCTGCGCAAATCCCCGCTCGTGTTCGTCAGCCGCGAATCCGCCGAGCTGGCCAAATACGCGGCCAACGCCTTTCTCGCCATGAAGATCACCTTCATCAACGAGGTCGCCGATCTTTGCGAGATGGTTGGCGCCGATGTGGGCGAGGTCGCCACCGCGATCGGCGCCGACGGCCGCATCGGAGCGAAATTCCTGCATGCCGGTCCGGGTTATGGCGGCTCCTGCTTCCCCAAGGACGTCACCGCGCTGATCCGCACCGCGCGCGAGGCGAAATCGCCGCTGTCGCTGGTTGAGCAGGTCGAGAAGGTGAACACCGAACGCAAGATCGCCATGGCCGGCCGCATCGAGGAAGCCCTGAGCGGATCGGTGCGCGACAAGACCATCGCCGTGCTCGGCGTGACCTTCAAGCCCAACACCGATGACATGCGCGAGGCGCCGAGCCTTGTGATCCTGCCGATGCTGCAGGCGCGGGGCGCCAGCATCAGGGCCTGCGATCCGCAAGGCCGGTCCAAGGGCGAGGAATTGCTGCCCGGGGTCGCTTGGTTCAACAGCGCGATCGAGACGGTAGAGGGCGCGGACGCCCTCGTGGTGTTGACCGAGTGGAACGAGTTCAGGGCCGTCGATCTCAGGCATTTCCGCAACAAGATGCGCGGCAACGTGCTGATCGATCTGCGCAATGTTTACCAGCAGGCTCTCGCCGAGACGGCGGGCTTCGTTTATCGCGGCGTCGGCCGCGGTGTGGCCCGGCGTATCGCCAACGGGGCCTCGCAGCGGCCGCGCGAGCGTGGCTATGGGGCTGGACGCAGCAGCCAGGTTACGGCCGCCTAGCGAACCCGTTACGCGCGAGGTCAGTGCACTTTCTGGCCGAGCAAGACCTCCAGGCATTCGCGCAGGCTGTCGCGAAGCGGCCTTGGCTCGATGCCGAAGGTGTTGGTGAGCTTCTCGGTGGACAGCACCGAGTAAGCCGGCCGCTTAGCCTTCGACGGAAAGCCAGCGGTGTCGATCGGCGTGATGCGCGGCGCGGCATGCCCGTAGCACGCGGCTTGCTCGAAGATCAGCCGGGCGAAGCCATGCCAGGTGAGGATATCGCCGCCGCGATAGTGATAGGTCCCCCAGGCGCCGAAACCAGGCTCGGCGGCCTTGGCCAAGACCGCCAGAATCGCGCCGGCAAGATCGGCCGCCGAGGTGGGGCATCCGGTCTGGTCGTCGACCACCTTCAGCTCGCCGCGTTCGGTGCCAAGCTGCAGCATGGTGCGAACGAAATTCGCGCCATGAGGACTGAATACCCAAGAGGTGCGCAGGATCAGATGCTGCGGACAGGTGCTGCGCACCAGACGCTCGCCCGCTTCCTTGCTCAGCCCATAGACATTGAGAGGAGCGACCGGATCGTCCTCTCGATAGGGCGTCCGCTTTGCCCCGTCGAACACATAGTCGGTGGAGATGTGGACAAGCGGGACCTTGGCCGAAGACGCGGCTTCGGCCAGCACCGCCGCTCCGTCGCGATTGGCGCGCAGCGCCGCATCCCTGTCGGTCTCGGCCTGATCGACGGCGGTATAGCCCGCGGCGTTGACGATCGCCGAAGGAGGGTGCTCTAGCACCGCTCGCCGCACGCTCGCAGCCTCCGAAATGTCGACAGAGGCGCGGTCGAACCCGGTGGCAGCTTCGCCGGCCTGCCGGATGATCGCGCGGCCGACTTGGCCGTTGGCGCCAAAGACGAGAATCCTGCGCTGCATCGCCCGCCGCCCAGCCCCTTGGTTGAGTGCTAGCTTATTGTCGGGAGCGCCGGCTCGGCGTCGCCTGGACTGCCTCGGCCTTGCGGGCCAAACCGATGCGCTCCGCTCTATATCCTGCGTCGAGAATCGATTGCCACCACGCGCGGGACTCAAGATACCAGCGCACCGTCTTGGCAAGCCCGGTCTCGAAGGTCTCAACGGCGCGCCAGCCGAGCTCGCGCTCGATCTTCGAGGGATCGATCGCGTAGCGGCGGTCATGGCCCGGCCGGTCGGCGACGAGGGTAATCAACTCCTCCCTGGAGCCGTCGCGCGACGGCGCATAGTTATCGAGCAGCCGGCATATCTCGCGCACGACATCGATATTCCTGCGCTCCTGACGGCAGCCGATATTGTAAGCCTCGCCGGGGACACCTCGCTCGACGACAAGGGCCAGCGCGCGGGCGTGATCCTCGACATAGAGCCAATCGCGCACATTCTCGCCATTGCCGTAGACCGGCAATGATTGTCCGGCGAGACCCCTGATGATCATGTGCGGGATGAGCTTCTCGGGGAAGTGATAGGGCCCGTAATTGTTCGAGCAATTGGTGAGCAGCGTCGGCAACCCGTAGGTCTCGCGCCAGGCGCGAACCAGATGATCCGACGACGCCTTCGAGGCTGCGTAGGGCGAATTCGGCGCGTAAGGCGTGGTCTCGGTGAACAAGCCCTCGGGACCGAGCGAGCCGTAGACCTCGTCGGTCGAGATGTGATGAAAGCGGAAGCGCTGTTGCGCCGCCGGATCGAGGCCGCGCCAATGACGCAGCGCTTCCTGGAGCAGGGTGAATGTCCCCGCGACATTGGTCTCGATGAACTCGGCGGGTCCGTCGATCGAGCGGTCGACGTGGCTCTCGGCGGCGAGATTCATCACGCAGTGTGGCGCGTGCGTCTCGAACAGGCGCCGCAGCTCGGGCCCATCGCCGATGTCGACGCGGGCGAAGCGATAGCGGGGGTGGTTCGCGGCTTGCGGAATCGAGTGCAGATTCGCGGCGTAAGTGAGCTTGTCGATATTGACGACGTTGGCCTCGGTCTCGTCGAGCAGATGCCGGATCACGGCCGAGCCGATAAAGCCCGCGCCGCCGGTGACAAAGATCGTAGTCCCGCGAAACCGCATGCGATCAGAGCTCCGTCAACCGCGATTGGGAGAATGAGCGGTGAATGTTGAGCAGATACTCGCCATAGCTACTCTTGGCGCAGCGCTCGGCAAGCGCATGGAAATGGTCGAGCGTGATATAGCCGAGCCTGAGGGCGATCTCCTCCGGACACGCGACTCGCATGCCCTGGCGTTGCTCGAGGATCTGGATGAAATGGCTGGCCTCGACCAGGGAAGCATGCGTGCCGGTGTCGAGCCAGGCGAAGCCGCGGCCCAGCACCTCGACATGGAGGTCGCCACGCTCGAGATAGGCGCGGTTGACGTCGGTGATCTCAAGCTCGCCGCGCGCCGACGGCTTCAGCGTGGCGGCGATCTGTACCACGTCGTTGTCGTAGAAGTAGAGGCCGGTGACGGCGAGGTTCGACTTCGGATGTCTGGGCTTCTCTTCGATGGAGACGGGCCGTCCCCCGCCATCCAGCTCGACGACCCCGTAGGCCTCCGGCGTGCGCACGGTATAGCCGAAGATGGTTGCGCCGGAGCCGCGCAGGCCGGCGCGCGCCAGCGCCTCGGGCAGGGAGTGGCCGTAGAAGATGTTGTCGCCGAGGACGAGAGCCACCCGGTCGGAGCCGATGAAATCGGCGCCGACGATGAAGGCATCGGCAAGCCCGCGCGGCTGCTCCTGGACCGCATAGGTGAAGGAGAGGCCGAGATCGGAGCCGTCACCGAGCAGGCGCTCGAACAGATGCTGGTCCTGCGGCGTGGTGATCAACAGAATGTCCCGGATCCCGGCGAACATCAGCGTCGCCAGCGGGTAATAGATCATCGGCTTGTCGAACACCGGAAGCAGCTGCTTGGAAACGACTGTGGTCACCGGGTAAAGCCGCGTGCCCGATCCCCCCGCCAGAATGATGCCCTTCATCGCGCAACTGTTACCCGTAACTGGCGCCTCCCGGCAATATTAGCCCTTCCTCGTCCGGTCCGCGCAAGAAATGCGGCGGAGTAGGCTTGCCGCGAGTGCGTGCTATCTTGTTCAGGGTAGGGTGGGCAAAGACGCGGGGGACGGAAGCTTGGCAAATTTGCAGATTGTCGAGACATCCATTCCCGGCGTCGTGGCCATCGAACCGCCGGTTTTCGGCGACGGCCGCGGCTTCTTTATGGAGCTGTTCAACGCCGACCGCTATGCGGCGGTGGGCATCCCGGCTCCGTTGGTGCAGGACAATCTCTCGCGTTCGACGCGGGGCGTGTTGCGCGGACTGCATCTGCAGAACCCACATCCGCAGGGCAAGCTGGTGACGGCGCTGCGCGGAACCGTGCTCGACGTTGCGGTCGATGTGCGGTTGGGCAGCCCGAGCTTCGGGCAACACGTCAAGATGGAGCTCAGTGAGGAGAACCGGCGGCAACTTTGGGTTCCGCGCGGCTTCGCGCATGGCTTCGTGGTTGTCTCGGAGGTCGCCGAGTTCTTCTATAAATGCGACGAGCTCTACAGCCCCGCCGATGAGCTGGTGCTGCGCTTCGACGATCCAGATCTCGGCATCGATTGGGGCATCGACGCGCCGATCGTTTCCGAACGCGACCGCAACGGCAGCCTGTTGTCGGAACTCAAGGATCGGCTGCCGGTCTATGCAGGACCTTGAGGATGATGACGATGATGGGAATTCCGCAAAGCATCACCGAGACTGATGATCGTCGCGAGTCGGGTGCCTTCGAGCATGGGAGCAAGAACGAGGCTCGCCACGATCAGGCCGACAATGAGAACCAGTTCGACTTTGAAGGTCACGCCCGCATCCTTCAGTGATTTGCCATCGTCGATCCGGTGCGGTTAAAGAGCGCTTACCGCGCATCAGCGGCTAAATGCGCGCATGGCTCGCGGATGGCGGCAGAATGCCCTTCAGATCATAAATGAGGCCGCCAGGTGCGAGCAATGCCTTGATCCCTGGCTCGCCGAGCTTGGCGATCGCGTCGTGCTTGACGGCGAGAATGATCGCATCGAACGGCCCGCGCGGCAGATCGTTGGTCAGCGTGAGTGCGTATTCGTGCTGGGCCAGCGCGACATCGGCCATCGGGTCGTAGACCACGACCTCGGCGACGAAGTCGCGCAGCGTGCGCACGAGATCGACCACCTTGGTGTTGCGCGTATCGGGCACGTTCTCCTTGAAGGTGAAGCCCATCACCAGCACCCGGGCTTGATCGATGCTCTGCTTGCGCTTGAGCATGATCTTGATCACGTCGTTGGCAACATAGGCAGCCATGGCGTCATTGATGCGGCGGCCGGCGAGGATCATCTGCGGATGGAAGCCGATCGATTCGGCCTTGTAGGTGAGGTAATAGGGATCGACGCCGATACAGTGCCCGCCGACAAGCCCGGGTCGGTAGGGCTGGAAATTCCATTTGGTGCCGGCCGCCTCGAGCACCTCGCGCGTGTCCAGGCCCAACTGCTTGAACAGCATGGCGAGCTCGTTGATCAGGGCGATATTCACGTCGCGCTGGATGTTCTCGATGACCTTGGCCGCCTCGGCGACGCGGATCGAGCTGGCGCGATGCGTGCCGGCGGTGATGACTTTGGCGTAGACGGCGTCGACCAGATCGGCGGCCTCCGGCGTCGAGCCCGAAGTGACCTTGACGATCGAGGGAAGGCGATGGGTCTTGTCGCCGGGATTGATTCGCTCGGGCGAATAACCGGCGAAGAAGTCGCGGTTGAAGGCTAGCCCCGAGGCCTTCTCGATCTGCGGCACGCAGACCTCCTCGGTCGCGCCGGGAAACACCGTCGATTCGTAGACCACGACATTGCCGGGCGAGAGCACGGTGCCCACGACATGACTTGCGGCGACGAGCGCGCTCAAATCCGGGCGCTTGGCTTGATCGACCGGGGTTGGCACCGTGACGATGTAGAAATTCGCGTCCTTGAGGCTCGCGACGTCGGCGGAGTAGGCGATCTGCGCCGCATGCGCAAACTCCTCCTCGGTCACCTCGCGGGTGCGATCGACGCCGGCACTCAGCTCGGCGACACGCTCCTTGTCGATATCGAAGCCCAGCACGGGAAAATGCCGCGCGAGATAGACGGCGAGCGGCAGGCCGACATAGCCAAGGCCGATCACGCCAATTCGTACGTCCTTGAGGGGAGGCAACGGCATTCTTGCTTTCGCCGTGACGGGAGATGGGGCAAGCGCAAAATCGCGCACGGGCCGCCAGTGTTAGCGTCTAACCGGGCTCAAGGTCCAGCCGAAGCGCCGCCGGCCAGGACTCGCAAGCGGCGCCGAAAGGGCCGGCAGATGCCGATTTTCGACATGATTGGGTGCCAGGGAACGCCTGCGGGGCCGCGGCCGTTCTCGCATGAACGCGCGCTGAACGCTGCGGATGGAAGCGGTTCAGGCCAGCCGGCCTAACGGTGTTGGCTGGCGATGCCGTCACGGGATCGCCGAGTGGAAATCTTGCCAAACCTCGAAAATGGGAAAACGAGCATCATGAGTTTCATCGAGAGCAGCCTCCGCCGGCTCGCCATCGCCCTGGCCGTCGCGACCGTCTCAGCGGCAGTCGCGTTCGTGGCACCGGTCCAGGCGCAAGCGCCGCGTCCCAACGGTTATCCCGTCACCAATGTCAATCTCAGGGCAGGTCCCGGCACCTATTATCCGGCGCTGCTCGTCGTGCCCTCGCATGCGCCGATCGCCATCCTTGGCTGCCTCGGCGACTACACCTGGTGCGATGTGTTCTTCCAGGGCAATCGCGGCTGGATGCGCTCGATCTATCTGCAAGGCTGGTATAGCGGCTACTACTACTCGCTGCGCGATTACGCGCCGCGGCTCGGCTACCGCGTGGTCTCGTTCGATCTGGGCCCGTATTGGGATGCCAATTATCGCGGCCGGCCATTCTATGCCGACCGGAACCGATGGGGCGGCGGGACGCCTTACGGCGAAGGCGCGACCAATCGAGGCGCTTTTTACAACCGGCTTGCGCCCTACGGCAATTGGATCTGGCTGCAAGGCCAATATGTCTGGGTGCCGCAGAATGTCGGCCCCTATTGGCGGCCTTATACGGTCGGCCGTTGGGCCTTCACCGACCGCTACGGCTGGATGTGGGTTTCCAACGAGCCGTTCGGCTGGGCGACCTACCATTACGGACGCTGGGGATTCTCCAATCGCGTCGGCTGGTTCTGGGTGCCCGGCAATCGCTGGGCGCCGGCCTGGGTGTCGTGGCGTTCGTCGAACGACTATCTCGCCTGGGCGCCGCTGCCGCCGGCCTATGACGAAGGCGTCAGCATCGAGGTCAATGCGCGCGGGGTGCCTGATTATTACTGGCAGGTCGTGCCCAACCGGGACTTCCTGTCCGACGATCTGCCGCGCCGAATCGTGCGCGACAAGGACCGCTTCAACCCGATCCTGCGTGAGACGCAGCCGTTGGGCAATGTCACGATCACCAACAACAACGTGGTCGTGAACAAGGTCGTCAACGTCAACTACATCGAGCAGAAGACCAACGAGAGGGTTGTCGTCCACAGGGTCGAGAGGGCCAAGGACGAGAAGACGGCCGGCAAGCTGCAAGGCGATTCGATCGAAATCTTCCAGCCGGCCGCCGAGACGGCGACAGAACCGGTGGCTCCGCCAAAGCCGAAGCAGATCGATGAGGTCGCGGCGGAGAGCAAGACCAAGGAGCAGGGAGGAGGCGCACCCAGCACGGACCAGCTGCTGGTTCCGCCGGACGTCAAGACGGCTCCCTTGCCCGAGGCCGCTGAGACCGGCCCAACCCCTGGCCAAGGGACGAAGGACGGCAAGCCTCGCGCGGGCGAGGCCGCTGCCCCGCCACCGCCGCCACCGCCTCCACCACCGCCTGTCAATGGGGCTGCTCCGCCGGCTGAGGAAGCCGCTCCGCCGCCACCGCCCCCGCCAGCCGACGAAGCGGCGCCACCGCCGCCCCCGGCTGAGGAAACGGCTCCGCCCCCACCTCCCGCTCCGGCGGAAGAGGCTGCACCGCCGCCGCCTCCAGCGCCTGCTGAGGAGAAGGCTCCGCCGCCTCCAGCAGAGGAAATGACGCACCACCACCACCACCGCCGCCGGCCGAGGAAACCGCGCCGCCACCGCCGCCTGCTCCTCCCCTCGAGGAGACGGCGCCGAAGGTGAATAAGGATCACAAGCCGAAGGCCAAGGAGGGGAACGAGCAGGAGCAACTTCAGCCCAACGAGGCTTTGCCACCACCGCCGCCGCCCTCACAGGAGGAGTCGCCGCCGCCGCCTCCGCCGGTGAGCGAAGAGGCTCCGAAGCCGCACAAGCATGGCAAGGACAAATTCAACCAGGGGCAGGGGGAGGAGTTGCAGCCCGGGCAGCAGATGCTGCCGCCGCCTCCCCCGCCGCAGGATGAAACGGCGCCTCCGCCGCCGCATTCCGGCGTTGCGCCGCCAGACGCGAATAACCGGGACGGCAAAGGCAAACACAGGAAGGACAACGGCAAAACGCCATGTCCTGAAGGCGCCGTTCAGCTCGATGACGGGAGCTGCGTGGTGCCGCGATAGGCACGCCGATTTTGCAAACAGGCTTGGGGCGCTGGATCATCACCGGCGCCCCAAGCTTTTTTGCGAGGGTAACGCTTACCTGTGGCTGAAGACGAGATGCTTGACGCGGCGCGCCGACGATTGCGTCTCGCGCTCAAGCCTAAAGCCCGAAGCGACTACCGTGTCGATGATCGCTGGAAGATAGTCCGGTTGCGTGGCGACGATGAAGGTTTCCTTGCAATGCTCGGCGAGCGTGGCGAGCATGCGTCGCGCCGCGGCATCGCCACGCCCTCTCTGCACATGCTGATAAACGGCGAGCAGCTGCACGATGTCGTAACCTGGCTCGAGGATCGTGCGCAGCCGAGCGTCGTCGGCAAGATCGACGAGGTCTATGCGCGTCGGAATCTCGACCGAGCGGAGGATCACCCGAGCGGCCTCGAGTTCGGGCTGCGAGCCATCGATGGCGTGGATGAACGAGGGACCGAGCTTGGAGAGCTCATAGGCCAGGATGCCGACATTGCAGCCGGCGTCGAGAACGGTCTTGCCGCGATAGTCCACCTCGCAGGCGAGGAGATCCTCGAGCCGCTGGCGCCAGGGGCGGCCGACCCGCGTGCCCACGATCGGCGGCTGAACCTCACTTTGCGTTGCGTTGTCCACGCCGGCGATATGGTCGGTCGCGCCGGAAAACAAAAGCCCACGCGACCAAGTGCCCGCGCGTTAGTTATCGATGTTGCAATGATCGCGATCGGGCTTGGCCGGCCAAACGCACACGCTCACATAGGTCGTTCCGACCGGCCCGCCGGCATTGATCGACAAGTATTTTGCTCCATTGGTCGCCTGTAGGCCGGCATTGCCGCAATCTTCGGAGTCGCTCGCACCGCTCGACCTGACGGTCGGCTAATCAAAATAAACTCCCGCGGCCCGGGCCCCTTTGCGGCAGGGGAAGACGTGCCTAAATTAGGGCTGGGTCGTTTGCGTCTCGCCCGAGCTTTTTACCAAGGAGCGGTGATGAACAGATATCTTCCCAGCGGCTTCACAATGCTCGCGGTTGTGGTGCTGTTGGCGCTTGCCGTGGCGTCGCCGGCAGAGGCGCGCATCCAGTGCCAGGGCAATTTCCAGGTCACCAAGCAAAATGGTTTGATCGCCACGCCCTATTGCGAGGAAGAGGAGATCGCACGCGTGGCGCGGAGCTACGGCGCAAACGTCACCGGCGCGGAAGTGCACAACAACGCCTTGAAGAAGGTCTATCTCTGCCAGGTCTATGGCTACGACAACCGGCTCAAAGGCTCTTGCGCGGGCTACTCTCCGGAGTTCTACGGCCACTAGCTTTTGCTGCTAGAGCGACAGCGGAATGCTTTGCGGAAAGCGGAAGAGATTGCCGGGGTCGTAGCGCCGCTTGATCTCCACCAGGCGCTCCAGATTGGCCCCGTAATAGGCGCGGAGATAATCGGTCTCCGCGCCATCGACGAAGTTCTGGAAACTCTCGTCGGAGGTGAACGGGCGCATGGCGGCGTGAAATGCGTCGAGCCATGCCTCGTTGTCCGCCACCACCGCGGTATGGTCCTCGGGCGTCCAGGCGAGATCGATGACGCTCAGCATCAGCGCCTTGCGATGCACGAAGGCCGTGGCC
>CAVZLT010000042.1:0-95905 GCA_963776235.1 uncultured Alphaproteobacteria bacterium
AAAGGATCCTGACATGCTGATCGTCGCGGCCAAGCTCCTGTCGAGTGTCGGCGCAAACGTCGCCGACCCAACGGCTGCCTCGACAGATGGCAAGCCAACTTTCTACGATGTCGGCAAACTTGTCGAAGAAGCTAAGAGCTACTCGGCCAATCGAAGTTCCGAAGGCAATCACACCCGTGCCAATCCCTGGGTCCTCCGTCACTACGAATATCTCTGCGACAGCCTGAGCTGCAGTTACGTGTGGGTTTGCTGAAAAACGACTGGTCACGGAGTGCTCAAGTCCTGTGCACAACGGGACACTCACCCCGCGAAATCCCGACTCTACGTTGTAGTCTGTAGGCGGGGCACATGCCCGTTAAGCGCGGCCTTGTCACAAGCGGCCCTCGTTATCTTATTCGGCAAGGGCAGTTTTCGGTGATTGTGTCGGTACCAGGATCCACTAGGCGAGACGTGCGAGATTGGCATCATGCGTCAGGGCTGCTCGGATCACACAAGCCGTTCACATAATCGGCCCAGTTCCGTAAAGCGCGCCTTCGCTCCTCAAAATAGAGAGCCCGGTTATAGACGCCCGCAACACCGACCTTTGCCAAACCGCTCATATGATTGACGACAGCCTCAACTACGTGAGGTGCAAAACCGAGCTTCTCGTTCATCACCGTGACCATGGTCCGTCTGAGATCGTGCAGCGTCCACAATGGCATTGGCTCAAGGCCGTCAAGTCTACGCATTTCCTCGATGCGCTTATCAAGCCGAGCCTTCGCCTTACCGAACCCAGACACTGGCGTCTCGCCTGTCGTTGTGAACACGAGGGCGCCCACGTAGGGTAAGCTCTGGACAAGTTTGCGTACCTGGGAGGATAGCGGAACGAGATGAGTTTGCTTGTTCTTTGTCCGCTTTCCGGGAATCTCCCAAAGCGCACCCTCGTCCTCGATCTCGCGTAACTCCGACCAGAGCATACCAGCAACCTCACCCCGACGTTGGCCTGTCAAAATCAGAAGGCGGAAGAGGGGCCCAAAAATGCTTCGCTCCGTCTCTAGCGCGCAGAGCAGATAGCGCAGCTCTTCGTCCGACAGCACACGATCGCGCTTCACCTCGGGATGGGGGGGACGGATGCGATCTGTAGGCACCACGCTGATGATGTCGCGCTCGGCACACCAGTTGAAGAATTTTCGCAGATAGACAAGCGCACGCTTTGAGGCTCCGGGTGACCCACGTCCATCAATCGCATCGATGACATCTAGAACGTCGCGCTTGCCAATCTGAGAGATTGGACGGTCTCGCCAAGCGCGCGTGTCGGAACCATTCAAGATGCGCCGGTATTCGCGTTGGGTCGATGGCCGCAAATGGCGCTCCACATACCTTTCAAGGAATTCGTCTGCACACGACGCAAATGTGTTGCGGCGTTCCTCCTGCCGCTTCTGCTTAGCAACTAATCTAATAAGCCGCGGATCCTTTCCAGCCGCGGCAAGTGTCGTCGTGCGCCGCGCCTCCTCGCGCGCATCGGCGAGAGAAAGGGCAGGGTGCCTACCCAGGGTCACTCGGATGAGCTTGCCATCTAGTCGCGTCATCACGAACCACGACTTAGTGCCGTGATAGGAGAGACGTAGACCGAACGAGGGCAGGCGCCGGTCGTAGTATTCGACCTGGCCCGAGGAAGGCGGCTTCAGCCGTGGACGCTCGCTGCGGTGAGGTTCTTTGTTGGCATGCCCTCAGGTAACGCTAAGGTAACAAAATCGAAAGGTTATGGGATGTGATCGTACGATACCGAGTGATGCCTGGAAAGAAGAAAAATCTCACAGCTGAGCGCATGTTCTTGCACACCGCAGCGTCCGTTCGTTATGGCCTGAAATGGCGGACACGACTTATCATAATCCGCGTGTCGGGGGTTCGAATCCCTCCTCCGCTACCACGCCCCTTCCATAGTCGCCCGCACAGCAGGCTGCATGTGGCCGAGGGGGTTTCTCCCCTCAGGGAGCTTTCGCGGGCGCAGCCGATCCGGATACAATAAGGACAATTGACAAAGCCTAGCGCCCCTCAGGGGGATGGGCCGACGACGCGCGCCGTTCGGCGTGAGATGGAATCCACCGTGGCTGTCCTCGAGCAACCGACCCACGAACAGAAACCGCCGCGCCGTTCAGCCGTCCGGCGACCCGGCCTGCTCACGCTCGCCCCCGGCGAAGAGCGCTACACTGTGCCTGGGGGAGGGGCGATCGCCGTCCCGATCCATGCCGGCGACCGTGTGAAGCTGGTCAACGTCGAGGGCTTGCAGTCTTGCGAAGTCGTGGCCGCCGACCTGGCCGGCGGTATCGACCCAAGCATTCTCGGTGTCCGAGGCAATGGTGAGGCGCGCGGCCTCAAGCATATCCTGAGCGGAGACAGCGAAAGCGCTCGCACCGTCCGGTCCGGACTTGAGCGGCGCGGCATCGATCTTGCCGGCGCCCGCGCCGTCACGGTGTTCGGCGGCGACTCCCGCGCCGGAGACGAATGCGACTTCACGGTCAGCGCGCGACGGAGTCATGGTTGTCGCCGCCCCGGGAACGCCAATGGAAGCGGGCGCGCAGGACACGGCCACGCCGATCCGTCTCCACGTCATGCGCGCGCGGCTGCGCCCGGCGAGCGAGGCCATCCTGCCCGAACCGCTTGCCGACCCGCTGCAGGATATTCGCATCCACAGGGCGACGGCCGGAGCCTATCTCGTGCGCGCCGGCGAATATATTCAGATCATCGACGTCGCCGGTCGCCAATGCACCGACTTCCAGTGCTTTGCCGCGCGCAAGCTCGACAAGGGGATCGAGCGTCCGCTCGACGTCACCGCGACGCGCTCGCTGGTGGGACAAAGCTATCCGCTCCCCGGCCTGTTCTCCAAAGCCTTCGATCAGGAGATGCAGCCGTTGGTGGAGGTGGTTCGCGACACGGTCGGGCGCCACGATGCCTTCGGGCTTGCCTGTTACGCGCGCTATTACGACGACCAGGGCTATCCCGGGCACGTCAACTGCACCGACAATTTCAACAAAGAGCTTGCGCCTTACGGTATCGCCGCGCGCAAGGGCTGGATGGCGCTCAACTTCTTTTACAATACCGGCATCGATGCGAACAACGTGCTCTACTTCGATGAGCCGTGGTCGCGGCCGGGCGATTATGTACTTTTGCGGGCGCTGACTGATATCGTCTGCGTGTCCTCCGCCTGCCCGGACGACATCGACCCGGCCAATGGATGGGAGCCCACCGACATCCATGTTCGCACCTATTCCGACAAGCAGCGCTTCTCGAGGGGAGTGGCCTATAGGATGACCCCCGACGCCGAGGCCGAGCTCACGCGCGAGACGGCGTTTCACCCGCGCTTCTCCGCGCTGACACGCAGCTTCGTCGAATATCGCGGCTATTGGCTGCCGACCCGGTTCAGCAACGAAGGACCGGTGGCAGAATACTGGGCTTGCCGCGAGCGGGCGGTCATTATGGATCTGTCGCCGCTGCGCAAGTTCGAGATCACCGGTCCGGACGCCGAGGCGCTGCTGCAATACACGCTCACGCGCAATGTCCGGAAATTGGCCGTGGGACAGGTCGTCTACACCGCCATGTGTTACGACCACGGCGGCATGATCGACGACGGCACGCTGTTCCGACTCGGCGACAACAACTTTCGCTGGATTGGCGGCGTCGACTATGGCGGCATTTGGCTGCGCGAGCAGGCCGAGAAACTCGGGCTCAAGGCGTGGGTGCGCTCCTCAACCGACCAACTGCATAACGTGGCCGTGCAGGGACCTAAGAGCCGCGACATCTTGCGCGAGGTTATCTGGACGCCGCCGGCGCAACCCGCGTTGGCAGAGCTGGGCTGGTTTCGCTTCACCATCGGGCGCATCGGCGGCTATGACGGCGCGCCGGTCGTCGTCTCGCGCACAGGCTATACCGGGGAGCTCGGCTACGAGGTGTTCTGCCATCCCAAGGATGCGCTCACCGTGTTCGACGCCATCTGGGAAGCGGGAGCGCCGCACGGGCTCATGCCGCTTGGTCTGCAGGCGCTCGACATGCTCCGCATCGAGGCGGGGCTCGCGTTTGCCGGCTACGAATTCTGCGACCAGACCGATCCGTTCGAGGCCGGGATCGGTTTCACCGTGCCGCTGGCCTCGAAGAACGACGACTTCATCGGGCGCGAGGCGCTGACGCGGCGCAAAGCCCATCCGCAGCGAATGTTGGTCGGCCTGGAGATGGAAGGCGATGAAGCGGTGGGCCACGGCGATTGCGTGCATAGCGGCCGCGCCCAGGTCGGCGTCATCACCAGCGCCACCCGCTCGCCGGTCTTGAAGAAGACCATCGCGCTCGCCCGCGTTGACGTTACGAGCGGAGAACTCGGCACGCAGCTCGAGGTCGGCAAGCTCGACGGGGAGCAGAAGCGTCTGCCCGCACGCGTGGTGCGCTTCCCGCACTTCGATCCGGAGAAGACGCGGGTACGCTCCTAGCCGGCAACGGCGAGCCTATTCCGCGGCGGCCTTGCCCTTGACCGCGAGGAACGTCTTCATCGAGTTATCCAGCGCTTCAAGCCATGGCGTGTGGTGCACCGGCGCCATGGTACCCGTGCACGGCGATTTGAACGCCTTGTTGCGGTAGCCGAGGATGGAATGCTCCTTGTCGTGCTCCCACTCCCTGAACTCATCGACTGTCATGTCGATGTCGAATTTCGGATAGTCGGTCGCCGCGCATAGCTCGCGCACATAGTCGGCCTGGAAGTCGATCTTCTCGAAGGCGTCTTTCAGCGCCTCCTCGCGCTTGACCCATGCCGCGTCGTCCTTCGCCATCTCCTCCTTCGACGGCAACTTGATGCGGCCGAGAATCACGTCGCGCGCGTACCAGGCCTGCGCATCGAACATCGAGAAGGTGTAGAACTGGTCCTGCATGCCGAGATAGATCAGCTTCGGGTTATCGAGCCAGAAGATGCCCTTGTAGAGATGCGGCGGATGCATGCGGTTATGCGTGCGAAGCTTCAGCTCATCGTCAAGGAACGGGAAGTGGTGCTGATATCCGGTGCACAGGATGATGGCGTCGAATTCCTTGCTCGATCCATCCTTGAAGCTGACGGTCCTGCCATTGATGCCCGTCAGTAGCGGCCGCTCATCGACGGACTCGGGCCAATGGAAGCCCATCGGCTGCGTGCGCCAGCACATGGTGACGGATTTCGCTCCGTATTTGTGGCATTGCAGGCCGATATCCTCGGCCGAATAGCTGGCGCCGACGATCAGCACGTTCTTGCCCTTGAATTCGTCGGCGCTACGGAAGTCATGAGCGTGCAGCACCCGGCCGGGGAAGGTTTCGATGCCGGTGAAATACGGCACGTTCGGCACCGAGAAATGTCCGGTCGCCACCACCACCCAATCGAACGTCTCGCTGCGCAGCGTATGGTCGCTCAATCGCTCCACCGTCACCGAGAACTTGCCCGAGGTCTTGTCGTAGGAGACGCGGCGCACCGCCGTGCCGAACTGGATAGAGGGCCTAACGCCTGCCTCCTTCGCACGCCCGACGATGTAGTCGTAGAGCACCTCGCGCGGCGGGAACGACGGGATTGGTTGCTTGAAATGCTGGTCGAACGTGTAGTCGGCGAACTCCAAAACTTCCTTGGGTCCGTTCGACCACAAATACCGATACATGCTGCAATGGACCGGCTCGCCGTTTTCATCCAGGCCGGCGCGCCAAGTGTAGTTCCACAAGCCACCCCAATCGCTTTGCTTCTCGAAGCAGACGATCTCGGGAATATCCGCTCCCTTGCTCTGCGCCTGCTGGAATGCGCGCAATTGGCTGAGGCCGCACGGACCGGCCCCGATCACGGCAACACGACCTGTCATGACTTAACTCCCTCGCTCGCTCCGATCTGTAACGCGTGACATTACATCACACCATAGGGCCGCAACTCGACCGCTGCGTTGCCCAACCGATACGCCACTTTAAGACGCCGCTGTAAAAGGTGCCAATTGAAACCAAAGTGGGCACTGCGAAACCAAAGTGGCTCCTATTGTCCCCGGCCCAGTAACGGGTCTAAGCTTTTGGTGCCCAAAAACAGTAGCGGTCCGCGCGTCGGCTAAACCACTTTGGGCCAAGTGCGTAGAGCTGCGCGATCCGCGCCTGCACCAATTCGTTCCGGGCATGCGGCATGGTTGTGAGGTGGTAGCGCGTCATCTTGAGAACCTTTGGGGGTCGCTATGAGCACTGCAACAGCAGCAAAAGGAATTGAAGGTGCAGAAGGAACCGAGCTAGGCCTGCACCGAAAAATTGACTGGACCGGCGCGTTCTGGGTGGCGAGCGGCGTTCCGGCGCTGGTGCTGTTCTCGATCGGCGGCATCGCCGCCACGGTGGGCAAGGCGTCGTGGCTCGTTTGGACGATTTCTATCATCTTCGGTTTCATTCAGTCCTTCACCTACGCGGAAATCGCGGGTCTGTTCCCCGGCAAGTCCGGCGGGGCCTCGGTTTATGGCGCGGTCGCCTGGGTCCGTTACGCCAAGATGATCGCACCGTTGTCGGTATGGTGTAACTGGTTCGCTTGGTCGCCGGTGCTGGCGATCGGGTCGGGGCTCGGCGCCGGCTACATTCTCAGTCTGTTTTTCGCGCCAGATGCCGCCATCAATACCTGGCAAATCACTCTGCTTGACCTCGGCGCGGTCAAGGAGGGGCTGACACTCCGCATCAACGCGACCTTCTTCATCGGCTTGGTCTTGATGCTGGCCTGCTTCCTGATCCAGCATGGCGGCATCCTGCGTTCCGCGCGCGCGACCATGCTCATGGGCGTGGCGGCTCTGCTTCCCTTGATGCTGATCGGCATCGTTCCGCTGCTCACAGGCGACCTACCGCGCGAGAACTTCGTTCCGCTCGTGCCGCTCGGGCACGATGCCGCCGGCGCCCCTATTGACGGAGCTTGGGACAAGGCAGGGTGGATTCTCTTCATCGGAGGTCTGTTCATCGCGGCCTGGTCGACTTACGGATTCGAGACGGCGGTCTGCTACACGCGAGAGTTCAAGGACCCGAAACGCGATACGTTCAAGGCCATCTTCTACTCCGGCCTCATGTGCCTTGCCGTGTTCATCCTTGTGCCGCTGTCCTTCCAGGGCGCTCTTGGTTTGACGGGAATGCTGGCGCCGGACATCTATAGCGGCATGGGCGTTGGCAAGGCCATGGCGGGAATGCTCGGCGGCGGCGCGTTCATCGAGACATTCGTCGCCATCCTGCTGGTCTTCGCGCTCATGCTCACCATCATGACGGCGATGGCGGGATCCTCACGTACGCTGTATCAGGCGTCGGTCGATGGCTGGCTGCCGCGCTATCTGTCCCATGTCAACGAAATGGGCGCGCCCACGCGGGCGATGTGGACGGATCTGACGTTCAATCTGATCCTGCTCATGATGTCCGACTATCTGTTCATCCTGGCAGCGTCCAATGTCGGCTACATCATCTTCAACTTCCTCAACCTCAACGCAGGCTGGATTCATCGTATGGACCGCCCGAGCTGGGAACGGCCTTATCAGGCGCCGACGATCCTGATCGCGATCGGTGGCGTGTTGGCCTACGTGAACGCCGCGCTGATGGGTGCCGGCGCCGACGTCTGGGGAGCGCACACGCTCTGGACCGGTCTGATCTTCGCGGCGCTGATCATCCCGGTGTTCGTGTTCCGACACTATATCCAGGACAAGGGCGTGTTTCCGAAAGACATGATGGAAGACATGCATCTCGGCAAGGAGGAAGGCGTCAAGAGCCAAGCGGGCATGCTTCCTTACGTAGCCCTCGCTGCCGGCGTGCTGATCGTGCTGCTCACGCACTATTGGGCCACGAGCTAGGCCGCGCGGAAAGGTTGAAATTCCCGGCCACGGCAAGCACTCTCCCCGTGGCCGGCTTTTCTTCACATCGATTCGGATCCTCAACCCATCGACGCCGAGCAGCGGCTGGGAGGCGGGGATGAGTTCCGTAGACGCCATCGACCTACCCTTTCTGAACCTCTCCGATCCAAGTTTCTCGACTCGCTCGCCGGAGGTGCGCGAGGCGCGAGAGCGCAGTTGGTGTGCACGCACACCCTATGGCATCGCCGTGCTGCGCTATGAGGATGTCGGCAAGTTGTTGCGGGATCCGCGCCTGCGCCAGGGCAGCTATGCGTGGCCGGCCCACAACAATGTGACCGGCAGGTTTTCCGATTGGTGGCAGCGTATGCTGCTGAGCCGCGTTGGCGATGATCATGCGCGGTTGCGGCGGCTGGCGAATCCCGCATTCTCGCCGAAACCCATCGTCGCGCTGCAGCCGAAATTCGCCGATCTCGCCAACGACATCATCGACAAGTTCGCCGGGCGCGGCCGCTGCGACTTCATGGCAGAATTCTCCGAGCCGTATGCGACGCGGGTCACCTGCGTCCTGCTCGGTCTCGATCAGAGCGAGTGGCGGCGGCTGGCCGACATTGCCGGCGATATGGGCTTGGCGCTCGGCGTCACCTTCAAGCAGGACGTGGCGAAGATCGACAAAGCGACTGCTGCCTTGTTCGAATACGCCCACCGGGTGGTCGAGGAGCGTCGGAAACGGCCGCCTGGCGATGATTTCATCTCCCTGTTGCTGCAGGCCAACGAGGACAAGGACGCGCTCAGTGATCAGGAGCTGTACGACATGGTCGTCGTGGCCGTATTTGGCGGCATCGACACGACCCGCAACCAGCTCGGCCTTGCGATGAGCATGTTCGTGGAGCATCCGGAGCAATGGAAGCTGCTGGCCGACCAGCCGGAGCTTGCCAAGAACGCGGTCGAGGAAGTGATGCGGGTGCGCCCCACGACGACCTGGGTCACCCGCGAGGCGATGGAAGACTTCACCTATGGCGGCCTCGAAATCAGGCGGGGCACCACCATTCACCTGCTATCCGAATTTGCCGGAACCGACCCGCAGCATTTCACGCCGGGCTTCGACATTTCCGCGAAGCGCAAGCTGCATTTCGGCTTTGGCGGCGGCGTGCATCATTGCCTCGGCCACTTCATTGCTCGCTGCGACATGACCGAGGCGCTGAGGCTGCTGGCCCAGCGCATTCGAAATCCGCGCTACGACGGTGAGCCGACCTGGCTGCCGGACAGCGGGAATACCGGCCCCGTCAAGCTGCCGATCGCTTTTGACCCGCGAATCCTAAACGCGGCCAGCCGGTGCAAGACGCTGGGCGTCATCGCTGCGCAAAGGCGCGAGGTCCGGTTTGGGTCACTTGCCGAAATCGAGCCTAGCTTGTCGAGGCCTGGATTACATGCCAAGACCTGGCTATTGGTGGGCGGGCGCAACTGACGCCTTAGCCCGTTTTGGCCGGAGAGCGAATGGGTTGAGTTGGTAGGCGGGGAGGTCGAACTGTCGCTCGTTGCTCAGTCCAGGGACATTGACGTGGAGACTCCGCGCTGGAGCCTCGCGCCCTCGCCGCCGAGGGTCGCGGCGATCGACGAGTTGTTGCGCCTGCGCTTGGCGCAATCTTTGGCCTATCTCGCCGAGGTCGCCTCCCTGGCGGAGACCCATGCGGAGGCGCTTGCCGAGATCGAACAGCGCCTCAGATCGGGCCCCGTCTCACCTTGGGTCTTTTGCCTCTATTCCAAACTCGTTGCGGAGCTCGCCAAAACGCCGCGGGGCGATTGCTCCGCCACCTTCGCCGCGGTGGTCGAAGCCGCGTCGCTTCCCGGCGAAGATGCCGGGGTCGTGTGCTTCGGCGAGCGAACGGTGCCGGCGGCTTGGTGGGACCAGTTCCGGCTCCTATTCGACACTGACCGACAGCGTCCGTTCAAGCCTAAGGCGCCGAGCCCGGAGAATTTCGCCGCTTGCAAAGAAACCATCGCGGCTGGGCTTGCTTTCTTGGAGCGTGCCGATCCGGTCTTTTACGAGGAGGTGCGGCACCTCATCAGGATGATCGTGCTCGGCGCGCCGGGAAGCGACAATCCCGCGGACGGATTCAACGGCGCTTCGACCTTCTTCCTCTGGGGCGCATCGCTGCTCAATGCCGATCCCAAACGGAGCACGATTTCGATGGTGGATCTGCTCGTGCATGAGAGCAGCCATGTCCTGCTGTTCGGGGTATCGGCCGAGGGCGCCTTGACCGAGAACAGCGGTCGCGAGCGCTACAACTCGCCGCTCCGCAGGGACAAGCGGCCGATCGACGGCATCCTTCACGCCTGTTTTGTGGCGACGCGCGTGCATCTGGCCATGAACCGACTGCTTGGCAGCGGCGCGTTGACCGAAGCGGAGGCGAACATTGCGCGCGACAGCGCCGAATATAATGAAAGGGCGGCGCGCAACGGCATCGAAGAGCTCGACCGCCATGCGCGATTGACGGCGCTGGGCGAGAAGGTGGTCGACTCGCTTCGTGCCTATTGGGCCGGCAACGCCGCGCATTGAGTTCCATGTCCGATCCGCTGCGCGACATGCTGCTGGTTGCTCTCCGCGCGGCGCGCAATGGTGTCGCGCCGGCCGAAGGGCTGAACCTCACCCAAACGGCAATTGGCAGGCGCGCGCTGGGCTTAGGGTCCGGCGATGGAACCGCCTAGCGTCGTCGCGGGTGTCGTGCTTGCGGGGGGCCGATCGAGCCGCATGGACGGGCAGGACAAATGCCTCGCCTCGCTCGCCGGCAGACCCGTGATTGCTCATGTCATCGCGCGACTTGAGCCGCAAGTGGCCATGCTCGCGCTCAATACCAATGCCGAGCCGTCGCGCTTTGCCAGCTTCGGACTGCCGATCATCGCCGATAGGATCGCCGGCCAAGCCGGTCCGCTCGCAGGGCTGCATGCCGCGCTCGTCTGGGCGAGGGAGTGCGGCGCAAACATCCGCCATGTCGTCACGGTCGCCTGCGATACGCCGTTTCTGCCCGATGACCTCGTAGCACGCTTCCTCGCCGCGCTGGAAGAAACGGGGCGCGAATGCTGCGTGGCGCGCTCGGGCGAAGGCGTGCATCCGGTGATTGGGCTGTGGCCCATTGGGATTGCCGGGACGCTTGAAGCCGCGCTCGTTGAGGGTCAGCGCAAGGCAAGCGCCTGGGCCGAGCAGCAAGGCGCCGTGGAGGTATTTTTTCCCCCGACACAATTAGGCGGCCGGGCGATCGATCCCTTTTTCAACATCAACCGGCCGGAGGATCTCGCCGAGGCCAATGCGTTGCTGGCAGCGAACTGAGCTCAGGGGTTGATGCGAGTGATCTTCGAGCCTTCCAGCGTCAGATTATACATCAGGCCCTTCTGATCGAGGATGAAGCCGATCACCGGGCTCACGACCTTGTCGGTATCGATCGAGCCGCCGATCCCCACGGTGATGATGGCCACCGAGCCATCGACGCCAACCTTCCATCCGGCCCTCTGATTGAACCCATCCAGGGCATCCCGGGTCATGAACATGATAATGACCGAACGTTCCTGCACGCCGAGCTGAAAGCCGAAGGAGGCCGAGACGAGATTGTAGTAGCCGACGACCCGGTGCTGATCGAGCAGGATTCCCTCGCCATACTCGCCACCAAAGCCAATTCCCGCCTTGATGACGGACGGAAAGACCAGAATCCCAGCAGCCTTGTTGGCCAGCTCGCGCGCACCCGAAACCTGGTCGACAAAGCTATGTAACGTCGCGTTGGCATCGGCTTCGATCTCGGCGGCCGAAGCGGCCTCGCCGCGATGCGGGGCCGCAACCAGCGCCGCGATCGCGAAGAGAGCGAGGCACGATGCTTTGAGCAGGGTGTTCATGGGCAAAGCCTCCCGTGGAATCGCCTTATATCAGCCTGACACCGCCATAAGGGCAGCCCATAGATGGCCGGAATGTGGCTTTAGGCGACGTGGGTGGCGAGTTCGCCCTTGACCCGCTGCGGATGCGTGAAGATTTCGAACCCATCCTTACGCGCGATAGCCACCAGCGTCATGCCGCAGGCCTCGGCCATGCGTACCGCCAATGCCGTCGGTGCGGACACGGCGACCAGCACGGGCGCGCCGATCATCGCCGATTTCTGCACCATCTCGATGGAGACCCGGCTGGTCAGCACCACGAGCCCGGATCGCGCGCTTGCGCCTTCGCGGGCGAGAGCGCCGGCAAGCTTGTCGAGCGCGTTATGGCGGCCGACATCCTCTCTGACCGCAACCAGGCCGCGCTCCGGCTCCCAGAAGCCGGCGGCGTGGACGGCATGCGTCTCGCGGTTCAGGAGCTGCAAAGGGAACAGCGAGTTGACGGCGGTCATGATCTGGTCGGGCGTGAAGACGCGGCCTTCGCCGACTTGCGGGGGCGGCCGCATCGCCTCGACCAGGCTCTCCACGCCGCAAAGCCCGCAGCCCGTGGGGCCCGCCATCTTCCGCCGCCGACCCAAGAACTCCGCGGCCTCGGGAGCCTTCAGCCAGATGCGCAGCTCGACGCCCATCTCCTCCTCGACGATGTCGATCGTATCGATGGCATCGACCGAAGGGATGACGCCTTCGGTCAGGCTGAAGCCTATGGCAAAGTCCTCGAGGTCCTGTGGGGTGGCCATCATCACCGCGTAAGAAGCGGTGTTGTAGGTAATGGCGACAGCCGTCTCTTCGGGGATGACGCGCTCGCCCTCAGCGGTTCCGGAGGCGCGCCAAATGGAACGAAGAACGCGAACCACGGGTCGCAGCAATGGCTTGCTCCGTCGAGCTGGATTGGGGGTGGAAGCTAGTCCGTTAGCCCAAGGGTTTCAAGCGATTGTGCCCTGGTGCGCGCCCCTGCCGCGCGCCTTCGATGCGCTTTTGGTTTACAGTCCGAGGATGGCCAATCGAGCGCTCGGGATATCTTCGTTGGTTCGGTCAACCGCGGTCGCGGCATGCGCTTTGGCGGCGCTCCTCGCGGGTGGCGCCCCACCGGGCGCCGCCGAAGAGAAAGACCACGGCCCTTGCATCGAAGACGCCATGCTGGTGTTCGACGCCTCGGGCTCGATGGCCGGCAATCTCAATCAAGGCATCGCGACGACCATACCCAGGATCAACGAGGTCAGGTCGGCGCTTGCCAAGGTGCTGCCGAGCATTACCCGCTTCCGCCGCGTCGGGCTCATCACCTACGGACCCGGACCCTATCAGCAATGCAACGTCCAGCTCGCTCTCAAGCCCATGCCCGACGCAGCCGCACTCATCATGCAGGAGGTGAACGCGTTGACGCCGGCTGGGAAGACGCCGCTCACCGCCGCGGTGGAGCAGGCGGCCGAAGTGCTCGATTACCAGAAAAAGCCGGGCCTGATCGTCGTGCTGACCGATGGCGAGGAAACCTGCGGTGGTGCGCCCTGCGACCTCGGCAAGACGCTGCATGCGAACGCGGCGCAACTGACCGTGCACATCATCGGCTTTCGCATGAAGGATTTCTCCTGGACCGGCGAGCAAAGCATCACCGACGCGAAATGCCTCGCCGAGCAGAACGGCGGCCTCTACATCACCGCGGAAAACCAGCAGGATCTGATTGAGGCGCTGGAGAAGACGCTCGGCTGCCCGATGCTGTCGGAAGCCCTGCCCTGAGCGCGGCGACGCAGTCGGTGACGTGCCTCACTTCCCGCCAGGCTGCACCGCGTAACCGTATTGGACAGGCCAGCTCGGCTTGGCGCCGATCTCGGCTTGCGCGCGAAGCGCAAAGTAGGGCTGCCGCAAAAGCTCGCGGCCGATCATGACGAGATCGGCGTCGCCCTCGATGACAATCTCGTCGGCCTGAGCAACGTCGGTGATCATGCCGACCGCCGCGGTTTTGATCTTCGCCTCGGCGCGAATGCGCTTGGCGAAGGGGACCTGGAAGCCTTTGCCGACAGGAACCTTGGCATCCGGAACCAGCGCACCCGACGACACATCGATCAGGTCGATGCCGCGCTCCTTCGCACGACGAGCGAACTCGATTGATTGCTCAATATCCCAACCGCCCTTGACCCAGTCGGTGGCGGAAATGCGCATGAAGACCGGGAGCCCGCGCGGGACGCGGGCCCTGACCGTTTCGGCGACGCGCAAGGGCAGCCGCATGCGGTTCTCCAGGCTGCCGCCATAGGCATCGCTGCGGAAATTGGCGAGCGGCGAGAGGAACTCGTGCAAGAGATAGCCATGCGCCGCGTGGATCTCGACCACCTTGAATCCCGCTTCGAGCGCGCGGCCGGCCGCGGCCTCGAAACTCGCCACGATCCCGTCGATGCCGGCCTGGTCGAGAGCGATCGGCGCGGGGTCGGTCGAATTGAAGGGGATTGCGCTCGGGGCAATCACGGGCCAGCCGCCTTCGCTCTCGGTCAAGCGCCGCCCGCCGCGCCAGGGCACATCGCAGCTCGCCTTGCGGCCGGCATGGGCGATCTGAATGCCGGGCACGGCGCCTTGGCTCTCGACGAAGCGTGCGATGCGGGCGAGCGGCTCGATATGCGCATCGCTCCAGATCCCCATATCGCCGGGCGAGATGCGGCCATCGCGGGTGACGGCGGTCGCCTCGACCATGACGAGACCCGCGCCGCCTGCTGCGCGGCTGCCGAGATGCACGAGATGCCAGTCATTGGCGAAGCCTTCCTGCGCGGAATATTGGCACATGGGCGACATGGCGATCCGATTGCGCAGCGTCACCTCGCGCAGAGTGAGCGGGCTGAGGAGATTGATCTCCCCGGCTTTGCGATAGTGGGATGGTTTCGCCTGAATATCGTTCATGGGAATTTCCTGGGGGTTGCGAGCAAGAGGAGGGCGTCCTTCAGGGGATTTGGCGGCGTGGGACCTACACCGCTATGACCGAGGTCAATATGACGCGGGCGGTATATCTGCCATGCCTACCGCCCTCAATAGAGCAGATAGGGCTTCCGCATCGCGGCGAACTCGGTCTCGCCGGGGCGCCAGCTCGCGACGATGTCAGCCAGCGGCGTCTGCTGCTCGATCTGCTCGCGCAGCGTAGGCGAGCCCGCCAGGATGTCGATCGGCATCTTGTCGTGCTCATATTCATAAGGCGGGTCGCGCCATTTGAACTGCTTCGGCGCCATGCCGTGGAACTCGCGCAGCAGCGACACGCCCACTTTGACCGGCGCGAAGTCCTGTCTCGACGTCACGTGGATCTGGCAGCCGCCGCAGGTCGTCCGCGCATGCTTCTGGAACGTGGGCTCGAAAATCGCCGGCCGGAAATGCACGCCGTCGAGACCGACCGCGTTCATTCGCGCCGCGAAGCCGTCCGCATCGATCCAAGGCGCGCCCAGCAGCTCGAAGGGGCGCGTCGTGCCGCGCCCTTCCGACAGCATCGTGCCTTCGAACAGCACCGTGCCGGGATAGACGATGGCCGTGTCGAGGGTCGGCATATTGGGGGAGGGGATCACCCAGAAGAGGCCTGTGTCGTCCCAATACATGTCGCGCGACCAGCCCTCCATCGTCATCACCTCAAGCTCGGCGCCGAGGCGATGGTGCTCGTTGAACAGCCGCGCCAGCTCGCCGACCGTCATGCCGTGCCGCATGGGCATGCGATAAAGCCCAACGAAGGATTCGTAGCCGGGCTCCAGGGTCGGGCCTTCAATGGCGACGCCGCCGATCGGATTGGGGCGGTCGCAGACGATGACCGGGATTCCCGCACGCGCCGCGGCGCGCAGGCAATTGGCAACGGTGTAAATGAAGGTGTAGATGCGCGCGCCAACATCCTGGATGTCGATCACCAGCACGTCGATCAGCGAGAGCATTTCTTGCGTCGGCTCGCGCGTCTCGCTGTACAGCGAGAAGATCGGCACATTGCGCCGCGGATCCTTGCTGTGCGGCGTCTCGATCATGTTGTCCTGGAGGTCCGAGCGGAATCCGTGCTGTGGCCCGAAGATGGCGGCCAGCGTCCAGTCAGGCGATGCGGCCAGGCGATCGACAATGTGTTGGAAATTGCCGTTGATCGAGGCGTGATTGGCGAGCACGCCGACGCGCAGGCCCTTCAGGCGCGACGAGGCGAGCAGCCGATCTGTGCCGAGCAGCATGGGTCAGGCGCGGTGGCGCAAGAGGGCGGCCCGCCCCCCGAAATCAAGCTGCGTCATTGGGCCTCCCCCGGTTTCAAGGTGTTTTGCTTGCGTGCCGCTGCCGGCGGGTTTGAAACTTCGATCATGCTATGGTAGTCGGCGGCGGGGCCGACAGGAAGACTGAGGGAACTGCCCTAAATTCAACGAGAATCGAGGCTGGGCTCGTTCCGGCCTCTATGCCGCATAGGCCGCTTCCCTTGCTAGAATGGGCAAATGCGCTTTGGTGGGAGATCGCATGAGTAAAGACCGCACGCAAGCCATCCCGGCCTTTATCGACCTCGCGGCACAGCAGACCCATCTCGGCGACAGCGTCGAGACGGCGATCTCCGCCGTGCTGAAGCATGGCCAGTTCGTTCTGGGACCCGAAGTCGCCGAGCTCGAGCGGCAGCTTGCTGCGTTCTGCGGGGCCAAGCATTGCGTGACGTGCGCCAACGGAACCGATGCGCTGACATTGGCACTGATGGCCGAAGGCGTCGGCAAGGGCGATGCGGTATTCGTGCCTGCCTTCACCTTCGTCGCCACGGTCGAGGTGGCGGTCCTGTGCGGCGCTACGCCGGTGTTCGTGGATATTCGTCGCGATACGTTCAACATGGATATCGAGAGCCTCGAAGCCGCGATCGGCGAGGCGAAGAAGCAAGGACTTAAGCCGCGTTGCGTGATCCCGGTCGACCTCTACGGCCAGCCTGCGGACTACAATGCCGTCAACGAGATCGCCAAGGCGCACGGCATGTTCGTGATCGGCGACGCGGCGCAGAGCTTCGGCGCGAGCCTCGCCGGGCGCAAGGTCGGTACGCTTGCTGCCTATACCGCGACGAGCTTCTATCCCTCCAAGCCGCTCGGCGGCTATGGCGACGGCGGCGCCGTCTTCACCGATGACGACGACAAGGCGCTCCGCCTGCTCGCGTTGCGCAATCACGGCAAGGGACCAGGCCGGCCGGACTTCGAATATGTCGGCCTCAACAGCCGGCTCGATTCGATCCAGGCGGCGATCCTTTTGCAGAAGCTTCGCCTGTTCCCCGGCTGAGATCCCGGCGCGGCAGGAAAAGGCCGATCGCTACAATCAGGGGCTCGCTTCGGTGGTCGAGGTGCCGCTTCTGATGCCGGGCGCCACTTCGGTCTGGGCCCAGTACACCATCATCACCGAGGATCGCGACGGTCTCGCCAAGGCTTGCCGCGAGGCCGGCGTTCCCACGGCGATCCATTATACGGCCTCGCTCAATCGGCTGCCGCCCTACCGGCAAGTGCCCACGCCGCCGGCGGGGGTTCCTCAAGCGGAATGGCTGGCCGAGCGCGTGATCAGCCTGCCGATGCATCCTTATCTGACCGATGCGATGCAGGATCTCGTCATCGGCACGGTGCGCGAGGCGCTTTCCTCGCGCAAAGTGAGCCGGGCGCATGCGGCCGAGTAGGGCTCCGTTAGGGTCGGGGCAGGAGTTGCGCTGACATGGCAGAGCAAATTCGCACGGCGGTGGTGGGGACCGGCTATTTCGGCCGCTTCCATGCCAACCATTACTCCCGCAATCCGCGCGCCCAGCTTGTCGCCGTGGTCGATAGCGATGCGGCGCGCGCCAACGCCGTTGCGACGGAATTCGGCGCCGAGCCTTCGACCGACTATCGCAGCCTGATCGGCCGCGTGGATGCGGTCAGCATCGCCGTGCCGACGCCGCTGCATTACGACATCGCGCGCGAGTTGATCGAGGGCGGCCTCCATGTGCTGGTCGAGAAGCCGATCACCGACAGCGTGGCCAGCGCGAATGCGCTCACCGAGCTCGCCGAGGCGCGCAACCGGGTGCTCCAGGTCGGCCATATCGAGCGCTTCTCGAGCGCCTATCGAACGCTGGCCGAGATGATGACCGAGCCGCTCTATTTCGAGAGCTACCGCATCGCGCCGTGGAAGAATCGCGGCGTCGAGGTGGACGTGGTGCTCGACCTGATGATCCACGACATCGACATGATCATCGGGCTGGCGAACTCGGCGGTGGAGAGCGTGGACGCGGTCGGCACGCCGGTGATCGGCCGCAATATCGACCTCGCCAATGCCCGGATTACCTTCGCCTCGGGCTGCGTCGCCAATGTCACGGCGAGCCGGGTCAGCTACAAGACCGAGCGGCGCATGCGCGTGTTCGGACGCAGCCATTATCTCAATTGCGATCTGGGCGAGGGGAAAATCTTCGGCTACAGCCTGCGCGGCGATCCCATGACCGAGGGGCTTGCCGCCATCGCCACCGAGACGCATGAGATTCCGAAGCAGGACAGTCTGGCCAACGAGATCGACTCGTTCCTCGATTGCATCGTCAACGGTACCAAGCCGCTGGTCGATGGCCGCGCCGGTTCCGAGGCTTTGCGGGTTGCGAGCATGATCAATCAGAGCATCGCAGACCATCTGGCGAGGGTTCAGGCCCCGCTCGGCCGATCGGCCGCATCTCGCTAGGCCGCGCGGCCGTTGATGACGTCGAGCACGACTTTGGCGGCGCGCTCGCTCGGCGGCGGCTCCGGATCGCCGAGCGCCTTGGCCACCTCGCCAAAGCCTTGCAACTGTCTTTCGCGCACATCTTCCGAGCCGAGGATCTCGGCCACGGCCTCGGCGAGCTTCGGCGCCGTGCACTCCTCCTGAATAAACTCCGGCACGACGAGGCGTCCGGCGAGCAGGTTCACCAGCGAAGCGTGGTCGACGCTCACGCCCATGCGGCGGACGAGGAAGGCGGTGGCGGCGCTGACCTTGTAGGCGACCACCATGGGCACCTTGGCAAGCGCAAGCTCGAGCGTGACGGTGCCCGATTTGGCCAGGGCGGCGTCGGAAGCGGCGAAGGCATCGAAGCGCTCTTGCATCTCGGCGAACACCACCTGGAACGGCCAAGCTTGCGTCATGGCGCGCACGGTTTCGGCCGCGGCATGGGCCACCGGGATGACGATGCGGAGGTCGGGGTAGGCCGCTTTGAGGGCGAGCAGAGCCTCGCCATAGACAGGAATGAGGCGGCGGACCTCGCCGTTCCTCGAGCCGGGAAGCACGCAGAGGACGGTCGCATCCGCCGGCAGCCCATGCCGCGCCCTGAAGGCCGGGCCGTCGCCGCGATCGACACCCGTCTCGATGGCCGGGTGGCCGACATAGGTCGAGGGAATGTCGTATTTGGCGAAGAAAGACGCCTCGAACGGCAGCAAAGCCATGATGTGGTTGACGCGCCGCCCAAGCTTCTTGGCGCGGCCTGGACGCCAAGCCCAGAGTTGCGGCGCGACGTAATGCACGATGGGAATGCCCGAGCCGCGGAGCTGATGCGCAAGCCGCATGGAGAAGCTCGCGGAGTTGACCGTGACGACGGCGTCGGGCGCGAGCCGGCGCGCTTCCGCCGCCGTTTGATTGATGCGCCGGACGAGGCGCGGCAAATGCGGCAACACCTCGGCCAGACCCATGACCGAAAGATCGCTCATGGGATAGAGGCTCTTGAGGCCCTGCGCCTCGCTTTGCGGACCGCCGACGCCGGCAAAGCGGGCGCGGCCTGCCGTCTTGCGCGTCAGAGCGGCCATCAGCCGTCCGGCGAGGTTGTCGCCGGAGGTCTCGCCGGCGACGATGAAGATCAGCGGCTCACGCCGGTCCATGTCCGCTCCCAAAATTCAGATGTCGCGCCAGGACGAGAACGTCGCGGCCTGGCCATGCCGCGTGCCTTGCTTGTCGATCAGCTCCCAGACAACGCCGTCCGCGATGATAAAGCGCCGGCCTGACTTCGCAATGCGCACGCCGCGATAGCCGGACATGAAGCCGTCGCGGCGGACCTGATCGAGGAGTCTTTGCCGCTCCGCCTGGTCTTGGGTCTCGGCCGAGAGCCGCGAGGGCAGCGCCAAGAACTCTTCCCAGGAATATCCGAAACAGTCCTGGGCGGTCTTGTTGGCATAGATGAAATGCGGGTCGGGGTCGGGCCCATGCGCGAGCACAACGAACGGCGCCTCGCGATAGAGCCATGTCGCGTCCCTGCCGGGCGGCACGAGAGGCGTGCCAACGAGCCGCGCATAGCTCTCCGTCAACAGCGCGAAGAAGCTTGCGTCGGTCTTGGGGTCGGCAGAATGGCGTGTCGTTGCGATCGTCATCTCGGCAGCGTTCACAAGATGCTCTTGGCGTAGAGGTCGGTGCGGCGGTCGCGGAAAAATCCCCATTCGGCGCGGTAGCGGGCGATCGCGTCGAGATCGAAGCTCGCCAGCAGTACGCCTTCGTCCTTGTCGCCGAAACTCGCCACCAGTGCGCCGGTATGGTCGGCGATGAAGGAATGGCCGTAATAGCTCTGGGTGACGCCGTCATTGTCCTCGGTGCCGATGCGGTTTGCCGCAACCACCGGCACGGCATTGGCGACGGCGTGGCCTTGCATCACGCGCTGCCATTGTCCGTGCGTGTCGAGGCTGAGGTCGTAAGGCTCCGAGCCGATGGCCGTGGGATAAAACAGGATTTCCGCGCCTTCAAGCACCATGGCGCGCGCGGCTTCCGGGTACCATTGATCCCAGCAAATGCCGACGCCGATCGTGCCGGCTTGCGTCTTCCACGCCTTGAAGCCGGTGTCGCCGGGGCGGAAGTAATATTTCTCCTGATAGCCAGGTCCGTCGGGGATGTGGCTCTTGCGATAGACCCCGAGGATCTCGCCGTCGGCATCGGCGATCGCCACGCTGTTGTAATGACGCGGCCCGTCCTTCTCGAAGAAGGAAATCGGGATCACCACCTTCAGCGCCTTGGCGAGCGGGACAAGCGCGCGCACCGCCGGATGCTCACGCAGAGGGAAGGCGGTCGCGAACCATTTCGGGTCTTGCCGCGTCGGGAAGTAGATCCCCTGGAACAGCTCCGACGGCAGCACGATCTGCGCGCCTTGGCCTGCGGCCTCGCGCACCAGGGCTTCGGTCTTGGCGATATTGGCCTGCATGTCGTGACCGTAGGAGGTCTGGATGGCCGCGACGGTGAGGGTACGCTGCGTCATCTAGAGCGGCTCCTCGCGGGTGATGCAGTGGAACGATCCGCCGCCTGCGAGTCCGGAGCCGAGAACCCCGCGCGAGGGGAGGCCCACGACCTTGCGGCCGGGAAATGCCGCTTGCAGCGCTCGGACCGCTTGCTCGCCCGTCGCTGTGCCGTAGGTCGGCATGACCACGATGTCGTTGGCGATGACGAAGTTCACATGCGAGGCGGGCGCGACCTCGCCGGTGTCGTCCAGCACCAGGCCCGGGCTCGGGATGCGAATGACCTCGAGCTTGCGTCCTGAGGCATCGGTTGCCGCCTCGAGCATGCGCGCAATCTCGTTCAGCACCTTGGCGTTAGGATCGTCGGCGCCGGCAGGAGACTGGCAGACGACGCGACCCGGACCGACGAAGCGGCAGAGCGTGTCGATATGGCCGTCGGTGTGGTCGTTCAGGAGACCTCGGTCGATCCAGAGAATGCGTTTGGCGCCGAAGGCCTCCCGTAGCGCGGCTTCGGCTTGGGCCTCGGTCCAGCCATTGCGGTTCTCGTTGAGCAGAGTCTGCCGCGTGGCGAGGAGCGTGCCGTCGCCGTCCTGCTCGATAGCGCCGCCCTCGAGGACGAAATCGAATTTGCGCACCGGCGCGCCGGCAAGCTTGGCGATATCGTCGCCGACGGTCGCGTCCTCGGGCAGATCGAACTTGCCGCCCCAACCGTTGGTCATAAATCTCAAGGCCACCGGGCCGCGTTCGCTGCGGGCAAAGACCGGGCCGGTGTCGCGCAGCCAGATGTCGCCGTAACGCGCCGGCACAATCTCCGCCGCGTTGCCAAGTGCGGCCCGCGCCGTGCGCTCGGCCTCATCGCCCGCAACCAGGAGTCGCACCCGGTTCGAAGGGCCGAGCGCGCGCACCAGCGCCGCCACCTCTCTGCGGGGCGTCGCGAGGTCGTCGCTCCACTGGTCCGGATCGGCGGGCCAGGCCGTCCACATCGCCTTTTGCGGCGCCCATTCGGCGGGAACGGAAATGTGCTCGGCGACGGCAATTTGCATGAATTTCTGCTCGTGGTTGCGCCAGCGACAGTGGGGTTGGGCGAAAACGTGAAATCCTCATCTCTTCCAAGGATGTAAAATCGCCCCTGTCAACTGCCGAGGCGAATCAGGCAGATGACGGGCCACCGGCGCCTTTCGCCGATGGTGCAAGAGGAAGCCTGGCAAAGGAGGACGAGGTCATGGCTACAGCGGCACGCATGGATCAGTCCAACATATGGTGGGTGTTTCTACTTGAGGGAATTGCGGCGCTCATCTTCGGGGCCTTGCTGCTCACGGACCCAGCGGCGACCCTGGTGGCGCTGGCGGTGTTCCTGGGCTTTTACCTGCTTTTCGTCGGCGTGCTGGAGCTGGTGCGGGTGTTCGTCGACAGCTCGCAGCCTTGGCTCTGGTCGCTCATCGTCGGCATCCTCGGCATCGTCGCCGGCGTCGTCGTGCTGAACCATCCGGTGCTGACGGCCCTGGCGCTGCCCACCACGGTCGTCATCTATCTTGGCGTGTTCAGCCTGGTGATGGGCATCGCCGGGAATCATCGGCGGCTTCAGCGGCGGCGGCATCGGCTCGTTTCTGCTCGGCATTTTCAGCCTGATCATCGGCGTGCTGTTGCTCGGATCGCCGCTGACGACAGCGCTCGCCGTGCCGTTCGTGTTCGGCATTCTGCTCCTGATCGAAGGCGTGGCGCTGATCGTCTTTGCCTTCCGCGTCAAGGGCTGAGGCGAGAGCAGGCGCTTGGCGGCGCGTCTTACGCGGTTGCTCAGATGCCGCTCAGCAAGGGATCGAGATCGAGCGTGGAGCGGCGCCCGACGTCGCGGCCGCTGGTCGCAAGGAAAGTGTCTGCGGCCGCTCGGCCCTGGTCGCGCAGCATGCAGAGAAACGCCCACTCCGCATTGAGCTTGGAGGAGTAACCGAGCTCGCCGAGAGCCTCGCCCGGAATGCGGTGGATGCGCATACCGGCCCACAGCGCACCCTCGCAATCGCCGGGATTGGCGACCTGGCGGAGCAGCGCGATCATGCGCAGCTCCTTGAGCAGCACGCTGTTGAAGGAGACCTCGTTGAGGCGATTGAGAATGTCGCGCGCGGTGCGCGGCGTGCCGTGCCGATGCACCGGATTGATCTGGATGAGAATCGTGTCCTTCGACGTGCATTCGCGCACCAGCGGGGTGATGGTGGGATTGCCGGAATAGCCGCCGTCCCAATACGGCTCGCCGTCGATCTGTATGGCTTGAAACATGGTCGGGAGGCATGCCGAAGCGAGCAGGACGTCCGGCGTTATGGTGTTGTTGCGAAACACATGGCCGCGGCCGGTGTGGACATTGGTGGCCGTGACGAACAACTTGATCGGCGCGCGCGCAAGCCGTTCGAAATCGACGCAATGCGCGAGAATGTCGCGCAGCGGATTGGAGTCCATCGGGTTGAGCTCATAGGGCGAGAACACGCGCGACATCAGATCCATGGCGATGAAAGCCGGGGAATAATCGAGCGTCCAACGTCCGAGCAGCACATCGAGCGGCGTGCGCTGGAAGGGGCTGAGCTTGGCGGCCTCCGACACTTTCCGCCAGAACGTCTCCAGGCTCGCGCGGGCGCCATCGGGGCCGTCCGCGGCATAACCATCGACCATGACGGCGCCGTTCATGGCTCCGGCCGAGGTGCCCGAGATACCATCGAAGCGAAGCCAGTCCTCCTCCAGCAAGCGGTCGAGCACGCCCCAGGTGAAGGCGCCATGCGCGCCGCCGCCTTGCAGCGCGAGGTCGACGAGAATGGGGTCGCGGCTTGCCATGTCGCTCACCTGAGGGGTTCACCGGGGACGATGATGCGCTCGGGCTCGAGCAGCCTGAGCCTGCCGTCGGCGTCGATCGCCAGACTGTGGATATAGAAGGCCGTGTCCTTGTCGTCGGTGACTTCCATCACCGGCGACGGCGCGGAGATGATCGGCAGGCCGGCGATATGGCCGATCCAGTCGATGTGGCGATGGCCGTGCATCAGGATGGCGCGGCCCGCCAAAGGCTTGAGGCTGCGCACGAACCAATTGCCGTTGATCAGCGCGGTGCCGATTCGCTCCGACAGCGCTTTGGCGGCCCATGGATATTCGACGACGTGGTGGTGGAGCGCGATCACCCAGCACGCATCGGGATATTCGGCGCGCGCGATGTCGACCCCGCGCATCTGCTCCGCCGACACCATGCCGAGTGCATTGGTGAAGGAGAAATGCGTGTCGGCGTTCGAGTTCAGAAGAATGATGCCGAGCCCGTCTTTCTTGGCGGGAGGCACGACCATGGGAAAGACGCGCGCCCAAACCTCGGGAATTTCCTTGGAGAGGATCGGGCGCGCGATATCGGCGAACCGCTCCAAGGCGGCCTCGTGCGGCCGCAAGGCCTCCTCCAGCGTGCCGCCAATGCAATTCTTGGTGAGATCGACCACCCGCACATGCTGGCCCTGGACCGCGTTCATGGCGGAGAGACACCTGATCTGACGCAACGGCCGGTTCGGGCTGGTGGGTAAGTCCATGCGCGCCGGGTTGGCGCGATCGACGATGTTGAGGTCATGATTGCCTGGCAACATCAGCACGCGCCCGTCAAAGGCCGGGATGGGCGGCGATGGCGTCGAGCACCTGGGCCCATTCGGTGGAAATACCGGCGTCGGTCATGTCGCCGGTAATGAGGATCGTGTCGAGTTTGTTCTTGGCGTCGATCGCCTCGAGCTGCTTGAGCAGGCGCTTCAAGCGTTCATTGCCTGAAGGACCTGAGCGGCCGCTCTCGATGCGACGGCCGTAGCGTTCGCCGACGACGTGAATGTCGGACAGATGGGCGATGCGCCAAGTCCGGCCTTGCTTCGGCGCCTTGTCGAATTTGGCGAGGTTGCGCGGTTGCGCCATGGCGGCATCGGCGAAGCCCCAGACCAGCGCGGCCACCGCCAGATAGGCCGTGATCGCGGCGACGCTGTTGGCGAGCGCCACCACGGCGACCTTCTTCCAAGATTCGATCTCCGACAGGCTGCCATAGAGATGCGTATGCGGCCAGACGAGCCAGAGCACGAGCAGGGCCAGGCCGCACACCAGAATCCCCGCGATGGCAGCCGAGGCCGCGCGCAGCTTCGCGCGTTGGGCGTCGCTGGCGTTGCGGGCGAATAGCCGCTCGGCCACTTGCCGGAAGGCTTCGCGGAAGGCGGCATAGCTCGGCTCGACGACGACGGAGTTCAGCGCCCAGAAATTCTTTTCGGCCGTGCGGAATAGTGCGCGCCAGCCGAACCAGCCAAGCGCGATGAGGATGGCGAGGATCAGCAGCGACCAAAGGCCGATTACCAGAGAGGCGAGCTTGTCGGTGACCACGGTGAGCCACTCGACGAAGACGATCGGGGCGAGGCCGAGAAGGAGGCCGGGCACCACCAGCAGCAGCGCCCAGGCCACCAGCAGCTTGGGCAGGCTGATCTCGACCAGCATGCTGCCGAACAGCGACAGCATCGAGCGGCGCTTGGTGCTCGAGGCGTCGTCCTCGATATCGCCACGGCGGGGATCGACGAACAGGTCCGCGACTCGCGCTTCGGCCGCTCGCTTCTTCTCACGCTTATCAGCCATGATGAAGTCTCAAGACTTGTTCTTGTCGCCGGGCGGCGGGCCAGACAGAAGCGTCGATACCCAGCGGCTCGACGGATACTCGGCAGCGAAGGCGATGATGGTCAGGGTGATGGGCACCCCGATCAGCGCGCCGGGAATGCCCCATAGCAAACCCCAGAAAAACACGGCGAACACCACGGCCAGCGGCGAGATCGAAAGCGCCGCGCCGGCGGCCAGCGGCTCGAGATAATTGCCGATCAAGAATTGAATGGCGGTCAGCCCCATGAAGACGATGATCACCGCCTGCCAGGTGTCGAGCTGAGCGACGGCGAACACGGCCGGCAGCAGCGTGGCGACGAACGGGCCGATGAAAGGAATGTAGTTCAGGGCGAAGCCCAGCAGTCCCCACGCGATGGCGGGCTCGAGGCCAGCGAGCAGGGCGAAGCCCCAGATGGCGAGTCCGGTGAGAATGCTGAGCAGCGTCCGCACCAGCATATAGCGGCGGAACTTGGCGGCGATCGCGGAAGTCGCGTGAGCGAGCTTGTCGCCGTTTTGCAGCGACGCGAGCTTGGCGCCGAACTGTCTGACTTCGAGCAGCGCCATCATCAAGAACACAAAGACCAGAATGGCGAAGCCGGCGAGCCGGTTTAGGCGCCGGGCGATTTCCTGGAACAGACGCAAGAGCCACACGACGTCGAACCGCTCGGCAAGGATCCCGGCGACGAAGATGCCGTGCCCTTCCAGCCAGTCGGTCGCCTGCAGATAAAGCGCCTGGAACCGCTGCACGTTGTTCAACAGCCAGTCGCCGACGGCGCTGAGCGCCCAGGCGATCATCGAAGCGAAGATCAAGACCACGACGACGGTGATCGTGAGCGTGACGAACAGAGCGAGTCCCTTGGGCAGGCTTTGCTCAAGCCGGTGCTGAAGCGGCCAGACGATGGCCAAGATGAACAGCGCGAAGGCGAGGGGGGCGAACACCGAACTCGCGAAATACAACGCCGCGCAAGCCAGCACGATGGCGCATACGCCCGCCGCGACACGGACCGGACCCTTGTTTGCCTTGGCTCTGTCCGTAGACGCCATACGCCGCGCTCCCGCGCGCAGTCTATCCTGTTTTGCGTGTGAAGCTCCAGGTGCGGTCAGATGGCCCTCGCAGGCACAGAAGCGGCTGGGTATAGTTACGGGAAACTTGCGGCTCCTCCTCGGCGCGAGCCCGAACCTCCCTGCACGTCACGAGGCTCGATATGATTTTCCGTCAGCTGTTCGACTCAACTTCGAGCACCTATAGTTACCTTCTCGCCAGCCGCCACGGAGGCGAGGCGCTGATCATCGATCCCGTGCTGGAGCGGGTCGACCGCTATATCCAGCTGCTCAAGGAGCTCGATCTCAGGCTGGTGAAGGCGATCGACACGCATCTCCATGCCGACCACATCACCGGGCTCGACGCGCTGCGCGAGCGCACCCGCTGCATCACGGTGATGGGCGAGCAGACCAAGGCCGATGTGGTCTCCATCCGCGTCACCGATGGCGACCGGGTCGATATCGAAGGCTTGAGCCTCGAAGCGCTCTACACGCCGGGCCACACCGACAATTCCTACAGCTATATCCTGCCCGACCGGGTGTTCACCGGCGACACGCTGCTGATCAGGGGCACCGGCCGCACCGACTTCCAGAACGGCGACGCGCGGGCGCAATACGATTCGCTGTTCGGGCGGCTGCTCAAATTGCCGGAGGAGACGCTGGTCTATCCGGCGCACGATTATAAAGGCGACACGGTCTCGACCATCGGCGAGGAGAAGGCGTTCAATCCGCGGCTGCAGGTGAAGTCGATCGACGAATATGTCGAGTTGATGAACCATCTCAACCTGCCCAATCCGAAGATGATGGATGTCGCCGTGCCCGCCAATATGCGGATCGGGCTCGCTCGGGACATCGTCACCGGGCGAGGCTGGACGCTCACGGCCGACGAGGCAAAAGAGGTGCTTGGGCCAGCCCGAAGTCGCCTTGATCGATCTCAGGGAGGACCAGGAGAGGCGGAAGGATGGGATCATCCCCGGCTCGCTGCACGTCCCTTATCCCGACGTGGAGGAAGGCCTGAAGACGGAGGGCTTGCTGCAAAACCTCGCCAAAGGCGGGGGCAAGCGTCTCATCTTCTTTTGCACCTTCGGTCAGCGCTCGGCCATGGCGGTGCAGGCGGCACAAGCCGCGGGGCTCACCGCCTCGCGCCATATCCAGGGCGGGCTACAGGCCTGGCAGCAGGCGCATGGCCCTTTGACCCATTAGGCGCTTTGGCGTAGAGACAACCCCATGTCCAAGCTCTCGTTTCGCGTCGCCGCGACCCTCGCCACGACAATTTCCTGCCTCGCGTTATTCCCGGCCGGCGCCTTCGCCAATGCGAAAGTGTGCCGGAGCCAGGAGCAGCGCTACGAGCAGATCGAGCGGCAGCCCAGTTCGATCGAGATGAATGCCGCGCTGTTCTCGGCCGCAGACAAAGGCTGCCTCGACCTGGTCAAGCGGCTGATCGAGGCGGGAGCTTCAGTGGAGGCACGCGATCGCTTGGGCGCAAAACCGCTTGCACGCGCCGCGGCGGCCGGTGAGCCCGAGATCGTTACGCTGCTTCTCGATCACGGCGCGCCGATCGACGCGCAAAGTCTCGACGGCTCGACGGCGCTTACCCAGGCGGCCGAGGCCGGGCGGCTGCCGGTGGTGCGCCTCCTGGTCGAGCGCGGCGCGCAGGTGAACCTTCCCGGCCGCACCGGGATAACGGCGCTCTCCGCCGCGGCCTATATGGGCAGTCTGCCCATCGTGCAGTTCTTGATGGAGAAGGGCGCCGATCCGAAATTGATCGATACGACGCAGAAGACGGCCATCGTTTACGCCGCGGCCCGGGGCTTTTTTCCGGTTGTGCGCCTGCTTCTCGACCATGGCATCGACGTCAACGCCAAATATGGCAACGATCTCACCGCGCTGATGTGGGCGGCGGGCTACTCGGCCGAGGCCGGCGTCAACGACGTGGTGGAGGTGATGACGCTCCTCATCGAGCGCGGCGCTCGTCTCGACGAGCAGGACAATCGCGGCCGGACCGCGCTGATGATCGCGGCCGAGCTCGGCCACACTCCAGCCGTCGATCTGCTGCTCGCGCACGGGGCGGATAAGAGCCTCAAGGACAAGCAGGGCAAGACGGCAGGCGATCTCACCTCGCTCACGGAACTCCGCGACAAGCTCGCGGGCCGGAGCTAGTTCCCCTGGCTGAGATATTGGTCGATCTGCAGGCCGGCGAGATATTGGGCGAGCGCACCGATATCCTCCGGCGAGGTCGCCTTCATGAGGTCGGACATGCCGGGATTGTTGCCGCGTGTCTTGTCGCGGAAGTCGTTCATCGTCTTCAGCAGATAGTCGTGGTTCTGACCGGCAAGCCTGGCGGTGGTGCCGTCGCCCTGGAAATAGGCGAGGTGACAGCCCGGGCAACCGACCGAGGCGGCCGTGGCCTGCGCCTTGGCGGCGACGTCAGCCGGCGCCGGCGGTTGCTGTAGATTGGGCCATTTCAGCTTGGAGAAATAGGCGGCGAAGGCGTTGATGTCGTTGGGATCGATGCCGGCGGCGATCGGCGACATCAAGTCGTTCTTGCGCGCGCCGCTCTTGAAGTCGCGGAGCTGAAAAATCAGGTAGCCCTGGTTCTGACCCCAGATGACCGGAATGTTCTTCTGGGTGGGCACGCCTTGCTCGCCATGGCAGGTGGCGCACAGCTTTGCCTTATCCTCGATCGGGTCGGCAAGCGCCGCCCCGCCCGTGGTGACGAGAAAAAATGAGGCAATCGCAACAAAGCGGTGAAGCTCGGTCATTGCTCGCATTCGTTTTGCACCCTGATGATCATAAAAGGACGGGGCATAAACGATGCCCCGTCCTCAAAGGTTGCATTCGCGGCATTTTGCCGCCTAGCGAGTGACGCGATCAGTCAACCGTGAACGCGATGATGTTGTTACCGCGCTTGAAGTCGATCTGGGTGTTACCGCCCGCGCCGACCACGATGTACTGCTTGCCGTCCACCGAGTAGGAGGCGGGCGGCGCATTCACGCCGGCGCCGGCGAAGAACGACCACAGGACCTTGCCGTCCTTGGCGTCATACGCCCTGAACCAGCCAGTGCCCTCGCCGGTAAACATGAGACCGCCTGCGGTGGTCAGCGCGCCACCCATCATGGGCAACGGCGTCTTGACCTGCCAGGCGATCTTGCCGGTGTTGTAATCGACGGCGGTGACGTTGCCGAACAACTCCTCGGTCGCAATCACCTTGAAGGCGCCACCGAGCCACAGCTTACCGCCCGGATAGGGGGAGCTCTGGACCTGATAGGTCATCGGCTGATGCAGGTTGACCGCGTAGGTCAGCCCGAGCTCGGGATTGACCGCCATCGGCGACCATTCCACGCCGCCATTGGCGCCGGGAAGCATGCGGGCGCCTTCGGCCGTCGGCAGCGTCCAGGTGCCTTCTTGCGACACCATCGGCTCGGAGAACCGAATGAGGCTGCAATCCTTGCGGCTGTTGACGAACACCTGCCCGATCTTGTTGCCGTGAATGACGGCCGGAACGACGTTTCCGTCCTTGTCCTTCGCGTCGACCAAAACGGTCGGGCTCACGGCGTCGAGATCCCAAACGTCGTGCGGGATGAACTGGAAGTGGCAGACATACTTGCCGGTGTCGAGGTCGACCGAAACGAGCGACTCCGTATAGAGATTGTCGCCGGGGCGAATGGCGCCGTCGAGATCGGGCGAAGGATTGCCGACCACGAAGTAGATGCGGTTGGTCTTGAGATCGACCGCGGGATTCTGCCACACGCCGCCGCCGACCGTCTTGTAAGGATCGCCGGCCTTGGCGAGCTGCGCTTTCTCCGCCTCGATATCGCGATGCATGTCGCGACCCGTGGCATCGGTCTTGGCCCACACGCCGACCGAATTCTCGGGAGATGTATCGAAGTTCCAAATCAGCTTGCCGGTCTTGGCGTCATAGGCACGCACGAAACCGCGGATGCCGTACTCGCCACCGTTGGTGCCGATCAGAATCTTGCCGTTAACGGCAGTCGGCGCCATGGTCTCGCTGTAGCCCAGCGAGGGATCGGCAATGTCGGTCTGCCACACGACGCTGCCGGTCTTGGCGTCGAGCGCGACCAGTTTGGCGTCGAGGGTGGCGAGATAGACCTTATCGTCATAGACGGCGACGCCGCGGTTGTTGGGGCCGCAGCAATAGGTCGTGATCGGACCCATGGCGTGCTTGTAGTGCCAATATTCCTCGCCCGTCTTGGCGTTGATCGCATAGACGTGGTCGAACGACGTGGTCACGTACATCACGCCGTTGACGACGATCGGCGTCGTCTCCATCAATTCCTTCACTTCGGTCTGGAAGATCCAGGCGGGGTGAAGCTTGCCGACGTTGGATGTGTTGATCTGCTTGCCCGGGAAATAGCGGGTCTGATCGTAATTGCCGTTGGTGTGAAGGAAGTTGTTCGCATCACCGGCTGCGGCGTTAAGTTGTTCCTGAGAGACAGGAGCGGCGGGCGCCCCCGCGTCTGCGCACCATGCCGGGCTGGTTGCCCCGGCAAAGCCTAACACGAGCGCGCCCGTAAGCGCGCCACGCACTTTCCAACTCACCATCTGTTCCTCCCTTGGGTGTGGATCCCGTATCGGCCGGCGTGAACCGGTCGCTCCAGTCGGGCTAACACGGCAAAAAGACTGCGCGCGGCCTTGCCATTTGTCAATCCAGCGCATGGCACGAGTCCAATCTGGGCGACCATTCGGCAAGACATTTACCACTTATGGCTGCGTGTCTTGCTGTCTTGCCTACGAACAAGCGGGTAAATTTGCAGCGAATTCCAGCGTCTGCGTGACCAAGGATTATCAGCGCGTGAGTCATCGTTTCGGAATGCAGGTGCGGCCCCGCCAACTCGCTTTGCTGCTGCTCCTGCTGCTGGCGGCATCGCCGCGGTGTCTCGCCGAGACGCAAGCGCAGGGCGAGGCACCGCCGCAGCCGCCGGCGACGGCGCTCGACCACGGTGCCGATCGGCTATCTCAAGCAGGAGGTGAAGAAAGTCATTCCGCTGTCGCGGCTGAAGGTCGAGCCGGAGGATATCGGCATCGCCGGCGCGGAGATCGCGCTCACGGACAACAATACGACCGGGCGCTTCACCAAGCAGCAATTCACCCTCGAGGTCGAGCGCGTGCCGGTTGGCGGCGATGCCGTCGAGGCGCTGGAGAAGCTCGTGCAGAGCGGCCACCATTACATTGTCGTGGACGCGCCGGCCGAGACTCTGTTGCGTCTGTCGGACGCGGTCAAAGGCAAGGACGTTCTCTTGTTCAACGTCCGCGCGAGCGACGAGAATCTTCGTGAGAAAGACTGCCGGGCGAATGTGCTGCATACCGCGCCGGACCGCGCCATGCTCGCCGATGCGCTCGCGCAATATCTCGTCTGGAAGAGGTGGCAGCGCTGGCTGGTGGTGAAGGGCGTCTTCCCCGAGGACCTGGCCTATCTCGACATGGTGCGCAGGTCGGCCAAGCGCTTCGGCGCCACGATCGTCGAGGAGCGCGAATATAAGGAGACGCCGGGCGCGCGCCGCTCCGATTCCGGCGAGCAGCAGATCCAGCAGCAAATGCCGGTGTTCACCCAAGGCGCGCCGAGCTACGACGTGGTGGTCGTGGCCGATGAGAGAGAAGTGTTCGGTCCCTATCTGCCGTATCGCACCTGGGACCCGCGGCCGGTCGCCGGCACTGCGGGACTGCAGGCGATGAGCTGGCACCCGGCGCATGAGCAATGGGGCGCCACGCAGATGCAGAACCGTTTCCAGCGCGCGGCCAACCGCTTCATGCTGCCGATCGACTATCAGGCTTGGGTGGCCGTGCGCGCGATTGGCGAGAGTACGTCGCGCGTAGGCTCGGGCGACTTCGCGCCGGTCAACGCCTTTCTCCGCAGCGATGAGTTCGGGCTTGCGGCCTTCAAGGGGCAGAAGGTCACGTTCCGCCACTGGGACGGCCAGCTCAGGCAGCCGATCATCGTCGCCGGCCCGGACTTGCCGGTCTCGACCTCGCCGCAGGAAGGCTTTCTGCATGAGCACGCCGAGGTCGATACGCTTGGCATCGACGAGCCGGAAAGCGAATGCAAATTCCAATGACAACAAGCGAGAGTGTAGGGAGGATGAGCATGCGCGCAGATGCGCTCGGTGTTGCAATCGCCGCGGCGATTGGCTTGATCGCCGGGGCAGCGCCCGCCAGGGCCTATAACGTCTACGTGTCCAACGAGAAGGGGAACTCGATCACCGTGCTCGACAGCGCGACGCTGGAGGTGACGCAGACGATCCCCGTGGGCCAGCGACCGCGCGGCATCAAGCTGACGCCGGACGATAAATATCTCCTGATCTGCGCCAGCGACGACGACACCGTGCAGATGCTCGACGTGGCGAGCCGGGAAATTGTCGGCGACCTGCCGTCGGGTCCCGATCCCGAGCTGCTGAATATTCATCCCTCGGGCTCTACCGTTTATGTCGCCAACGAGGACGACAACCTGCTCACCGCGATCGACCTCGCCGAGAAGAAGGTGGTGGCGGAGGTGGAGGTCGGCGTCGAGCCGGAAGGCGTCGGGGTCAGTCCCGACGGCAAGACCGTGGTGGTGACCTCGGAGACCACCAACATGGCGCATTTCATCGACACCGAGAGCTACCAGATCACCGACAACGTCTTGGTCGGGCAGCGGCCGCGCTTCGCCGAGTTCACGGCTGACGGCAGCCAGTTATGGGTGACCTCGGAGGTTGCCGGCGTGGTTTCGGTGATCGACACCAAAGCCCACAAGGTGATCAAGGTCATCGGCTTTGCCGTGCCGGGGGTGCAGCCGGAGCAGATTCAGCCCGTCGGCGTGCGCGTGACCAAGGACGGCACCAAGGCATTCGTCGCGCTCGGACCCGCCAATCGCGTGGCGGTGATCGACGCCAAGACGCTCGAGGTGGAGAAATATCTGCTGGTCGGGCAGCGGGTCTGGCAGCTTGCCTTCACACCGGACGAGGCGTTGCTGTTCGTGACCAACGGCAACAGCAACGACGTCTCGGTGATCGATGTGCCGAGCCTGACCGTGGTGAAGTCGATCCCGGTGGGCACGGCGCCGTGGGGCGTCGCGATCTCGCGGCATTGAGACAGCGAGACCGCACGGTCAACGCGCTACTTCAGCGACGCTTTGGTCAGCGGCCCGGGCTCAAGCCGATGCGACCCATTGGCCGGCGATATAGCCGAAGGCGACCGCGTCCGGATTCCGCTTGGCGGCGATCCGCAGCTTGTCCTCGGCGTCAACGACCAGGGCGCGATGCTTAGTGCTTCTGTCCTCGGGCGCGTCCTTGAAGCCACTCAGGAGAATGACTTTCCTGCCGCGCAGGACGATCTTAGGGAGTGCCATCCCACCTCCTCGGCCCGCCGGGGAGATCCGCTCTGAGATTTTTTATCGGGGCTCAGAGTCGCATCTTCAAGGCGAGCAGCCTTGCTTCAAATGGCGACCCCCGTCAGCCATGATGAACCATAGCAACAAAATGCGACGATGGTAAGACGCGGCGAGAGATGCGCACGAAATTTTCAGATTCAATTTGCGGTAATTTCGCCGATCGCTTTTGCGCTGCACAAAGTTGCTGCGCTTCCACTGCGGTGCAGCATCATTTGCCAGCCGCGTCGCGAAGAAGCTCTGCGAGTCCCGCCTCGGTCTCGACGCGCGGCGTCCAATCGAGCCGGGCAAGCGCCGAAGGGTCGGCGACCAGCGAGCCGAACAGGGGCTCGAGCGTTCCGCGCTGGCCCGCCGCGCGCAGCGCGCTCTTGAGCAGCGGCCTCGGCACGTAGAACAGCGCCGGGCGCCGGCCAAGCCCGCGGCGCATGGCGGCGATCATGGCGCCGATGGTGAGAGGCTTCGGGTCGGCGACGATGAGCGGACGCCTGAGCGGCGCATCGGCCGCCAAGACCCGGTCGACGGCCTCGACGAGATTGTCGAGACCGAGCAAGGAATGCTCGGATTTCAGTCCGGCAAGCGGCAGCGGATAGCGGGAACGGGCGAGCTTGATCAGCTTCGCCATATTGCCTTCCACGCCAGGCCCGTAGACGAGGGCGAGGCGGAGCGCCACCCAGTCGAGATCGGTCGCGGCGAGCCCCTGCTCGGCGGCGAGCTTCGAGCGGCCATAGGCGTCGGTGGGGCGGGGCTCGCGCTCCTCGGTCAGCGTGCCCTCGCAAGTCGGGCCTGACTGTGCCCGGATCGAGGAGAGAAAGACGAACCGCTTCACCCGCGCGCGCTGGGCGGCCTTGGCGAAGCTGACCGTGGCCTCGGTGTTGAACAGGCGGTAATCGTCCTCCGGCACGCCGCTCATCGTGCTGGCCAGCCCCGCGGTGTGGATCACCGCGTCGACCTCGGCGAGCGCTTCGGCCATGTTGTAGGGTCGCGCGAGATCGCCGATGACGGCGCTGGGGCAGCCCTTCGGCAGAGCGGTCGGACGGCGGAGCAGCACGCGGACGCGGTAGCCGCGCTTCGGCAGCTCCTTAAGCAGATATTGGCCGATGAAGCCCGTGGCGCCGGTCAGCGCGATCAGGGGCTTGCGTCCAGGCTTTTGCGCTCTGCGCGGTGTTTCGCTCATGCTGCTCCTGCGCCCGGCCCGCTTCACCCGCGGGTCAGGTCATTTGCAGCCTCAGTTCACAACCACATTTGGGCCAGAGCAAGCCTGCTAAGCTCTATTGCGGGAGCGTCGCCGGTGCGGCCGATTTCACCACGGGCGGCGGGTTCCATTTGCCGGTCAGCGCCTCCGACTTCGGCGCATAGAGCCGCATGGTCAGATTGTACGGACCCTTGGGTGCCGGCAGCCAATTCGCTTCCTTGTCCGCTCCGGGGCTGTCGTTCTGGAAATAGAGATCGAGCGAGCCGTCGGGGTTGAATGTGAACGGCATCCAGCTCGACACGGCGAAGCGGTTGATCGGGTTGGCGACCTGGAAGCCAGCATTGTCGTAGAGCGTGATCGACCAGAAGGCTTGAGCCGGCGGTATTTGTTCCTTGTCGAAATGAATCGTGTAGTTGTTGCCGCCATCGAGAGGATCGCCGTTAGAGTCGGCAAGATTCAGCGGATAGATCGCGTCCTCGGGCAGATTGGCGCCGAGGCCAAGCTGGGCGACCAGCGCGCGTTTCAGATAATAATTGCCATAGACGCCCATGGTGTCGGTGTTCATCCCCCACCCATTCGCCACGCGGGCAAGCGTCGGCATTTTCCATGCCATCAGCTTCTGCGCATCGGCGGGCGCGCTCGCGAACGCCTGCTTGACGGCGGGATCGGCCTTGTCGAGATCGAAGCTCTTGCCCACCTCGAAACCGGCGCGGCTGAGCTGCGCGAGGATCGGCTGATCGGTGACGTGCGGCGGCTGGAGCTTGAGCAGCTCGGCCGCGTAAGCGAAATATTTCGCCGCCGGCATGGTGTCGACCTGGATCTTCGGCGGCGTCTTCATGTCGACGGACGGATCGATCTTGAACTCTGGTGGCACCGGCTGCTTGCCCCATTGCGACAGCGGCGTGATCTTGTAGCCGGCTTGGATCTTGTGCACCGCGTCGTAGTCGGCAGGGCCATCCGTCTTGGTGCGGCCGATGATCCAGACGTAAGGCGTCGGCGCGTCGATGCGGCTCATGCCGTCAGGGACCGTGCCGCTCCAGCCTGGAGGCGTGACGAGAAAATTTGCAGCTTCCGTTCCGGTGGTGCGCCAGCCGGGCGAGGCGAACACATCGGTCCACATGTCGAGCATCGGCAGGAGGTAGTATCGGCCATTGGTGTCGGGGGCGGAGACGACCACCGGCTCCTTGGTCAGATCGAGCCAGCCGCTGGAATAGAGCGTGTCGAAATTCGGCCGCACCACCACGCGCATGTCGGCGGCGGGGAACGCCTCGATATTGGCGAAGCAATTCATCGGACCGCCAAGCGAGCCCGGCCCCGGCTCCTGATTGGTGAGCTGCCGCCTCGTGATGTCCATGGTGATGAGCGGATAGAAATAGAGATAGGCGTTGACGCCGATGGCATGCGCCTCGTCTTCGGTGATCGCTTGCGCCGAGGGCGCGATTAGTGGTGTGAGAAGCAGCCCCAAACTCAGCGCAATTGCGTTCCGCATCTTGATCCTCCGCTGGTTACTGCTCGCTCAGGTGACGTTCCGATTTTCACGGCTCTAATGTGAGTGTGAGCTTGTCGATCGTGCCGGTGAAAGCAAATGGGGTTTGATAGTCGGCGTCGTTTACGCCAGTTCCGGTATCGGAGCCCACGTCGAACGTCTCGCTGGCCTCAAGGGCGAACGGGATGGTGTGAGGAAACGTCCCGCGTCCCGCCTCGACACCGTCAACCGTGATGGTGCCAGTCCCACCCTTTCCGAGACCCGGTCCATCGTATTTGAATGCGAACTCCACCTTATGTTTGCCAGGCGTCAGCGCCGCGCCCCCCTCGACCTTTGGTCGCGCGAGGTCGAGCAGGTCGTAGACGAATACCGGCTTTCCCTTCAGGAGGTAGAACCCCCAGCCGCCAAAACGGCCGCCCGCGGTCACCAGCATGCCGTCGCCGCCGCCAGCCGGCACCTCGACATCGGCGGTTATCGTGAAGGACTTGTTGAGGATGCTCGGCGCCGTTCCCAACGGCACACCGACGATCGGCCTGGTATAGGTAAACTCGTCGCGGCCGGCCACGATGCTGGGGCGGGGCAGAATGAAGCGGGTCAGCGCCGAGGCGTCGAGCGGCAAAACGTGATACTTGGCGGCCTCGACCCAGAACAGGTCTTGCAGCTCCTTGAGCTTCTCCGGGTTGCTGGCCGAGACGTCATTATTCTGCGTCCAGTCCTTGGTGAGGTCGAATAGCTCCCACTTGATGCCGTTGACGATGTCCTTCGGCAGCGGCGCGGTTCCGTTCCACGGTTCCCGGTACGGCACCGTCGAAGCGATCCAGCCATCGTGATAAAGCGCTCGATTGCCGAACATCTCGAAATATTGAGTCTTATGCGTCGAGGGCGCGTCGGCGTTGGCCTTGTCAAAGGTGTAGGCCATGCTGACCCCCTCGATCGGCGTTTGGGTGACGCCGTCAACCTGCTCCGGCGCGCGGATGCCCGTCGCTTCGAGGATGGTCGGAACGATATCGATCACGTGGTGGAATTGGTTACGGATGCCGCCCGCATCCTTGATGTGACCGGGCCAAGCGATCGCGAGGCCGTTACGGATGCCACCAAAGTAGGACGGTATCTGCTTGGTCCATTTGTAGGGCGTGCTCATCGCCCAGGTCCAACCGACGGCCATGTGGGGATAGGTGAGTTGCGAACCCCACGCCTCGTAGAATTTCATCTGGTCCGCGACCGGCACCTCCACGCCGTTGAAGAAAGTCATCTCGTTGGGCGTGCCGGCGGGCGATCCTTCGGCGCTGCCGCCGTTGTCACCGCTGATGTAGATGATCAGCGTGTTGTCGAGCTTGCCCATATCTTCGACCGCCTGCACCACGCGGCCGATCTCATGGTCGGTATAAGCGAGGTAGGCCGCGTACACCTCCATCTGCCGCTCGAACAGCTTTTTCTCGACGAGGTTAAGGTCATCCCAGTTCTTCAGAATGTCGGAGGGCCACGGCGTGAGTTGGGCATCCGGCGGGATGACGCCGAGCTTCTTCTGATTGGCGAAGATCTCCTCGCGAAGGGCATTCCAACCCATGCTGAACTTGCCCTTGAATTTCTCGATCCACTCCGGTGTCGGATGATGGGGCGCGTGGGTGCCGCCCGGCGCGTAATAGAGCAAGAATGGCTTTTTCGGGTCGAGCTCGTTGAGCTGATTGAGATAGGAGATGGCCTCATCCGCCATGTCGGTGGTGAGGTTGTAATTCGGCTTGCCCAGATAGGGGTAGATGCGCGTGGTGTTGCGGTAGAGATCAGGTTGCCACTGGTTGGTCTCGCCGCCGTTGAAGCCGTAGAAATACTCAAAGCCCATGCCCACGGGCCATTGATCGAATGGACCGGCCTGACTTGTCACAAAAGACGGCGTGTTGTGGTTCTTGCCGTACCACGACGTGGCATAGCCATTCGCCTTGAGGATCTGGCCGATGGTCGCCTTGTCCTTGGTTATGACGCTGTCGTAGCCGGGATAGCCGGTCGAGGCTTCGCTGATCACGCCGAAGCCCACCGAGTGGTGATTGCGCCCGGTGATAAGGGCCGCACGAGTGGGCGAACACAGCGAGGTGGTGTGAAACTGCGTGTAGCGCAGCCCCATGCTGGCGATGCGATCGAGCGTCGGAGTAGGAATGACTCCGCCGAAGGTGCTTGGGGCAGCAAAGCCCACATCGTCGGTTATGATCAGGAGGATGTTGGGAGCGTCCTTCGGCGGCACGACCGTCGGCTGCCAATAGGGAGTGGAGTTTTGGGCATCGAGGTTGATCGTGCCACCGAACGCCGCGGGAGGCGGCGGGATTCGTCGCCCGTCAATGGTGGTGGTGGCGTCGGGCGCGCCCGGCACGCCGGTGGTCTCCTGAGCGTTGGCGACGGGCGACAGCGCCGTGGTCACGAACAGGCCAAGCGTCAACGCGAGCGAATGCGTCGTGCTCATAGTGCTCCTCCTGTTTGTCTTTGCGACCATTGTGAGCGCCTCACCGACGAGCAGCAAGACACCCGCTGACAACCTCGACGCGCATGCGCAAGGACGCCGCGGCTAGTGTGGAGATTTCGCAACGCAGTTGGGCCGGTGTCATTGCCCAGCCCAACGCGATTGAAATTGCCTCAGCCCTAGTAGCAGGGCGGGTAGGGGTAATAGCCGCAAGCAGGTGCGCCGTAATAATAAGGGTGCGTCACCGCGGCGCCGACCGCGCCGACCGCGACACCCGCGCCAAACGCGGCGCCGGGATGACCGACAGGCGCATGCCAGGCCGGACCCCCCCACGACGCCGACGCCGCCGACATGCGCGGCGAACCAGTCGATGAACAGCGCGGCGGCTCGATTGGCGTTGGTTAGATCGCCTTCGAGCACGGCAACCTCGAAGGTCAAATTGTCTCCTTCGAGCTTCGGCGCTTGAGGCTGCCGCGCTTGGTTTATCTTGTTTGCAGCGAATCGCCGCCGCTGCGCCGGCTAGAACTTCGCCGTGAAGGCGAGATCGAAGGTGTGACCCTCGAACGTGTTCTTGGCATCGAACTCTTGATAGTACTTGCCGATGAATGTGAGCCCATTTGCGGGATTGCCAATCGTATAGCTTACGATTGGACCGGCGCCGAACACGCGCGACTCGAATGAGCCGAGCCTTGCGCCGGCGCCGCTGTCGCCGGTCGTCTGGATCATCGCGTAGCCGGTGACGCCCACGCCGAGCCGGCCGAAATTCTTCGCGATCACACCCTCCAGGTTGAGGATGTTGCCGGTCTCGTAGTCGGTCGCCGGATTCTCCCAGTTGACTGAATAGATCGCGGCGCCGTTCACCTGCCAGCCGGTCTTCGGGTCGAAATAGGTGCCGGCGATGCGGTTCATCATCGCCCAATGGTTGAGGCTCGTATTGGCCAGCTGCCGCGTGCTGTAGTCGCCGGTCGGCGCAAAGCCGAACACGCCGACGTTCCAGTGGAAGTTGCCGGCATTCCAGCCAAGGACGAGGGGAGAGAATGCCGAATCGCCGAGCGCAAGATTGGTGTCGCCGGTTTTGAAGTTGAAAGGCCCGAAGGTCCTCAAGCCGAGCGGCCCGGTGAATTGCGGAATGCCGATCCCGACATCGACATCCACGGCGAGCATCGTCGGAATGACCGCGACGGCATAGGTGCCTCCGAGGATCTTCCACGGCGTCACATAAGTGAGCGCGGCGATGGTCGCGGTGTAGTCATTCTCCACGCCGAGTTGAGCAAATCCGTCGAATATGGTCCGCTCGGCGTCGCCGTTATAGTGGTAGGCGTCGGTACGGAAATAGAAGCCTGGAACCGGCGGGATGATGCCGCCGAAGATGTCGGTGTAACCCTTCACCCAGGGACCGGTGCCGAACTCGGCGGCGCGTGAAGGCTCGGGTGGAGCGACCGCGGTGCAGCCAGCGACGATTGCCCAGGTGGCAAGCAGAGCCCGCGAAGGCTTGGCGCGACCGAGCCAAGTCTTCAACTCCCCAATCGCTTCGCGCATCTGCGGGTCCCCCACACCGAGTATTTGATCCGACCGGGAGGAGACGCGTCAATGCTCATGTCCTGTGCAATCGCCGATGGAGTCGCCGCGTGGCCGTTGCGCCACATATTGAAATGCTTGGGAATCGGTCTCGTGTGCAACCAGTCCAAGATGCTCGCTCTAGTGTGCTTAGTTTCGCCGCATTGTCGTGTTACCCTTATTGCGTGCGGCGGTTCATATTTTGGCGGAGCGATCCGTTGTCGGCGGCGGCTTCTACCGGCGCGAATCACACATTTATTCCGAAAAGCGTCTGCGCCGGGTTCCCACGCGCGAGCCGATTCGGTTGACCAAAGGGCATTGAGCACATGGAGGCGGACATGGACGGGCGAGATTTGGACGGGCGCGATGATGACGTTCGGGATGAGAGCGTTTCATGGAAGAACTGGCCGGTAGGCTTCTCGGTCGGTGGGCAAATGGAGGAGCTCGAGAAGGCATTGTCGCGCCTCAACGCGACATCGACTGAAAATCGGTCACTTGCCAGTAGTGTCCCGACGCGCCTAGCTTAGCGACGGTTCAAGCAACCTCGCACGTCTTGCGGGGATTAAAGCAAGTAGGAGGAGAAGACACGATGCGTAACGAGGAATTCACGCCAAGCGCGCAAGCACAGCCCATTTGCGCGTCGCTAGTGCGTAGCAACTCCAATTGCGCTCGCACGAGTTTGCGCGCGGCATTAATGGGCGCTATCGCGCTGTTGTCGCTATCCGCAGTCGATCCCGCCAGTGCTCAGACGCCGAAGCAGCCCAACATCCTGTTCATCATGGGCGACGACATCGGCTGGTTCAACATCGGCGCCTATCATCAGGGCATCATGTCGGGCAAGACGCCGAATCTCGACAAGCTCGCGTCGCAAGGCATGCGCTTCACCGACTATTACGCTGAGGCAAGTTGCACGGCGGGGCGCGCCAATTTCATCACCGGCGAACTTCCCATTCGCACTGGGATGACCACGGTCGGGCAGGCAGGCGCCGACGTCGGCTTGCCGGCGCAAGCACCGACCATCGCCACCGCGCTAAAAGCTATGGGCTATACGACCGGACAGTTCGGCAAGAACCATCTCGGCGATCTGAACAAGTATCTGCCCTGCGTGCACGGCTTCGACGAGTTCTTCGGTTATCTGTACCACCTCGACGCCATGTCGGACCCGTACTGGTATTCGTATCCGACGGACCCGGCGATCCGTAACGCGGTGAGCCCGCGCAATCTCGTGCATTGCTGGGCGAGCGACACCGACGACGCCACCGTCGATCCGCGCTGGGGCAAGGTCGGCAAGCAAAAGATTGTCGACGAAGGCCCGCTTGCGCCCGGTCCCAACACCGGACGCACGCCCTATGGCGGGGATGGCGAGGGAGTCGGCACCGCCAAATATGACATGACCACCATCGACGAGGAGTTGGTCAAGGATTCGATCGACTTCATGAAGAAGGCCAAGGACAGCGGCAAACCGTTCTTCCTCTGGCACAACACCACGCGCATGCATGTGTTCACGTTCCTCGCCGCCAAATACAAGGCGATGATGAACCCGGAGACGAATTACGGCATGGAGGAAGCGGGCATGGCGCAGCTCGATGACTCGGTCGGCGCGCTGATGAAGGGCCTGGAAGATCTGGGCATCGCCGACAACACCATTGTCGTGTTTTCTACCGACAACGGCGCCGAGGTGTTCACCTGGCCGGACGGAGGCATGACGCCGTTCCGCGCCACCAAGGGCACCGTCTATGAAGGCGGCTTCCGCGTGCCCTGCATCATCCGCTGGCCCGGCCAGGTTCCGCCGGGCAAGGTCGAGAACGGAATCTTCTCAGGGCTCGACTGGTTTCCGACTTTCGTGGCTGCAGCAGGCAACCCGAATATTGTCGATGAGCTGAAAGCCGGCAAGGACCTCGGCGGCACAACCTATAAGGTGCATCTCGACGGCTACGACCAGACCGATCTGCTCACCGGCAAAGGTCCGTCGAAGCGGCATGAGATCTGGTACTTCGCCGAATCCAATCTCGGCGGCCTCCGTCTCGATGAGTTCAAGTATCGCTTCATCGATCAGCCGGAGGGATGGCCGGGGCCGAAGGTTCCGATCAACATGCCGATCCTGGAAAACATCAAGCAGGATCCGTTCGAGCGGCTGCCGGTTTCGAACGTGCTGGAGGGTTCGCCAGCCTACTTCAACGACTTCTACGCTCGCGAATTCTGGCGCTTCGTCTACGTGCAGCAGAAGGTCGGAGAACTGGCACAGACGGCGATCGAGTTCCCGCCGATGCAGAAAGGCGCGTCGTTCAATTTGCAGGCTGTGAAGGAGCAGATCGAAGCTGCAATCGCGAAACATCCCGGCGATTAGCCTTGCCAAGCACCAGAGCGGGCGCCTCGCGCGCCCGCTCTGTCTCCAGACACGAGGAATTCTTGCCATGGCCGTTCCTGGATGAAGCGCCTTGCCTTCGCCGCCGTAATGCTGGCGCTCTGCGTTGCGGCGAGCGCACGCGCCGCGGACGACCCGCTGCCGTCATGGAACGACGGCGCGACCAAGCAGAGCATCATCGACTTCGTTACCAAGGTGACCAAGGAGGGTGGGCCGGACTTCGTGAAGCCCGAGGAGCGCGTCGCCACCTTCGACAATGATGGCACGCTGTGGATCGAGCAGCCGCTGTACAATCAGTTCGTCTTCGCCATCGACGAGGTGAAGAAGCAAGCCAATCAGCATCCCGAATGGGCGACCAAGGAGCCGTTCAAGTCGGTGCTGGCCGGCGACATGAAGGCCGTCGCCGCGATGGGCGAGAAGGGCATGCTGGAGATCGTCGCGGCGACGCATTCCGGCATGACCACCGTCGATTTCAACAACTCGGTCAAGCAGTGGCTCGAGACGGCCAAGCATCCTCGCTTCAAGGTACTCTACACTGATCTCGTCTACCAGCCGATGCTGGAGCTGCTGGCTTATCTCCGCGCCAACGGCTTCAAGACCTTCATCGTCTCGGGCGGCGGCGTCGAGTTCATGCGCGTCTTCACCGAGAAGACTTACGGCGTTCCGCCGGAGCAGGTGATCGGCTCGTCGGGCGTCACCAAATATCAGATGTGGGACGCAAGCCCGGTGCTGATCAAGCAGCCGACGGTGCTGTTCGTCGATGACGGGCCAGGCAAGCCGGAGGGCATCAATCATTTCATTGGGCGGCAGCCGATCTTCGCCTTCGGCAATTCGGACGGCGACAAGGAAATGCTGGAATGGACGGCGTTCTGCCAGCGGCTGTGCTTCATGGGGCTGGTGCATCACACCGACGCGGTGCGCGAATATGCTTATGACCGCAATTCGGACGTGGGCAAGCTCGACAAGGCGCTCGACGAGGCGACGGCCAAAGGCTGGACCGTGGTCGACATGAAAAACGATTGGAAGACGATCTTCCCTCCGGCAAAAGCGGCGCCATGGGCGGTCAGGCGGAATGAGCATTGCGCGCAAGGTCAAGCGGGGAGGCGGCCCCAAGGCCAGGGCCAAGCCCGGCGCCGAGATGGTTTTCATTCCCGGCGGCGAGTTCACCATGGGCTCGGACCACCATTACGCCGAGGAGAAGCCGGCCCATCGCGTCAAGCTCGACGGTTTCTGGATCGACACGAGTCCGGTGACGAATGCGCAGTTCCGCCGCTTCGTCAGAGACACCGGCCACGTCACCTTCGCCGAGATCGCGCCGGACCCGAAGGATTATCCCGGCGCCCTGCCGCACATGCTGCGCGCCGGCTCGCTCGTCTTCGTCAAGTCGAAGGGCCCGGTCGATCTCAAGAACTGGTCGAATTGGTGGACCTTCGGCTTCGGCGCGGATTGGCGGCATCCTTATGGTCCGGGGAGCTCGAACAAGGGGCTCGACGACCATCCCGTGGTGCACATCTCCTATCGCGACGCCGAGGCTTACGCGAAATGGGCCGGCAAGGAGCTGCCGAGCGAGGCCGAGTGGGAGTTCGCGGCGCGCGGCGGGCTGGAGGGCGCGGAATTCGCCTGGGGGAGCGAGCTCGTGCCGGGCGGCACGTACATGGCCAATACCTGGCAGGGCGAGTTCCCCTGGCAGAATTTGCTGAGCGACGGCTACGAAACCACCTCGCCGGTCGGCACCTATGCGCCGAACGGCTACGGTCTCTACGACATGATCGGCAATGTCTGGGAATGGACCACGGACTGGTACTCGCAAAAGCACAGCGCGGACCCTGCCAAGCCCTGCTGCATGCCGCAGAACCCGCGCGGCGGCCCCGAGGCGCAGAGCTACGATCCCTGCCAGCCCAATATCAAGATTCCGCGGAAAGTGATCAAAGGCGGCTCGTTTCTCTGCGCGCCGAGCTATTGCCGCCGCTATCGCCCGGCCGCTCGCCACGCCGAGCCGATCGACACCTCGACCTGCCATCTCGGCTTCCGCTGCATCAAACGCGAAAGGACTGAAGCATGAGGGTATCGAATGCAACGGTTGTGAGGCTTGGTGTCTTGTTGCTCGCCGGCCTGTGCGGCCTTGGCGCCGTGCGTCCGGTCCAGGCCGAAACCTATCCGCCGATCCCGCCCTCGCTCACCACGCCCGACCAGGTCGAGACCTCGATCGGCACGCTGAATTTTCGCGACGGCATCCCGGATCAGGCGACCGCCGACAAGCTTTACGATCAGCTCGATTTGCAACGGGGCGTCTCGGCCTATCTCAACGGCTTGCGCGGCGTTTCGCGCCCGACCCGCGCATGCGCAAGATTCTCACCGACGCCATCGCCATCGCCAATGGCGCGGGACGCACCATCGCCTTCACGCCGCGCGAGTCGGAAGGCTTCGGTTATTACAGTGCCACCTCAAAATGGCTGAACCCGCTCTTCGTCAGCGGCTACGATTTCATGCGGCCGCCGCCTGAAATCACCAAGGAGGGCGTCAAGCAATTTCCCTATACCGGCGCTCACACGCTCGATGCGCGCGCGGCCTTCTTCTACGTGGCGACCGGCGTGACGCCGGCGATGATCATGCGGCTCCCGAATGTCGGCTCGCAATATCTGTTCGGCATTGTCGATTCCAGCGGCAAGCCGTTCGACGGGGCGAAGACCTACAAGGTAACGCTGCCACCAAACATCCCCGCGGCGAAGTTCTGGTCCTTCACGCTGTACGACAACCAGACCCGCTCGATGCTGCAAACCGCGCAGCGTTTTCCGCGGGCCGGCAGCCAGAGCTATCCAAGTCCCGCCGCCGAGGCTGAAGCCGACGGCTCGACCACGGTCTATTTCGGTCCGAAGAAGCCTGACGGCGTCAAGGAGGGCAATTTCATCCAGACGCTGCCGGGCAAAGGCTGGTTCGTGATCCTCAGGCTATACAGCCCGCTCCAGCCGTTCTTCGACAAGAGCTGGAGGCCGACCGAGATCGAGCAGGTTGCCAACTGACGACACAATAGGGCTATAAACTCCATGAAGATGGGAGCAAACGAACGGTCGTCGCGCGGCCGACATTTTCTGGGAGGCGTTCGATGAGACTTCCAACCATCGTCTTGTTCTTGGCCGTAGCGCTTCTTTCCATTGCAACCGCCTCGGCTCAAGATCAGTCCGCGAGCACCGGACCGTCGCAGCAATTGCTCGACGAAGGTCAGCTCGATCAGCTCGTTGCACCCATCGCGCTCTATTCCGACCCGCTTCTGGCGCAAGTTTTGATGGCTTCGACCTATCCGCTCGAGGTCGTGCAGGCCGACCGCTGGGCGAAGGCCAACAAGGGGCTGAAGGGCGACAAGCTCACCGATGCTTTGGAAAAGCAGGACTGGGACGCGAGCGTGAAGCAGCTAGTATCGACGCCGACCGTTCTCGCGATGATGAACGACAAGCTCGATTGGACCCAAGCACTTGGCGACGCCATGCTGGCGCAACAGGCCGATGTGATGGATGCCATTCAGCGACTGCGCGCCAAGGCGCAAGCCAATGGCAAGCTCGAGACGACCAAGCAGCAGAAGGTGACGGTCAAGCAGGACGAGGGCAGCGCACCGATCATCGAAATCGAGCCGGCATCGCCTGACGTCGTCTATGTGCCTTACTACGAACCTGCTGTCGTCTATGGCGATTGGCCATATCCAGCTTATCCACCTTACTATTTCCCGCCGCCCGCTGGCTGGGTCGTCGGTGGCGCTATCGCCACCGGAGTTGCCTGGGGCGCGGCCTATGCCATCGGCCGTGAGATCTGGGACGATTTCGACTGGCGTCACGGCAATATCGATATCGACATCGATCGCAACGTAAACATCGACGCCGATCGCAATTTCAACAAGTGGGAGCACAACTCCTATCACCGCCGCGGCGTCGCCTATAACAACGCCGACGTAAAAAACAAATTCAACAAGGCGAATATCAATGCCAGCGACCGCAAGCTCGATTATCGCGGGCGGAGCGGGGAGCAGGTGCTCAAGCCGGGCAATAAGCCGGGAGGAGGCGGGCTCAAGCCCGGCGGCGACAATCGTCCCGATCTTGGCGGCAACGGCGAGCGTCCCGGCGGCAGGCCGGATATCGGCCAGATCGAGAAAGGACTGAAGGACCGTCCCGGCAAGGCGGCAAACCTGCCCGCCCAGAAGCCGGACCTTGGCAAGGCTAAGCCTAAGGGCGACGGGCCCGCTGGCGGGGCTAAGCCTAAGGGCAAGGGGCCCGCTGGCGGGAACGCCTTCGATACTGGCGATGGGCCCAAGGCGAAAGACTTTGCCAAGCGTGGGCAGGCGAGCCTCGGCAATCGCGGCCAAGCGGATTTCAAACGGCCGAGCGGGGGAGGTTCCAATTCGTTCAAAGGTGGGGGCCGCCCGAGCATGGGGGGTGGCGGCCGCCCGAGCATGGGAGGCGGTGCGCGCGGTGGCGGTCATGTCTCCCGCGGCGGCGGCGGACGCGGTGGTGGCGGCGGTCGCGGCGGCGGCGGGGGGCGGCGTTCCGACATCCGCCTCAAGCATGACATTGCTCCGCTGGTGCGGCTTGGCAACGGCCTCGAGCTCTACCGATTCCGCTACAAGGGCAGCGACCGCACGCTCTATGTCGGTGTCATGGCGCAGGAGGTGCAGCGGATCGACCCAGGCGCTGTCTCTCCTGATCGCGACGGATATTTGCGGGTCGACTACGACCGGATCGGGGTGAGGTTCATGACCTGGGAGGAATGGGTCAGGCGCGGCGTGAAAGGAGTCCGACAATGAACAGCACAGGTCGAATTCTTCTCAGTGCCGCTCTGTTCGCGTGGAGTGGGCCTTCGCTTGCCCAGGAGCAATTCAACACCCCGGAAGAGGCCGTCGATGCGCTGGTCGGCGCGGCAAAGACCGGCGACGCGAAAGCAATTCTCGCCGTGCTGGGCCCTGACGGTCAGGCCATCATCAGCTCAGGCGATCCCGTGGCGGACACCAATGTCAGGCAGAATTTCATCGCTGCCTATGACGCCAAGCACGCGATCGAGCTGGAGGGCAACGGCACGCAGACCCTGATCCTCGGCAATGACGACTGGCCGTTCCCAATTCCGCTCGCCAACAAGGCAGGCGAATGGCAGTTCGACACCAAGGAGGGACTGGACGAGATCCTGCGGCGGCGGGTTGGTCGCAACGAGCTTTCGACAATCCAGGTGGCCCTCGCTTACGTCCAAGCGCAGAACGAATATGCCGCGCTCGATCCGGCAGGTCTCGGCCACGGCGTGTATGCGCAGAGAATCGTAAGCCATCCCGGAAAAAAGGACGGACTCTATTGGCCGACAACCGCGGGAGAGACGCCGAGCCCGCTCGGCGACCTCGCCGCGGAAGCTTCGGCCGAGGGTTACAAGGCCGGCGCCAAGCCGATCCCTTATCACGGCTATTACTACCGCATCCTCACGCGGCAGGGCGCCGGCGCTCCGGGCGGCGCTTACGACTATCTGGTGAAGGGCAAGATGAAAGGCGGGTTCGCGCTGATCGCCGTGCCGGCGGAATATGGCAATTCCGGCATCATGACCTTCATGGTCAATCACGACGGCACGGTATTCCAGAAGGATCTCGGGCCAAAGACCGCCAAGCTCGCGGCCAAGATCGACGCCTTCGCGCCGGACCAGACTTGGACGAAGGTCGACAATTCGCAGTAAATTATCGGCCGGGGGGGCCGACAATGCTGCGACTGTTGACGATCGTGTCGGGTGCGTTCGAGGCGCTGTTCGGCGTTGCGGCGATCCTCGCCACAAGCATGGTGACGGATGCACTCGGCACCGGCGCCGACCCTGCTGCGATATTTTTCGCCCGCGTGCTCGGCGCGGCGACACTCGGCATCGGCATCGCCGCACTGCTGGCGCGCAACGAGCTGCAGACCCACGGCGGGCTGGCCGCGGCGTGTGGCTTGACGCTCTATAACGTGCTCGCCGCCATCGTCATCCTTTGGACCGCGGCCGAACTCGGTGGCGCATCGCTTTGGGCGGTGGGTATCATCCATGCCGTGATCGGCACGTTGTTCGTTTCGGCGCTGGCGCGGCGCGTGCCTAGTTCGCGGAGCTCGGCTTCGTCTTAGACTCGCATTTCTTCGCGTCGGCGGTCCATTGGCAGCCCAGCGTGTCGTCCGATGCGCAGATCGCTTCGCCTTCGTGCGATGAGCAAGGGTCGACATAGGGAGCGGGGCCCGGGTAACAACCGGCTTGCGAGCCGTCCCAGTGGCAGTGCTTGTTGGCCAGGCACAGCGCTGAATCCCTGATGCTGCATTCGTCCGCGATGATGATGTTGAGATGTTCGTGATTGAGCTGTCGGTTGATTGAAAAAATGATGGACGGAAGAAAATTGCGGTGGCGCGGCGACACTCGGCATCGGCATCGCGCACTGCTGGCGCGCAACGAGCTACAGACTCACGGCGGGCTGGCGGCGGCCTGTGGCTTGACGCTCTATAACGTGCTCGCCGCCATCGTCATCCTTTGGACCGCGGCCGAACTCGGTGGCGCGTCGCTTTGGGCGACGGGTATCATCCATGCCGTGATCGGCACGTTGTTCGTTTCGGCGCTGGCGCGGCGCGTGCCTAGTTCGCGGAGCTCGGCTTCGTCTTAAACTCGCATTTCTTCGCGTCGGCGGTCCATTGGCAGCCCAACGTGTCGTCCGATGCGCAGATCGCTTCGCCTTCGTGCGATGAGCATGGGTCGACATAGGGAGCGGGGCCCGGGTAACAACCGGCTTGCGAGCCGTCCCAGTGGCAGTTCTTGTTTAAAATAATAAAGAAAGTAAGAAATTTGCCAGGCACAGCGCTGAATCCCTGATGCTGCATGCGTCCTGCGCGGCAAGCGGCTGCGTGCCGAAGCTCAGCGTCGCCGCAAGGACGAAAAGTGCATGTGCCATCCTCATGTTCCGCATGCGCCCTCCCGTGGTCGTCGGCCGATTATAGAGGGCCTGTTTATGGCCGTTTATGGCCGATTGCGCCCTCCTGGCGAATGCCCCCACGGCCACAATTTTGCGCTAATCTCCTGTCCTCGAAAGTGAAATTCCCACGAGGCACGAGGCTTCGGGGAGTGCAGCGTCAAACGGGGGGATGCGTTGGGACGGGTCGTCTGGGCTCTGCTGCTGGCCTTGACGCTGGTCGGCTGCGCCGCGGCGATCGCCCGCAATCCAGTGCCGCCTTCGCTCGAAGGTCATGTCGAGGTGGTCGGCATGGGCCCGACGCAAATCCGCTATTGGGGCGACGAGCTTCCACCCAATGCGGATGCCATGGTTCGCGAGAAATGGGCGCAGGTCCGTGCCAACCGGCCCGAGCTGTTGGCGAGCGGTCGCCGACCGGTGGTCAATTTCCTCGCGCTGTCGGGCGGCGGGTCTGACGGCGCGTTCGGGGCAGGGGTCCTTGCCGGTTGGACCGCTTCCGGCAAGCGGCCCGAGTTCGATCTCGTCACGGGAGTGTCAACCGGCGCGCTCACCGCGCCCTTCGCCTTTCTCGGACCGAGATACGACGAGGCGCTGAAGAAGGTCTTTACCGAGTCCGATACCAAGGACATCGCCATCATGCAGCCGGTGAGGGGACTGCTCGGCGGCGACTCGCTCGCGAGCAACGCGCCGCTTGCCAGGGTCGTCGCCTTTTATGTGAACGATGCCTTCCTGGCTGAGGTTGCCGCGGAGCACCGCAAAGGCCGCCGGCTGCTGATCGGCACCACCAATCTCGACGCCGAGCGTCCGGTGATCTGGGACATGGGGGCGATCGCGATCTCGGGCCGGCCAGAGGCGCTCGATCTGTTCCGCAAGGTGTTGCTCGCCTCGGCGGCGATCCCGGCGGTGTTCCCGCCGGGCTTCGTGCAGGTCGCCGCAGGCGGCTCCGTTTATGAGGAAATGCACGTGGACGGAGGCGCGACCCGGGAAGTCTTTTTGGTGCCGACGCAATTCATGGCGCAGAAGGCGATGGGCGGGATGGGCATCAATCCCGTGCGCCGCGCCTATATCATCAGGAACGGCCACGTCTCGCCGGAATACAAGGCGGTGAAGGCCAAGACGCTGTCGATCGCCGGACGCGCGGTGTCGAGCCTGATCAAGAGCCAAGGCGTCGGCGATCTCTACGAGCTCTATGTGTTCGCCAAGAAAAACAACATCGACTACAACCTGGCCTACATACCCGGCGATTTCATCGACACCAGCACCCAGGCCTTCGATCCGGTCTACATGGGCAAGCTCTACGATCTCGGTTTCCAGATGGCCCAGGCCGGCTACCCCTGGAAAAAGACCCCGCCGCGCATGGCCGGGCATTAACGCCCCTCGTCGCGCGGACTTGCCGCGCGGGCGATGAGCCAGCTATATCCGGGGCGAGCCGCGGAATGGAGAGGATCATGGATCTCGTCGAGTTGAACAGGGTGGCAAACGCCATGGTCGCGCCCGGCCGCGGCATTCTCGCGGCAGACGAATCGGGAGGCACCATCAAGAAACGCTTCGACGCGATCGGCGTCGAGTTCGAGCGAGGATACGCGCCGCGACTATCGCGAGCTGCTGTTCCGCTCCAAAGGCATGGCCTCCGTCTCCGGCGTGATCCTGTTCGACGAAACCATCAGGCAGAAGGGCAAGGACGGCACGCCGCTCGTCAAAGTCATCGAGCAGGCGGGGGCGCTCCCCGGCATCAAGGTGGACAAGGGCACAAAGCCGTTGCCGTTCTGTCCAGGCGAGACCATCACCGAGGGGTTGGACGGCTTGCGCGAGCGGCTGATCGAGTATCGCAATCTCGGCGCCAAGTTCTGCAAATGGCGCGCCGTTATCGATATCGGCCCGTCGATCCCGAGCTACAACGCGGTGAACGCGAACGCGCAAGCGCTGGCGCGCTATGCGGCGCTCTGCCAGGAGGAAAACCTGGTGCCGATCGTCGAGCCGGAGGTGCTGATGGACGGCGATCACGGCATCGACCGCTGCTGCGACGTCACGGAGTGGGTGCTGAAGACCGTGTATCGCGAGCTCTATTATGCCCGGGTGAAGCTCGAGGGCACCGTGCTGAAGCCGAATATGGTGGTGCCCGGCAAGAAGAGCGGAAAGCCCGCGAGCGTCGAGGAAGTCGCGGAGAAGACGCTGCGTGTGCTGAAGGCTTGTGTGCCGCCCGCGGTTCCCGGCATCGCCTTTTTGTCCGGCGGACAATCGGACGTGGAAGCGACGGCGCATCTCGATGCCATGAACAAGATCGGCAACGTGCCGTGGAAGCTCACCTTCTCCTATGGCCGAGCACTGCAGGCCGCGCCGCAAAAGGCGTGGTCCGGGAAGCCTGAGAATGTCGGTGCGGCGCAGGCGGCTTTCGCCCATCGCGCGGCGATGAACGGGCTTGCCTCAACGGGCAAATGGTCGACCGATCTGGAGAAGCGGGCCGCTTAGGCCCGGCTTGCACCTGCGCTCGTTTGAGCCAGGTCAAGGTTGCCCCGCTGGATCGTGCGTATTGATGCAGCATGCAGCCCAGCGAAAATCCAGACCAACTGACACTCTCTCCCGAGACGGCGTTCTTCATCATCGTCAAGGCGCGCGAGTTTGATGAGCAGGTGGCTCCATCGGACCCTGACTCAGGATCCAATCCGTCCGACGATCGGGAGGTGGATGTCCTGGAGGAGGATCCCGACGACACGGTCGAGCAGGAATTGGACGCAGCGCTCGGCGGCCTCAATATCGACGAGCAGCTCGACCTCATGGCGCTGACTTGGCTTGGCCGCGGCGATTTCGCCAGCTTCGCCGAGGCGCGCAAGGAGGCCGCGGAGATGCGCGACAAGCATATCGCCACCTATCTGAAGGGAACGCCCAAGCTCGGCGACTATCTGGAGGAGGGGTTGACGCAGCTCGGCTGCTCGCTCGAGGACTTCGAGAAGAACCGCCTCTGACGCCAGCTGCAGACTACGACGGAGTTGTAAGATCGAGCTGACTTTTCTCGGTACGCGCGGCGAGATCGAGGCACGATCTCGCCGCCACCGCCGCCATAGCGCGCTCCTCGTGAAGCGGGGTCGCGCCCGCATCATGATCGATTGCGGCGCCGATTGGCTCAGAGCGCTGAAATCGGTGGGTCCAACCGCCACTGTCCTCACGCACGGCCATGGCGATCACGCCTTCGGGCTGGCGAAAGGCGCGCCATGCCCGGTCTATGCCACCGCCGAGACCTGGCGGTTGATCGACCGCTTTCCCATTGAGGATCGCCGCTTGGTCGAGCCCCGCGTACCGTTTGCGATCGGCGGCGTCAGCTTGGAGGCGTTTCCGGTGCAGCACTCGCTGCGCGCTCCGGCCGTCGGCTACCGCATCGGCAAAGGCCGCTCGACGGTCTTCTATGTGCCGGACCTCGCGGCGATCGAGGAGCGACACGAGGCGTTGCGCGGGGTCGCGCTCTATGTGGGAGACGGCGCCAGCATCGTGCGGTCGATGGTGCGAACCCGCGGCGGCGTCCTGATCGGGCATGCGCCGGTCGTGGCTCAGCTCGGCTGGTGCGAAGCTGAAGGGGTCGGCCGCGCGATCTTCACCCATTGCGGCAGCGGCATCGTAAAGGGCGACGCGAGACGAATTGAGACGCGCATCGAGGCATTGGGACGGGAGCACGGCGTCGAGGCAAGCGTCGCACGCGACGGTCTTACGCTTTCGCTTTAAGGCTCACATCTCGGCGCTCCGATCTGGAGAAGCGGGCCGCCTGAGCGGACACCCTGGCTCAGGCCTCGATTGCGGCGAAGAATTGAGCCAGCGGATGTTCGGCGCCTTGCGCGGCACGGAAGCCGGCTTGCGCCGCGGGTGACCGACGATGATCGGGGCGATCGGGCTATAGGATGACGGCAGGCCAAGTGCTGCCTTGCCGTCGGCCGTGCCAAGCCAATGCTGGGCGAAACCGATCCAGCAGGTGCCGAGGCCAATGCCATGGGCGGCAAGCATCATGTTCTCGGCGGCAAGCGCGCAATCCTCGACCGCCCAATCGGTCGGCTGGCAGGCGGCGATCACCACCAAGACCGGGGCCCGGTAGAAGATGTGGAATTGCGGGTCGTTCAGCATGTCGCGGAAGGGATGCGCTGGCGCGCCCAGCGACGCCCGCAACAAATGCGCCTTGGCGTGGTCCGAAATGCGGGCAAGCAGCGCCTGCTCCCTGACCACGACGAAACACCATGGCTGTTGATTGATGGCGCTCGGCGCCTGAATCGCGGCGTCGATCAACTCGTGCAGCGTCGCGTCGCTGACCGGCTCGTCAGTGAATTCGCGCACGGAACGCCGCCCGTGAATGGCTTGCAACAGCTCCATGGTTCACCGGGCTCGCTTGGCCGAGATCTAAGCCAAGCGAGGAGATTGGAGTGGCTAGCCGAGACGATCCCGCTCAAAGAAGCTGACCGCGTTGATTGAGATCAAGGAGCGGACGGAGACGCGGCAGGCCGACACTAATCGGTTTCAGGGCGTCGGGGGCTGGTCGGGGACGGCCGCCGACGGCTCGGCAGGCGGCTGTTCGGCTGACGGCTGCTCCGCCGGCGGGGCGGGCTCGGCGACCGGCGGCGGCTGGCTGGCAAGCGTGGTCGCGGTCCAGTCGACCAAGTCGGTCTCGAGCTTGGTGAAGGCCTCGTCAAACGCATCAACGTAAGCCTGCGCATCGCTGCTCTTGGCGGGCGCGGTGGCCTGGAAGGTCCTCGCGGCGATGATCTTGCCGTCCTTGTTGGCCAGCTTGGCGACGAAGTCGATATCCGCGACAGCGTCTTTGGCCGTCGAGATATGGAAGCGCCTGATGTCGATGAGAAGCTGATAGTCGCCGGTGAGGCCATCTCGGGTGCGGCTAACCGATTGCGTGTAGCCGGCATTCTCGAAGCTCTGAACGACCTTCGCCTGCACGAGGATGGGCAGGTTGTCGCCCCATCTCGCGTTGGCCACCGCCACGCTTTCGCTCCCCTCGGGCTGGAGCAGGATCTTGTCGGTGTTGAAACCCATCAGCGTGCTGGGTTCGGGCACGACGAGCGTCCAGGAGGGCGCCTCCGCGGGCTTTGCCGGAAAATCGGTTGCGGCGACGAGATCGTAAACCGGCATGTCGGCTGGCGCCGTGCCGCCGCCGGTCAGGCGCTCGATTCCCGCCAGGATGCCGTCGACCTTGTCGGAGTTGCGCGCCAGGGCGCCCGCGAAGGTATCGATATTCTTGATGGCGCTGTTCAGCGATTCGGAATTCTCCGTGAGCACTTGATCCATTTGTTGGAAGGCGTCGCGCGCGGCCTGGGTCCAGTCCTGACCGGCGTCGGGCGCCGCGAGCAGCATCGGCGGCGTGCCGTTTTCCGATGCGGGGAGCGGCGACGACGATGTGCCGCCGGTGAGCGCGATGGTGGCGCCACCGGTCAGCCCTTGCGTCTCGATGGTGACTTCGGTGTCATCGCGAACCGGCGTGTTGTGCACGACGGCGATGGTGGCCACCACGTCTTGCGGCCGGTCGGCGCTGAGCGAGACCTTCGTCACGTCGCCGACGCGGAGGCCATTGAACAGCACCTCGGAACCGACTTCCAAGCCGGACACGGAGCCCTGGAATCGCACTTGATAGATGTCCTGCTTGCCGAAGCCGCCTTTGTTCTCGAGCCAATAGATGAAGGCGAAGCTCGCAAGGATCACCGCGAGCATGAAAAGTCCGATCAAGGCGTAGCGGGCGCGTGTTTCCATGGTTCGGGATCCTTAAGGAGAGACGCTCATGCGCCGGTCGATCAAGAGCTCGCCGCGCTTACCCTGGAAATATGTCCGAACCCAGGGATGGGTGGATTCGAGCATGGCGGCAATTGGGCCCTCGGCCACCACCTTGCCGTCGGCGATGACCGCCACGCGGTCGCAAGCCGTATAGAGGCTTTCCAGGTCGTGTGTCACCATGAACACGGTCAGGCCCAGCGTTTGTTGCAGGGTGCGGATGAGTTCGTCGAAATCGCCGGCCGAAATCGGGTCGAGGCCGGACGTGGGCTCGTCGAGGAAGACGATCTCGGGGTCGAGCGCGAGCGCCCTGGCGAGCGCCACGCGCTTGGTCATGCCGCCCGACAGCTCGGCGGGAAATTTGTTGGCATCGTCGGGGGTGAGACCCACCATTTCGAGCTTGGCCAAAGCCATCTCGTCCATCAGGCGTGGCGACAGCGTCAGGTTCTCCCGCATCGGGAATTGCACGTTCTCGCGCACGGTGAGCGAGGAGAACAGCGCGCCCTGCTGGAACAGTACGCCCCAGCGACGCTCGAGCGTGCGCCGCTCGGCCTCGTTGGCCTTGGCGAGATCGACGCCAAGCACCTCGATCGAGCCCTGGCGCTTCGGCAACAAGCCGATGATGGTGCGCAACAGCACCGATTTGCCGGCGCCGGAGCCGCCGACCACGCCGAGGATCTCGCCCCCTCTGACGTCGAGCGAGAGATGATCGAGCACGATCTGGTCGCCGAAGCCGACCACGAGGTCGTGAACCTTGATCACGGGCTCTTGCGCCATCGTCATCACATGCCGATCGAGGCGAAGAATATGGCGAACAGCCCGTCGAGCACGATCACCAGGAAGATCGACTTCACCACCGAAGCCGTGGTCTTCAGCCCGAGGGATTCGGCGCTGCCTTTCACTTGCAGCCCCTCGGCGCAGGCGACGATGCCGATGACGAGCCCCATGAAGGGCGCTTTCAGGATGCCGACCTTGAAATGGGTGAGCGAGATCGCATCGGTCAGCCGCTGGATATAAATGTCGGGACTGATGCCCCCATAGAGCCAGGCCACCAGGCCGCCGCCGTAGAGCGCCGCCATGGAGCCGAGAAAGGTCAGCACGGGGAGGGCGACGATGAGGACGAGGATGCGGGGCAGGATCAGCACCTCGATAGGGTCGAAGCCCATGGTACGGAGCGCGTCGATCTCCTCGCGCATCTTCATGGAACCGAGCTCGGCGGTGTAGGAGCTGCCCGAGCGGCCGGCGACCATGATGGCGACGATCAAGACGCCGATCTCGCGCAGCACGAGGATGGCGACGAGGTCGACGGCGTAGAGCTCGGCGCCGAATTTGCGGAAATGGAAGATGCCTTGCTGGGCAATGATGCCGCCGATCAGGAAGGTGATGAGGAGAATGATGGGGACGGCCTGCCAGGTCACGCGGTCGAACTGGTTGACGGTCGAGGTGAACCGGTACTCGCGCGGGCGGGCAATCACGCGAAGCGCAGCAACCCCGACGGCGCCCAGCATGTCGGCGAACAGCAACAGGTCGCGGCCGAACCCGGCGCCGGCCTGGCCGACAGCGGCCAGCGCGCCCACAATTCTGTTCTCCTCGGGGAGCGGCTTTGCCGGCTCGCGGTTGACGCCGTGCATCTCCTTGAGCAGGCCGCGATCGTGCTGCGGCATGCCGACGATCACCGGCTCGCGGCCGGTCGAGCTCCAGGCGCGGGTGAGGCGCTCCAACAGCCAGGCGCCGAACGTGTCGAACTCGCGCACACCCGCCATGTCGATCGAGACGCTCTTCGCTTGCGCCGCCTCGCCGGCCGCGCGATCGACAAGCGTCTCCAGCTCGCTGGCATTCGCCGCGGTCCACGAGCCGCCCGCCGCGAGCTCCAGCCGCTCGCCTTTCAGCTGACTTTTGAGCAACGACTCGACCATAGGCATGGCTCCTCCGGCCCCGTTCAAGGCATTGCCATAGACGTTGCCTCAGAGGCGGCCATTACGCCAGCCCGAGACTGGCGAACTAGCTGCGGGAGAGGCTGATCGTCACGCTCTTAAGAGCAATTCCTTGCGTCGAAATCGCGACATTTTGGCGCGAACCGCTGTAGGAGACCAGCATGGTTCCGCTTACGCCGCCGCTGATCTGGAGGCTGATCCTGTCGCCTGAGGCCTGTCCGACGGCATTTCCCGTCGCATTGAAGGTGCGCTCTTCCCAGGTGCCGGTAATGCGTCCGGCCGATTGGCTTAGCTTGCTCCGGATCTCAACGTTGGAGCTTTCGCTTTGGCAGCGAATGGCCATGCCGAGCTGAGACCCGCCGCCGGTGTAGTAAGCGTTACACTTCAGGCGCTCTTGCTTACCGTCGGTCATGGTGATTTGTCCGCTTCCGCCCCAAGAGCCGAGAAGGACGTCGAACGGATTGGCGGCGGCCTGACTAGCCGGCCAAGGGGCTGATAAGAGGATCGCCGTCACGACCAGGGCGGCCATGGAGCGCAGAGGGGAGGTGCCGATGATGATTCGGAATCGCATAGGGCCTCTCTATTCCCGCAGTTTGCGGCAAAGAACAAGCCAAGAATGCGATTACAGAGTGATGACAAGAGGGCGAGCGACGAAATTCTGGGGAAAGACCGCGCCTTGGGCGGTCTCGTGCCGGCTGCTATGAGAGTTCAAATTTCCGATAGGTCAGTCGAGCCGCGGGGGCTCAAGCCACGGCCTGAAGACCCGGTTTCGACTTCCGATCAATGGCTTGTGTCTCACGCGAGGCTTGCGTCGTGCGCTGGCCGAACAGCCCTCCCAACCCGGTCAGGTCGGCGAAGCCTAAAGTGAAGGCAGTGGCGGCGAGGCGGGCGCACTCCTCGGCATAGTCCTTGTGGATTTCCCGGACCCAGGCCAGCTGACATTCGCCCATCGCTTCCGCCTCGCAGCAATGACCAAGCGAGCGCAAGTGCTCGAGATTGTTGCGCATCCGTTTGGCGACGAAGCGCGCGCCTTCAACCTGAAAGGCCTGCCAGAATTTCAACTGCGCTTCCAGACCGGTGACGGCAAGGTCGAGAAAAGGGTTGGGCAAGCGGGGCTTGTTGGCGTCGGCAGGAGTGGAATGTTGCATCATCGCCTCCGTCTGATGGCCATTGGCTCCCCAGTCCATTTGTGAGGTTAGTGGACGGCCGGCCCCGCCGCATTGATCCCGCTCAAGAATTCTTGAGGACCTGGGGGTCCGGGGACTACAGTGTCGAACGACTTGCGCGCCTGCTTGCTGGATCTTTCGCCATTCCGCCCGCACCCAACGTCGCCATCACCTATTGCCGGCTGTGCAACTGGCTGCTCAGGGCCGCCTGGATGGGGCAGGAGCTGCTGTCCACTTTCGCGGAGGAGCTGGGCTCGGTCACACTCATTCCTGACGACACCGGCGGCGTGTTCGAGATCAAGATCGACGGCAAGCTGATTTGGTCGCGCGCGGACCGGGGGCGCTTCCCGGAGATTAAGGAGCTGAAACAGATCGTGCGGGACGAAATCGCGCCCGAGCGCGACCTTGGCCATGTCGACAAGAAGGAGGACCAGACCTAGCCGCGCTTCCAGGCGAGGTCTTTGTGAGCAGGCTCACAAAGGGGGACGACAGGGCGCTCCATCTAAAGCGCCAAGCCTCAAGGCAATCCTGCCAGGGAGGCGTCAAAAGGAAGCAAAATCATGAAATTCGCTTATTTCTCGCTCGCCGCGATCCTCGCCGCGTTGGTGCTTGGCGCAAGCCTCAGCCTTCCGGCCTCGGCGGCCACCGATCTGCATGCCTCTGCGGTGCACGCCTGCACCATGGCCAACGCCTCCCAGCCGGTCGATTTCGTCGCCGAAGTCGACGACGGCCGCGGCGGAAGCCTGGTATGGCTCACCGATGCCGACGCCAATCTCTGGCTCTGCAACGCCGACGCCGACGGGAACATCTTCGCCTATAGCAAGATGACCGGCGATTTGTTGCAAGGCGCCGGCGCCAATCTCGTCGGCCTCGAGCCGGTGGTGAATGACGAGGTCGGGATGCCCGAGCAGAACCCGCTCACCATCGCCGAGAAGGCCTGCCAGGCTTATCTCTCGGCTGGCCCCGGCAAGGTCGTGGGTTCGGGCCCCGATGGCCTCGATGGGGATTGGGTCCCCGGCTATTACGTGTACATCGACACGAGCAATGGCCTCGTGCTGTGCGATGCGACGGCGGACGCGCAGGTCTGGAGCTTCGCCGAGATCAGCGACCCGCTCAGCCTCGGCAATCCGGTCGGCTGAGCCACCTCGTCTGAGGGCCTGGGCGCAAGGGCTTTAAGCTCTTGCGCCCATTGGCATTGTTGCGCGAGCCTCTGGACCTCTGGCGCTCTCTCCCTACATGAGGGGAAAGATCAGCGCGGTTCGAGAAGGAGAGTTTCGGCAAGATGTCCCAACCCGTCGTCGTCACCATCCCGCACAAGCTCGGCAAGCAGGAGGCCGCGCGTCGCTTGAAAGCCGGCTTCGGCAATGTACGCTCGACCTTCGGCGAAAAATTCGTGGTGCTGAAGGACGACTGGGCCGGCGATCATCTCGATTTCCGCGCGAGCCTGCTTGGGCAAACCACCACCGGCACGGTGGATGTCGCCGACGACCATGTGCGGCTCGAAGTGCAGCTTCCCTGGATGCTGTCGCTGCTGGCCAACAAGGCCAAGGCCCTGGTGCAGAAGCAAGGCAAGCTGATGCTGGAAAAGCCGACCAAGCCAACCTAGGGCTACGTAATGCCGACGATGGTGGCTTCGGCGACGCCGGCCTGCACCGTCTCGCCCTTCTCTTTTCCCATCAAGGCTTGCGCCACCGGCGACACGTAAGACAACGTGCCGAGCGAGGGGTCGGCCTCGTCCTCGCCGACGATCCGGTAGGTTTGGCGGCGCCCGTCGTCGCGCTCGATCGTCACCGTCGAGCCGAAATGCACCTCGGCCGCGTCGCGCGGCGGTTCGACCACCTGCGCGGTCGCCCGGCGCGAGGTCCAATAGCGCAGGTCCCGATTGATCTTGGCAAGCCGCGGCCGGTCGTCGGCGTCTTGCGCGGCGGCGTGCTCGAGGTGCAGCCGCGCAAGCTCGGCCTCGATCATTTCGAGTCCCTTGGGCGTCACGAGATTATGCGGGGAAACCGGGCGGTCCGGCAGGTCGTCATAGACCTCTCCGCCTTCGGCTTCCTTGGTGAAAGCCTTGCTCATCAAAGCACTATACCATGCCGCGCCTTGGGATTGTGGTTGCATCTCCCCCGTCGCGGTCGGGGCAATTTGAGCCGAATAGGGCAAGCCTCCGCTGCTGCTCGCTTGATCCGGGATTTTGGTAAACGCCAAAATTTTCCGCGAAAGCGTCCGCCGCGCACGAGGCGGTAATTCAACTCGCTGGGATCGCCGCCTCTTTGCTATGGTCGCGGTGCCAAGCTTCGTTATCGCCAAAGGTCGTCCATGCGGTCACAGGATTACGCTTCGGCGCTGAGATCGAGGAACAGGGCTTCGATCTCAGGCTCCACGGCGAGCGCGGCTACAACATGGGATCGAGGACGAGCGACATGAAATATATTATTGCAGTGATTCAACCCCACCGGCTCGAGGCCGTGCGCGAGGCGCTTGCCGATATTGGCGTGCAAGGGCTGACGGTCAGCGAGGTGCGCGGGTTCGGACGGCAGAAGGGCCAGACCGAGGTCTATCGCGGCGCCGAATACACCATGCAATATGTGCCGAAGGTGAAGCTCGAGATCGCCGTGAGCGCCTCGCTCGCCGACAGCGTGGTCGAGGCGCTCGGCAACGCCGCGCGCACGGGGCATATCGGCGACGGCAAAGTGTTCGTGCTTCCGCTCGAAGGGGCGATGCGCGTGCGCACCGGCGAGATGGGCGCCGACGCCTTGTGATCTGAGCCTCCGTGGACTTCAGCCTCGCGCTTTCCGCGCGGCCTCGGCGGCGAAGTGCAAATCCTTGACCAAGAGATCGAACTCGCGCCGCTTGTCGCGCTCCTCTTGCAGGCGGAGCAGATAAGACGGATGCACGGTGATGAGGCCATTGCCCCCGTTCGGCAGGGCGATGAGGCGGCCGCGATTGGCGTTGATGGAAAGCGCCTTGCGCAGCAGCGCGCGGGCCGCGGTCGCCCCGAGCGCCACAGCCACGGCGGGCTCGATCAGCTCGAGCTCGTTGTCGAGCCACCAGCGGCAGGCGTCGATCTCGCTGGTGTCGGGTTTCTTGTGCAGCCGTCGCTTGCCGCGCGGCTCGTTCTTGAAGTGCTTCACCGCGTTGGTGATGTAGACCGCGGCGCGCTCGATTCCCGCCGCCTCGAGCGCTCGGTCGAGCACTTTGCCGGCCGGTCCGACAAAGGGGCGTCCGGCCAGGTCTTCTTGATCGCCCGGCTGCTCGCCGATCAACATCAGCGCCGCATCGGCGGGGCCTTCGCCGAACACGGTCTGGGTCGCATTCTTGTACAGATGGCAGCGCGTGCAATCTCTCGCTTCCGCCGCCAGTGCCTTCAGCGCCCGGGCGGGATCGTTGATCCGCTTTTCCCTGAAGAGGGGAAGGTCGTCCGGTCCTCTCGCCGCCATCTCGATGCAGCACCTGTCCGGTCAATCGCGGTCCAAGCCTAGCACGCCCGCCCGGATGGGAACCAAGCGCTTCCCCGGATTGTTCCAGGGAAAAACCGACGATCGGTGCTTACATGCACGCCCGATTGGCCTTATATGAGGCCGGGGGCGATGCAGCTCGCGAAAGCGGGCTCAGAGGTGTCAATAGACATGCTGGACGACATGCCCAAATCCCAAAGCGTTGCCCTTACCGCCGATCCCGAAGACGCCATTGCCACGATGATCCGCCCGCCGGCCAAGCGCCGGGGCAGGAGGGTCTCGTTGGGCGGTGGACGGGAGAAGGTGGTCCGCCCGAGCGCGCTCGGCATGCTGCTGAAGCCGATCGGCATTGCCGTCGGCATCGTGCTTTGCGTCTATGCCATCGTCTCGCTCGGCACCACCTTCTATCGAAGCTATTACCGGCATCTCGACCACACCGCGGCGGTGCACGCCGACCAAAGCGTGTTCGACATCTTCTTCGGCGACAAGAGCCTGCCGCCGGATGCGGTCGATCTCGTCATCAAGGACGTGGACGGGTCCCTGCACAAGGTGGTGGCGAGCAAGTCGCAAGCCGACCAATTCGTCAACGACACGATCCTGATGCTCGACGAGGAGCGGGCGCGCATCAAGCAGGCGGCGCATGAGGACATCGATCGCAGCTTTGCGCTTGCCTTCCAGGATCGCGACGCGGCGATCTCCGCCTATGCCGATTGGTTCTTCGAGTGGAAGCGCTCTTACGTGGTGTTGAAGGAGACCATCTCGTCGGCGATCACCCGCTTTCTCGAAGTCGGCAAATACAATTCCGTGAACGAGGCCATCGAGGCCGACGTGAAGGATTATTTCCTGAGGAACTACAAGGAGCAGGTGCTCAAGCCGGAGTTGCGCGACCAGACCGTCACCCAAGGCGTCGAGCAGGCGGCGCGGCATGCGCATGACAGCTACCGGCGCGTGATCGCCAATGGCGACATGCGGCTGCAGCTGTTCCTGGCGCAGCATACGAGCCATCTCGAGGACATTCCGGCCTCGACGCCGATGACCAACGTCAAGCTCGATTGGGACGCGCAGAAATGGAAGGCGCCGACCTATCTGATGGAGGATCGCGCCTTTGACGGCATCGCCGGCGTCGGCGCCGCTGCCGCCGGCGGCACGGTCGGGGCGCTGGCGCTTGGCCCCGCGATCAACGGCGTGCTGGCGCAGAGCTTCGGGCAATTGTCGCGCCGGGTCGCGACCTCGCTCGGCACGCGGCTCGCCTTCGCCGAGCAGGGGGCAATTGCCGGCACCGTGGTCCAGCCGATGGGCGGGCAGGTGGTCGGCGCGGCCATCGGCGTGGCGATCGGCGCCGCAGTCGACTATCTGTCGAATGCGGCCAACGAGGCGATCAATCGCGAGAGCTTCGTCGCGGCGAACGAGGAGGCGCTCGACGCGACCATCGCCGCCTGGAAGTCGGGCCTTGAGACCAATATCGACACGGCCATCGACAAATGGTTCGACGACGCCCGCGCCTCGGTGGTTCTGGCCTCGAAATAGCTAGCCCAAAGGGGTGAATTTCGGTCGCATTTCCGCCGCTTGGAGCGCTATGCTAAGCCCGGAAGCCAAGAGGCTACGGGGATGGAAGAGAGCGCCAAAGCCATTGCACGGCCTGCCGCCTCGCGATCTTTGCGCGAGGCCGTGCGCAAGGCGCGGCTGGAAGAGGCCGAACGGCTGCACCTCTCGGCGGATGCGCGCGACGGCGAGATCGCCCGGCTCGAGCTGCTCAAGGCGGAGCTCGAAACCGTGTTCGCGGAGCTGCCGGCGAACGACGACCGCTTCAATCTGGTGCTGGTGCCGAGCCGTCCAGCGCGGCTGTGGATCGACCTCTTCACCTACGCGACCGTCGACGACAGCGGCGCCTATCTGTTCGTGCGCAACAGCGAAAGCGGCCGGCGAACGCTCTACAGCTCGAGCAATATCTCCGAGATCGCCGACCGCATCACGCGCTACATGGCGCACGAGATCGTGCAGCGAGAGCGGATGGAAGGGGCTCTGGCCGAGCCCGGCCGCGCCAGCCGCCTCGGGCTCGAGCCCGCTCCGGCGCGGAGCGGGATGGGCGTGGTGATCGCGGCCTTTGTGATCGGCGTCATTACCGGCGTGGCGGGGCTATTCGCGGCGGTGATGCTCAGCGCACCCTGAGCACGCGGCGCTCGCTTTCCCAGATATGTTCGGGCGAAGCGGCGACCGAGCGCCCGATCATCTCCAGATGCCAACCCTCGCCCGCTCTGGCGATGGAATATTCATTGTAGCGCGCGGCGGGGATGCGTCCCTCCACGGCTTCGGAGGCCGACGGCACGCCGATGACGAAGGCAGGCCCGGTCGCGGTCTCGAGTTCGTGCACCGTCTGCTCGTGGTTGTGGCCGTGCAGCACCAGCTCGGCGCCATGCTGCTTCAGCACCCGGGTGAATCTACCGGCGTCGCGCAAGCCCCGGTGCCAGCCTGCCTGCTCGCGCAGTGGCGGGTGATGGATCAACACCACGCGAAACAGGTTCGCCTGCTTCAGCCTGTCGAGCGCGGTCGCCAAAAGCCTCCGCTGCGCCGTGCCGACTTTGCCGGCAGCGATGAACGGCATGGTCGGAATCGCCGAGGACAGCGCGATCAGCACGACGTCGCCGAAGCGGCGCACGAAAGGGAAGCGCTCGGGCGGCGTCGGGAAGAGTTTCTCTCCCGCCGCGTTGGCCTCCATGTAAGGTTTCCAACGTCCGGTGCCGGCTGCGGGATGCAGCCGCACATAAGCGTCGTGGTTGCCGGGGATTGCCGTCACCTGGCTCGGAGGGCCGAGGTGATGCAGCCATTCGGCGGCGCGCACGAATTCCTCCGGCAGCCCGAGATTGACGAGATCGCCGGTGACGGCGACCTGGTCCGGCTTCTGCTCGACGATGTCGCGGGTGATGAGATCGAGGATCTCGCGCCGGTGCACGTATTTCCGCCCGCGATGCCAATTGACGTAGCCGATCACGCGCTTGCTCAACAGCTCGCGGCGCCTGGCGCGCGGCATCGGGCTCAAATGGATGTCGGAAAGATGGGCGAGTTTGAACAAGGGGAGGGGTGCGCCTGTCTAATCCTTTCTCCGGACACTAAAGGGCCGCGTCTCCCTTGCAAATGCGCATATTCAGGGGTGCGTAGTCTGATCGTCAGCCCATGCCGCTGGAATCCGAAGGGTGTGCATCGCCGGAACGACTATTCTGCTTCCGACCCAAAGCGGACATCGCCCAAGGCGTTGCGGTTAAGCATCCTTTCGCAGTCGATGTGATATCCGATTTGGCCGGCGGCGGGCTTGCCAGGGCTTGGCCGCGTCGATGGTGCATTGAAAACGATCAGCGAGGATGCTCTCCGTGGAAGCCGACCTGGCGGATGATTTCGAGAGCGAGCTGACGCCGGCGGAGTTGGGGGATCTCCGTCGACTGGTCGGCTTCATGGTGCCCTCGAGCGCAGACTATCGCGTGCCTGGCGCGAACGATGGGGCGATCTTCGCGGATATCGTCCGCTCTCTCGGCCGTGATCGAAGCGCAGTGCGCAAGGCGCTGGCCGTGCTGCGCGAGATGGCTGGCGGAGACTTCGCCGCGATCGACGAGGCCGAGGCGGAGGCGACGGCGATGGCGCTGCTCCGGCGCGAGGGACCCGAGATCACGGCACTCGGGCGAGCCGTGCTGCAATGCTACTACCGCGACGAGCGCGTGATCAGGTCGCTAGGCCTCGAGCCGGGGCCGCCTTTCCCGAAGGGCCATACTGTGCAGCAGGGCGACTGGTCGCTGCTCGACGCGGTGCGCAACCGGCCGCCAATGTGGCGCGACGTGGACGACGAGGGGCGCTGAGGATGGCCGGCGCAGAAGATACCGGCACCCCCCGCCCGACTGACGCCATGGTCGACGTGCTCATCATCGGCTCCGGCGCCTCGGGCGCCGCGGTGGCCTGGGGCCTCGCCGAGACGCGCATGAAGATCTTGTGTCTCGAGCAGGGCGACTGGATCAAGCCGACCGATTTCCCCACCAACGGCCCTGACTGGGAAGCGCGCCGTTATTCCGATTTCCACATCAGCCCGAATCGGCGCGCGCGCGACACCGACTATCCCGTCAACGACTCCAACTCCCCGATGAAAGTTGCCAACTTCAATGGCGTCGGCGGCGGAACGATCCTCTACATGGGGCATTTCCCGCGCCTGCATCCGTCCGACTTCCGGGTCAGGACGCTTGATGGTGTGGCGGACGACTGGCCGATCGACTACTGGACTCTGGAACCGTCCATATGATGGGCGTCGCCGGTCTTGCCGGCAACCCGGCGTATCCGGCACACGAGCCCACCTTGCCGCCGGTGCCGCTCGGCAGGACCGGCACGCGGTATGCGCAGGCGCTCAACAAACTCGGCTGGCATTGGTGGCCGTCCGATGTCGCCCTGGCGACGACGGAATACGACGATCGCGCCAAGTGCATCAATCTCGGCCAGTGCACGCTGGGCTGCGCGCAAGGGGCGAAGGCGAGCGTCGACATCACCTACTGGCCACATGCGCTCCGAGAGAGGGTGGAGTTGCGCACGCGCTGCCGCGTGCGCGAGATAACCACCAACGAGCAGGGCATGGCCTCCGGCGTCGTCTACTACGACCCGAACGGGGTGGAGCGGTTCCAGCCCGCTGAAGTGGTGATCGTGGCGGCCAACGGCGTCGGCACGCCGCGGCTTCTGCTGAACTCGGCCTCCGCCCGGTTTCCCAATGGCTTGGCGAACTCCTCCGGCCTCGTGGGCAAGAACCTGATGCTGCACCCTTGGCCGCAGGTTTCCGGCTATGTCGACGAGGAGATGGATGGCGACCGCGCGCCGCCGACGGTGCGTGTGGAGCAAGGAGTTCTACGAAACCGACCCTTCGCGCGGCTTCGTGCGGGGCTATACGCTGCAGTTCGTCCGCGGCAACGGCCCCGCCCACGAGGCGATCACCAACCTAGGCACCGGTCGCCTTCCCTGGGGCAAGGATCATCACCGCGTCTATCGCACGCAGCTCTACCACCGCCTCGCGGCGATAGTCGGCTGCGAGGACCTGCCCGAGGAGCACAACCGCGTCACCCTTGACCCCGTGCTGAAGGACAGCCACGGCATCCCGGCGCCGAGGATCGACTACACGATCGGCGAGAACACGCGGCGCATGATGGAGCACGGCATCGCCCGCGCGACGGAGGCCCTCGAGGCGGCCGGGGCAAGCAACATCTTTGGCTCCAGCACCGCGCTGAGTAGTCCGGGACACCTCTTGGGTACCGCGCGTATGGGCAGGGATCCCGAGCGTTCCGTGGTGAATGAATGGGGCCGCAGTCACGACGTGAAAAACCTCTTCATCGTCGACGGCAGCATCTTGGTGACCTGCGGCGGCGCGAATCCGACATCGACCATCCAGGCGCTGGCGCTCTACATCGCCGACAGCATCAAGAAGCGGCTCGCCACCCTGTTCGACTGACCGAATCCGGATCGAACTCGACGTGGTGGAAGTGCAAGGATATGCCCCGCTATTGGCGCTCAGCGGCCCTCAGTCCGGGCACTTATCCCCGCCCTCCAAATCGCAGTTACACTACCTCACCTCGTCCTTCCGAGGGGCGCTGTCGCGAGGCGTTGCGAAGGCGGGACGGGGTGCGGCGGCCTGCGGACCTTCACGCAAGAAGGCACTCGGGCGGCGTCGGAGCTCCCCCCGGGGCCACTAGGAGTCCCTGCCAGGAGCTGGCTGATGTATCGAGGCGGAAATCGATCCGATCCTCGAGCTAAAGCGGGGCCCGATGCCGGAAACGTCCGCAAATAGCATGCGCTACCGCTTCGCTGCGTGAGCAGGCGCGCCGCGAGGCGCCCGCGTGCCGCAAGGCACGAGCCATAAGGATTTTGCGCTTCTCGGCGCGCCATCCCCCTCGGGGGGCCGTAGGGTGGGCAACGTCTTCGTTGCCCACGCGGAATGACGAATGGGGGCACGCGCAAACCGCCGCGCGGCTTTGCCAGTCCTTCTCTGACCTCGCCTCCAAAAACATCGACCTCTCGCCGGTGAGCATCATCGCGCCGCAATTGACCGAGGCGCCTGCGCTCGACCGGCAAGGAGAAGCGCGCATAAGTACTTCGCTTTGCCAACCGTCGCAGATCAACGGGATGCTGTATGAGGCGGTGGATAATCGCTGGCGCGTGTTCGGACTCTCGGAGCAGCCTGGCTCTGGCGATGTCTGCAAATCCGGGCTCGCAACGCGCGCCGGCGACCAGCGCCGCGAAGAAGAAGTAGCGGACAGATCGTGACGCAAGAGGGGGCAAGACCCAAGCGAGGCTTGTTCGGGCGGCTCAGGCCGAACCGGCTGCTGACAACACTGTTCCGCCCCATCTGGCGCATGCGGCGCGGGCTGACGCTCGGCGCGCAGGGCGCGGTGATCGACGCCGAGGGCCGCGTGCTGCTGGTACGGCATGGCTATCGTCCAGGGTGGTGGTTTCCCGGCGGCGGGGTCGAATGGGGCGAGACGCTGCTGGTGGCGCTCACCCGGGAGCTCGAGGAAGAGGTGGGCGTGACGCTCACCGCCGAACCCGAGCTGCACGGCATCTTTTCCAATTTCGCGAGTTTTCGCGGCGACCACATCGCCGTGTTCGTGGTGCGCCATTGGCAGCGGCAGGGCGACTACTACAAGCGCGGCGAGATCGCCGAGGCGGGGATGTTCGCGCCCGAGGATCTGCCCGAGCCGATCGATGCCGGAACGCGCGCGCGGATCAAGGAGATCTTCGACAAGGCGCCGCTGAGGGCGCTGTGGTGAGGCTAAGCCAGCTTCTTGGTGATCTTGGCGACGTGATGGCCTTGGAAGCTCGCGAGATTGAGCTCCTTTTGCGAGGGCATGCGCGAGCCGTCGGGCGCGGCGATGGTGCCCGCGCCGTAAGGCGAGCCGCCTTTCACCTCGCTGATGTCGGGAAGGTCGGGCGCGGAGTAGGGGAGGCCGACCACGACCATGCCGTGATGCAGCAAGGTCCAATGGAACGAGACGATGGTCGTCTCGTTGCCGCCGCCGGTCGAGGTCGAGGTGAACACGCTGCCCACCTTGCCGATCAGCGCGCCGCCCACCCAGAGCGGGCCGGTCTGGTCGAGAAAGTTGCGCATCTGCGAGGTCATGTTGCCGAAGCGGGTCGGCGTGCCGAAGATGATGCCGTCATACTCGGCGAGCTCTTGCGGATCGGCGATCGGCGCCGGCTGGTCGACCTTCATGCCGGCCGAGTGCATGATCTCCTCCGGCACCAATTCCGGCACGCGCTTGAGGCTGACATGCACGCCCTCGACCGCGCGCGCGCCATGCGCCACCGCATAAGCCAGCGTTTCGGTGTGCCCGTAGGATGAGTGGTAAAGAACGAGCAGTCGCGCCGTGTCAGCCATTCGATTTTGCCCCCGCACCCCCGCGCCGAGGGGCGCGGCCTAAGGCTCCTCCTCGCCAGCTCATTAAGTGTAGCAGATTCAAATATATGAGAAGAGCCGATAAACACTTGGTGAACATCGGGTGTTTCGGGAAATTTGGCACCATCGCGAGCCAATCTATCCTTGTGCCGCTAGACCCGCAGTCTCGTCCATGATAATGCAGCGCCGCCATGTGGACGAGGATCGATCTCAGGACGTTTCCGCGACGACGAGGGCGCGCGCGCTAAGCGCGGTTCGCCTCGTCCCTCGTCGCCGGCGTGTTTTGCCGCTCTCCATGGTGCCTCGCCCCGGCTCGAGGGATCCCCTCTCGATCAGCCCTTCTGGGATCCTCACTCACATGTCGTCCTCAAGCTTTGCGATCCGCCCCGAGACCGACGGCGACGCATGCATTTTGTCTGAACTTTCGGCGCAAGCCTTCGGCCCGGGCCGGTTTGCCAGGAGCGCCTATCGGGTGCGCGAAGGCGTGCCCCCGGTGCAGGCGCTGTCGCTTTGCGCGGTTGTCGATGAGCAGCTGGTGGGCGGCATCCGCTTCACGGCGATCCGCATCGGCGAAGGCGAGGGCGGGCTTCTGCTCGGGCCGCTGGTCGTCGATCCAGCGGTTGCGGGCAAAGGTTTCGGCAGGGCGCTGGTCGAGGCAGGCTTGACGCGCGCCAAGGCCGAAGGCTTCCGCCTCGTGCTGCTCGTCGGCGACATGCCCTATTACGGACGCTTCGGTTTTGAGCCCGTGCCGCCAGGGCAGATCACGCTGCCGGGTCCGGTCGATCCCGCCCGTCTCCTCGCGCTTGAGCTGGTTCCGGGCGCGCTCCAAGCCGCCACGGGCCAGGTCAAGGGCCATGCGCGCTAATGGCCTTCGCGGAACCAGGTGGCAGCCAACAGGCCGAGCAATAGGCCGAGGGCGAGCAGGCCGGTGAACAGCGGGAACAGGCGCACGCCCTTGACGTGATAGGCGTCGCGCTTGTGCAACCCAAGCCAATCGTCGCCGTGCAAGACCTGTCCGCCACGCAGCATGACGAGGCGCGGCAGCTTCGCGCCTTCCGCGTCGTTCCGGCCGAGCCAGAAGCTGCCGCCGCCGGTCTGGTCGAGAATGGGCTTGAGCACGGCGTCGGTCGCCGTAACGGTGGCGAGTTCGCGGGCATTGGCGTTGCCGACGGTGACCACGCTGGCGAGCTTGCCCGAGGCAATGCGGTAGACGCCCTGCTCGCTCACGGTCATGGCTTTGTGCCACAGGCCTCGCTCGCCCTTATCGAGGGTGACGGTCTCTTCCTTGCCTGAGGGTGCGGTTACGGTGACGGGATCGACCTTGTCCGTCACCGAGCGGCGCTCGATGGAGAGCGTTTGGCCGCGGCTCGTCGCTTTCAGCGTTTCCTCCTCGAGGTCGGGCTCCTTCATCAGCCAATGGGCGAGCCTGCGCAGGAGATCGGTGTACGGTCCGCCGCCCTCATAGCCGCGCGCCCACAGCCAGGCATGGTCGGAGAGCAGCATGCCGACGCGGCCCTCGCCGCGCTGACCGATGATCAAGAGCGGCTTGTCTTGCGCGCCCTTCATCAGCACCTCGCCGTCACGCGGGCTGACATCGACCACGCGGAACCAGTGTCCCCAAGTGGGATCTGGACCCGCGGCGCCCGGCAGATCGCTGGTCACCGGGTGCTTCTCGCCAAGCTCGGTGAGGCGCGGCTTGAATGGCTCCTCGATCACGCGCCCTGAGGGCACGGCGGGGAGGATCTCCCCGAGCGGCGAGCGATAGAGGCTGAGCGGCGAGGCATAATCGTCGCCCGCCGAGACGAGCACTGCGCCGCCCTTCTCCACATAACGGGCGACATTTTCCAGATAGAGCAGGGGCAGCACGCCGCGCCGCTGGTAGCGGTCGAAGATGATCAGGTCGAACTGGTCGAGCTTCTCCTGGAACAGCTCGCGCGTCGGGAAGGCGATCAGCGAGAGCTGATTGATCGGCGTGCCGTCCTGCTTCTCCGGCGGACGCAGGATGGTGAAATGCACGAGGTCGACCGAAGCGTCGGATTTCAGCATGTTGCGCCAGGTGCGCTCGCCGGCATGCGGTTCGCCCGAGACCAGCAGCACGCGCAGATTCTCCCGCACGCCCTCCACCGTCAGCACGGCGCGATTGTTGACCGTGGTGAGCTCGCCCTTGGCCGGCTCGGCCTCGATCTCGACGATGTTGGGGCCGGCATGGTCGATATCGACCGGAATTTCGACTTTCTCGCCGAGCTGCACGCTCTGCATGACGGGCGGCTGGCCTTGATGGGTCACGGTCAGTTTGACCGGGCCTCGCAGCGCCGGAAGCGGTGCTGTCGGTGACCTTGACCTCGATATTCTGACTAGAGCCGACGATACCGAACCGTGGCGCGGTCAACACCTGGAGCCTGCGGTCGAACTCGCCGGGCTTGCCGGTGAGCAGGGCATGCACCGGCGCCTCGAAACCGAGGCTCGCGGCCGAAGTCGGCACGTCGTGCACCTCGCCGTCGGTAATCATGATCACGCCGGCAAGCCGGTCTGGCGGCACGTCGGCAAGCGCTTGCGCGAGGTCGGTGAACAGCATGGTGCCGTCACGCTCGCTGTCCGTCGAGGTCGAGTTCGAATTGACCCAGCGCACCTCGAGGTTGGGGAAGGACTTGAGCCGCTCCTCCAATTCCTTGCGCAACTCGGCGGTGCGCGCGGTGCGGCCGGCGATGGCCTGGCTTTGGCTGTCGTCGACCACCACGGCGAGCACGTCGTTGAGCGGCTCGCGGTCCTCCTGCTTCAATTGCGGATTGGCGATGGCGAGCAACAGCAGCGCGTAGCTCAACAGCCGGAAGATGGCGCCGCGACGCGAGCGCCAAAACAGCAGCGCGAGCAGCACCGCGCCCAAGCCGGCGAGCGTCCACAATACCGGCCAGGGCACGAAGGGAAGGAATTCGATCGACCAGCTCATGGCGTCACTGCCCCAACCGCTCGAGCAGGGCAGGGACATGCACCTGATCGGCCTTGTAGTTGCCGGTGAGCGCGTACATCACCAGGTTGACGCCGGCGCGGAACGCCATTTCGCGCTGCACCTCGCCGCCCGGCACGGTCGGATAGATCGGCCGGTTGGCGTCGTCGAGCGCCCAGGCGCCGGCAAAGTCGTTGGAGGTGATGACGATCGAGCTCACGCCGTCGGTGCGGCGCGAGCGCTCGTTGCGCTCGGTCTCGTCCTCAGGCTCGGCCTCGACCCACAGCGCGCCACCGTCCCAGCGGCCCGGGAAGCTGTGCATCAAATAGAACGATTTGGTGAGCACGTGGTTTTCAGGCACCGCCTCCAGCGGTGGAATGTCGAGCTGGCCGATCAGGCGGGTGAGCGCCTTGGTCTGGGCGCCAGTGCCGGAGAAGCCGGTCTCGTGGTCGCGCGTATCGAACACGATCAGGCCGCCTTGCTTCATGAAGGCATCCACCTTGGCGAGCGTCGCGTCCGAGAGAGGCTGCACATCCTCGCGCACGGGCCAATACAGGATCGGGAAGAAGGCAAGCTCGTCCTTATCGATATCGACGCCCATGGGATCGGCCGGCTCGAGCGCGGTCCGCGCGCGCAACACCTTGCTCAACCCGCTCAAGCCTTCCTCGCTGGTGCGATCGATTTCGGGATCGCCGGTGATGACGTAAGCGAGATGGGTCTGCAACGATGCCTTCAGGGCGAAATCGGCGGGAGAGGCGGGCGAAGGCGTGGCCCCGGCTTCCGGTGCCGTCGGCGGAGTCGTTGCCGGAGCGTCCTGCGCCTCGGCGCGATGGCTGGACTGCGGGCAGGAGCGCCAGCGCGAGCAAGATGGCGCCGGTCGCGGCGGCGCGGCGGCGGAACCGTACGCCGCCGCTCAACACCAGCATGGCAAGGATATCGATGACGAACAGTCCGATGGCGGCGAGATAGAGCCAGGGCTCGAGCGCCATTGGCTTCTTCATGGTGTAGCCGCCGATCGCGCTCGATCCTTCGACTTCGCCGAGCGGCTTGAGCACGGTCTTGGCGGTGATGAGGTTGAAGGCGCGCGCCGCACCCGACGGGCCGTAATAGCCGGGCGGATGATCGGGGCCCGGAACCAACGTGTCGAGCTTGTCGGGAGCGATGGGCGCCGCGCGCAGCGGCGGCGAGCCGAGCTGGCCGAAGCCGTCGAGCGTCTGGAGCGGCGGCAGCGCGCTCGTGGAAGCAGCCGGCGTGGTTGACGCGGCGGGCGAGGCCTCGACGGTGGCGTCCTGCTTGCCGGTGTCGATGGTGACCTGGCTCGGGCCGAGCGCCACGACACGGCGGAGCATTTCGACGAACAGGCCCGACAGCGGGAGATTCGACCAGTCCGAGTTCGCCGTCACGTGGAACAGCACGATGAAGCCCTGTCCCTGCTTGGAGGCGGTGACCAGAGGCGTGCCGTCAGCGAGCGTTGCCCACACTTCCGATTCGCTTGCGACAGTGGGATCGGCGAGAACTTGCCGGTTGATCTTGACGTCCTCAGGGACCGTGAGACCGCGGAACGGGCTCTTCTCCTCGAAGGGCGCGAGCGGCTGCGGCGTGCTCCAGGAGAGCGAGCCGCCGAGCGAGCGGCCGCCCCGGCGCAAGGCCACCGGCAACAGCTCGTCGCCGCCTTGCTCGAGCCGGGGGCCGGCGAAGCGAATGAGCACGCCGCCCGATTTGAGCCAGGTCGCGAGTTCTTCCTGGGTGCCGGCGACGAGCTTGCCGATATCGGCGAGCACGATGGTCGAGACCTTCTGCTCGATCAGGCTGTGGATCGCATTGGCGACATTGCCTTCGCTGGGCGTGATGACGTCGGCATAGGGCGAGAGCGCGCGCTGCACATAATAGAGAGGCGACAGCAGCGGCTGCGCCGCCTCGCGCGATTCGCCCGAGACGATGCCGACACGATGCCATTGCGAGCGCCCATCGAGGAGATGCACGGCGCCGGCCGAACGCTCGCCCGCGATCTCGATGCGCGCCACCTGATTGCGGATTTCGAGCGGCAAGTCGAAATTGGCGATGGCCTCGCGCGCCGTCTCGCCAATGGAGAAGGCAGCTTCGCCAAGCGGCTCGCCCCGGCCGGTCAGCGCCCTGACCACGCCGGAGCGCGGACCCTGGGCGGCGCTCATCACCCGAGCGGCGAGCTCGCCTTTGTCTCCAGCGGATTGGCCAAGCGCAAGGGCTGCATCGTCGCCCTCCGGACGCAAGACGGCGAAACTGCCGTGGCCGCCGGCAAGCTTGGCAAGCGACTTGGCGAAAGCATCGCCCTCGCCATAGTCGAGACCGTCCGACATCCACAGCACGCTGTAGTCCGTCTTGCCGCCAAGCTGCTTTTCAAGCGCGGCCGCGAGCGCCGCGCGATCGGGCGCGTAAGGCTCCGGCATCATCCCGCCAACGCGCTCGCGCGCCTGCTCGGGGCTCATGGGATCGCTGATTGGCTGGCCGGGCGCGGTGAAAGCGAGCAGGACGGTGCGGCTGTCGCGGCCGGCGCGCTCGATCGCCGCCTCGATCGCCTCGCGCCGCTCGGGCCAATGCGCGGCCGACGCCCAGCCATTGTCGATGACGAGGAGGAGGGGACCTTCGCCGGTGAAACTCTGCTGGTCGGGGTTCAGCACGGGCCGCGCCAGAGCGAAAATCAGCAAGGCGGCGAGCAGCATGCGCAAGAGGGTCAGCCACCAGGGGCTATGCGCCGGCGTCTCCTCGGTGGTCTTGAGATCCTTCAGCAGCCGCGTCGGCGGGAACACCACGACCTGCGGGCTTGGCGGGGTCAGCCGCAACAGCCACCAGATGGCGGGAAGCGCGGCGAGCGCCGCGAGCACCCAAGGCTGGAGGAAGCCGATCGCGCCGATGGTCATCATGGCTGTTGGCCTGCTTCCGTCCCGCTTACCGGTTCCGGCCGCGGTGGACGGTAGCGATAATCCCGCTCGAGCCCCGCGAGGCGGTTATGCACGACCAGCACCGCTTCTTCGGCCGGCCGGTCGGTGTGATGCACGAGGAACGACCAGCCGAGCCGCTGCGTCAGTTCCAAAAGTTCTCTGCGGTGACGCTTGAGCCGGTCTTGATATTGCTCGCGCAACGTCTCGGCGCGGCCGGCGATCACCCGGTCCCGGCCTTCGCTCGCGGCAAACTCCGTGCGGCCGACGTAGGGCAGCGTCTCCTCGGCCGGATCGAGCACCTGAATGAGATGACCGCGCACGCCCTGGCCCGCGATCGTCTCCAGGCGCTCGGCGGTGACGTCAACCGGCTCGAGGAAATCGCTGAACAACAGGCATTCGGAGAAGCGGCTCAGCTTGGCCTGGGGCGGCAGGCTTGCCTCGCTGGTGTCGCCCAACAGCACTTCGGCGACCCGGCGCGCGGCCGCGCGGCCGGTAAAGGGGCGACCGCCGAGCAAGCCGACGCGCTCGCCGCCACGCGAGAGAAGCTCGGCAAGGGCGAGCGCGAGGACGACGCAGCGGCTCTCCTTGGAGACCTTGGACAGCGACGAGCGGAAACGCATCGACGCCGAGAGATCGACCCACAGCCAGACCGTATGCGCCGCTTCCCATTCGCGCTCGCGCACGAAGAGATTGTCCGAGCTGGCCGAACGGCGCCAATCGATGCCGGTGACCGAGTCGTTCTGATCGTAATGGCGAAACTGCCAGAAGGTCTCGCCCGGACCGGCGCGCCGGCGGCCATGCGTGCCGTGGGCGACGGTGTGGGCGACCCGCTGCGACTCGATGAGGAGCGCAGGCATGCGCGCCGCCAGCCCATGGGCCTCGGCTTCCTCGCCCGAAAAAGGCTGAAGCGTTCTCTGCCGCGCGTCGGCCAAGCTCAGATCACCCTAGGGGCTGGACCAGCCGCGCCACCATGTCGCTCATGTCGATGCCTTCGGCGCGGGCGGCGAAGGTGAGCGCCATGCGGTGCTTGAGCACCGGCTCGGCAAGCTCGATCACGTCGTCGACGGACGGCGCGAGCCGCCCCTCGATCATGGCCTTGGCGCGGACGGCGAGCATCAGCGCCTGGCTGGCGCGGGGACCCGGGCCCCAGGCGATCATGTCGTCGAGCTCCTGGTCGATGCCGGTGCCCGGCCGCGCCGAGCGGACGAGCTTGAGGATGGCGTCGACGACCTGATCGCCGACTGGGAGCTGGCGCACGAGGCGCTGCGCCACCATCAGCTCCTCGGCGGAGAGAATGGTCTTGAGTTGACGTTCCTCGACGCCCGTGGTGGCGAACAGCATGCGCCGCTCGGCGGCGACGTCAGGATAGGAGACGTCGATCTGCAACAGGAAGCGGTCGAGCTGCGCCTCGGGCAGGGGATAGGTGCCTTCCTGCTCCAGCGGGTTCTGCGTGGCGAGCACGTGGAACGGACGCGGCACGTCATGCCGTATGCCGGCGACGGTGACGTGATGCTCCTGCATCGCTTGCAGCAGCGCCGACTGCGTCTTGGGGCTCGCGCGGTTGATCTCGTCGGCCATCAGCAGTTGGGTGAAGATCGGCCCCTCGACGAAACGAAAGCTGCGGCGGCCGGCGGTCGATTCCTCGAGCACCTCGGCGCCGACGATGTCGGACGGCATCAGGTCAGGCGTAAACTGGATGCGCTTGTTCTGGAGCCCGAGCACGGCGCCGAGCGTTTCGACGAGGCTCGTCTTGGCAAGGCCGGGCACGCCGATCAACAGCGCGTGGCCGCCGGAAAGCAGCGTGATGAGAGCAAGGTCGATGACGCGCTCCTGGCCGAAAATAATGGCGGAGGTCGTCTCGCGCACTTTCTTGATCTTGGCGCCGACCTCCTCGATACGGTCGACGAGCTGGGTCTCGGTCTGGGCAAGTGTTGTCATGGCGTCAGTTTCGCTCGATCCTGTTGGTAGGGGACTATAGGGCCAAAGGCCGGGCAGAGTAGAAACACTTTGAGAGGCAAATCGGTCACAATCGTGTTGGTTCCGGGCGCCTTTCGCGAGAGTTGCTCGACGAGCCAAAGATGCGGTCTCAAGCGGCAAAGACATGCCTGACCAAGACGAAAGAGACGATTTGGTAGCACCTGCCAAGGGTCACGGCAAACGGCCTTCGGCAGTATTGCCAAACCTTAATCTTTGCGGGGATATCGGGCTGAAGATCGCCCGTGACGGCACGTGGTATTACCAGGGCGGCCCGATCGCGCGGAAGCCGCTGGTCAAGCTGTTCGCCTCGGTGCTCCGGCTCGAGGACGACGGCCGCTACTATCTCGTCACGCCGGTCGAGAAGGTTTCCATCGCGGTCGAGGATCTGCCGTTCGTCGCGGTGGAGATGCGCCGCGAGGGCAGCGGCGAGGCGCAGCGCCTCACCTTCGTGAGCAACGTAGACGAGGTGGTAACGGCGGGGCCCGAGCACGCCATCGGGTTTCAACCCGGCCCGAGAGGCTTTACGCCTTATATCGTCATGCGCCGCGGTTTGAAGGCGCGGCTTGCGAGGCCGGTCTATTACGAGCTGGCGGGCTTGGCGGTCGAGTCTCAAGCGCAGGGGCCAGGGGTCTGGAGCGGCGGGTCGTTTTTTCCGTTCCCGCCGGCGGAAAGCTAGGGGGCGCGTCGCCCTCGCTTTACGGGGCGAGCGCCGCTATGGTGCGGGCGCATTTCCCGGGACAGAGGTCCGAGCCCTTCGATGTTGCGCATTGCGCTGGTCGACATCCTTCTCTTCGCGCTGCCCTTTGTGCTCTATGCGGCCTATATGGTCGCGGTGAAAGGCACGGCGCCCTCGAGCCTTTGGCAGGGTGCGCCGGTTTTCTGGCTGTTGGTTGCGGGCTGTGGGCTTCTGCTGGTCGTCATGGCGACGCTGATTCAATTCTCGGGTGGCGAGCCCGGCGGTACCTATCACCCGCCGGTCATCGAGAACGGCGTGGTCAAGCCCGGCGAGATCGACTGAGGCGGAGGTCGTCTGATGACCGAGCACGCCGCCAAGCGCTCCGCAGCGCCACCTTCGCTCAAAGATGCCGCGTGGCTGCAACAAGCCGAGACCAAGCGCGTGTTCGCCGCGCTCGCCGGTCCGGGCATCGAGACGCGCGCGGTCGGCGGCGCGGTACGCAATACCTTGCTGGGTCTGCCGGTGGCCGAGGTCGATCTCGCCACCACGGCGTTGCCTGAGAAGGTGATTGCGCTGGCGCGCGGCGCCGACCTCAAGGCGGTCCCCACCGGAATCGAGCATGGCACGGTGACGGTCGTCGCCAATGGCGTACCCTTCGAGGTGACGACGCTCCGGCGCGACGTCGAGACCTTCGGCAGACATGCGACCGTCGCCTTCACGGAAGATTGGGAAGAAGATGCGCGGCGCCGCGACTTCACGCTGAACGCGCTCTATGCCGGAAGCGACGGGGAGCTGTTCGATCCGCTGGGCGGCTATGCCGATCTTGCCGCCGGCCGCGTGCGGTTCATCGGCGATGCCGAAGCGCGCATCAAGGAGGATTATCTCCGCATCCTGCGCTTCTTCCGCTTCAACGCTTATTACGGCAAGGGCCCGCTCGACGCAGCCGGGCTTGCCGCTTGCGTGCAGCTCCGCGCAGGTCTCGATCAGCTTTCGGCGGAACGTGTAGCAGGCGAGCTACGCAAGCTGCTCGTCGCGCCTCAAGCGGTCCGCGCCGTCGAGGCGCTGTTCGATTACGGACTGCTCACCCAGTTGCTCGGCGGCGTGCCGCGTTTGCTGCGCTTTGTCAGGTTGGTTGCCGCGGAAGAGGCGCTTGGGCTTGCGCCCGACGCGGCGCTCAGGCTGGCGGCGCTCGCCGTGTTCGTGACGGAGGACGCCGAGCGGCTTGCCGCGCGCTTGCGTCTCTCCAATAACGAGCTGGCGGTGCTTTTGCTTGGCGCCGACGACCACGCGGCCGCCGAGCTTCCCGACGAGTTGGCGGCCAAGCGGGCGCTCTATCGACTCGGGCCGTGTAGCTTCGAGGCGCATGTGCTGCTCGCCTCGGCGGACGCAGGCATTCCGCCGGACGATCAGGCCTGGCGGCAGGCGCTGCGGCTTGCCGACCGCTGGGACGTGCCGGAGTTCCCCTTGCGCGGGCCCGACATCATGGCGCTGGGCGAGGCGAAGGGCCCGGCCATCGGCGAGATCCTGCGTCAAGTCGAGGCCGAGTGGGTGGCCGGCGGTTTCGCCGCATCGCGCGAGACGCTGCTCGCGCGCGCCGCCGAGCTCAGCCGAAAATCACCCAAGCCAGGCCGATAAGCGTCGCCCCAATGGCGAGCACGACCGGCAGTGCCGCGATCTCGATCAACACATCGCGGCCGCGCTCGTCGCCGGTCGCGGTGCTGACCGTGCCGTCGAGAAACTCGCGGAAGCTTGTTTGCCTGGTCGGCCAGCGCGGATCGCCCCGGCTATAGGTCGCGGTGAACAGGAACAGGGCGAAGAAGATCACGAAGAACAGCGTCACGATCGCCAGCAGATAGTCGGTCTCTACGCCATGGGCGAAGGCGAGCCAGGTCACCGCGATGAACCAGAAGGCGGCGGCGATGGCGGTTTCGATGGCGATGGGATGGACGCCGAGGCTGGCGGGGGCTTGTTCCTGACTTGCCAACTCGGCCTCGGGCTTGGACGTGGGATTCAACATCGGACTCTCCCGAATTGCCGGCAGCGCCTCCCGTCTGAAAGAGGATGGCCGGATAACGCGGAAGCGAGGCGAATTCGCCTCAGGCAATTCGACGCGGGGGTGCGACGAGACGCCTAGTCGAGCCGCTCGATCAGCGCCATGGCCGCGGCGGGCGCGCGCAGCTTTCCCTCATGGATGAAGTAGATGAAGGTGTCGCGCGGCTTGGCCTCGGGCTTCGTTCCGGCCACGACGCATGACAAATCTTTCGGCACACCGCCCTTCGCCCACAGCTTGGCGCGCTCGGCCCAGGCGTCGAGCGCCTTGGGCTTGTAGGCGGCTTCGAGCGTATCGTCGCCGCGTTGCAGCCGCGCATAGATGACATCGCCGGTGATGTCGGCGATGGAGGGCCAAGTCTCGGCGTCGGTGAACGCGATGCTTGTTCCCGTCTCACGCATGAGCTTGACGAATTCCGGCGAAGCGAAGCTCGCATGGCGCGCCTCGATCACGTGATTGAGCTTGAGCCCGTCGAGCTCGCGCGGCAGATGGTCGAGGAAGCGGCCGAAGTCGTCGGCCTCGAATTTCTTGAACGGCGCGAATTGCCACAGCACGGGCCCGAGCTTGTCGCCCAGCTCGGCGAGGCCAGAGGCGAAGAAGCGCTTGATGAAGTTGCCGGTCTCGCCGAGCACCTTCTGCTGCGTGACGAGGCGGGGACCCTTCACCGAGAAGACAAATCCCTCAGGCGCCGCCGCGGCCCATTTGCGAAAGCTCGCCGGAGTTTGCAGCCGGTAATGCGTGGCGTTGATCTCGATGGTGGTGAGGTGGCTTGCCGCATAGGCGAGTTCGTCCGCCTGCTTCAGGCCCTTCGGATAGAACACGCCACGCCACGGCGCATAGAGCCAGCCGCCAACCCCGACGCGGATGCGTCCCGATGCCTGTGTCCGTGCCATAGGCACAGAGTGCCTGAGGGCAATGGCAAAAAGAAGAGCCGCGCCCGAAGGCGCGGCTCAATACGCAGGGGTACATAGACGCAGGGACGCGAACGCTTGACGCAACCGACGCGTACTTACGCCACGAAGCCTAGTTTGAGCATCATCTTGTCGGAAAACCGGTTCCCACTTTTCCGGATGATGCTCAGAAATCCATGTCGCCCATGCCGCCGCCTCCAGGAGGCATGGCGGGCGCCTTCTTCTTCGGCTTCTCGGCCACCATCGCCTCGGTGGTGATGAGCAGGCCGGCAACCGACGCGGCGTCCTGCAGCGCGGTGCGCACCACCTTGGCCGGGTCGATCACGCCCTGCTTGACGAGATTGCCGTATTCGCCGGTTGCGGCGTTGAAGCCGAAGGCATAATCCTCCTTGTCGAGAATCTTGCCCACGATCACGGCGCCGTCCTCGCCGGCATTCTCGGCGATCTGGCGGGCCGGCGCCTGCAGCGCGCGGCGCACGATATTGACGCCGACCTTCTGGTCGTCATTGGCGGTGTTGATCCTGTCGAGCACCTTCTGAGTGCGGAGCAGGGCCACGCCGCCGCCGGGCAGGATGCCCTCTTCGACGGCCGCGCGGGTCGCGTTCAGCGCGTCGTCGACGCGGTCCTTGCGCTCCTTGACCTCGATCTCGGTCGAGCCGCCAACCTTGATCACGGCGACGCCGCCGGCGAGCTTGGCCAGCCGCTCCTGTAGCTTCTCGCGATCATAGTCCGAGGTGGTGTCTTCGATCTGCTGACGGATCTGAGCAACGCGCGCCTCGATGTCGGCCTTCTTGCCGGCGCCGTCGACGATGGTCGTGTCGTCCTTGGTGATGACCACCTTCTTGGCGCGGCCGAGCATGTCGAGCGTGACGTTCTCGAGCTTGATGCCGAGATCCTCGGAGATCACCTGGCCGCCGGTGAGCACGGCGATATCCTGCAGCATGGCCTTGCGGCGGTCGCCGAAGCCGGGCGCCTTGACGGCGGCGACCTTCAGTCCGCCGCGCAGCTTGTTCACCACGAGCGTGGCGAGCGCCTCGCCCTCGACGTCCTCGGCGATCACCAGCAGCGGCTTGCCCGACTGCACGACGGTCTCGAGCAGCGGCAGGATGGTCTGCAGATTGGAGAGCTTCTTCTCGTAAATGAGAATGTAGGGGCTCTCAAGCTCCACCCGCATCTTGTCGGCATCGGTGATGAAGTAGGGAGAAATGTAACCGCGGTCGAACTGCATGCCCTCGACCACTTCGAGCTCGGTCAGCAGCGCCTTGGCTTCCTCGACGGTGATGACGCCCTCATTGCCGACCTTTTGCATGGCCTTGGCGATCATCTGGCCGATCTCGGCGTCACCATTGGCGGAGATGGTGCCGACCTGGGCGATCTCCTCGCTCGAGGTGACCTTCTTCGCCTTGGACTTGAGCTCGGCGATGACGGCGTTGACGGCGAGATCGACGCCGCGCTTGAGATCCATCGGGTTGGAGCCCGCGGCTACCGACTTGGCGCCTTCCTTGACGATGGCCTGGGCAAGCAGCGTCGCGGTGGTGGTGCCGTCGCCGGCGGTGTCGGAGGTCTTCGAGGCGACCTCGCGCACCATCTGCGCACCCATATTCTCGAACTTGTCCTCGAGCTCGATCTCCTTCGCCACGGTCACGCCGTCCTTGGTGATGCGCGGCGCGCCGAACGACTTCTCGAGCACGACATTGCGGCCCTTGGGGCCCAGCGTCACCTTGACCGCGTTGGCCAAGATGTCGACGCCATGCAGCATGCGCTCGCGGGCGTCTTGTCCGAATTTTACTTCCTTCGCAGCCATGTCTTTCTTCTCCACTGGAGAGCTCACCCTGAGCAGCCGGCCCAGCCGTCGTCCTCGAAGGGTGAACTTGGAATTGGGGGCCTCATCCTTCGAGACGCGCCCTTCGGGCGCTTCTCAGCATGAGGATTGTCTTGCTACGCGGCCTTCTTCTTCTTGACGTTGGCGGTTGCGCCTTCGAGCACGCCGAGAATGTCGCTCTCCTTCATGATGAGCAGATCCTCGCCGTCGAGCTTGACCTCGGTGCCCGACCATTTGCCGAACAGCACGAAATCGCCCGGCTTCACGTCGAGCGGCTGAACCTTGCCCTTCTCGTCGGGAGCGCCGGGGCCGACGGCCACGACTTCGCCCTGCTGCGGCTTCTCCTTGGCGGTATCGGGAATGATGATGCCGCCTCTGGTCCTCTCGTCTTCCTCGATCCGGCGTACGACGACGCGATCATGCAAGGGACGAAACTTCATCTTGGAACCTCCTCAGACACGGTGTGAATTGGGCGGGCGCCCGCGCAGGCGCACCCCGAGCGATATGTAGATTGGGGGTTTAGCACTTTCAATGGAGGAGTGCCAAAGTCGCTAGCAATTATCTTGGGTTGCTGCCAAAGCGCTGATTTAGTTGGGGAAATCCGCTGGACGCGACCCCGCCTGGCGGTTAACACTTATCAAGGACTGACCAGCAGGGTGCATTGTCATGGACACTGCCTTCCTCCGCCAGGTTGAGGGGTTCTCGCTGACCACGGCCGAAATCCTGTACCGGCTGCCGGACCACCCGCAACTTCTGCAGAGCTATATTTGGCAGGACTACGATCTCGCTCCGCGCTTCCCCAAGCTCACCGACTTCCTCGATTTCTGGGCGGCCAATCTCGACGGGGCGCTGTTCCGCATTCGCGTGGCGCATCGGCGCCTGATCGCGCCGGCCGAGTTCAGCTTCGTGCGCGGCGAGCTCAGGCTGAACTAACCGGCACGCTGCCGGCATTCAGGCCGGGACAACCGACACGTTGATGCTGTGCACGGCGCAGCTCTCCGCGAGATCGGCTTTATTGCCTGGATTGAGCACGTTGACATTGTCGCCGGCGCCGTTCGCGGTCCAGCGGCTCTTGTGGGCCAGGATGACGCCCCGCGGCACATCGGCAGAAACGCAAAGCCGCAGCGTGAGCGCGCCGGTTGGGTTGCCGATCCTTACGCGTGCCCCATTGGCAATCCCTCGCGCCCGCGCTTCGTCGGGATGCACGAACGCCTGATCCTCGCCAAGTTGCTTCAGGATCTTGGGGTCGTTGCCGAAGCTGCTGTTCATCAGCCATTTGGATGCCGGGGAGAGCAGGCGCAGCTCGCCGCCGGCGGGTCGCGCCTCGGCCGAGGCGAAAGGCGCGCGGGGCAAACCAGCATCGATGAAGGCGCTGCCCGTCAACTCGATCTTGCCCGAGGGCGTCCGATAGTCGTGGCGCTCGAATTGCACGACCGGTTCGGGCGGATATTCGATCGTGCCGGCTTCAGCCAGCGCCTCGAAGGTCAAGCCGGGCTTTGCCTGGTCGAGAAGCGTGGCGATCATTTCGGCGTCGGTCTCGAACAGCTCCGGATCGGTCAATCCCATCGCCGCCGCCAGACGCCTGAAGATCTCCTGGTTGGGCAGCGCCTCGCCGAGCGGCGGCACCGCCTTCACTTGCGCCGAGATGCTGGCGTTGAAATAGGACATGACCACGTCGTCGAATTCGAGAAAGCTCGCGGCCGGGAGCACATAGTCGGCATAGTTGGCGGTGTCGGTCTGAAACAGGTCGAGCGTGACTTGCAGCAGGTCGTCGCGCTCGAGCGCTCGCCGCAGGCGCCGCTGCTCGGGGCTCGACGCGGCAATATTGTTGTTCCAGGTGACGATCGCTTCGGTCTCGGGCGCTTCGAGCCGGCTCGCCAAATCCATATGGCTGATCGTCTGCGCGGATTTTGGTTTGAGGTGAGCGGCGGTCAGATAGCCCGCATCCACGCCGCGCGTGTCCCAGCCATTGAGGTAGAGGAAGCCGGCCCCGTATCTGCCGAGGTTGCCGGTGGCTGCCGGCAACAGACCGACGGCGCGCATGGCATTGCCGCCGAATGTCTGGCGCTGGAAACCCTGACCCATCCACAGCAGCGAAGGACCTGCCGCGTATAAGAGCGCCGCGTCTTCAATCAAGCGAGCCGGCACGCCGGTGATGGCTTCCCCCCAGGCCGGAGTGCACGCCGCCAACTGGTCTTCGATCTCCTCCCAGCCTTTCGAACGCGCGGCGAGGAAGGCCCGATCGATGCGGCCTGCCGCCCATATGGCATGCAGCATGGCGAAAGCGAGCGCGCCGTCGGTCCCGGGGTAGAGCTGCAAATGCATGTCGGCCGCCGCCGCCGTCTCGTGACGAATGGGATCGATGACGATCTTGGGGACAGGCGTCGCGGAGAGCCAATATTGATGCACATGCGGCGCCGAGGTCGATGGATTGGCGCCCCAGATCATCACGCAGTTCGTGCCGTCGATGGTGCGCGGGTCGAAGCCGCGCGTCGATTCTCCGTACATCAACTGCAGCGCCACGTGGCCGGCCTTGTTGCACACCGTGTCCGGGTCGACCTCGGTCGCGCCGATCCGATTGAAGAAGCGCAAGGGAAAGCTGCCGGCGATCAGCGAGCAGGTTCCCGTGTAATGGGTCTGCAGGATCGCCGCGCCGCCGTCGCGGCCGCGGATCGCGTTGAGACGAACGGCGATATCGCCAAGCGCCTGGTCCCAGCCGATCGGCTGGAAGCGCCCCGTGCCTTTCGGCCCGACCCGCTTTAGCGGCCGCGTCAGGCGCACGCTCGGATCGCGCCACACCCCGTTGTAGCCAATGGAACATTTGCCGCACAGCGCGCCCCGGCTGACATCGTGCTCGGGATCGCCGACGACGTTGATGGTGCCGTCCGCCGCAAGCTTCACGACGATGCCACACGCGTCGTAGCAATCCCGCGGGCAGGTGGTGCGGACCGTGGTGGTGTCCTTCATCGGCTCGCCTCCTCGACACGAGCCAATGTACAAACTCGGGTGGGTTCCACCAGTTCTATTTCAAGAGAAGAGCTTCGAGCCGAGCTCCTGAGCCTACTGTCGCGCTTCACCGGCTTCGCTGAACGCCGGCGACGGCTCATGCCCAAACTCGTAGATATGCGCCCTCTCGTGGTCGAGCACCGGCTTCAGCGAGCGGAACGCCCTCGGATAGAGATAGAAGGGGATGCGCGGGAAGAGGTGATGGATCAGGTGGAAGTTCTGGAACATGTAGAGCCAGTTGACGATCGGCTCCATGATCTTGCCCTTCACCCAGAAGATGTTGGTGTCGCGATAGCGCTCATGCACCTCATGCGGCTTGTGGGTGAGATAGGCGAAGAAATAGATGATCAGCGCCGAGCCGATGATGTGCGGGAAGATCCACAGCATCAAGACCTCGCGCCAATAGCCGTAAAGCGCCAGCCCGAGCGCAAGACCGTAATACAGCGCATACATCACCACGATATGGATGGTCAGTGGCCGCATGCCCGGGATGTGCGCGTGGAAGGCGATGTGCCGCCAGAAATAGCGCTGATACCAGAACACGATGGTCATGCAGCGCCAGAACACCAAGAACGGATTTTCGACGGCCACCCAATGGTCGGGATCGATCTCCGGATTGTTGGTGTCGCGATGGTGGGCGAGATGCATGTAGCGGAAGGCTTTGTACTCGTGCAGCAAGAGCGTGCCGCAGACATAGCCGACGAGATGATTGATCCAGAGATAGCGTGAGTCCTTGCCGGCGATGTTGCCGTGGCAGGCCTCGTGCAACGGGGTCTGGTCGGCATAAAGGATCAGCGAGTTGAAAATCATCCCAAGCCAGAGCGGGATGATCCGCATCGTCGCCAAGGTGGTGACGAGCGCGAAGGCGGCGACGATGCCGAGCGCCAGCAACACGGTCGGCCATGCCACCATGCCTTGATAAGGCTTGACCAGGGTGAGCGCCTGACGGTCGGCGGGGACATTCGGCGCGTCGCGCGGCCGCTCGATCTCGGGGCCAACGGCGGTAGCAAATTTCATCGTCCAAAAGTCCTTCTTCAGTCCCCAAAACGGCGCGTGTCCGGTTCGGAAAGCCCGGGCTGGCGCTCTCATTGGACTCATCCCGGAGCATCTCAAGTTTGCTCCGCGTCGCAGCCCCATTCAAGACGCAATTCCGGCCGCGTGGGGCACGAGTTGCCGCAGGGGTAAACGCCGTGTCAAAAAGCCTAAGGTTGCTGGGAGGTTACGCTCTGCCGGCGGACTGGCCCGCGGCGTGCAGCAGCGCGCTGCTGACGTCGACTTGGGTCGCACATAAAGACAAAGCCTGCCGCCTCCGACTCAATTTCGCCGGTGCGACAGGCTCGTCAATCGGATCGCTGCGGTCTGCTAGCGGCAGAAATACCAGCCGCCGTCAGCGCCCTGGAAGTAGCCGGTATTCGGATTGAAATACGGACCGTGCAGGTTGCCGCAATAGCTGTACCAGCCCGGGCTCCACGGCGGAGGACCATAGGCGGCAGGGCCGTAATACGCCCGATAGGCCGGCGGCGGCGGCCCCACATAGACCTCGCGCGGCGCGAGCGCCGAGCCGACGATGGCGCCGACGCCGAAGCCGACGAGGCCCGCGCCCCAGCCGCCACCCCAGCCGCCGTGGCCGTGGTAGTAACCGCGACCCGCTTCCGCGGTCGCGGGCAGTGCAAGCGCGCCCAAGCCGATCAGTGCCGCAGCGGCGACGGCCTTCAAAGTTCTGTTGCTCATAGCTGTGTCCAAGCTCGTTAGCGTTGTGCCCGCTAAAGTGCCCCTAAGCGGGCGGGAGGTTCCCCAGGGACGGGATCGACCAAGTTAGCTCTCAATTTTTGGCAAAATAGAGCCGCGAAAATGAATCAGCCGTTAAGCCTCGCTCCCATGTTGGGGACTCTCGCTCGCTGCCGGTGCAGTGATCGTTACCGTGGTGCCCTCGGCTCCACTCGTTTTCTGCACCATGCGCGTTGAGTTGATGCGCCAGGGCCTCGACGATGCTCGTGCCAAGGCCGATATGCGCGGCCTGGCCGCTTGCATCCTGCGGCCCCGATCCATTGTCAGAAACCGAAAGCCGCCAGCCGGACTCTTGCGCGTCGTAGCTGACCAGGATTTCGCCCTCCGCTCCGTCCGGGAAGCCGTGCTTCAAGGCGTTGATCACCAACTCCGTCACGATCAGCCCGAGACTCACGGCATCGCTGGATACCGCGCCGCCAGAGCTTGCTTGCACCTTGATTGAGAGCGCCCGGCGTTCGCCGACCATCGAGGCTGCAAGACTGGCGCACAGCTTCGTCAGATAGGGCCCGATCTCGATGCTTTCGTTTAGCCCGGAGGCGTGCAGTTGCTGCTGCACCGTTGCCACCGACATGACGCGCTGGTGCGCATCTTGGAGGTGGCGACGCGTCTCCTCCGATTGCACGGTCCTAGCCTTGAGCAGAAGGATGCTGGCGATAATCTGGAGACTGTTGGCAACGCGGTGCTGCATCTCCTGCAGCAGAATTTCCTTGGCTTGAAGCAGATCGTCCTTTTCTTGATCGGCCTCGCGACGCCTGGTTACGTCCTCGATCGCCAGAAGGATGGCGGAGGCCGAGCCATCTTCGTTAAACACCCGGCGCGCATCGAGCAGCATCACGCGCCGGCCGATCGACGGGAATTCGTGCTCCACCTCATAGGCGTCTACGGTGCGGCGCTTCGGAATGACGTCTTCGAGGAGCGCGCGGAGCCCCGGAATGTTCCACTGCCCGCCGCCCAGGTCGAAGACCAGCTTGCCTTCCGTCTTGCGCGGGGTCACCGCGAAAGTCCGGTAGAACGAGCGGCTCGCGGCGATGACGCGCAAGTCCGGGTCGAGCACGAGAAGCGGCTCGCGTATGGCGTCGACGATGGCCTCGGCCAAGTCGTGCCCACGCGCGATGGCGGCGAAAGGATTGCGTTTGGCCACGCCAGAGGACTCCGCTCCAACTACTCTGTCTGCGCGTGGAGTGTAGCAAACTTAGCGTACGGAACCGAACATCGCCGGACGCCCCTCACAACCCACCCGAGTGCAATCGATCAGGCTGCTGGAGGTCGTCGCCTTTGGGCCTCTAGTCGTCCTTGTCTTCTGGAGTGTTCGGAAACATATCGAGGAACAACCACACTAGGGCGTCCTGGGCTTCGGCGCCGCGATGCTGCGCCATGAAGGCGTCGATTGAAAACTGCCTCTTTTCGACATCACTCTCGACGAAAAGATGCCTGGCTTCAATATCGTAGACCAGGCTCCAGGATTCCTTCCCAGCGCCGGCTTGGCCCAATTCTCGCGTGAGGACGGACATGGCACGCCTGCATTTCCGATCGGCATAGTGTGCGCGCTCGCAGCTCGCGATGGGAGTCCTTTTTCAGTCTGATTCAGACGATCCGTTCGCCATATCCGGAAAAGGAAACGGCCCCAGGAAACTCCGAGGTCGCGAGGCCGCTTCATTACGCGCCGTTACACTACGCGGCGTCTTCTAACGCTTAAAGTTTGGCGGGCAGTATCATGCAGTTAGTTCCCGTCGCACTCGTCTCGACACCTGACACTGTCGCATAAGTTCGGGTGGCCGAGAGCTCGTTGCGTAAAGCCCTCAGCAAGAGCTGCTTGATCTGAGTGTCCGTCCACCAGGAATGAGCGAAGCTGAGGAGCCGTTGGGCCAGCCTTGTACGCATTTCCTCCGATCTCATCAGCTCGGCCGGCAGGCCATCGTCAAGCAGATCCACCGTCACCTCTTCGATGATTTGGGTGAATCTCGACAACGCTTCCGGGCCGAAGGCGATGCGCGCTCTATGGAATGGCATGCTGCGACCTTCTGGAACTAGCTCCTGCTAGAACCAGCGTCCGCGCCCGTACCATCCGCCTCCAAAAATGAGCACAACGAGAAGGATGATGACGAGAAGTGTGGTCTGGTCCATGTCGGCCTCCTGCGGTTAGAATCAAAAACTGATGAACGTTAGTGCGAACGCGAATGGGAGACGTTCGCGCTCGATGAAAGGCGCATGCCGGTGTGGGGCTCGATCGGGGTTCCAGTATCTAGGCGCTCTTGCGGAAGCTTGAGACCTGAACCGGAGGACTCCCACGTCGAGGGCGCCCGCTCGATCGATGTGGATCCCGTTGCGGCCCATGCCGGAGTGGCGAAAGAAGCGGGCAACAGAATTGCTGCCGCAAGAAGCGGAGCAAGGTAGCCGCTCTGAAGCGTTGGGTTCACGACGAGCGCCGAGAATTCGGCTTGCTGCGTCCGCTACTGACAAGGCCGACGAGGAAGCCGAGGCCCAAGCCGATGCCGATGGCGGCAAGTGGATTGCGTTGAATGGCGCCGCTGGTCTCTCGCAGAGCGTCGGACACGGTGTCCTGCGCGCGCTCGTACTGGCGCGTTGCCATATCGCCAACGCTGTTGCCGAGGTCCTGGATGTTGTCGCGGATGTCTTCGACGTCGGAAGTCTGGTGAGCGAATCTTTTCGCCTGCGCCTGAGCGCCAGCAGCGTTATTCATGGGGCTCTCCTTGAGGGTGAGCGTCACTCGCAGGCAAGGAGCGAGGCGCTGAGTAGGTAGAACCAGTTCGTACGATATTTGTTCCTTCCATCCTTGCCTTCGGATGGCCGACGGTCACGAATTCTTAGGCCGAGACTCCGCAAAAACTTGAATGAATCTGGGCGTTTGTCGGACACGTCGTCACCGCGTATGTTCTGGGTAGAAAACCAGAAAATCACGTAGTTTTACGGGGACGTCGCTCTGTTTTATTCCGAAAATTCTTGAACTCACGGAAATAACACTAATCCTAGCCCGGAACAAAAAGCTAACTCCGCAGTTTGGTCTGTAACTGATCCAAACGAGAGAGGCCTATCATGACCAAAAATCTTAGCAACAGCGTCCTGCTGGCGCTTGCCTTGTTCGGCGGCGCGGCACTCGTCGCGGAGCCGGCCTTTGCAGGCTCTTACAAGCACGGCCATTCCGGCTGGAACAAGAGCGCCCAGAACTATTCCTACCGCAGGCATTCCTACGGCCGCTCGTACGGGTTCAACACCTATGGGGGTCCCCGCTACGGTAGCCGCGGGTATTATTACGGGTCGCCGTATAATTATTACGGCGGGCGCCCGGGCCTCAGCATCACCATCCGCTAGCCGATAAGTCCGTCGCCTATAGCCGCCTGGCCTCGCAAAGAGGCGGGCCGGACGCGCAATAAAAAACCGCCGGGCACCAGGCCCGGCGGTCTCAATCAGTCAGCTGCGCGCTTGGTTAGGCGAGCTGGACGTTGGCGGCCTGCTTGCCGCGGCCGCGGCGGTCATCCTCGATTTCGAAGGAGACCTTGTCGCCCTCGTTGAGGGCGGGCACACCCGACCGCTCGAGCGCGGAAGCGTGTACGAAAACGTCCTTGCCGCCGTCCTCGGGCTGAATGAAGCCGAAGCCGCGCGCATGATTGAAGAATTTCACTGTGCCGTTGACACGAGCCATAGGGGAATTCCTTTCCCGTTGAAGTTTACACAAACGGGCCGTAGGCCCCCGAAAGGGATCCTTCGGCGTCTTGAGATGTCAGGAAAGGTCGTGCTCTTGTGGCGCGTAGATCACTTTGCCGTCGTCCAAGTCCGCGCCCAAAGCCTTGGGCGCCCGGTGCCTTAAAGATGAGCGAAAGGCGGCGAATTGGCAAGCCCGAAGTGGCTCTCCCGCCATCACAATCTCTGTCGGAAATCCGCGCCCGGAACCTAAACGGCAGATGAACGGACGCCTCAGAAAGGGTTCAGCCGCGAAGCCCTAGAGCTTGCACCAGAACGGCGCGGGAAACGCGCTTCAGGTGCTCTCGGAGGCTTCGCAATGTGGAAGATCGTGGTGGTCCTGCTGCTGACGGCTCTTGCCATTCTTCTGGCGCGTCTCGCCTACGACGCGCCGGTGATCCAGACCCGGGTCGGCGCGCTCGTTTCCGAGGTGCAGGGCGGCGTGTCAGCGCCGCTTGCGCCGGCCCTCATGTATGCCGGCGTGCGGGGGTAGGGGGGCTGCTGAGGAGCGCGCGAAGGGCGCGTCTCGAAGCACGGGCCTCAATCCTTCGAGGCTCGCTTGGCAAGCACCTCAGGATGAGGGCATTTTGGGCCTAAGGCCAGCTTCACCAAGGGCGGCATGGAGGAGAGGATCGCCTCGACATTGCCGCCGGTCTTCAAGCCGAAGATGGTGCCGCGGTCGTAGAGCAGGTTGAACTCCACATAGCGGCCGCGCCGGATGAGCTGCTCCTCGCGGTCGGCCTCGGTCCAGGGCGTTCCCATATTGCGGCGGACGATCTCCGGATAGACCGAGAGGAACGCGCGGCCGACCTTCTGCGTGAAGGCGAAGTCGGCCAGCCAATCGCCGGTGTCGAGATAGTCGTAGAAGATGCCGCCGATGCCACGCATCTCGCCCCGATGCGGCAGATAGAAATATTGGTCGCACCACGCCTTGAAGCGCGGATAGTCGGCGGAAGGCTCGCCCTCGCAGGCGCCTTGCATCGCCGCGTGGAAGTCTCGCGCGTCTTGGTCCTCTTGCGTGCGCCGTCGCATCAGCACGGGGGTGAGGTCGCCGCCGCCGCCGAACCAGCCTTTCGACGTCACCACCATGCGCGTGTTCATATGCGCGGTCGGCGCGTTCGGGTTCACCGGATGGGCAATGAAGGAGATACCTGACGCCCAGAAGCGGGGGTCCTGGTCGGCGCCGGGAATCTGCTTGGCGAATTCGGGCGGAAAGGTCCCGTGCACGGTCGAGGTATGGCAGCCCACCTTCTCGAACACGCGGCCCGACATCAGCGCCATGACGCCGCCGCCGCCTTCTTCGCCGCTCTTCTCGCTGCGGGCCCAGGGCGTCTTGACGAAGCGGCCGGGTTCCTTGCCGTCGCAGCCGGGCAGGCCGTCGGCCGCGTCCTCCACGGCTTCGAGGCTCGCGCAGATCTGGTCGCGCAGATGCTCGAACCAGGCGCGGGCGCGCTCCTTGCGTGCGGGGCTGAAGCTCTCCAACGGGCTTGGCTCTTTCGGCGTCTTCTGGTCCATGTTTCTCGGCGCTTCGACTTGAGGCGGGCAAGCTCGAAGGCATCGCTCGGCTAATCCGGCGGGGCCTTGACCGGGATCAAAACGCCTGTGGCGATAGAGGTCTATGTCAGAAATCCTGACGGAAGGCTTTATGCGCCAATTTGCCCAAGTTGGGGCCCCTGGACAACCCGGGAGCTTGATGCAAGAAAGCGCCACCAAGAATGCCGGATTACGGCATCAGGAGAGGCAAACCTCAAGGCGCGCGTTGGGTTCGGCACGGCAGAAGGCCGGGGGCTGAAGCTTCGGCTTCGCACTCGCCTTTTATGTTGGGTTTTGCTGGGGATCGTCCTCCCCCTTGATCTAGGAGCTTCCGGCCCGTGGCCAATCACGACACGCTCGATCCTTCCCTGATGGACGACGATGAACCGACCCGGCGCGATGTCATTCTGATCGCGGCCGGAGGCTTTGCCGCGATCGGTGCTGCCGCCGCGCTCTGGCCGCTGCTCGACCAGATGAGCCCGGACGCCTCGTCGCTGTCGCTTGCCACGACCGATGTCGACGTCTCGCATGTGGAGGCGGGGCAGGCCATCACCGTGGTGTGGCGCGGCAAGCCGATCTTCATCCGTCACCGCACCGACAAGGAAATCGCCGAGGCGAAGGACACGCCGGTCGACGATCTGCCCGATCCGCTCGCGCGCAACGCCAATCTCCCCGAGACCGCATCGGCGGCCGACGACAACCGCGCCGCCAAAGACCGCGAACCTTGGCTGGTGATGATCGGCATCTGCACGCATCTCGGCTGCATCCCCAAGGGGCAGGCGGTAGGCGACTACAAGGGCGAGTATGGCGGCTGGTTCTGTCCCTGCCACGGCTCGCAATACGACACGGCCGGACGCATCCGCAAAGGCCCGGCGCCGCAAAATCTCGCGATCCCGCCTTATGCCTTCACGTCCGACACCAAGATCAAGATCGGGTAGGGCGGAGCAATGGCGCATCCTTCGAGTTATGAGCCCAACACCGGCATCGAGCGTTGGATCGACGCGCGTTTGCCGGTCCCGCGGCTGATGCACGATCAGTTCCTGGCGTTCCCGACGCCGCGCAATCTCAATTATTGGTGGACCTTCGGCGGCATCCTCACCTTCATGCTGGCGGCGCAGATCGCCACCGGTGTGGTGCTCGCCATGCATTACGTGCCGAGCGAGCATGGCGCCTTCGACTCGGTCGAGAAAATCATGCGCGACGTCAATTGGGGATGGCTGCTGCGCTACTCGCATGCCGTCGGCGCCTCGATGTTCTTCGTCGCCGTCTACATCCACACCTTCCGCGGCCTCTACTACGGCTCCTATAAGGCGCCGCGCGAGGTGTTGTGGATCTTGGGCGTGCTGATCCTGCTGTTGATGATCGCCACGGCCTTCATGGGCTACTCGCTGGTCTGGGGACAGATGAGCTTCTGGGCGGTGACGGTGATCACCAATCTGTTCTCATCGCTCGATTCGGTGGTGCCGGGGCTCGGCACACGGCTCGTCCAGTGGATCTGGGGCGGCTTCTCGGTGGGCGGTCCCACGCTGAACCGGCTCTATTCCTTGCACTATCTCTTCCCCTTCATCATCGCCGGCGTCGTGGTCCTGCATATCTGGGCGCTGCATATCCCGGGCAACAACAATCCCACCGGCATCGACGTTAAGACGGCGAGGGACACCGTGCCGTTCCATCCCTACTACACGATCAAGGATGGCTTCGCGCTGGTCGCCTTCATCTTCCTGTTCGCGGCGGTTGTGTTCTATGCGCCGAACTTTCTCGGCCATCCGGACAATTACATCCCGGCGAACCCGCTGCAGACGCCGCCGCATATCGTGCCGGAATGGTATTTCCTGCCGTTCTACGCGATCTTGCGCGCGATCCCGAACAAGCTGCTGGGCGTGATCGCTCTGCTGTCGTCGATCAGCGTCCTCTTCTTCGTCCCGTGGCTCGACACGTCGAGGGTTCGATCGACCAGCTACCGGCCGATCTACAAATGGTTCTTCTGGGCCTTCGCGGTGACGTGCGTCGCGCTCGGCTATCTCGGCTCGCAGCAGCCCGAGGGCGTGTATCTCGTCCTGGGGCGCATCTTCACCGTCTACTATTTCGCCTTCTTCCTGTTGGTGATGCCGATCGTCGGGCTGATCGAGAAGCCGCGCGGGCTTCCCGGCAGCATCACCGAGCCCGTGCTCGGGCCCGAGGAGGTGGCAGTTCCACCGGCGCCGGCGGCGCGCAAAGTGCCGCTCAAGCGCAAGCCGGCGGAGGTCGCCTGATGCAGCCGATCTCAGTCCTTGCCGCAGGTCTCGCTTTGCTCATCGCGCTTCCGGTCGCGGCCTTTGCCGAGGAGGCGAACACCAATCATGCGCCGGAGATCGCGGAGCAAAGCTGGAGCTTCAGCCCGCCATTCGGGACCTACGACAACGCGCAGCTCCAGCGCGGCTTCCAGGTCTACAAGGAAGTCTGCTCCAGTTGCCATTCGATGCGGCTCTTGTCCTATCGCAATCTCGGCGAGCCGGGGGGGCCGCAATTCTCGCCCAAGGCGGTGGAGATCATCGCCTCGCAAGCGCAAGTCACCGACGGGCCGAACGACAAGGGCGAGATGTTCCAGCGCCCGGCGCGGCCGTCCGATCCGTTCCACTCGCCGTTCGCCAACGACCAGTTGGCCCGCAACGCCAATAACGGCGCGCTGCCGCCGGATCTGTCGGTGATGGCCAAGGCGCGGGAGGGTGGCCCGGATTACATCTACGCGCTGCTTACCGGCTTCAAGCCGGCGCCGCCCGATTTCCAGGTGGCGCAGGGCATGCACTACAACGCCGCCTTTCCCGGGCATCAGATCGCCATGCCGCCACCTTTAAGCGATGGCGTGGTCAGCTATACCGATGGGACCAAGCCGACGCTCGACAATTACGCGCGCGACGTCTCGGCGTATCTGATGTGGGCGGCCGAGCCCAAGCTCGAGGAACGCCACAAGTTGGGCGCGCGGGTGATGATCTT
>CAVZLT010000043.1:0-36324 GCA_963776235.1 uncultured Alphaproteobacteria bacterium
TCGGGCGTCGCCATCTGCGCCGGAATGACGAGGTCGCCCTCGTTCTCGCGCTCCTCCGCGTCGACCAGAATGAACATTCGGCCGTTGCGCGCATCCTCGACCACCTCCTCGATGGGGGAGAGGAACTGATGCTGCCGGGCCTTACTAACCAGATTCACGCGATGCGCCTTCCTGCTCTCTCATCCGCGCGACGTAGCGCGCCAGGAGATCGACTTCAAGGTTTACCAGATCGCCCGGGCCAAGGTCTCCCCATGTCGTATGCGCAAGAGTGTAAGGAATGATGTTCACGCCGAAGCGCGTGTCGTCGACGCCGTTAACGGTAAGCGAGACGCCGTCGAGGGCGACCGATCCCTTCTCGGCGATGAAGGGAGCGAGCGCGCGGGGGGTTTCGATCAGGAACCTGGCGCTGTCGCCGTCGGGCTCGCGGCCGACGATCTTCGCCCGTCCATCGACATGGCCGGTCACCAGATGGCCGCCAAGCTCATCGCCGAAGGTCAGCGCCCGTTCGAGATTGATGCGGCGGCCCTCCTGCCACGTGTCGAGCGTGGTGCGCGCCAAAGTCTCGTTCGAAGCCTCCACGGCGAACACCGCGCCCTTGCGCTTGGCTTTGCCGATGCCGACGATGGTGAGGCAGCAGCCGTCGCAGGCGATGGAGGCGCCCTCTTCGAGGCTTCGCCGCTTGTAGGCGCAGGCGATCAGAAAGGCCGACCGCTTGCGCTCAAGCAGCGTTCCTACGCTGCTGACAATGCCAGTGAACATCGACGCACTCGCCGCCACCACGTCATCCGGTCGGGCCCGAACGAGCGTGCTTCAAGCTGCATGAAATGCCCGCTCGAGGTCACGGGATCAAGCCCTTCGCTGACAAATGGCAGGAGCCCATCTGGACCGGCGGGTTTCTGCCCCTGATAAATCACCGCCTCGTCGATGAGATCGGCATCCAGGAAGGCGCGCGCGACTTGCGGACCGCCTTCGACAAGCACGCGCGTAATGCCGCGACCGGCCAGCGTTTCCAGCGCGTCGCGCACCCCCAGCATGCCATGCGCATCGACCGGGACCCCGACGATCTCGGCGCCGCGGTCCTGCAGCGCGTCGGTGTTGGGGTGCTCCTCGTCCGCCGCGCAAAGCAGCCAGACCGGCACCATAAGATCGTCGAACAGCCGCGCCTCCGGCGGCGTGCGCAGGCGCCGGTCGAGCACGACGCGGACCGGCGAGCGGCAGGTCATCCCCGGCAGCCGGCAGGTGAGGCTCGGATCGTCGGCCAAAACGGTTCCGCGTCCGACCAGGATCGCGTCGTGCTTGGCGCGCAACAGATGCCCATGCGCGCGGGCGTCTGGCCCGGTGATCCAGACCGGCGTGCCCTTGCCTCTCGGCAGGCGGCCATCGGCGCCGACCGCGAGCTTCAGCGTTACGGCGGGGCGACCTTCGGTGACGCGGAGGATGTGACCGAGCGTGACCGCGGCCGCTTCCTCGGCGAGCACCCCCTGTTCGACCTCGATGCCGGCCGAGACCAGCCGCTCGATCCCGCCGCCTGCCGTGCGCGGGTCTGGATCGCTGAGCGCGATCACGGCGCGCGCAGGACCCGCGGCAACGATCACATCGGCGCAAGCGGGCCCGCGCCCGCCCGGGTGGGCGCAAGGCTCGAGCGTGACATAGATGGTCGCGCCGCGGGCTCTCGCCCCGGCACGCTCAAGCGCAATCGCCTCGGCATGCGGGCGTCCGCCGGGCGCGGTAGAGCCGCGCCCCAGGATCTCGCCAGATTGCGTCACGACGAGCGAGCCGACCGATGGGTTCGGCCAGGTCAGCCCAAGCCCGCGCCGGGCGAGTTGAATCGCCTGGGCCATATGGACTTCGTCGGTCGGGTTCATCGCTATGATGTGGGGTGCACGTTTAGTCTTCGGCAGAGGCCGCAGCCTCTCCCGCCGCCGCTTCGTCGTCGTCGGTGGCGGCGAGCTCGCCGAGCAGCGCCTCGAAATCCTTGGCCTCGCGGAAATTCTTGTAAACCGAGGCGAAGCGGACATAGGCGACGTCGTCGAGCGCCTTCAAGGCCTCCATCACCAACTTGCCGATGGTCTCGGACTTGATGTCGTTCTCGCCCATGTTCTCGAGCCGGCGCACGATGCCGCTGACCATGCGCTCGATCCGCTCGGGATCGACGGGCCGCTTCCTCAGCGCGATCTGCACCGAGCGCATCAGCTTGTCGCGGTCGAACGGCATCCTGCGGCCGCTCCGCTTGATCACGGTCAGCTCGCGCAATTGCACGCGCTCGAAGGTGGTGAAGCGGCCGCCGCAATCGGCACAGACGCGGCGGCGCCGGATCGTGGTGTGGTCCTCGCTAGGACGCGAGTCCTTCACTTGCGTGTTGGTGCTGCCGCAATAGGGGCATCGCATGAGCGAGCGCCCTCCTCTTTCTCACCTTCACGCTCAAGCCTTACCGGTAGATGGGATAGCGCTCGCAAAGCTCGATAGCGCGCTTCTTCACCGACGCCTCGACCTTGCCATTGCCCTCATCGCCATTGGCCACGAGCCCATCGAGAACCTCGATGATCATGCCGCCGATCTGCTGGAACTCGGCAATGCCGAAGCCGCGCGTGGTTCCCGCCGGCGAGCCGAGCCGAATGCCGGAGGTGATCGCCGGCTTCTCCGGATCGAAGGGGATACCGTTCTTGTTGCAGGTGATGTTGGCGCGACCGAGCGCGACCTCGGCGGCCTTGCCGGTGAGCTTCTTGGGCCGGAGGTCGACCAGCATCACATGGGTGTCGGTGCCGCCCGAGACCAGCGCCAAGCCGCCCTTGACCAGCGTCTCGCCGAGCGCCTTGGCGTTGTCGATCACGCCCTTGATGTAGAGCTTGTATTCCGGCCGCAGCGCCTCGCCGAAGGCGACGGCCTTGGCGGCGATGATGTGCATCAGGGGACCGCCCTGCAGCCCGGGGAACACGGCGGAGTTGATCTTCTTGCCGATCTCCTCGTTATTGGAGAGCACGAGCCCGGCGCGCGGGCCGCGCAGCGTCTTGTGCGTCGTGGTGGTGACGACATCGGCGTGCGGCAGCGGGCTCGGATGCAGCCCCGCGGCAACCAAGCCGGCGAAATGCGCCATGTCGACCATCAGATAGGCGCCGACGCTGTCGGCGATCTGGCGGAAGCGCGCGAAGTCGATGATGCGCGGATAGGCCGAGCCGCCGGTGATGATCATGGCCGGCTTGTGCTCCTTGGCGAGCCGCTCCACCTCGTCGTAATCGATGCGGTGATCGTCGGGGCGCACGCCATATTGCACGGCGTTGAACCATTTGCCGGAGAGGTTGGGCGGCGCGCCGTGGGTGAGATGGCCGCCGGAGGCGAGGCCAAGCCCCATGACGGTGTCGCCCGGCTTCAACAGCGCCAGCATGACGGACTGGTTCGCCTGGCTGCCCGAATGCGGCTGCACATTGGCGAAGGCGCAGTTGAACAGGCGCTTGGCGCGATCGATGGCCAGTTGCTCGACCACGTCGACATATTGGCAGCCGCCGTAATAGCGCCGTCCCGGATAGCCTTCGGCATACTTATTGGTGAGCAGCGTGCCCGCCGCGTCGAGCACGGCCTGGGAGACGATGTTCTCGGAAGCGATCAGCTCGATCTCGTTCTGCTGGCGCTCGGCCTCGTGCTCGACCGCGCTATAGACCTCCGGGTCGGCATCTTTCAGATGCCTGGTGAAGAAAGCGCTTTCGCGCACCTCGGCGCGTCTTGCATCGCTTGCCGTCATGGCTAACTGCTCCTCGAGCTTACATCCACCCCAATCGGCCAAGGAAACTTGGCCGCGCGCTTTGCTGCAAAGCGGCGTTTCCTTGGGTATTTTGCTGGCTCTACCACATGTCGCGGGCGCGCGCTAGCAACACCCAAGGCGTGGGTTGCTCGACGTCGCCACGAGACGCCATGGCAAGAGAAATCGAGCGCCTGACCTAGAAAATCAATAGGCCGAAGCCGTGGCCGAGCCGCCGTCCTGGTTATAGATGTCGGGCCGGAATTGCACGCTGCCGTCAGGCAAGCCCCAGGCGCTGATATAGGCGAAATAGACCGGGACCGGCTTGCTGAGCTTCACGTCGATCTGCTCGCCCGTCTGCTTCATCGACTGAATCCGGTTGATGTCCCAACCAGGCGTATCGCGCAGGATCCACGCGGCCAGCGTGTCGACGTTATGCACGCGAACGCAACCTGAGCTGTCGAAGCGCTCCGCCCGGCCGAATAGGCTCTTGAGCGGCGTGTCGTGCATGTAGACAGCGTCCTTGTTCGGGAAATTGATCTTGATGTAGCCGAGCGAGTTCTCCGTCCAGGGAAGCTGGCGGAACTGATAATTGTAGACCTCGGTGCCGTTCCAATTGATCTGACGGCCATCGATGGGATTGCCGGCCGCGTCGAAGGCCTGCATGTGATAGGCGTTGAGGAAGTCCTGGCCGCGGCGGGTGAACTCACGGGCCTTCGGCACCAGATCCTTGTAGATGATGCTCTTCGGCACGTACCAATACGGATTGAAATTGATTTCCTGGATCTTGCTGGTGAGCTCGGGAGACGGACGCTCGGGCTTGCCCACCACGGCGGCGTGACGCTGGGCGACCTGCCCCGATTCCACCGCTTCCACCTGCGCCGACGGGATGTTGACCACGACGTAGCGAGCCGGCGCCGTTGCCGCCAAGCTCTGTAGCCGCTTCAAGCTGGACTGCAATTGCGCGAGGCGGACAACTGCCGGCACGTTCAGCGCATCGATGGTCGCCCGGTTGTCGACGACGCCCGTTGGCGGCAGGCCGTGTCGCGTCTGAAACTTCTTCACCGCCGCGACGACGGCGGCATCGTATTCGCCCGGCACGCTGCTACCGACGAGGTCGCCGGAAACTTCGAGCCGCCGTTGCAAGGTGGCGATGGCCTGGCCGGTCGAGCCGGGCTTCATCACCGTCGCCGGAACCATGGGCCAGCCGCCTTGGGCGACGATACCCTGATAGTGTTGGATCGCGGCCTTGGTCGCCGGGATGTTGGCGCTGGAGAGTGTCGGTGTGCCGAGTGCCGGGTTGGTGATCCAGGCCTGCGTCGCCGCATTGCCTTCCTCGGGAGGAAGCTCGTCGCCATGGAAGGCGCGCGATCCGGGCTGTTGCGGCTGCCGCTGGCCGCCGCCGAACAAGCCGCCGCCCTGGCCGCCGAAAAGGCCACCACCCTGATTGTCATTGTAGGAATCCCCGGACCCGCCGCCCGAACCGTCCTGGGGGCCCTTCATCCAAGAGAACAGGCCGGCGCTGGAGGGCTGGTTGGTGCCGATGAGAAGAGCCGCGGCCAAGCCAGCGGCGACGAGGATGCCCCCGCCTCTCAGTCGAGTCTGCAAATTCAGCATTTGGCCGCTCCCCGTCCGTTGCGGCTTCTGTCCCTGCTCAACTATAGGCGGTTTGCCTTAACCACTCTAGTGCCAATGATTCCAGAACTTTGCCGCGTTATCCGGTTCCGCCGCAACATGTTCCCAGCATGGAATCTTGAGTTGAGCTAAACGTTACGCCGCCAGCAACACAGAAAAATGTCCCTCGAAAAGCCTGCTCAGGCTCTCCGCATTACATGTTGCGGGCGAAGCCACGCTTCAAGGTCTAGCGGCTGAATTGGGCGAATTTGGGCTGTTGTCGTCAGACATGTGCGCAAAGCGAAGCGCCCCGGGAAGCATCGCTCCGCCGGGGCGCTTAGGCGCGAGGAAGCTCGCGCAGATTAGAGTTGGTAGCGGATCTGGTCGGTCCAGAAGCGCTCAAGCCGGATCAGCGCCTTGTTCAGCGTCTCGAGGTCGTTCGGGGCAAGCCCGCCGACATGCTGCAAGGACTTGAGCTGACGGTGATAAAGCTCGTTGACCACCCGGCACACCTCCTGCCCTTTTTCGGTGAGGCGCACCCGCACCGAGCGGCGGTCGGTGGTCGAGCGCTGGTGGTTGATGTAACCGGCATCGACCAGCTTCTTCAGATTGTAGGACACGTTGGAGCCGAGATAATAGCCGCGGCTGGTGAGTTCGCCGGCGGTCAGCTCGGCGTCGCCGATATTGTAGAGCAGCAGAGCCTGCACGCTGTTCACGTCGGCACGGCCCAAACGCTCGAACTCGTCCTTGATGACATCGAGCAGCAATCGATGCAGCCGCTCGATGAGTTTCAATGAAACAAGATAGCGGCTCTTGAGGTCTTCTGCCTCGTCAGCAGCCACATGCTTCCCTAGATCCAGGGCTACATTCATCGCCTACCCTCGTTAGTTGTTGTTAATCCCCAACTTGACGATGACTGTAGGCGAAGCAACCTAAAATCCGCTTAAGCGAGACGCTTAAGATTGCATGAAATTCTAGCATTAAGTTTCGGTGATCTTGGCGGATTCCGCCGATTACAGGCCGGGAGTCAGCTCTTTGAACTCGAGCTCGTCCTCGGCAGGGGTCGTGAACAGGCGCTCGATCGCCTCGTCATCGACGCCAGCCAGGGTTGCCGGCTGCCAATCGGGCTCGCGGCCGTTTCCCGCTATGCGGGCGGCGACGCCCTCGCGATAGTCGTGGCTGCCGATCAGGTGGGAGGCCAGCCTGAATTCGAGCTTCAGCGCGTTCGCCAGGCTCAAGGACTTGCCGCGCTGGAATTGGCCGAAGGCCACTTTGAGCGAGGTGGGCGACTTCTTGCGAATCTCCGCCGCGGTCTCGCGCGCGAAGTCCTCGTCCTCGCCCTGCTCGGCATCGAGCGCTTGCAGGATGGCCTCGACCGAGCCCCGCGAGAAGACGCGGTCGATCAGCGGCGTATGCCGCACGAGCTCGCCCTCGCCTGGGTCTCGATGCAAACCATCGAGCAGCCGGTCGATCGGATGGTTGTCGCGGAGCGCATCCTTGATCACGCTGAAATGCGCGGCGGGCACGCAATGGCTGACGAGGCGATGGCGGTAGGCCTCGGCGGGACCGATGATGCGTCCGGTCAAGGCAAGATAGAGCCCGGTCCAACCCAGCATGCGCGACAGGAAATAGGTGCCGCCGATATCGGGAAGAAAACCGATACCCACTTGCGGCATGCCGAGGCGATAGCCCTCCCCCGCCACGCAATGCGTGCCGTAGAGGCTGATGCCGATGCCGCCGCCGAGCACGAGGCCGTTGATCAGAGGCACGTTCGGCCTGATGAATTTCTCCAGCACCCAGACATGGGTGTAGGCCGCGCGATAGAACTCGCGGATCGCGCCCTGCGCTCCCTGCTCGTTCCATTCCTGGAGCACCTTGAGGTCGCCGCCGCTCGAGAACACCGAGGGGTGCGCGGACTGCATCACCACGCCGTAGATCTGCGGGTTGGGCGCCCATTCTCGATATTGCGCGCTCAAGGCCTCGAACATTTCCCGGTTGAGCGCGTTTAGTCTTGCGGGCCGGCTGAGCGTTACCACCCCGGCCCGATCGACCTCTTCGAAAATGATGCCAAGCGCTTCCGACACACCAATGCCTCAACCGATGCCGCGCAAATGAAGCCTTTGGTAAGACCGGCGATGCAAGCTTTGCCTTGAAAAGGCCTGCTTGTCCTCACAAAGGCCCGGGGCAGCTAGCACCCAATCGCCGAAACCACAAGCTTCCCAAAACTGAATTGGAGTGGCGCACGATGCTCAACCTGCTTGCCCGGATCGGTTTCGCGGCTCTCGTCGCGCTACCCGTCTATGCGCAGGCAGAGACGGGCGATGCCCCTTCCGTGCCTGACCGCAATCCGTTCCGCGCCAAGTCGCCGGCGACGGCGGAACAGCCGGCGGCCAAGCCGGCGCTTCCCGGCGATCAGCCGACCGTAGCGTGGAGCGACGATGAAATCGCCGCGGCGAAGCTCGACTGCGCGAAGCTGCTGTCGAGCGTCACGCTCGACTACCAGCCGCTGCCCCCGCTCAAAGAGGGTATCTGCGGCGCTCCGGCGCCGATCCTCGTCAAGTCGATCGCCGGGGTGGCGATCGAACCTTCGGCGACCATGACCTGTGCGCTGGCGAGCGGGGTCGCCACCTGGATCAGCAAGACGCTGCAGCCGCAAGCCAAGGCCATGCTCGGCACGCAGGTCGTCAAGCTGCACAACGCCAGCTCTTACGCTTGCCGCAACCGTTATGGCGGCGAGACCACGCCGCTCAGCGAGCACGCGCTCGCCAATGCGCTGGATGTGTCGGAGTTCGTGTTCGCGTCGGGCGAGACGGCGACGGTGCTGGCGAGCTGGCCGCGTGTCGCGAACGCGCCGAAGCCGCCCGAGCCGAGCGAGACCACGGGATCGATCGTGCCGGCTCAGGCCGCAAGCCCCAAGGCGATCGAGGCCGTGGAGGTCACTCAGGCCAAGGCAAGCGCCTCGTCGAATCCCTTTGCCGTGTCGATCAAAGCCAAGACCAATCCCTTCGTCGTGCCGACGGCCGTCGTGAAGGCGCCTCCCCCGACGCCCCCCGCCGAAGCGGTCGCGCCGCAAGCACCGTCGGAGGCGTCGGAGGCGGAGCTCAAGAGCCGCTTCGTGAAGGCGGTGCATGACGACGCCTGCCTGACCTTCGGTACGGTGCTCGGGCCGGAGGCCAACGAGGCGCATAAAAACCATTTCCATTTGGACATGAAGGCGCGGCGACGTAACGCCTTCTGCGAATAGGTCTGCCGAAACGGCAAACCATGTCCGCCGAGAGGCGTTGGAGCTTTGCGGCGTGGAGTGGTAGCTTGCGGCCATCTTGGGTCGGCGAGCGCGGCGAAGCGAAGTGGCATCCCCTAAAGACAAGACAGTCTCATTGCGGACCGAGCGGGCGAAGCGCGCCGGCGGCGGCAAGGCCGGAGCGGCAACGCGATCGGGATACCCCGCGGCGCGGCTGCGGCGGAACCGGCGCGCCGACTGGTCGCGGCGGCTGGTGCGCGAGACGACACTCACCACCGACGATCTGATCTGGCCGATCTTCCTCATCGAGGGAACGCGGGCAAGCACGCCGATCGCGTCGATGCCGGGCGTCGAGCGGCTCTCGATCGACCTCGCGGTCAAGGCGGCCGAGGACGCCGCGGCGCTCGGCTTGCCGGCGATCGCGCTGTTCCCCAATACCGATGCTTCGCTGCGCGACGACCGGGCGAGCGAGGCGCTCAATCCCGGCAATCTCGTCTGCCGGGCGGTGCGCGCCATCAAGCAAGCCGTGCCGGAGATCGGCATCATTTGCGACGTGGCGCTCGATCCCTATACGAGCCACGGTCATGACGGCCTCCTGATCGACGGCGAGATCGCCAACGACGAGACGGTCGAGGTGTTGATCAACCAGGCCCTGGTGCAGGCCGAAGCCGGCTGCGACATCCTCGCGCCGTCCGACATGATGGACGGCAGGATCGGCGCGATCAGGACCGCGCTCGAGGCGAATGGCTTCGCCAACACCCAGCTGCTCGCTTATGCGGCGAAATACGCCTCGGCGTTCTACGGACCGTTTCGCGACGCCGTGGGCTCGTCGGCGACGCTGAAGGGCGACAAGCGCAGCTATCAGATGGATCCCGCCAATGGCGACGAGGCGCTGCGCGAGGTGGCCCTCGACATCGACGAAGGCGCCGACATGGTGATGGTGAAGCCGGGACTCGCTTATCTCGACATCGTCTGGCGCGTGAAGCAGGCGTTCAAGCTGCCGACCTTCGTCTATCAAGTCTCGGGCGAGTATTCGATGTTGATGGCGGCTTCAGAGCGCGGCTGGCTCGACAAGGATCGCGTCATGCTGGAGAGCCTGATCGCTTTCAAGCGGGCCGGCGCCGACGCCATCTTCACCTATTTCGCGCGCGACGCGGCGAAGCTGCTTCGCGCCAGCTAGTTCGTCACCTTCACGGTCTTGAACACGACCCTGGCGTCTTTCTGCTTGTCGAAATTGTCGCCCGACAGGCCGAAGCGCCAGGAGGTCTTCGGCGCCTGACCGCGCAGCTCGCGCACCTTGGTGTCGTTGATATAGAACGTCACGCTGTTGCCGTTGGTCTTGACGCGCAGCATGTTGGCGGCGCCGGGCTCCTTCTTGATCGCGCTGGAGTCGACATTGGCGGCGATGGTGCCGAGCCATTTGCCGTCCTGTTTGCGCGCGATCCAGAACTTGCCGTTGTTGAGAATGCCGAACTGGAAATAGGTGCGATTGTCCTCGCCCCAGAACAGCAGCCCGGCACCGAGCATCCCTTGCTCGTCGTTCGGCCACACCGTCTCGGAACAGATGTCGGCATCCTTCACGGTGAAGGTGACATTCAGATTGGATTGCATGTCGTCGGGCGGGAGCTTGAAGATGAACAGGCCGTCCTTCACCTCGATCGTCTCTTTGAGCGGCCAGCCGCCGGCGTCGTCGGCGAACTTGTCCTCGAAGATCGTTTCCGGACCGTCGCAGGCGGCGACGGCTTTCTGCCAGGCAGGGAAGGCGGCAAAAACTGCGGCTAACCCGAGCAACAACACTGGTCTTCGCATGGATGCTTCCCCGTCCGCTTGGCTTCCGCGATCCCGCGGGTGAAATTTCTAGCCTTTCGGCATGGGCTCGGCAACCTATGCGATAATGTGCCCTGCCCGATTCCGGCCCCGAGGAGACGGAACGGCGCGGCATTCTTGTCTCGCCCGGCGGCAATCACCATGTAGTTGCGTGGATTGGCCAGGCTTGCATCCCTTGGCCCAATGGGAGACGAGATGAGCGAGCAACGCACTCTTCCGCCGGCTACCGGGAGAGATTTCACCGACCAGCCGCACGCTTACGATCCCGTGGCGCAGTCGCAGCTCTTCGCCGGCGTGATCGGCAAGCGCTCGCTCGCCTTCATCGTCGACGCCATCATCATCCTCGTTCTGACCGTGGTCGCCTATATCGTCGTGGCACTGCTCGGCGTCCTTACGCTCGGGCTGGCCTGGCTCCTGTTCGGCATCGTGTTTCCCGCCGTCGGGCTCGGCTACAACGCGCTCACGATTGGCGGACCGAACTCGGCGACCATCGGTCAGAGGCTGATGGGGCTCGAGGTGAAGATGTGGTTCGGCGGCAAGGTCAGCCCGTTGGTGGCGGCCTTCCATGCGCTCCTGTTCTGGTTCTCCCTGGTGGTGTTCTGCCCGATCCTGCTGTGGGCCTTTTTCGACCCGCGCAAGCGCTGCCTGCACGACATTCTCGCGGGCGTTGTGGTGGTCAACCGGCCCTAGTCCCGAATCATTCTAAATTTCTGCGGATTCTTGGGCCATGCGGCGCTTGTGCCGGATTGCATTCGCGGCCTTCGATCCACTAAGCTTGCTGTGAGGCGGTTGGATTCGCCTCGGGCCGGTGGCACGTGACAGAGCATAAGAACAACTTTCCGGAATTCTACATCACGGCGCCGCAGCCCTGTCCCTACCTCCCCGGCCGGCTCGAGCGGAAGCTGTTCACCCACCTCACCCGCGACAAGCCCCGCTTCCTGATCGACAATCTGCTGAAGGGCGGGTTCCGGCGCAGCCAGAACATCGCCTATATGCCCTATTGCGATGCCTGCTCGGCCTGCGTGCCGGTGCGTATCCTGGTCGGTGAGTTCGCTCCCAGGCGCTCGCTGCGGCGCATCGCTCGCATCAATTCCGATCTGGTCGCCACCCGCATGTCGCCGGCGCCGAGCTCGGAGCAATATTCGCTGTTCCGCACCTATATCGATGCGCGTCACGCCGACGGCGGCATGGCCGAGATGTCGGTGCTCGATTATTCGCTGATGGTCGAGGACAGCGTGGTCGAGACCTTCGTCACGGAATACCGGCTGAAGCCCGATCCCTACGGCGACGGCAAGTCGCCGCTGATCGCGGTGTCGCTCTGCGACCGCTTAAGCGACGGCGTGTCGATGGTGTACAGCTTCTACGATCCGACCCAGCCGCAGCGGAGCCTCGGCACCTACATGATCCTCGACCATGTCGAGTTCGCCCGCTCGCAAGGCCATCCCTTCGTCTATCTCGGCTATTGGATCGAGGGCTCGCGCAAGATGCGCTACAAGAACCGCTTCGAGCCGCAAGAGCGCCTCACCTCCAAGGGCTGGGTGCGCACCGACGTGCAGGTCTGAACGCAGAAGTCAGAAACCAGAAATCGTCGGTCGCTGAGTTCCACTCCCAATCTTCCCGTCATGGCCGGGCTTGTCCCGGCCATCCACGTCTTCAAACTTAAATCGTGGATGCCCGGCACAAGGCCGGGCATGACGAAGACGGCGAGCGATTGGCTAAAAGCGCGGGCCGAACTTGCCGGACTTGGGGAAGCCCTTCGGCGGCAGGCGACCGGCCTGCGCGCGCTCGCCCCACCAATCTCGCAACTCGGCTGACGAGAGCGTGAAGCTCCGCATCGCCGCATCGACATAGGTCAGCCCGTCCTTCTTGCTGAACACCTTGGCGTCGGCGAGGCCGCCATCCTTGTAGCGCTGGAGCCGCACGCCCTTGCCGCGGGGCATCTCGGGCAGCTCCTCGAGCGGGAACAGCAGGAGCTTGCGATTGTCGCCGATCACCGCCACGCTGTCGCCCGCGGCCGGCGCGCAGAGCGCCGCCTCGGCGCCGGCCGCGACGTTCAGCACCTGCTTGCCCTTGCGCGTCTGGGCGAGGACCTCATCCTCCGGCACGATGAAGCCGTGGCCGGTGGTCGAGGCGACGAGGAGCTTGCGGCCCGGCTCGTGCACCAACAGCTCGACCGCATCGCCCGCCTCCTCGATGTCGATCATCAGCCGGAACGGCTCGCCATGGCCCCTGCCCCCCGGCAGCTTGTCGGCGCCGAGCGAATAGAACCGGCCATTGGTGGCGAACAGCAGCAGCGTGTCCGTGGTCTGCGCCTTGACCGCGCGCTTCAGCCGGTCTCCTTCCTTGAAGGCGAGGCCGTCGATATCGGTCTGGTGCCCCTTGATGGCGCGGATCCATCCCTTTTCCGAGAGCACGATGGTCACCGGCTCCTTCTCGATCATCGCCTCGGCGAGCTCGGTCTCGACGCCCTCCGGCGCGTCGGCGAAGCTCGTGCGGCGCTTGCCCAGCGCGGTCTTCTGGCCGAACTGATCCTTCAGCGCCTTGATCTCGTCGGCGATGGTCTTCCACTGCTTGTCCTTGGAGGCGAGCAGCGCCTTCAGCTCTTTCCGCTCCTTGCTCAGATTGTCGTGCTCGCGCCTGATCTCCATCTCCTCGAGCTTGCGCAACGAGCGCAGCCGCATATTGAGGATCGCCTCGGCCTGGACGTCGGTGAGCTTGAACGCCTTCATCAACGCCGGCTTCGGCTCATCCTTCTCGCGGATGATTTTGATGACCTTGTCGATATTGAGATAGACGATGAGATAGCCGTCGAGCACCTCGATGCGGTGGTCGATCTTGGCGAGGCGGAATTTCGAGCGGCGGACCAGCACCACCAGGCGATGGTCCAGCCATTCGCTTAAGACCTGGCGCAGTCCCAGCACGTTCGGCACCTGCCCGCGGCTCAGCACATTCATGTTGAGCTGAACCCGGGTCTCGAGCTCGGTGAGCTTGAACAGCGACTCCATCAGCACGATCGGATCGACGCTGCGGCTCTTCGGCTCGAGCACGAGCCGCACCTCCTCGGTCGACTCGTCGCGCACGTCCGCGAGCAGCGGCAGCTTCTTCTGCAGCAGCAGCTCGGCGATGCGGGCGACCAGCCGGGCCTTGGGGATCTGATACGGGATCTCGGTGACGACGATCTGGTATGTGCCGCGGCCGGTATCCTCTTGGGTCCAGCGCGCGCGCAAACGGAAGCTGCCGCGCCCGGTCTTGTAGGCCTGCACGATCTCGGCGCGCGGCTCGACGATGATGCCGCCGGTGGGGAGATCGGGCCCGGGCACCAAATCGACCAGCTTGTCGGCGGTGGCGTTGGGGAACTTGATGAGATGCAGCGCCGCGTCGCACAGCTCGCCGGCGTTATGCGGCGGGATGTTGGTCGCCATGCCGACGGCGATGCCCGAGGAGCCATTGGCGAGCAGGTTGGGGAAATTCGCCGGCAGCACCGAGGGCTCCTGCTCTCGCCCATCGTAATTGGCGCGGAAATCGACCGTGTCCTCGTCGATGCCGTCGAGCAGGCGGGCGGCGATCTCGGTCAGCCGCGCCTCGGTGTAGCGGTCGGCGGCCGGGTTATCGCCGTCGATATTGCCGAAATTGCCCTGCCCGTCGATCAGCGGATAGCGGACGGAGAAGTCCTGGGCGAGGCGGGCGAGCGCGTCGTAGATCGCCTGATTGCCGTGCGGATGGAAATTTCCCATCGTGTCGCCGACGATCTTGGCGCATTTCCTGAACTCGCCCTGGGGGCTGAGCCGCAACTGCTGCATGGCGTAGAGCAGCCGCCGATGCACGGGTTTCAGCCCGTCGCGCACGTCCGGCAGCGCGCGGTGCATGATGGTGGAGAGCGCGTAAGCGAGATAGCGCTCCTCCAATGCGTCGCGCAGACTCACGGGCTCGATCGGCCCTTGCGAATCAGGCGGCGGAATCCTTTTTCCCATGCCTCGCGCTTAGCGCATCGGCGGGGCCGGCTCAAGGCATGCGTCGACGGGCCGTGGCACAGGCGCTAAGCCGCTTTGGGTGACCGAGCGAGAATTTGAATGAGGCGCTCGCGCGCCTGCGGCATGGAGAGGCCATGCGGCTCGAGCATGTCACGCTCGAGGAAGTGACCGGTCAAAGCGAGTCCCGCGAGGATATCGCCCTCGTCGGCCGGTGCGGTCGCATCGAGCAGGAAGGCCGGCAGCTTGAGCAGCCTGTCGCAATAGGGTTGGCCGGCGTCGCGCGACACGGCACGCCCCGAGCGCGGCGACACATAGATAAGATCGGCATCCGTGCCGGTGGCCGCGCATTCGCTGAGATCGAGCCCAAAGCCGAGCTCGCCCAGAAGCTGGAGCTCCCAGCGCACGAACAGCGCGGGCCAAACGCCGGAATCGTCGAAGGCGCGGATGATGTCGAGGGTCGCGGCATAAAGCTCGGGATGCGGGTCGCGCTCCGGCAAGAGCCGCGCCAATCCCGCCAAGGAGCCGATCGCGGCGAGCGCCGCGGGATCATCGAGAATGCGCGCGGCGTTTGCCTCCAGAAGCTCGACATTGAAGCCGCCGAGATGTTCCGACAGCCGCGCCCGCCAGGTGACGCGCAGCAGATTGCCCGGCTGGAGCAGAGGCCGCACGCGGCGCGAGCGCCCTCCCCGCACCAGCCCGAGATGACGGCCATGGCCGAGGGTGAAGAGCTCCGCGACGGCATTCGCCTCGCCGAGCGGCTTGGCGGAGAGAAAGATGCCCTCGTCGCTCCAATCCATGCCTCAAGCTAAGGCCGAGCCCTGGAAAGGCAAGCGCCGATGCTGTGCCTCTAGCCGCCGCCATTCAGGCTCGGCGTAGTGCCGCTGTTCGTGTTCGGACTGCCAAAGCCCGCCGCCGAGGTTCCCGGGTTGGGTGCAAGCGCGGAGCCGGTATTATCGAGGGACGGCAGCGCCGCGCTTGGATCGTAAGTCGCCGATCCGGGCGATCCGGGAAGCGCGCCGAAATTGGGCTGAGTGGTGATGGTTTGCTGATTGAGCGGCATGATCGTGCCGGCGTTCACCGCAGGCAGCCCAAATTCGGACGGGCCGGAGAGCGTTCCCGGATTGACCGGCGGCGGCACGGAACTCTCCATCGGAGGGGTAACGCTTTCCACGGCGGGCGCGGGGAGAACGATCGCCGGGCCATGACCTCTGGACGGCGCGGCCTGAGCGCTGCTTGCGCCGATCAGGGCGGCGGAAGCGGCGAGAATGAGCAGGGAGTGTTTCATGAGACCAATCCTCATGCGTGGATGATGAGGCTCCTCAACTAAGCCTCCCCGCCGAAGTTCCGCAGTCCCCCGCTATGCGACATTTAGCCCGCAGGCTCAGCGGCCCTTGGGATAATCGAGCCCCATCTCGCGATAGCGCTCGGGGTCGTCGGACCAGTGTTCGCGCACCTTCACAAACAGGAAGAGATGCACAGGCACGCCGGCCATCTCGCCGATTTCGGCGCGGGCCGACTTGCCGATCTCCTTGATGGTCTGTCCCTTGGCGCCCAGCACGATCTTCCGCTGACTCTCGCGCTCGACATAGATCGTCTGCTCGATTCTGATCGAGCCGTCGGCAAGCTCCTTCCAGTCGGCGGTCTCGACGGTCAGCGTATAAGGCAGCTCGTCATGCAGCCGGAGGAAGAGCTTCTCGCGGGTGATTTCCGCCGCGCTCTGCCTGAGCGACGTGTCGGTGAGCTGGTCCTCGGGGAACAGCCAAGGTCCCAGCGGCACGGCCTCGGCCAGATAAGCTTTGAGGTCGCCGACGCCGTCACCCGTCAGCGCCGAAAGCATAAAGACTCGATCGAAAGGTCTGATCGCCGAAACGTCGGTCGCCAGGCGGAGCAGATCCGGCTTCGCGACCTGGTCGACCTTGTTGAGGACGGCGACGATGGGCCCTCTCACCTCTGGGAGATGTTTGAAAAGCGGGGCCAGCGACTGATCGAGCCCACGATGAGCGTCGATCACCAGGACGACGATGTCGGCGTCGCCCGCCCGATCCCAGGCAGAGGTGAACATGGCGCGGTCGAGGCGGCGCTTCGGCTGAAAAATGCCCGGCGTATCGACCAGGATGACTTGCGATGAGCCGATCAAAGCGATGCCGCGCACCGGCCCGCGCGTGGTCTGCGCCTTGTGGGTGACGATCGAGACCTTGGCGCCGACCAGCGCATTGGTCAGCGTCGACTTGCCGCTATTCGGCGCGCCGATCAGCGCCACGAAGCCGCAGCGGGTGGGCGGGGACTCGTCGGCGGCGGGGCTAGCCATCTTGTTGCGGCGCCTGCCAAACGCCTTCGCGCAGCAGCACGGCAAGCGCCGCCGCCTGCTCGGCCTCTCGCTTATTGGTGCCCTGCCCGCGTTGCGGCGCGACGCCTTCGATCTGCACCTCGGCGGTGAAACGCGGCGCGTGATCCGGGCCCTCGCGACCCACCTCGAAATAGCGCGGCAGCGGCAGGCCGCGGCCCTGCGCCCATTCCTGCAACAGGGATTTCGCGTCCGGCGCGGCAAGCTCGAGGGTGTGGAACTGCGGCTCCCAGAAACGCCGCACCACCTCCTTGGCGGCGTCGTACCCGGCATCGGCGAACACCGCGCCGAGCACGGCCTCGCAGGTATTGGCGAGGATGGTTTTCTTGCGGCGTCCGCCGCTTCCCGCCTCGCCGCCGCTCATCAGGATGAAATCGCCCAGCTCCCACTGCTGCGCGACCTCGGCGCAGGTCTCGGCGCGCACGAGCTGATTGAACCAGCGGGCCAGCTCTCCCTCGCGCGCCTTGGGGAAGGTGTGGGCCAGCAGTTCGGCAACGGCCAGGCCGAGCACCCGGTCGCCCAGGAACTCGAGCCGCTCATTGTCCTGGTCGGGCTTTAGGCCAGCCCGCGCGCTGGCATGCGTCAAGGCGAGCTTGAGCCACGCCGGGTCAGCGAAATCATGCCCAATTCGGGCCGAGAGATCCGAAAGCGCCGGTTTGCGCGGGCGAGGCAAGGCTCTAATGCACCACCTGCAGGATGCGCGACCAGCGGATGCTGGTCGGCCAATGCCAGAATTCCAGGAAACTCGAATTGTCGTCGAGCGAGAAGAAGATGATCTGCGCCTTACCCACCAGATTCTCGAACGGGACGAAACCCACTTCCGACAGGAACCGGCTGTCGGTCGAGTTGTCGCGGTTGTCGCCCATCATGAAGAAATGGCCTTCGGGCACTTTGTAGATTTCGGTGTTATCGCCAAATCCGTCTTGCACCAGATCGAGCACGGGATAGCTCACGCCGTTCGGCAAGGTCTCCTCATAGCGGGGCATATGCCGCTCGCGACCATTCGGCTCGGTGACCACAAAATCGTCGATGCGCACTTTCGGCACCGGCTTGCCGTTGATGTTGAGCACGCCGTGCTGCATCTGGATCTCATCGCCGGGAAGGCCGATGACGCGCTTGATGTAGTCCGTCTCGTTGTCGCGCGGCAGCTTGAACACCGCGACGTCGCCGCGATCGGGCTCCTTCGCCCAGACCCGCCCCGAAAACAGATTAAAGCCGAAGGGGAAGGAATATTTGCTGTAGCCGTAGCTGTATTTCGACACGAACAGATAGTCGCCGACGAGCAATGTCGGGATCATCGAGCCTGACGGGATATTGAAGGGCTGAAACAGAAAGACGCGCACGACCAGCGCCAGCAGCAGCGCATGGATGATGACGCGGACCGTATCCTTTACGCCGCTTCTGGCTTCCGTGTTCTCGGCTTCGACGCTCATGCGGAAGCTCTCCTTAAGGCCTGGCTGAGATTTACGATCCGCTCCCCGAAGGCGCCCCTATAGCCCCTCCCCTGCATGGAGGCAAACAAAGCGGTCAATCGCGAAGGGGAACCTTGACGGCGGTAATGATGACGATGGCCTGGGCTGTTGGAAAATCGTCGGTAATCGACAGGTCGATGCGCACCTCGTGACCTTCGGGCGTCAGCCGGGCAAGCGCCCGCGCCGCCCCTCCGGTAAGCTCTAAAGTGGGGCGCCCTGAAGGCAAATTCACCACCCCCATGTCGCGCCAAAAAACGCCGTGGCGAAAACCGGTGCCGAGCGCCTTGGCGCAGGCCTCCTTGGCCGCGAAGCGTTTGGCGTAGGAAGCGGCACGCTGGGCGCGCCCGTCGGATTTCTGCCGCTCGGCCTCGGTGAAGACGCGATCGAGGAATTGCTCGCCGTAGCGCTCGATGGTGCGTTCGACGCGCCTGATGTCGATCATGTCGTTGCCGAGACCGATGATCATCACGTGCTGCCGACCTTGGCTTCCGTGTCGCTATGCCGCAGGGTTTCCCGCGCGCCGTCCATGAGCCTGCGCATGCGCGAGACGCTCTCGGCCAAGCCTACGAAGAGCGCCTCGCCCACCAGGTAATGACCGATGTTGAGCTCGACGATCTCGGGAATCGCGGCGACCGCGATGACATTATCATAATCGAGGCCGTGGCCGGCATGGACCTCCAGCCCGGCCTGTGCCGCGGCCCGGGCGCCGTCGATCAAGCGATTGAGCTCGCGCCGCAGCCTTGGACCATCGCCTTCCGACGCCGCCCTGCAGTAGGTGCCGGTGTGCAGTTCCACGGCATCGGCGCCGGCCCTGCGGGAGGCTTCGATCTGCTCAAGCTCGGGGTCGATGAACAGCGAGACCTGGATGCCGGCGCGCCTGAGCTCGGCGACGAACGGGGTCAGCGTGGCGATCTGGCTCGCGACATCGAGGCCGCCTTCGGTGGTGATCTCCTGCCGCCGCTCCGGCACCAGGCACGACGCGTGCGGGCGCGCATCAAGCGCGATCGCCAACATCTCCGGCGTCACCGCCATTTCGAGATTGAGCGGCGCGAGCTTGGCGGCGGTCAACCGGGCGATGTCCTCGTCGCGGATGTGACGCCGGTCCTCGCGGAGATGCGCGGTGATGTTGTCGGCGCCCGCCTCGACGGCGAGCTTGGCCGCGCGTAACGGGTCGGGATAGCGTCCACCCCGCGCATTGCGGAGCGTCGCCACGTGATCGATGTTGATGCCGAGACGGATCGGGGCAACGGTCGCGCCGCTTCGCGCCGTCTTCGCAGTCTTCGCGCTCATTGGGCGCCCAACGCCTCGCGCCCCGATCTGAGTTGAAGCTGACGGCGGCGGCGATGTTTGTAGGCCTCGACCATGGGCCGCACCAGCACGTAGCTGAGCGCGGCCAGCGCAAGCCCCACCGGCAGGCAGCCGAGCGTCATCGGTTTCAGGATCGGCCAAAGCTTATCGAGCGACGACTGAAAGATGCCGCCGGAAAGATCGATGGCTTCCTTGGGGGTCTTTCCGCGCAGCATCAGATTGCCCACCGCATAGGTCGAGTACCAGATGAGCGGATAGGTCAGCGGATTGCCGATGAAAGTGCCGAGCAACGCGGCCACGACGCTGCCGCCGATGACCCAGGACAGCAGCACGGCCATGACCATGTGCGTGCCGAGGAACGGCGTCGCGGCGGTGAACACGCCGATGGCAAAGCCCAGCGCTACGGCGTGCGGCGTGTCGCTCAGGCGCCTCAGCCGATACACCACATAGCGGCTCGAGCGGTTCCAGCTCCGCCGTGGCCACAGATGCACGCGCACCCGCTCCAGGAAGCTCTCCGATACGCGGCGCTTAAACAGCATCACCACCTCGAAACGCGTGACATCCGACCAAAAGCCAAACCATGGTGGCCCTTTGGCGACCGGGCTCTAGCTTATTTAGGTAAAATTCCTGGCTGATACCAGCACTAGGCGCCCGAGCGCGCCGCGCTCGAGACCATATCCTTGGCCCTCAGCCCGGCGATAATGTCGTTCAGATGCTTGAGATCCCAGACCTCGAGATCGATCAGGATCTCGGTGTAATCGTGCACGCGATTGGTCATCTTGATGTTGTCGATGTTGCCGTCGGCCTCGCCGATCACCGAAGCGATTTGCGCGAGGCTGCCCGGTTCGTTCAACACGGTGAGGGCGAGCTTGGCGGGGAAGCGCTGCGGATTGTCCTCGTCGATGTCCCAGGTCACGTCGATCCAGCGCTCCGGCTCCTCGTCGAAGGCCTTCAGCGCCTCGGCATGGATCGGATAGATGGTGATGCCCTGGCCCGGGGTGAGAATGCCGACGATGCGATCGCCGGGGACGGCCCCGCCATCGGCGAAGCTCACGGGCAGATCGCCGCGCAAGCCCCTGATCGGGATGCCGGCGGGCCCGTTCTCGCGCGGCTTGCCGCTCGATCCCGGCCAACGGAATTTGAGGCCCTTCAGCTTGCCCAATCCGAACCAGCCTTCGTCGGTGCGTTTCACCTTGCGCCGCCGCTTCAGCGGCTCCTGCGATTTCTCCTCGGGGAAGACGGCACGCACGACATCGGCTGAGGCAAGTTCGCCCCGGCCCACCGCCGCCATCACATCCTCCGCGGTCTTTTGCGACAAGCGGCCAAGTGCCGCGGCGAGGCTTTCCTCGCTGAAGGTCTTTTCGCGGCGTTGGAACGCCCGGACCAAGATCTCGCGGCCGAGCTTGCCGTACTGCGCGCGCACGGCATCGCGGGTCGCCCGCCTGATGGCCGAGCGCGCCTTGCCGGTAACGGCGAGGCTCTGCCAGGCCGATGGCGGGAGCTGCGCCTTGGAACAGATGATCTCGACCTCGTCGCCATTCCTCAGCTCGGTGGTCAGCGGCATGGGACGGCCGTTGATCTTGGCGCCGACGCAGGTGTTGCCGACGTCGGTGTGCACCGCATAGGCGAAATCGATGGGATTGGCGCCACGGGGCAGCGCGATCAGGCGCCCCTTGGGCGTGAAGCAGAACACCTGATCCTGGAACAGCTCGAGCTTGGTGTGTTCCAGGAACTCCTCGGGGTTGTCGCCATCGAGCAGCATGCCAACCAGATGGCGCAGCCAGCGATAGGCGTTGGAGTCCTGCGAGGGCACCCCGCCTTTGCCGTTCGAGCCGTTGTCCTTGTAGAGCGCATGCGCCGCCACGCCATATTCAGCGACGGAATGCATCCGCTCGGTGCGGATCTGCAGCTCGACCCTCTGATGGCGCGGGCCGACGATGGTGGTGTGGATCGACTGGTAGTCGTTCTGCTTCGGATTGGAGATGTAGTCCTTGAAGCGGCCGGGCACCGCGTGCCAGCTCGTGTGCACCACGGACAGCGCGCGGTAACAGTCCTCGACCTTGGGCACGACAATGCGGAAGGCGTAGATGTCGGAGAGCTGCTCGAGCGAGATCTGCTTCCGCTCCATCTTGCTCCAAATAGCGTAGGGCTTTTTCTCGCGCCCCGACACGACGCCCGCGACACGGGCCTCTTCGAGCTTCGAGGTGAGCGCCGCCTCGATCTCGTCGATCAAGCCCTGGTTGCGCTGGCGCAAGATCTTGAGGCGCTCGACCACGGCCGAATAGGCCTCGGGGTTGAGCGACTTGAAGGCATGGTCCTCAAGCTCCTCGCGCAGCCATTGCATGCCCATGCGCCCGGCGAGCGGCGCATAGATGTCCATGGTCTCCTCGGCGATGATCTTGCGCTTCTGCGGCTTCATATGCTCGAGCGTGCGCATGTTGTGCAGGCGGTCGGCGAGCTTGACCAGCAGCACGCGGATGTCGCTGGAGATGGCGAGCAGGAGCTTGCGGAAGTTCTCCGCCTGCTCGGCCTTCTTGGTGACGAGGTCGAGTTTCTTGATCTTGGTCAGGCCGTCGACCAGCGAGCCGATCTCGCGTCCGAACAACGCGTCGATCTCGCTGCGCGTGGTGGCGGTGTCCTCGATCGTGTCGTGCAGCAGCGCGGTGGCGATGGTCGCGTCGTCGAGCCGCATCTCGGCGAGGATCGCCGCGACCTCGACGGGATGGGAGAAATAGGGCGCGCCGGACGCGCGCTTCTGATTGCCATGCGCCTTCATGGCGTAGACATAGGCGCGGTTGAGCAGCGCCTCGTCGGCGTGCGGCTGATAGCTCAGCACGCGCTCGACCAACTCGTATTGACGGGTCATGGCGCGGCACGCTCCGCGCCAGCGGTCACGCCGGCGAAAGCCGGTATCCGGTCAAGGCAGAGAAAGTCAGCGTGAGCGGGGTCCCGCATTGGAGCCATCCGAGGGCGCCTGGCTCGCCATCCTACGCAACAGCTCTTCCTCGGTCATCTTGTCGATCGAACTGTCGATCGACTGATCGTCCTGGCCTAGGACCGGCATTCTGGTGTCGGTCGAGAGCATCGGTACGGCTTCGGCTTCCGGCTCGTCCACCTCGACATATTTCTGCATCGAGTGGATGAAGTCTTCCCGAAGGTCGTCGGGAGCGATTTTCTTCTCGGCAATCTCGCGCAGCGCCACGACCGGGTTCTTGTCGTTGTCGCGCTGAACGGCGATCTGGGCGCCGGCCGAGATGGTGCGGGCGCGGTGGCCGGCCAAGAGCACGAGCTCGAAGCGGTTTTGAATCTTATCGATGCAATCCTCGACGGTAACGCGAGCCATCAGGCGATCCTTGTGCGAGAGGGGCGAATTTGGCTTCTATTTAGGCGCTTCGCGGAAACCAAGCAAGGTAAAGCTCAAGGGAAGCGGGCGGCGGCGATGTGACCCAAGAAACCCTAACAGTCGCTGAAATGTGGAGCGGCTACGCTTCTTCGAGGCGCAAGCCGAGGAGGCCTACGCGCGCATGTACGAGGCCAAGATCGGGTCGGATCTCGCCGCCTGTTATAGCGACGCCAAGGAGTCTCTCCACGAGGCCATCGGGCTGGCAGGACGCCTCGGGCTTCCGCGCACGGCCGAGCGCCTGTCGGCACGGCTGGAGGAGATCAAGACGGTGTTTCGCCGGCAGTTTCCGGGTTAAAGCCGCCGTTCCGGCGCTTCAGCACACCGCCCTCGCGCTTGCGCGCCACAGCCGACCAGAGCTCGCGGGCACTTCGCTTGAGCACGGGATGGCGCCAGCCGGGAGCAATATCCATGAGCGGCCTCAGCACGAACGGCCGCTCATGGGCCAGCGGATGCGGCAGGACGAGAGGCCGGGTCCCGGCGCGGGCGAAGTCCCCTCTCCCGTCGCGCCAATGTCTGATGAGCCCCTTATAGTCGACGACGTCGATGTCGAGCGTGCGTGGGCCCCATGGCCTGCCGCCCCGCCTCCCGGAGTCTCGCTCGATCCGCTTCAGCACTCTGAGCAGCGATTCGGGCGAGAGAGGCGTCTCGAGCAGCGCGACGGCATTCACATAGGCCGGCTGTCGTGCGTTGCCGACCGCGCGCGTCTCGTAGAGCGGCGAAACCGCGCGCACGGCGACATTGGCCCGTTCGATTTTGCCCAAAGCGTGGGCAATCGTTTGCGCGGGCGTTCCCCACGGCCCGGGACAATTTGCACCAAGTGCTACCAGCACTTTGCCACGCACCAGCAATTGCGGAGTCACGCTGTCACACCTATGTTGTCAAGGCAGCCCTAACTGTCGTCGAAACGGATCTTAGTCCTGTCAGTTATTGCGATAGGGCCTGCGTGTTTCGATCAAGGCATTTTTTGCAGTGAACGGACCCAAAATGAATTTCTATCCGACCGAGCGCATCGCGCTCTTCATCGACGGGGCCAATCTCTACGCTACGGCCAAGTCGCTCGCCTTCGACATCGACTACAAGCGCCTGCTCGCGCTGTTCCGCTCCAAGGGCCAGCTGGTCAGAGCCCTGTATTATACGGCGCTCGCCGAGGAGCAGGAGTATTCCTCGATCAGGCCGCTGATCGACTGGCTGGATTATAACGGCTACACCATGGTCACCAAGCCGACCAAGGAGTTCATCGACGCGACCGGCCGGCGCAAGATCAAGGGCAACATGGATATCGAGCTTGCGGTCGATGCCATGGAGCTTGCCGACCATCTCGATCACATCGTGCTGTTCTCGGGCGACGGCGACTTCCGCTCGCTGGTCGAGGCGCTACAGCACAAGGGCAAGCGCGTCAGCGTGGTGTCCACGCTCACGACCAATCCGCCGATGGTCGCCGACGAGCTTCGGCGCCAAGCGGACCAATTCATCGACCTTGCCTATTTGCAGGATGAGATCGGCCGCGACCCCGCCGATCGGGCGCAGCGCGGCGAGCGCCGGCGGCATGAGCCGGAGCCGCTCGATGAGTTCGAGTCCGAAGATTTGATCGAGACCTGAAACTCCGTTCCGCCGAAACGGTTAGAGTGCCGCAGGAGGCGTTTTGGCGATGCAAGTCGGCTTCATCGGGCTTGGCCATATGGGAAGTGGCATGGCGGCCAATTTGTTGGCCGCGGGCCATGCGCTCACCGTCTATAATCGCAGCCCTGACAAGGCCGACCCGCTCATAGGCAAGGGCGCGCGTCTCGCCAAGACGCCGGGCGATGCCGCGCGCGGCCAAGTGGTCATCACCATGCTCGCCGACGATCATGCGGTGGAGCGAGTGGTGTTCGACAAAAGCGGCATTCTCGCTTCGCTCGCGCCGGGCGCGATCCATGTCTCGATGAGCACGATCAGCGTGGCGCTGGCCGAGCGGCTGGCCGCGGCGCATCGCGACAGGGGCCAGGAGTTCGTCGCGGCGCCGGTGTTCGGGCGGCCTGACGCCGCGGCCTCGGCGAAGCTCTTCATCGTCACTGCCGGAAAGCCGGAGGCGGTCGCGACCTGCCAGCCTCTGTTCGATGTGCTCGGGCAGAGGACCTTCATCGTTTCGCAGGAGGCGCCGAAGGCCAATCTGGTCAAGCTCAGCGGCAATTTCCTGATCGCCTCGGTGATCGACGCTCTGGGCGAGGCGATCGCGCTGGTGAGCAAGGCGGGTATCGACCGCGCACAATATGTCGATCTCCTCACCGCGACGCTGTTCGGCGCGCCGGTCTACAAGACCTATGGCGCGCTGATTGCCGAGGAGCGCTATCATCCGGCCGGATTCAGGGCCGAGCTCGGCTACAAGGATGTGCAGCTTGCGCTGAGCGCGGCGAAGGATTTGCGGGTGCCGCTGCCGATGGCGAGCCTGATCTCCGATCGCTTCCTCGCGCTGATTGCCGGCGGTGGCGGCGCGCTCGACTGGTCGGCGCTCGGCCTCCTCGCCAAGCGCGACGCCGGCGAGACGACGACACTGGAGCCGTCCGAGTGAGAAGCATGGCTTTGCTCGACGCGACCACTGAGGCTACGCCCGAGCCCGCCAAGAGCTGCCCGCTCTGCCCGCGTCTCGTCGCCTTCCGCCAAGCGAACAAGGACGCGCATCCCGATTGGTTCAACGGCGCGGTTCCCTCATTCGGCCCTGACGGCGCGCGGCTCCTCATCGTCGGGCTCGCTCCCGGGCTGAAGGGCGCGAACCGCACCGGCCGGCCCTTCCTCGGCGACTATGCCGGCGAGCTGCTCTACCGCACGCTGCTCAAGGTCGGGCTTGCCCGCGGGCGCCACGACGTCGCCGCGCCCGAGGCACTCGAGCTGGTCGATTGCATGATCTCGAATACGGTCCGCTGCGTGCCGCCGCAGAACAAGCCGACGCCTGCCGAGATTGCGACCTGCCGTCAGTTCCTGATCGGCCGCATCGCCGCTCTGCCGCGTCTGCGCTCGCTGCTGGCGATCGGGCGCATCGCCCATGACGGCATCCTCGATGCATTTGCTCTTAAGCGGCGCGACTTCCCCTTTGCGCATGGCGCGCGGCACGCGCTGCCCAACGGACTTGTCATGTTCGACAGCTATCATTGCTCGCGCCAGAACACGAATACCGGGCGGCTCACCACGGCGATGTTCGAGGCGGTGTTGGCGGAGGCCGCGGCCAGCTTGCGCACCGGCTGAGAATGGCGCTGCCGCCTTGCCGCCACCCGCCAAGTCGGGCATGCTTTGGCTTGCGCGGCGAATAGCTGACGAAGAGGGTCCCATGGCGGGGCTGGAAATCTCACCGGACAAGGTCGGCTTTGTCATCGTCAAGACGCGCGAGATCGCGGCCAAGGTGGCGGCTTGGGACGATGGCGCCACCACCGATCACGACGCGGAGTCGATCCTCGAATCCTTCTCCGACGACGCGACCCAGGACGAGATCAAGGAATTCATCCGCGACCTCAATGTCGACGAGCAGGCGAGCCTGGTGGCTCTGGCCTGGATCGGCAGGGGCTCGTTCACCCCTGACGAGCTCGAGGAAGCGCTGTCGACTGCCCGCGCCGAGCAAACCAACCGCACCGAGGACTATCTGCTCGGCATGCCGCTGCTTCCCGACTATCTCGAGGAAGGGCTCGACCGGCTCGGCTATTCGGTCGAGGACGCCGAGGACGAGTCGCTTTAGGTCGCTCCCGTAAGGCCCAGCAAGAGCTCGGCCGCGTGGCCCGCCGGGTCGCGGACGGGATAGAACACCCTGTCGATGCGTCCCTCGTCGATCAGCAGCGTGAGACGCCTCAAATAGATCTCGCCGCCGGCGGTGAAGCTCGGCAGTCGGAGCGCGGCGGCGAAGCGCCCATCGACATCGCTGAGGATCGGAAAGAGCAGCCCAAGCCGCGCGACGAGCTCGCGCTGATATTCCGTGGTCTGACGGCTTAGTCCGAACAGGCGCATGCCCAGTGCCGCGAATCAGCGGCGCGGTCGCGAAAGCCTTCGAGCTCGGGAGTCGAGCCGTGTGCGCCGGGGATCGCATCCCAGTCGGGCGGGTTGGGATGGCCGGGGCGCCCGGTCCACGGATAGACGATAAGGAGCGTTTTGCCGGCAAGCGCCGCGAGGTCGACCTGTCTGCCGTCGGTCGCCGGCAATGCGAATGGCGGTAGCCTGGTCCCGGGCTGCAAATGATCGGCGCCGCCGTCGTTCGACATGAAGGGCCTCAACCCTTCTCGCGCATCAGGCGGCCCTTCTGGCGCTCCCAATCCCGCTTCTTCTCCGTCTCGCGCTTGTCATGCAGCTTCTTGCCCTTGGCCAGGCCGAGCTCGACCTTGGCGATGCCGCGCGCGTTGAAATACATCTTGAGCGGAACGACCGTCATGCCCTCGCGCTGAATGGCGCCAGCGAGCTTGCCGATCTCTTTGCGATGCAGCAGGAGCTTGCGCGGACGCGTGGGTGCATGACCGTTGCGGCCGGCCTGCACATATTCGGCGATGTGGGCGTTGATCAGGTAAAGTTCGCCGCCCTCGCTCGATGCGTAGGAGTTGGCGATATTGGCCTTGCCCGCGCGCAGCGACTTGACCTCGGAACCGGTCAGCGCGATGCCTGCCTCGAGCTTGTCCTCGATCTCGTAGTTGAAGCGCGCCTTCCGATTCTCGGCGACGAGCTTGCCGCTCTCGCGCTTCGGCGCCATCACGTCACCTATATGGTCTAGGCAAGGACGAGGCCGACCGCGGCGATCGCCTCGTCGACTTTCTGTTTGGAAGCCGGCGCGAGCGGCGCAAGCGGAAGCCGCGTCTCGCCGTTGCAGAGCCCGAGCTTGCTCGCGGCATATTTCACCGGGCCGGGATTGGATTCCACGAACAGTGCGTCATGCAGCGGCATCAGCCGGTCCTGAAGCTCGAGCGCGCGCTTGAAGTTGCCGCCGAGGCAGGCGAGCTGGAACTCCGAGCAGAGCGCGGGCGCGACATTGGCGGTGACGGAGATGCACCCCTGCCCGCCATGCGCCATGAAGCCGAGCGCGGTCGCGTCCTCGCCGGAGAGCTGCACGAAGTCCTTGCCGAGCGCCGCACGCTGCTGGCTCACCCGCGCCATGCTCGCGGTCGCGTCCTTCACGCCGACGATGTTCTTCAGCTTGAACAATCGCACCATGGTGTCGACGGTCATGTCGACGACGCTGCGGCCCGGGATGTTGTAGATGAGGATTGGGATGTCGGTGCAGTCGTTGATCGCCTTGTAGTGCAGATAGAGCCCTTCCTGCGTCGGCTTGTTGTAATAGGGGGTCACCACGAGCACGCCGTCGGCACCGGCGCTCTTGGCGTGGAGGGTCAGCTCCACCGCCTCGGCGGTCGAGTTCGATCCGGTCCCGGCGATCACCGGCACGCGGCCAGACGCCGCCTCGATGCAAAGCTCGACCACCTCTCTGTGCTCGTCATGGGAAAGCGTTGGCGATTCGCCGGTGGTCCCGCAGGGCACCAGCCCGTGCGTGCCTTGGTCGATCTGCCACTCGACGAGCTTGCGGAACGCCTCGGCATCGACCTTGCCGTTGCTGAAGGGCGTAATCAGCGCCGTGATCGAGCCTTGAAACGGCGGCATGGGCACGAGAGGAACTCCTGTGGCGGTCGCGCTTGGTAAATTCGGGTCGGCAGGGACGGCGGACAATAGGGGTTGAAGATTGAGGCGGCAAGCCGCAGAAACCCTTGGAGATGTTGGCTTGACATGAGCCCTGACCGGCACACAAGGCTCGCCATAGCATCAATTAAAAGCTATTCTCTTCATTGGCTTATCATGCTTTGCTGAGAATAACTGTGATGCCTGGGCGGCCATTCCAGTCATTTTTCTGCCGGATTCTTTCAGACATTGTTGAAATCCGGCACACTACAGTGCCGTCATCGTCGCGGCTCCCCGGCTCGGGGGACGTCCTGACTGCAGGATCGTAACCGGAAACCGATCGACGAGATGAAACGCATTCGCGCGCACGTCTTACTATTTGCTTCATTCGCGTGTCTCGCTCCGGCGGTCGCCGTGGCGAAGACGCCGCGTTCGGCTGCGGCAAAGCCGGCACGCGCGGCCAAGGTGCAAGTTCCGCCCTCCCTGCCGGACCGCAATCCGTTAAGGCTAACGACGCCGGCCGCGCCTGCCGCCGGACAAGACGCGGCGCAAGACGTTCCTGCCGCGCCGGAGCCCTCGCCTTCGATCGCGTCGGATGCCACGATGGAAACCGGGACGGTGCCGAGCCCCGAGCGGAACCCCGCGGCGACGCCTGCTGACGCGCTTCCCCTTCCCGACCGCAATCCTTCGTCCTCGGTGGCGATGACGCCGCCTGCCGCCGTACCCGCTAGCGGCGGTCACGCCGCAATCCGACATGGCGAAGGCAACCTCGGTCGTGCCCCTGCCCGAGCACAATCCGCAGACGCCGACTCTGCTGGCGACGCCGCCCTCGGTCGCGCCCGCGCCTTCCGCCTCGCCGCCGCCGCAAGTCGTCACCGACATGCCGCCGCCCGATGCCAATCCCAATCGCACGGCCGCGCTCCCCTTCGCCATGAAGGGCACGCTCACGCCGGCAATCGCCGCGCCGCCTCCGGCGATGGATTACACCGCGATCCTCAAGCCGATCCTGTCTTACGACCTTTCGGATTCCGACGAGGCCAATATCCGGGAGGTGCTGCGCTCCGGCACCGCCGCGGCGGCGAGGATCAAGGACCCGGCAGCCCGCGATTTCGCCCTTTGGTACAAATATCGCAACAGTCCGGCGATTTCGGGCAATGCCGAGGATATCGAGCAATTCCGCCTCGCCCATCCGGACTGGCCGGCGCAAGACGAGCTGCGCGAGAAGGCGGAGACGGTTCTCTTCCTGACCGATGCGAGTCCCGACGAGGTCAGAGCATTCTTCAAAAATTCGGCGCCACTGACCGGTGCCGGCAAGGCGGCGCTTGCCGGCGTCAATATCAAGGACGGCGACGAGGCCGGCGCCAAGGCGCTGGTGGTTTCGGCGTGGCGCGATCATCAACTCAATGCCGCGGTGGAGAAGAAGATCCTCGATCGCTACGGCAACATGCTCTCCGCCGAGACGCATCGCGCGCGCATCGACAGGCTGCTCTATCCGGACGATCCGGGCGCCATCGAGGCGGCGCTGCGCGTGTCCAAGCTGCTGCCCGCCGGACGAGCAGAAAAAGATCGCGGCGCGCATCGCCGTGGTCAAACGCGGCGGCAATGCCGGCAAGCTGCTCAATGCATTGCCGGCGAGCGCGGTCGAAGCCGATGTCGGCCTGCGCTTCAACCGTATCCAATGGCTCCGTCGCACCAAGGACAAGGACCACCGCGAGCAGGCCTGGAAGATGCTGCTCGATGCGCCGAGCGAGCCGAACATCCTGCTCGACCTCAACAATTGGTGGACGGAGCGGCGCATCAATTGCCGCGGCGCGCTGAACGACGGGCAGCCCCGCGTCGCCTACGAGATCGCGGCCAAGCATGGCTTGGTGTCCGGCGACGCTTATATCGAGGCCGAATTCCTGGCTGGCTGGATCGCGCTGCGCTTCCTGGACGAGCCGCATACGGCGATGCAGCATTTCACCTCGCTGCGCGCGGCCGCCACCAGCTCGAAGAGCATCGCACTCGGAGAATATTGGCTCGGCCGCACGTCGCTCGCGCTCGGCGACCGCGCCACGGCCATCGTGCATTTCCACGGCGCGGCCAAATACCCGCAATATTTTTACGGCCAGCTCGGCCGCCAATCGCTCGACGCGCGTCCCGCCCATCTCGAGGTCACGCCGACGCCGCTGCCGAAGGAAGCCGACATCCAAAGCTTCATCTCCCGCGACGCCGTGCGCGCGATCGGGGTTGCGCGCGCCTCCGGGCTGGACGGCGCCACGCCGCAATTCCTGCTCGCGCTGTCGCGCAAGCTCACCAATCCGGCCGAAGTCGTTCTCCTCGTCGAGTTGGCCAAGGCCGAAGGCGAACCGCAGGTCGCGCTCAGGCTCGCCAAGATCGCGTTCAACCGCGACCTCCCGGTCGGCGACTATGCGCTGCCCATCGGTGTGATCCCGGAATTCAGGAGCCTGTTGACGGATCGCGTCGATCCCGCGCTGGTGCATGCGCTATCGCGGCAGGAAAGCGAGTTCAACGCCGCGGCCAAGAGCCCGGTGGGCGCCAGCGGCTTGATGCAGCTGATGCCGAGCACGGCCAAGGCCGTGGCCAAGGCCTATAACGTCAAGTTCGACCCCAACCAGCTGACCAACGCGTCATACAACACCCAGCTCGGCGAGGCGCATCTGCGTGCCCTGATCGACAGCTATAACGGCTCTTATTTCCTGTCGCTCGCCGCCTACAATGCCGGCGGCGGCCGCGTCGCCGAATGGATCAAGCAGTTCGGCGATCCGCGCGACCCGCAGGTCGATCCCATCGACTGGATCGAACGCATCCCCTTCACCGAGACGCGGCAATATGTGGTGAAGATCATGGAGACGCTTCAGCTCTACCGCTCGCGTCTGGCGGGGCCGAAACAGGCCTTGCAGCTCGTTCAGGATCTCAATCGCGGCCGCAGAATTCCTCACTCCGACTCGGCCAAGGTCGAGGCGGTCCTGGGCGTTCAGGCGAAATCCGAGTGAGGCGGAAACGGGCGTCTCCTGCCCCTTGGTAAGGCTTGCTCCTTCCGCGAGTTGCTGGAAAACTGACGGCCAGGCGCAAGGGGGACGCGCCGCCTGTCGGTTCAGACCCGCACCCAAGGTTGATAGTGCAAGATGCCCGAGCCCGATGGCGAGCTGTGGCGAGACATCTACTATGCGTCGTTCGACGACCTTAGGCTGCATGTCCGCCATTACGCGGCACCCGACGAGAAGTTTCGCAGCGTCATCTGCCTGCCCGGACTGACGCGCAATTGCCGGGACTTCACCGCGCTCGCCACCTATCTCTGCCGGCATCCGGAAAGACCCCGCAACGTCTATTGCTTCGACTATCGGGGGCGTGGACGCTCGCAATACGACCGTAACTGGCGCAACTACACCCCGTTCGTCGAGCTGCTCGACACGCTGGATTTCTTGACGCTGCGCGGCCTGCACAAGGTCGGCATCGTCGGTACCTCGCGCGGCGGCATGATCGCCATGCTGATGGCGGCGCTCAGGCCGACGGTTATGGGTCCGGTGGTGCTCAACGATATCGGTCCGGTGATCGAGACGCGCGGGCTCGCGCGCATCATCGGCTATGTCGGGCGCATGCCGGTGCCGAAGACGTGGCCCGATGCCGTGAACATTCTACGCGAGATGAACGAGCGCGCCTTCCCCAGCTTCAGCGACGCGCAGTGGGAGGAGATCGCCAAGGACGTGTTCGACGAGCAGAAAGGCCGGCCGGCCGTCGCTTACGACCGCAAGCTGGCGCGGGCGCTCGGCACCATCGATCTCAGCCGCCCGGTGCCGGACCTCTGGCCGCAATTCATCGCGCTTGGCCAGGTCCCGGCCTTCGTGTTGCGGGGCGAGAATTCCGACGTGTTGAGCGCCGACACGTTGGAAGCGATGGTCGAGCGGCATCCCAACCTCCGCACCATGACGGTGCCCGAGCAGGGACATGCCCCCGTGCTCAAGGAGCCGGAGACGATCGAGGCGATCGGCGCCTTCTTCGCAGCTAACGATTGATGGCAAGGAGAACGGGCCGCCGCTGCGCGGGGGCGCCGTGGGGCCCTACTCGCTGTCGAGCAACGGGAGCAGATTGGGCAGACCGCCCTTGGGCAGTTTGCTGTCGGCGTGCGCCGGATCCTTGATGCGGGGAATGACCCGCGCGGCGATGTCTTGCGAGGCGGCCGCCTCTTTCCAGCTGATGCTCTCCGAGGTGGAGAACAGGGCCGGCAGATCGCGTCTCAGCTGATAGGAGACCGCCACCGCGGTGCCCTTGTCGGGGGCCACGCCCTCGATGGTCACGGCAAGGCCTGACAGCGCGATCTTGCCCGACTCGAGCTGGCTCAGCGCGCGCAAGGCGGCGGCGACCGCATTGTCCCAGTTCTTGGGCGCGCCGGAGGCGAGCTCGAGCCGATCGTCGAGGCCGGGACGGCGGAACAATTGCCGCGACAGGTCGCGCACCTCTTTGCGCGCGTTCTCGCTCGGGACGCTGCCCGACAGGCTCAAGGCATTGGAGCCGAGATCGGCGACGAAGACGAAGGGATCGGCGATCGGCGGCCTGACGTTTTCGCCGGCGATCGTGAGCCCGGTCGGCAACGGTCCGGCGAGCGCTTTCTTCACCTCGGCATAGTCGGCCGCGCTGCGCGCTTCGCCATCGACCTTGAGGGCGATATCGAGAAGCCGCGCCGAGCCGCGTTTCAAGTGCGAGAGCTGCTTGAGCCCGAAGCTGACCGCTCCAAGCCATTGATCCGTGGGCGGCGCGCCCTTGACGATCTTGAGCCGGTCCTCGACCTCGAGATCGGGGAAATGCGCCTTGACCATGCCGAGCAACGTGCGGCGGTCCTCGTCGGTGGGCACGGAACCGCGCAAGCGAATGCCGGATTCGATGCGCGTCGCCGACCAGACGTAACCGGCCGGGCGTTGCACGGGCTTGTCGGCGACCTGCATCGCCGCCAGCGCGCCGCCGATGTCGGGCGGGAATACGAGCCAGGCATGCGCGGCTTTCAGCTGAGTTCCGCCGGTGAAGCCCGCTTGCACGCCAACGGTGCCGATCAGCGCGAGCACCGCGACGATGCACAGCAGCAATCTCGGCCGAAATTCGGACATGGAACTCTCACCCTTCTCGACGCGGGACGACTTGGCGTGGTCGACTGATCTGGCCAAACCTCGTTTACCCTGTCTTGCCGCAGCGTTTCGTGACAAGCGAAACGCAATGATGCTGCCGCAGTGGGCGGACCCCAGCCCTCGTCCCGTTTTTCCCGGTGCTAAGAGGAATCGGACCTCTCTCGCGTGTGCGATGTCACATCAGGTCATGGGCTTGAATAGGTAAACTATAGGCCATCGGCGGAAATGGTTCCAGTTGGCTCTTGCCTATTTCGCACTTGATTTATCCGGCGGCGCATCCGGCGCGTGCCGCCCATCAACCCGTTGACAAGGAAGGATTCCGTTCGAGCGCCCCGATTAATGGAAGTGATTCGCCAGGCCGATGATGCCGATCGCGATCAGATAGATCGCCACCACGTAGTTCAGCAGGCGTGGCATCAGGAGAATCAGAATTCCGGCGATCAAAGCGATCAGTGGACTGATCACGACGGGATCAAGGGTCATGGTGGCTTCCCCGTAAGTGGGCCGGCGGGCCCGATTCGTTGCGTAGACGAAATCGAGCATAAGCGATTGGCCATGTGTTGTCGTGGGGGGAAAGAACTGGGCAAGGTTCCGGCATCGACAAACGACGCCTAAACTTCGGCCGCCACCTTCCATCTTGTTCCAAAAAGCATATATGCCGTCTTGTCCTTGCCGCTTTTGGCGGCAAAGGGTATGGCACCGCCGGCCGGAGTTGGCGCCTAAGAGCACTCCCACGGGGAGAGGGGGGCTAACAGCTTCATGGTTGTCGAGGAACCCGGCTTCTGGCTCGCCGTCTTGCAGATCATCTGGATCGATGTCCTGCTGTCGGGCGACAACGCCGTCGTTATCGCGCTTGCGTGCCGCAAGCTCCCTCCCCACCAGCGCATCTGGGGCGTGGTTCTCGGGACCGTGGTCGCCATCACCTTCCGGATCATATTCGCCGGATTGGTGACGACGCTGATGCAGATGGCGTATCTGAAGCTGGTCGGCGGCGTGCTGCTGTTGTGGATCGCCGTCAAGCTGCTCGGGTCGGAGGAGAACGGCAAGGCCACCGAGGTCGAGCCGGTCGACACTTTATTCCGCGCGATCAGGATCGTCGCCATCGCCGACCTGGTGATGAGCCTCGATAACGTCATCGCCATCGCCGCGGTGGCGGAAAGATTCGAATCGCCGCAAAGCTACGCGCTGCTGATGTTCGGCCTCGCCGTCAGCATCCCGCTGATCATGGCCGGCGCCGCGCTGATCATGTCCGTGCTCGAGCGCTTCCCCATCGTGGTGTGGGCGGGCGCCGCACTGCTCGGCTGGATCGCCGGCGAGATCATCGCCAAGGACCCGCTGTTCACCGCCACCCTCGATCCCGCTGCGGCGCATACGGTGTGGATGATCGGCGCGACGCTGGGGGCGCTATCCGTGGTCGCCGCCGGTTTGGTACGACGACGCTGGCTGCGGCGTAGCGCGCCCGACCAGATCTAAGACTTCACCCGGCTTTGCTTGCAGCGGATCGGCCGTGACCGGACTCGCCGGCCGCTTCTGGCCGTCGGCTCCTCCCGCCACGTTGTCGGCGACGAAAGCACCACGCTTGCCGACCGGCCGCGACTTGCCGCGTGTCGTGTCCTGCGCCGTCTGCAGTTCGAGCTCGGCGTTGATCTCGGCGCCGACGAGCACGATGTAGAACGAGATATACAGCCAGAACAGCAGCACGATCACCGCGCCGAGCGACCCGTAGGTGCGGTCGTAATGCGCAAAGTTCGACACATAGAACGAGAAGCCTGCCGAAGCGATCAGCCACATGACCGTGGCGAACAACGACCCCACGCTCACCCAGCGCCATTTGGCGCTGCGACGGCACGGGCCATAGCGGTAGAGCAGCGCGAGGAAGGTCAGCACGACCAGGGCCAGCAGCGGCCAGCGCGCCACTTTCACCAGAAGCTCGAAGGCGTGCGAATAACCGGCATAAGCGAACAGGATCGGCACGTAGACGATGGCAAGCAGCATCACCACGCCGCTCAGAAGGCCGAGGACGGCGAAGGCAAAAGCGCTGAGATAGAAGCGCAACAGGCTGCGCCGCTCGGGCTCCTCATAGGCGATGTTGAGCGCGGCGAACATGGCTTGCGTCAGATTGCTGACGCTCCATACGGCAAGCCCCAGGCTCAGGATCAATCCCCAGCCCAGCGAGCTGTTGGAGCTCTCGGTGAGGTGCCTGATCTGCTCGATGACGATGCCGTAGGCCTGCGGCGGAAGCACGGAGGACAGCATGTCGAATTGCTGCTCGACGGAGGCCGGGTTGGTGGTCAGTCCGTAAAGCGCGATCAGGGCGGAGAGCGCCGGAAACACGGCGAACAGCGCGTAGAACGCGCAGCCCGCCGAGACCACGGTGAGATTGTCGCGCCCGCTCTCGACCCACACCCGCTGCGCCACCTGCCACCAGCCCTTAAGCGGAATGTGGTCGGGCCGCGTGGCATCGCGTCCATAAGGGTCGGGCTTGCGACTCATGGGCTTATGAAGGATGGCGCGAGGGCCGAAAGACAAGTGCAAAATGCGCGCGGCGCGTCCATATTCCGGGCCGTCATTGACTGGGCGGCAAGCCCTGCCCTAGAGGACTTTGCGGGACGCGCCGTAGATGACCGACGTTCCGAGCTGGATGGGTGGCCGAGTGGTTGAAGGCACCGGTCTTG
>CAVZLT010000044.1:0-104860 GCA_963776235.1 uncultured Alphaproteobacteria bacterium
TCCGCCGACACAAATCGTCAAAGCCGGCCAGGTCGTCCTGCATGGCGCCGGCAGCAAGGCGGTGCGACGGGCGATCGAAATGCATCAGCCGCTGCTCAGCCTGCATGGCCATATCCATGAATCGGGCGGCGTGGTGAAAATCGGAAGAACGACTTCCGTGAACCCCGGCAGCGAATATGGCGAGGGCGTGCTGCGCGGGTGCCTGCTCAGTTTGGCGAGGGATGAGGTGCAAAGCTATCAGCTGACGGCCGGCTGAATTATCGGGGGGCCGAGAGCGAAACTCAAATCGGATAATGGAGGGGGTACAATGGCAACGGCTGCAGCAAAGCCCGAAGTATTCACCCGCAAGTCGTCGGGCCTCGTACGGGTGATGTCGCCCTATTCGGCGTTCGTTTACAACATCCTCACGATGGGTCTGATTTTCCCCTGGACCTATCTCTGGGCGCCGGGCGCGCTGCCCGGAGGCCAACTCGTCTGGGGCATCTTGCTGGCCATGATCTTCGAGATTCCCATCGCCCTCTCATATGTCTGGCTATCGACGGCGCTGCCGCGTTCAGGCGGTGACTATGTATTTCAGAGCCGGGTGTTCGGCGGCGGGATCGGCTTCGCGGTGGTGATGTCTGGGTTCGTCATCTGGATCCTGCAATGGGTCGCTCTGTCCGGTTGGTTGCTCTCCTACCTCGGCTTCGCCTCGCTGTTTCTCGGGCTCGGAGGAACCATGGGCAATCCGACGCTGACCGGCATCGGCGTGTGGTTCACGACTCCTTGGGCGATCATCATCGTCAGCGTGCTGAATGCGCTGTTGGCGATGTTGCTGCTGGTTAGCGGCTTCAAGAACTACGTCAAATTTCAATACGTGATGTGGTACGCGACGCTGCTCTCGTTTGGCCTCATGCTGTATTTGTTCTTCACGGCCACGCCGGAAGCCTTTGCGCAGAAACTCGACGCGTTCGTCGTCGCTTCGGGCGGGGCGCCAAACTTCTACGAGACGGCGCTCGCTGCGGCGAAGGCAGCCAACATCGATCTCAATCCACCGTTCAGCCTGTTAGCTACGGTATTGGTGGCACCGATCGCCTGGACCTCGCTGCAATGGGCGACCTATAGCGCCCAGCAAAACGGCGAGATCAAAGGTGCGCGCTCGTTCCAGAACCAGCTGGTCATCATCCTGGGATCGCTGATCGCAACCGGCTTGTTGCTGGCGATCCTGGCAGCGGCTTTCGAGCACGCCATCGGAACCGACTTCTTATATGTGGCTGGGGCAGGCTACTGGGCTGGATTGGAGCAAGGCAAGTTCAACGGCGTGTTTCTCTGGCCGAACATCGTGGCCAACGCGCTTGCCGGCAACCCGATCATCGTCGTGATCATCGCCCTCGGGTACATTCTCAACGCGTTCCAGATCGTCAACAACTGCTACATCGGCATGACCCGCGTGATGGTGGCCATGTCGCTCGATCGCTTGTTGCCGGAATGGGTGAGCCGGGTCTCGGACCGGCTGCACACGCCGGTCAATGCCCATCTGGCATACTTCCTCGCCAGCATTCCGGTCATCCTGGTCTACAATTTGTGGGGCCAGTGGACGGCGCTGACTCTCGGCGTCACCTTCGCCTGCGGCTACGTGTTCGTCGTCACCGCGCTCGCCGGCGCGCTGATGCCCTACCGCGCCAAGGCCCTCTACGATGCCTCGCCGGGTGCGGCTTACAAGCTGGGCAACATTCCCCTGGTCACGATCTTCGGCTTGATCGGCGCCATCGTGGGCGGCGTCATGGTGCTGATGTTCATGTTCTACAGCGCCCTCGGCCTCACCAGCGTGTTGGCCTATCAGGTGGTGTTCGGCGTTCTGGCGGTGTCGATCATCTGGTATTTCCTGGCCAAGATGATCCAGCGCTCGCGCGGGATCAACGTGGACTTCGCCTTCAAGGAGATACCCCCGGAGTAGGCGCTTCGGACGATCTCTCGAGTTTGGCGGTCCGCTTTGGGCCAGCACGATTTCGCGCGGAAGCGACGCCGCGCGAAATTGTCGCTGCACCCTGCCGCCGATTCCATATGATCATGATGGATGGATTGCGCGTTCGCTGCGCATCACGGGCCGGAGATGGTTGATCGCAAGGCGCTTGAAATCGAGGCCGGTCGTATCCTGGATGTCGTGGGCAAAGCCGGCCTCACTCTACGCCTGGTGGGATCGATGGCTATCCTGCGGCGCTGTCCGAACCATGCCGCCCTCGCCAGCAGCGACCGGGTCTATCGCGACATAGACTTCGCCGGGCGCAAGAAAGAGGCGCGTGAGCTGCATGAGGTCCTGACGCGCCTCGGCTATGTCGAAGATCGTGAGGTGTTCGTCGTCTCCGAGGGCGCTCGCGCGATATTTGGCAGCGCCTCCAACGGCGTGCATGTCGACGTGTTCTACGAAAAGCTCGACTTCTGCCACGCCATACCTCTGCAAGACCGGCTTCAGGTCGACGCGCCCACGCTGCCGCTGGCGGAGTTGCTCCTCGCCAAGCTGCAGATCGTCAAGGTCACCGAGAAGGATTTCGTCGACATGATCGCGCTCTTGCTCGAGCACGAGCTCGGCGAGGACGATCGCGATACCCTGAATGCCGCCCGGATCGCCAAGTTGTGCGCGGAGGATTGGGGACTTTGGCGCACGGCGACCAAGAACTTGGACAAGCTCGAGCAATTCGCTGGCAGCCACGCCAAGCTCGACGCCGCACAGAAAGCGCGCCTCGTTGCCCAGGTGGATGCTCTCCACCGCCGCCTCGATGCCGAGCCCAAGTCGCTCGCCTGGCGCGTGCGGGCGCGCATCGGCGAACGGATGAAATGGTACAACGATGTTGAGGATGTGCGGTGAGTGCCGGGAAGGCGAGCCGGCCAAAGTCTCTTCGAATGGCCTGGACGACGGCTAAGCGGTCCGCGAGGTGAAGTCGGAGCGAGGCAAACTCCGGGACCTCACTCGCTCGCTACCCCGAACTCCACCGCAATCCCCTCGTCGGTATGCCGGACCACACGACCCTCCGTTCGCCCTACCTGGATCCGCTCGCCGACCGCGGGTCTCGCCTCAAGCTCGAGGCGAGCGCCGCTCAAGGAAAGATCGAGGACGCGGCAGGGATGCACTTCGCCGTTTGAGAGGACTATCTGCGTGGTGCCACGACCGATCTTCTTTCGCCGATTGGGCCACCGCCTATCGACAGGCAAATCAGACGGGCTGGTGTTTGTTTCAGCGCCATCATCCGCCAGAATGACGGGAGTCGGCTCGACTGCGCCTTGGTCAACCGCTGCATGGCTCCTCCAAGCCATGTAGCGTTCGAAATTCTCCACCACGGTGGCCAAGTTGGTGAGATCGATCGGCTTGGCGATGACGAGATCGAACATTCGCCAATTGTCGGGATGTGCCGTGAACCCCGCGGCGTCGGCGGTGATGCCGATGAAATGGGGCGATCCAGCGACTGCGGCTGGCGAGGATTTGAACTCCGCAACCACCCGCAGTCCGTCCATTGTCGGGAGGTGGAAATCCACCAAGGCGATATCGTAACGGCGATCTAACAGGGCCTTGAGCGCCTGTCCGCCGTCATCCACGAGGTCGACCCGGTGACCGCGCTGCGTCAGCAGAAACTTGAGCAGGTCTTGGGTTACCTGGCTGTCCTCGGCCACCAGAATCGCCAAGGATGCCCTGCCGTCACGTGAAGGCGGCGCCGTCATATCTCCTGCGGCCTGCAATACGGCCATGAAATTCGTCTCACCGTTACAAAGCTATGACTGGGAAATTTCCAAGGTCTTGTGGCGTGATCACTGGCCTTGAAGGTCCCATGCAGGGTATTGCGATCGGACTACATCGCACACGTGCATGAAATTTCCGTTAGGACGGCCGCTGTACGAGAGCCGCCGACACGGCGACGAAACCGCGCTTTCCGCCGGCGAGGCAGCCCGTGAATGTCATGCGGTGGGTACCGCCGATACCTCAACGGTCGCTGACGATATCCTGGAAGATTAACACTAACTTGCCGTGGCAGCGGCCGTGCAGGTGGCGCGGAGCTGGGCTTTGATTTCGCGAAAAGAAACTCCGCGGCGCTGCCCTTCGTCCCACAGCGCCATGCGGACGCATCCGAGGCTCTGCCACAGCGTCAGCCGCCCTGGTGCCGCAAGCTGCGGGTGATCGCGCAAGACCCGGGGGAGGCGGTAGTAGGGGATTCGGCTGCACAAATGGTGAATGTGGTGGATGCCGATATTGGCGGTGAACCAGCGCAGCACGTGCGGCAAGTCGTAATGCGAGCTTCCGTGCAACGCCGCCTCGTAAAAATTCCAGTCCTCATCGCGATCCCAGAACGTCTCTTCGAACTGATGCTGGACATAGAACAGCCAGACGCCGATCGCCGCCGCGAGAAACGTAATCGGCAGATGCACCATGAGGAACGGGACGAGCCCCACCAACCAAATCATCAGCGCAGCGACCGCCGCGATGCCCAGATTCGTCGCCATCGTGCTCGCCCAGGGCCGCCAGCCGCTGCGCATCAACCCAAACGGCAACCTCTGCCGCAAGACAAAGGCGTAGACCGGACCAATGCCGAACATCACCAACGGGTGGCGGTAAAGCCGGTACAGCAGACGCCGCGGCCGGGAGAGCGCGAGATACTCCCTGACCGTCAGCATATCGATGTCGCCGATGCCACGATGATCGAGGTTGCCGGAATGCGCGTGGTGGACCGCGTGGGTCCGTCGCCAAAAGTCATAAGGCGTCAAGGTCAGCACGCCGATCACGCGACCGACCCAATCGTTGGCGAGGCGATGCCGAAAAAACGCGCCATGGCCGCAGTCGTGCTGGATCATGAACAGCCGCACCAGAAATCCCGCCGCGGGCACCGCAAGGATCACGCAAAGCCAGTAGCCGACGTCGAGGGCCGCCCACATCGCCAGCCACAGCAGCGCGAGCGGCATCACCGTTATCACGATCTCGATGATGCTGCGTGCCGAGCTCGGTTCACGGTAGCGCGCCAGGATCTGGGCCCACGAGCGATCGGAAGCAGCCGCAAGCTTCGGCGCGTGTTCAATCGTCGGTTCGCAATGTTCGCTTGGTGCCATCACACCCCAACCCACTCACCCAGCACTCACGCGAAGATTGCTTCACGCGATGACGAAGGCACAATTTCCGGCAGATCGTACGTTCCCGTACACAGTAGTAGTAGCACGAAAGCGGGCTAAGTAATCAGGAGATTGCGTCACATGAACGCCCTCCGCGACGGCTCGGTCGGAGACAGGATCAGCCGCGCCAATAGCGATCCTCCCAGCCGTCGGGAAGCGCAATGGGTTTACGGCCTCGACGGTGGCATATCAAGCTTCGGACGAAGCGCGGCGGCGGCTCCCTTCAACGCCGCGAATTCGGCGACGATCACGTAGACCGGAATCGGCGCGAGGTAAGCGCGCATGCGCCCTTTCTGCTCGAAGGCCTCGCGAAAGGGTCCGGCGGAGAGCGCGGCGATAATCCTTGGCGCGATGCCGCCGCCGAGATAGACGCCCCCGCGCGCGCCGAAGGCCAGCGCAATATTGCCGGCAAAGCGGCCAAGCCACGTGATGAACACGCGAAGCGCTTCGCCGGCGACAACGTCTCCGCTAGCGGCGCGGGCCAGGACGTCGACGCCTCCACCGCCGGCGCGTGCCTGCATGCCGCGACAGCTCGATAAAGCGCGAGGAGACCGGGACCCGAGATGGCTCGCTCAGCCGAAACGTGGCCGGTCCCTTGGCTAAGCTCCCGCAGAATGGCGAGTTCCCCCGCGTCGCCGGCGCCGATCGACATGTGCCCGCCTTCGCCAGCCACGGCGATCCAGTCTTGCCCCGACCAGACCAGTCCCGCGACGCCAAGCCCCGTGCCGGGACCCAACACCACCTTGGTCGCGTGCGCCGCCGGCATCGTGCCGCCAATTTGGCGAAGCTCGGCTGGGTCGAGGCCAGGGAGGGAGAGGGCGAGCGCCTCGAAATCGTTGAGGACTTGGATCTCTTCGAGTCCGGCCGCGTGGCAAAGCTCGCTCGTGCGAAAGGACCAATGCGAGTTGGTGAGATTGATCGCTTCGCCCGAGACCGGCGCCGCGACGGCGAGAGCGGCGCGCCTCGGCCTGACCGGTAGGCCCGAAAAATATTCGGTCAATGCCTCTTCCAGGTTTGCATGATCGGCGCAGAGCGTTTGCTGAATATGCGAAAGCTCGAGCGTTTCCGGATCGGCCAAGGCCAAGCGGGCGTTGGTGCCGCCGATATCGGCGACCATCACGAGCTCGGCTCGGCGGTTTTTTGCCTGCATGATGCGTGTTGGGGAGAGCGAGGCTTCAGGAGCGAGGCTTACGAGAATGTCGCGCTCCATTGTCTTGCGCATCAGCGGGGGGTGCAAGGACCCAGCTCGAGGCTGATCTGGCCGCGCCGCGTTAACCATGTTGCGGGTTCCGGCTGCCCTAATTGATCGCAAGATTGCTCAATTCTCGTCACGAAATCAGCGCCTTCCTGCGGCGAATTCGCACTCTTCCTCCCCAACATGCTTAAGGAGACAAGAGTGCGGATTCGACGCCTACTGTTCGTTCTTGCGTATTTTCTGTCAGGCGCCGCGACACCCGGTTACGCAGCTCTCGGCGAGGCGCCTCGTTGCTTCCCGACAACGCAAGGCACGCTGGAGATCGCCGCAGTCAATCTGCCGATCCCGGAGCTGTCCAAGCCGGTTCCCAACTACGACGCCGAGGAGCGCGACTACCTAATACGCACCATCGCCTTCGAGGCCTCCGGTGAGCCCGAGGAGGGCAAGAGCGCCGTTGCCCATGTGATCCTCAACCGCATACTGAGCGGCAGATGGGGCGACAACATCAAGGACGTGGTGACCCGTCCCTGGCAGTTTGAGCCGTGGATGACACGGCGGCGGGAGATGCAGAAACTGTCTCCGAGCGATCCTCGCTACGAGAGCGCGGCTCGCATAGCCGATGCCGTTCTTGCCGGTGAGATGCCTGACCCCACGGCGGGCGCGACGCACTTCCTCAACCCAATCATCGTTCGGCAGCGGCGCGGCGGCTCGCTGCCGGCATGGGCGCATGGCAACGCGCACCCGATCGGCCGGCATACTTTCTATTCGCCCGATGAGGGCAAAGCCGCGCCGCAGCGCGCTGCTCTATTGTGGTGGAAGGGGGATTCGCTCAGCGGACTGTCTCGCGGCCCTTGGCTCATGCAGGCTGAGCGGAACGCGGACCAGCCTTGCCCCTAAGCAGCCAGCAGTCGGCCAGCTAGACGCGACTCGATCCTTACAATTGCGGTAGGGCGCCGGGTTCGGCGCCTTACTGATCTAGGTCCCGCTCCCTGGGAGCGCCGATCGGCAAGTCCTTTGATGAGGCCAGCGGCGCTTACAACGTCGAGATCCTCTGCCGCACCGCGCCGATCGTCGCCAATTACCGCTAGCGCCGCGCCCGGCGGCGTCTCCGTCGCCGCAGGCGGCTCGATCAATTTTGCTGTTGGCATGTTTCGACCGGCCCTGACGGCCGGGTTCGCCTACGATCGCTCAAATTTCACTGAAATTGTTGCCCGGCCGTAAAGCTCGTTGTGACGGCGGCCGCACTACGGTGCACGCCCGGTCGGCACTCTGGATCGCTTGCGCGCATCATGCATCTCGACATGCAGACAATGTCTGCCGTGAACGTCACGGTGACCGCCATTCTCGGTGGGGTTCTGCTGTTTACCTGGGCGCGGGAGCGCGACAGTGCCTTTGTCGGCTGGTGGGGCTTGGCGCTGCTCATCATGAGCGCGGGCGTGATCATGACCGCCCTCCCGACCAAGCCGCGCGTCGACTTTCTCCATCTCGGCTTGGCGACGATCGCGCTCTCCGACGCGATCAAATGGAAGGCGGCACGGGAATTCGCCCTGAGACGTGCGCGCCTCCTCTGGATTCTGCTAGCTCCGATCGGCTTTCTCGTCGCCCTCCAATCCGGCTATCTCGAACTCCTTCGATCACGAGCTGGGCGTGCTCTGCACCATTCTCGCCGTCTATAATTTCGCCGCGGCCAGCGCACTTGGGGGCGCGACCGGCGAGCATCTTCCGTCGCGCTGGCCGGCGGTGATCCTCCTCGCCATCATTGGCCTCGGCTATCTGTCTTGGCTCCCGCTCAACCTCGCCATGCCGATCGGCGAAGCGCATTGGGTAGCCTTCAGCATGTGGTTCCCCGGCATCATTCTGCTCACGCTGCTGCTCCGCATCGCGCTCGCCTTCATCGTCCTGTCGATGGCCAAGGAGCGCCAGGAATTGGAGCAGCGCGTCGAGGCCTTGACCGACGCGCTGACCGGCCTTCCCAACCGGCGCGCTCTGTTCGAGGTCGCCGACGCATTCGGACAGAATCGCCAGGTCAAGGGCGACGCAATCTCGGTGCTCATTTTCGATCTCGATCATTTCAAGGAGACCAACGATCGCTTCGGCCATGCCTTGGGGGATCGCGTGCTCAAGCTGTTTGCCAGAACGGCGTCGGCGCATCTCAACGGCACGAGCCTCGTCGCGCGGCTCGGCGGCGAGGAATTTGTCGCCATCCTGCCGGGCGCCGATCCGCTGGAAGCGTTAGGCGCCGCCGAAGCCGTGCGCCATGCCTTCGCCAATTCCGGGGCCTTTGTCGACGGTTTGCCGGTCGGCGCCACTGTCAGCGTCGGCGCGGCGTCCGATGTCGGCATCAGGGGCGATCTCAACGCTCTGTTCCGTCGTGCCGACGCCGCGCTCTATGTGGCCAAGCGCGCCGGGCGCAATCGCGTCGAGCTGTTGGGACCTCACGATACCTGCGAGCATGCCGAGGTCGAAGTCGCGGTGCGAAGCAGCGGCGCGCAAGTCCGCGGCCCCCGACGACGCGCCGCCGATCAAGCTAAGAGCGTGAACGATCAATGAGATCTGCGAGCTGCCGGCTGTCGCATCGCGCGGCGGGGTTGCGTCGTTTGCGCGTGAGGTAAATATGCCGATACGCCGCTGCGTGCCGCTCGTTGGCGCGAACGGGGCCGCCAGAACGGGCTTGATTGTGACAGTGAGATATTGCCTCTGTCGCCGCATGTGTCGCATATGTCACGCGCAAGCTTAAGTCGCCCCGGCGCATGCAGTCGCATCGGAGCAGTGTGAGGCGTTATGGCTCGTGACTCTGCGCGCCAGGCAAAAGAGATCGAGCTCAAGCTCGAATTCGATCCCGCCGATGCCGCGCGGCTCGCCTCCCATCCGGCGCTGCGGGCAGGTCCCGCGCCGCAGGAAGAGCATCAGCTGATCTCGACCTACTTCGACACGCCGGACTGCGCGCTGCACAAAGCGGGCGTTTATCTCCGCGTCCGCGAGAACGACGGCAATATCGTGCAAACCATAAAGACGGCAAAGAGCGAGACCGACCTGATCGAGCGCCTCGAATGGGAGCGCGAGATTACGAGCCGCGGTCCCGATCTTGACGGGGTCGAGGACACGCCGCTCAAGCCGCTGCTCACGGACGGGGTCCGCGCGGCATTGCGGCCGATGTTCGAGACCCAGCATCCGCCGCCATGTCTTCCGCATCTTGCGGAACGGCTCCGACATCGAGGTCGCGATCGATCAGGGCGAAATCGCCACCAGTACCGAAATGCAGGCCATCTCCGAAGTTGGAGCTCGAGCTCAAGGGCGGGAAGACCAAGGAGCTGTTTCGCCTCGCCCGTGTCCTTGGCCGCGACGGTGCCTCTCAGGCTTGAGGTGAAGAGCAAGGCGGAGCGCGGCTATGCGATGCTCGATGGTGGAAGTCTCCGGGTCGAGAAGGCCGCCGAGATCGACATTCCGCCGAACATGTCGGCCGAGGAGGCGTTCCGCGCCATCGCCAGGAGCTGCCTCAGGCAGATCATCGCCAACGAGCCGGCGACTGTGCGCCGCCCGCGCCGAGGGGTTGCATCAGATGCGCATCGGCTTGCGGCGCTTGCGCGCCTCCATCGCTATCTTTGCCGATGTCGTCGGCGACGAGGACAAGAAGAAGATCAAGACCGAGCTCAAATGGATCACGCAGGAGCTTGGTCCGGCGCGCGATCTCGATGTGTTCGCCGCCGAGGTGCTTGAGCCGCTGCGGGGCTCGCATCCCAGACGATGCCGAGCTTGCGCTGACGCATCGCAATTTCGAGGCGAAACGCAAGGAAGCCTATCGCCGCGCCGCCGACTGCGTCCGCTCCGAGCCGCTTCGGCGCCGCCGTGCTCGACCTCGTCGCATGGGTCGAGACGGGCGACTGGAGCTCGGCCGAAGGCGAGCATCGCACAGGCGCTCAGGACACGTCCCGTCGCCGCGCATGCCAAGGCGGAGCTTCTCATGGCTCCGCAAGCGGATCAAGCGCAAGGGCTCCGGCATTCGCGACCTGAGCGTCACGCAGCGGCACAAGCTGCGCATTCGCGCCAAGCGGCTGCGCTACGCCACCGAATTCTTTGCCGGCACATTTCCGGACGAGGCGAGCAGCAAGCGGAGACAGGACTCGCTCTCCGCGCTCAAGGATGTGCAGGACGCTCTTGGCGGCCTCAACGATCTCGCCACGCGAAGCGCGCTCATCGCCGACGGCCTCGCGGTCGACGCCGAGCAGGCCGAACGCGCCGCCGCACGGGCGCGCCTCACTGGAGCTGAAACCGAAGAGAGCTTGCTGCACAAAGCCGAGCAAGCTTTCGCGCGGTTCGCCGCGATCAAGCCTTTCTGGAAGACGTGAGAGGGTCTCAACCTTCGACGGGCGGCCGGCCGAGATGAGTCTTGACGCTGCCTCGCAGCTTCCGCGCCTGATCCTCTAACCGCCGCACCGCGGCGTCGAAGGCGTCACGCACGGCGACATAGACGTCTTCATGCGCATGGTCAGTGGGCTTCGCCCGATCGACCACCACGTCCTTCCCTGGCACGCTGATGTCGACGCGAACATTATAGAGCTTGCCCTTGTGATGGTGCCGATGCGGCGCCTCCACCACGACGGTGCAGCCGACGATGCGCTCGTGGAAGCGTTCGAGCTTCGCCGCCTTCTGGCGGATGCGCTCCTCGACGGCGGGGGAGGGGTCCATGTTGCGAAAGCTGATTTTCAGCGGTATTGGCATTCCGCGATTTTACTCCGCTTTGTTGTTTAGCGATGGTGCGCCGAGACGGCGCGTGTCACTTCGCCGGTACGGTCCCGCGACAGCGCATGCGAGATGTCGCCGAGGCTTACCATGCCGACCAGCGTCTTCGCCTCGTTGAGCACGGGAAGTCTGCGGATGCGGTTCTCCTCCATGATGCGAATGGCATCCTCGGCGTTCGCGGTATCCCGACAGAACACGACATCCTTGCTCATCACGTCCTTCGCCTCGAGCGCGGCGACGTCCTTGCCGTTGGCGAGCGCCCTGATGGCGATATCGCGATCCGTGACCATGCCGATGGTCTTGCCGCCCTCGCAGACCGGAATGGCGCCGACATCGTGGTCGCGCATCTTCTTGGCGATCGCCTGAAGCTTGGCATTCGGGGCAACATATTCGGCGCCCTGATGCATCATGTCTTTGACTTGCATGGACTGACCTCCTGTCACTCGCCTGCCGCCCAGCAGTAACAATGCGCGAGTTTGGGTAAACGTTCATTGAGTTGCGTCAAATAAAACCATGCGATTTCAAACGTCGCTGGCCGCAATCTTGACCGGCATCAAGGCCGCAGAAGCCCCAATGGCCTCCTATGACCTCCCCAAACGAAGGAGCCCGCCATGCGGCATATGATCTTTCTGGCCGTGAGCGTGTTGGGCGCCGCGAGCGCGCTTGCCGCCGATGACGTAGGCGATCCCCACGCCGGGTTCGAATATGCGCAGCGCGTCTGCTCTGGTTGTCACGGCATTTCCGCCGAAACTTCCCGCGTCCCCAAGGCCACGCGCTTTCGCGAGGTGGCCGACAGACCCGGCATGACCGGAACAGCATTGAGGGTGTGGATGGAGACCTATCACCCGACCATGCCCAATATCGTCGTCGATAAGCAGGACATGTTAAACGTCATTGCCTACATCCTGAGCCTCAAGGGTCGCGACGCGGACCAGCCGGGGCGGTGAAACCAACATGAAACTTGTCAGGATTCTGTTGCCGATCACTCACAATGGCATCGACGATGCTTGTGCCGCGGCGGGTTTTAGCCTTGCCGTGCGTTTCGGCGCCGAACTTGAGGTGTTGCATCCTTGTCCCGCACCGGAGGAGCGCCTGCCGTACTCGACGGAGCTCAGCCCGATTTATTTCGAGGAGCTGATCGATGTCGGCAGGAAACAGGTGGCGTTGGAGACGCGCCAGGCGCGCAAATGGTTCAGCAAGATCGCGCGCGCTCATCCCAAGGCCAAGGCCGAGCTCATCTCCATCGAAGCTCTGCCTGCGGAAGCCGTTTCCAAGCGGGCGAAAGTCTCAGACCTAACGATCGTGCCGAGCATCGCCACGCAGACTGATAGTTTCGGGTCGAGCATACGCGACGCCGCTCTCTTCCATTCGGGCCGTCCCGTGCTGGTGATGCCGAGGCTTGCGGAAGGGCCGATCGGCGAGACGGTGGTCATCGCCTGGAAGGAGAGCGTGGAGGCGGTGAGGGCGGTCGCCTCGGCGGAGCCGTTTCTCACCAAGGCCAAGCGGATCAAGCTCGTGAGCATCACCGAGACCGGCGAGGACGAGAGCGCCGCCGCGATGGCCGAGTATTTGACCAAGGCCGGTCACCGCATCGCGCTCACGCCGCTCATCGCACAGTCGCGCGAGGCGGGCGAGCTCCTGCTCGAAGCCTCCATGGGCCCGGGCCACCTCCTTGTCATGGGCGCTTATGGCCGCTGGCGCTGGCGGGAATGGGTGTTCGGCGGTGCGACCGAGCATGTGCTGCGTCATACGCCTGTGCCCGTGCTGATGGCGCATTAGCTGGTGGTGCCGAATCGGCAAGATAACCCCACGGCGGTCGCCATGACGGTTGAGAGTTTGCCTTGGAACCTTCCCCTGGAGGGGTTGCTTCACCAATTGCGCGCAACGCGCGATGGCCTGAGCAACACAGAGGCTAAACGGCGCCTGGTCGAATATGGTCCGAATGACGCGCTCATTCACCGTCGCCGTCCGCTCTGGCGGCAAATTATCGACCGTCTTGCCAATCCACTCGTTCTTATCCTGCTTTTTGCGAGTGGCCTTTCTGCGTGGACCGGAGAGGTGACGAGCTTTGTGATCATCGTCGTCATTATCCTATTGAGCGTTGTGCTCGATGTCGTACAGCAGCGCCGTGCCGAGAATACCGTGGACGCGCTCCGCCGCTCAGTGGGGCTTGAGTCGCACGTGGTCCGCGATGGAAGCTGCCGCGAGATTCCCGTCGACCGGCTGGTGCCCGGTGACGTCGTTGAACTTAAAGCCGGAGATGTCGTGCCGGGCGATTGCCGGTTGCTTGCGGCACATGACTGCTTCGTCAACCAAGCTCTCCTGACGGGTGAGTCCTTCCCGGTCGAAAAGCATGCGAGCGAACTCGCAAGTGCCGCCGACGAAGCACCCGCAGCGGTGAATTTTCTTTTCATGGGAACGTCCATCATCAGCGGCACGGCACGAGCCTTGGTGTGCCGGACGGGGCGCGCCACAGAGTTAGGCGGACTTGCCGGCGGTCTCGTGACGCAGCGGCCGGCTGATGCATTCGCCCAGGGCATTCGCCAGTTCGGCTTCCTGATGCTGCGGCTGACGGTTTTTCTCGTCCTATTCGTGATGGTCACCAATGTGGTGTTCCAACGCCCTTGGCTCGAATCGCTCCTGTTCGCTCTGGCGCTCGCCGTCGGCCTCACTCCTGAGCTGCTGCCAATGGTCGTGACCGTGACCCTGGCCAACGGGGCAAGGCGGCTGGCCCGCCGTCGCGTCATTGTGAAGCGCCTTGCCGCCATCCACGATCTCGGCGCTATGGACGTTCTCTGCACCGATAAGACAGGCACGCTCACGGAGGCCGAGATTCGCCTGGTGGGGCAGGTAGACGCCAGTGGTAACGACAGTGACAGAGTGTTCCGGCTGGCCTATCTGAATAGCGCCTTCGAGAGCGGCATCAAGAGCCCGCTTGATGACGCGATTCTCGCCCATCGACAGATCGACGTGAAAGCCTGGCGGAAGATCGACGAAGTCCCCTTCGATTTCGAGCGGCGCCGCGTCTCCGTGCTGATTGACGACGGTGCGACGCGTCTGCTTGTGGTGAAGGGCGCGCCGGAAGATCTGATCCAATTGTCTGTGGAGTACGAGACAGGCGACGGCGCGCGACGGCCGCTCGACGATCGCGAACGGCGGGATCTGCTGCAACTGTTTGAAAGGCTCGGCGAGGACGGCTATCGCGTCTTGGCCGTGGCGTCCCGGGTGCATGAGCCGCACCCACGAGGATGCCATCGTTAGCGACGAGACTAAGCTCACATTTGCTGGTTTCACCCTCTTTGTCGACCCGCCGAAAAGCGACGCCGCGGCTGCCATTAAGTCCCTTGCAGCAATCGGCGTTGATGTGAAGATTTTGACTGGCGACAACGAGCGGGTCGCGCGGCACATCTGCGATGAGATTGGCGTGGAGGTAAAGAGTGCCCTGACGGGGCAGGAACTCACGCACATGACCGAGGAGGCTTTGCGCGTACGCTTGACCTCGACCAACCTGTTCTGCCGCGTTGCGCCGCAGCAGAAAGAGCGAATTCTCTCGGCGCTGAAGCGCTCCGGCAAAGTCGTGGGCTTCCTCGGCGATGGCATCAACGATGCCTCGGCGCTGCATGCGGCTGATGTCGGCATTTCCGTCGATGGCGCGGCCGACGTTGCCAAAGAGGCCGCAGATCTCGTTCTGCTCGAGCATGATCTCGGCGTTGTGCGCGACGGCGTGATCGAAGGCCGGCGCACGGTCGAGAACGTCACCAAATATATTTTGATGGGTTCAAGCTCGAACTTCGGCAACATGTTCAGTATGGCCGGCGCGGCGCTCTTCTTGCCGTTCCTGCCGATGTTGCCGACTCAGGTGCTTCTCAATAACCTGCTCTATGACGTCTCCGAAGTCGGCGTTCCGTTCGACAATGTCGACGCGGAAGCGCTGCGACGGCCGGCACGGTGGGACATCAAGTTTGTCGAGCGCTTCATGCTCGTGCTCGGGCCCGTCAGCTCGCTCTTCGATTTCCTTACTTTCTTCGCCTTGCTCAAACTATTCGGAGCGGGTGCAGCGACGTTTCAGACAGGTTGGTTCATCGAGTCGTTGGCTACGCAGTCCCTCGTCATATTTGTCATTAGGACGCGACGGGCGCCGTGGCTGAGTTTGCCGCATCCGCTGCTGACCACGCTCACGATTGGGGTGGTTCTGATCGGCCTGCTTATTCCGCTGACACCGCTTGGGCAGTCTTTTGGCTTGTCAGGAACCGCCGCCCGGCTTCTATCTGTTTCTGGTTGCCGCGGTTGCTGCCTATCTGCTTCTCGTCGAGGTCGTTAAGCGGCTTCTTTATCGCCACGTGCGCGCCTAGTTTCCGAAGAGTGCCGAGAAAAAGGCGGCCCCTCTTCACGGGTCAGCGTCGACGTGGTCGCTTGGCTAGCGCCGCAAGATAATGCCGACGAGAAAGCCGATCCCAAGCGCGATGCCGAGCGTTTGGGTCGGTTTGCGCTTCACGGCATCCTCGATTGCCGCCAACGCCTCGCCCGCCGCATCCTTGGCACGTTCGGCCTGATGCCCGCCCGCCTCGGCGACCGCGCCGGTCAAGCCTTCGATGTCCTTGCGCAAGGTGTGCAGATGCTTGGCGATCTTGTCGACCTCTTCGCGCAGGGCATGATGGGTCGGCATTTCGGCGTCTTTGGCGGCCATCTCTCTTACTCCTCAGCCAGCTTCCGTCTCCCGGATTGGCGGATCTTATGCTTTCCGCGTCAAGCCGTCTTGCGCGATGAAGCCGGTTCCACAACAGCGCGAGCGCGGCGAGCGCGAAACCCGCCTTGTTAGGATTGATGGTCATTGTCGAGTGCCTCCTTGCCTGTTCGAAGCGTTTCATAATGCTCTTCCAGGTCTTGGGCCTTGATAAAGCTCAACCAGGGGTCTAGGGCTCCCCCAGTTCCACCCGCCGGCATGTTCCGCAAAAGGCCGCGAACGGATAGAATTCGTCATGCATGGCCCGCTTGCCTCGCGCTCCGAGAAGGCGCTCTCGAGCGCCTCTTTCGAGCTCTCCTCGATCCTGCGACCTCGCGCACCCATTATTGTCGCGGCCGTTGCCGTGGTCGGGATTTGGCTCATGCTGGCCTGGGGATTGCACCCTTGGCTGGGGGATCGCGGCTCCTTCCTCATCTTCATCCCGGCGGTCTTGTTCGCCGCCGGATTTGGCGGCCTCGGTCCCGGGCTGCTGGCCACGGCGCTTAGCGTCACGCTCGGCGTCTTGCTTGTGGGCCGCGGCCACCTCACGCAGCCCGCGCTGCTCGAGACCATCATCTTCGCTGTCGTCGGCGTCGGCATCTCCTGGTTCGGCGAGCAGCTTCGCCTCACGCGCATTCGCGACCTGAGCCACACGCAAGATCTGCGGGCGCGCGAAGCGCATCTCCGCTCGATCCTCGACGCGGTACCCGACGCGACGGTCGTCATCGACGAGAAAGGGATCATCCAGTCGTTCAGCGCGGCCGCCGAGCGATTGTTCGGCTACAAGGAGTCCGGCGTCGCCGGCAAGAACGTCTCGATGTTGATGCCACAGCCTTATCGTGGCGAGCATGACCGCTATATGCAGCGCTATCTCACCACCGGCGAGAAGCGCATCATCGGCATCGACCGCGTGGTCACCGGCCAGCGCAAGGACGGCTCGACCTTTCCCATGAAGCTCGAAGTCGGCGAGATGCGGTCGGGCGAGAGGCGCTTCTTCACCGGCTTCATCCGCGACCTCACCGAGCGGCAGCAAACCGAGGATCAGCTGCACGACCTGCAAACCGAGCTTGCTCGCCTGTCGCGGCTGACCGCCATGGGCGAGATGGCCTCGACGCTCGCGCACGAGATCAATCAGCCGCTCTCGGCGATCTCGAACTATTTGCAAGGCTGCAACCGGCTGCTCGAGCCCGTCGAGCATCCCAACGTGCCGAAGATCCGCGATGCCCTCGCCGAGACCACCAAGCAGACGCTGCGCGCCGGTCACATCATCCGCCAGCTGCGCGAGTTCGTGGCGCGCGGCGAAACCGAGAAGCGGCCCGAGAATATCAGCAAGCTGGTCGAGGAAGCGAGCGCGCTCGCTCTGGTCGGCGCCAAGGAGGAGGGGGTGAAGACGCTGTTCCGCTTCGCCAGCCACACCGATACGGTCCTGGTCGAGAAGGTGCAAATCCAGCAGGTGCTGCTCAATCTCATGCGCAACGCCATCGAGGCCATGCAGGGCTGCGAGCCCAAGGAATTGCTGGTGACGACCTCGGCGCCGAACGACGACAAGATCACGGTGAGCGTGGCGGATACCGGCAGCGGCCTCTCCGAGGAGATCGCCGCGCGGCTGTTTCAGCCTTTCGTGACGACCAAGCCGGCCGGCATGGGCGTCGGGCTATCGATCTCCAAGCGCATCATCGAGGCGCATGGCGGGGAAATGTGGGCCGAGCCCAATCCGGGCGGCGGCACCATCTTCCGCTTCACCGTGCAATCGGCGACCGAAACGGGTGGCGTGCGATGCCTGACCGGATCGTGCATATCGTCGATGACGACGAGGCGGTGCGCCAGTCGCTCGCCTTCCTGCTGGGTTCGGCCGGCTTGACCGTACGGCTTTACGACTCGGCGAGCGCCTTTCTTGCCGGTCTCTCCGCCGTCAAGAGCGGCTGCCTCGTCACCGATATGCGCATGCCCGACATGACCGGCATCGAGCTGTTGCAACAGTTGCGCGCCAAAGCCTGCCGCCTTCCCGCCATCGTCATCACCGGCCACGGCGACGTGCCGCTCGCGGTCGAGGCGATGAAGGCCGGCGCCGTCGATTTCATCGAGAAGCCGTTCGATCAAGAGACGATTCTGCATGCCGTGCAGGCCGCGCTTGAGCGCGGCTTCGAGGGGGAGGGCAGGGATGATCCGGCGGTCGCCGCCAGGCTCGCCACTTTGTCGGAGCGCGAGCGGCAGGTGCTCGAAGGCCTAGTCGCGGGCCATCCCAACAAGACCATCGCCTATGATCTCGGCATCAGCCCGCGCACGGTCGAGGTCTATCGCGCCAATCTGATGACCAAGATGGGAGCGCGCAGCCTCTCCGAGCTGATTCGGATGGCCATCATTGCCAAGGTCGCCCCGACCCGCCGCGCCGCCAAATAGCGGTTAATCCCTGCGACCGTTTGACCTAGCTCAAGGCACGAGCCCTTCAAGCCGCGTATCTCGTACCGCATCTTCGATGAGCTATGCGAGCCGCGCGATGCGCTTGAAGGAGTGTGATTTGGCGGAAGCCGCTACCATTCTGATTGCCGTGGGCGACGGGGTCTTGGCCAACTCCTTGCGCTTCTCCCTCGGGCTTGAGGGCTTCGATGTGCGGCTTTGCGACGAGCATTCCTTGCCGCGCGCCATGGCCGGGGCTGACGCGCCGGGCTGCCTCGTGCTCGATCACGACGTATTTGCGCGCATGCTGAACGGCAACAACGAGCGCCGCTTTGTCGGGCTTGGCTTTCCCGTCATTCTGATGGTGGGCCACAAGACCGAGAAAGTGATTGCGCGCGCACAGCAAGCCGGCGTGACCCACATCGTCGAAAAGCCGCTGCTCGGCCGCGTGCTGCTCGACACGATCAGATCGGCGCTCGGCGGAAACCGTTACGCTCCGCCGCGCGCAGCGTTCCGGTTGAGCGAATCGGCTGATCTCCGCCATTTTCCCAGGCAACTCCGTAATACCCCTTAGGTGTCGGTCCCGAATTTCGGGGACTCGAGGCTGGGCGTACTGATTTGCGTCAGACTGACCCACGCCTCGGGAGGATTCGAGATGCTGACGAGCGCCCTTGCCGAAACCCACCTGCATCGCCCCTTCGCCGTTTCCACGCACCGCAAGCCCGAGGCCTCCGAATCCGCGGGCCAGATCGGTCTTGCCATGAGCTTCGCCCGCAATGCCGAGATTTACGCCGAGGGCGAGACTGCGGGCTATGTCTACAAGGTCATCTCCGGCGTGGTCCGCGTGTCCAAGCTCCTGCCCGACGGACGGCGGCAGATCAGCGCCTTCCATATGCCGGGCGAGATGTTCGGCTTCGAGGCCGATGAGCTGCACCACGCCTCGGCCGAGGCCGTGGTCCCCGTTAAGGTCGTTGCCTACAAATGGGAAGGCGTGCTCGGCACCGAGAGGCAGTCGGCGAGTTTCGTGCGCGAGCTGCTGAGCCTCACCGTGCTCGGCCTCCGTCATACCCAGGACCACCTCCTCCTGCTCGGGCGCAAGAATGCGCTCGAGCGCCTTGCCGAGTTTCTCTTGGAGATGAGCGCCCGCATGGGCGGGAGCGCCGTCCTCGAGCTGGCCATGCCGCGGCACGACATCGCCGACTATCTCGGGCTGACGCTCGAGACCGTCTCGCGCATGTTCGCCGAACTCAAGGAAATGGGCGCGATCAAGCTCGAATCGGCGAGGCGGGTGCACCTGCTCGACAAGGCCGCGCTCAGGGCCATGGGCGCCTGATTCAGCCAACCTAACGTCTCGACACTTATATATAAGTCGCTATATAGGCGGCGCTTGTCAGGCTACGCGCGAGGATTGCCATGGATTTGCGCATCGTTTCCGTGATTGGCATCGTGCTCCTGTTCGGGGCAGGATTGGCTTTCGCCGGACCTGCGACAAACAAGCCCGATCCGTTCCACGGCAAGGAGTTGGCGAAGCAGCTTTGCTCGAACTGCCATTTGGTCGACAACCAGCAGCAACAGACCAATGCCGACGTTCCGAGCTTCGATGAGATTGCCAACCGAGAGGGACAGACCGCCGGCGCCATCATGGCGCATATCATGCTGCCCAAGCACCCGATGCCGACCATCCCGCTGACCCAGAGCGAACTTGCCGACCTTGCCGTCTACATTCTCAGTATGCGTAAATCGGGATAGACCCATGAAGCACGCACGGATTTGGTACATCATCGCCGATGGCGGCAGGGCGCGTTTCGTCGAGCGCGACGAAACCGGCGCCTATCGGACGGTGTTGAGCTTCGACTCGGCGGATCGGCATGAGCGCTCGCATGATATGGGGCGCGATCGCCCCGCCAGGGTGAAGGAGAGCGCCAACTCGGCGCGTCACGCCGTCGAGCCCCGCCATGACCTGCACGAAGCCGCCAAGGAGGATTTCATCGCGCTGGTGGCTACGGAGATCGAGGCCGAGCATGGCCGCGATCAATTCGATCGTCTGGTGCTGGTCGCGCCGCCCGGCGTGCTCACCGCGCTCAAGCAGAAGTTGTCCAAACCGATGGCCAAGATCGTCGCCAGCGATCTGCAGAAGGATTTGACCAAGGTGCCGGATCACGACTTGACCGAGCACCTGCTGCCGGCGGGTTGACTGTGACCTCACGGCTCTGTCACTTGACCTAGGGGAGGGAAGGGCGGATAAGGCTTGCGGAGCCATGAGCATCGTCCGCGCCATACTGATAGCCTTTATTGCCCTGTCGGTGGCCATGCCGCCGGTGGCCGGCGCCAAGAGCTATGTCCATTCGCCGGCCGGATTGTCGGCCTCGGCGCAGTCGGATTGCTGCCCGGACATCGATCGATGCGACAAGCAGGCGAAGGGGCACTGTGCCGGCCTCGCCGGTTGCGCGCTGAAATGCTCAAATCTATCCGCCCTTACGTCGATGCCCTCTGGATTTGTGTTCCGCCTATCGCCCACACATAGGGTGATGTTCGTGACCGACAGCGCGAACTCGCGCTCAACCAATCCTCCATCGCCTCCTCCCCGCGTCTGAATTCTCATTGAAGCCGGTTGCCCAGCGTGAGCCTTCGCTCGCGCTCTGGCGACACGCGCCATTCCACCGCCTTCCTGGCGGGGTCCATCAACGAGGATTCCGGAGACGCGCTATGCGCCGTCCAAACACTCTGATTGTATTGGTTGCCGGCATCGCCGCCGGTGCTGCCGCGAGCCATTGGTACGCGCATCGTCCCGAGCCGGTCGCCACGCCTGCTTCGGCCGCGCAATCGCAACCTGCCAAGGCTGAGCGGACGATTCTCTATTACCGCAATCCCATGGGGCTTCCCGACACCTCGCCGGTGCCGAAGAAGGACACCATGGGCATGGACTACATCCCGGTCTATGCGGACGAGCAGGACGATCCGAACACGGTCAAGGTCAGCCTCGACAAGATCCAGCGCTCTGGGGTGCGGACGGAGAAGGTCGCGGCCTTGCCCATCACCCGCACCGTACGCGGGGTCGGGACCGTGCAGCACGACAAGTCTCTGCTTTCGGTCGTGACGGTGCGCTCTGACGGTTACATCGAGAAGCTGTTCGTCAACAAGACAGGACAGCATGTCGAAAAGGGCGAGCCGTTGTTCCGCTTCTACAGCTCGCAAATTCAGCTGGCGCAAGCCGACCTCATGGTGGCCATGCGGGCGCAAGGCAGCTCGTCCAAAGCCGAGGCGGAGAGGAGCCAGGAGGGGGCCATGCAGAAATTACGCAATCTCGATGTGCCGGACAGTCGCATCGAGGAGGTGCGCACGACCATGACCAACCCGCGAACCATCGACTGGGCGTCGCCCGCGACCGGCGACATCGTCGAAAAGAACGTGATCGAGGGCCAGCGTGTCGCTGCGGGAGACGAGCTGTTCCGCATTGCCGACCATAACCGCGTCTGGGTCGTCGCCGAGGTCGCCGAAGCCGATATCGCCGAGATCAAGCTCGGCATGCCCGCCACTGTGACGCTCAGAGCGTTTCCCAACACCCCGCAGGAAGGCGTGCTGGCCTTCATCTATCCGGAGATGATGAAGCCGGAGACACGCACCGTCTCTGTCCGCATCGAGCTAGCGAACCCGGACGGGGAGATAAAGCCCGGAATGTATGCCGATGTGGTGTTTCATGCCGGCGAGAACGAGCCGGTAACGGCGGTTCCGGACAGCGCCATCATCGACAGCGGCGCGCGCCAAGTTGTCTTAGTCGCCAAGGGCGATGGTCGCTTCGAGCCCCGCGCAGTAAAGCTCGGCCGCCGCGGGAATGGTTATGCGGAAATCAAGGAGGGCTTGACGGTCGGCGAGGAGGTCGTCACCTCCGCCACCTTCCTCATCGACGCCGAGAGCAATCTCAAGGCCGCGCTGCAAACCTTCGGCGAAGGAGCGCAGCCATGATTGCGGCGATTATCCGCTGGTCGGCCCGCAACGTCTTTCTGGTCGGGCTCGTCACTCTCTTCGTGACCGTTGCCGGGATTTACGCGGTCTCCCGCGTGCCGCTCGACGCCATTCCCGATCTCTCCGATGTCCAGGTCATCGTCTACACCGAGTTCCCCGGTCAGGCGCCGCAAGTCGTCGAGGACCAAGTCACTTATCCGCTCACCACCGCGATGTTGACCGTGCCGAAGTCGCGCGTGGTGCGCGGCTTCTCGTTCTTCGGCGTCTCCTTTGTCTATGTGATCTTCGAGGACGGCACCGACATTTACTGGGCGCGCTCGCGCGTGCTCGAATATCTGAATGCCGCGTCGCGCAGGTTGCCTGCCGGCGTCACGCCAAGCCTCGGTCCCGACGCCACCGGCGTCGGCTGGGTCTATCAATATGTGTTGCGCGGCTCGCAGATGAGCCTCGCGGAACTCCGCACCATCCAAGATTGGCAGATGCGCTTTGGACTCGCCAAGGCGCCGGGCGTGGCGGAGATCGCCAGCGTCGGCGGTTTCGTCAAGCAATACAGCGTGGTGATCGACCCGCGGCGGCTCCAGGCGCTCGGCATCCCGTTATCCAGAATTCGCGACGTGATCCGTGACAGCAACATGGATGTCGGCGGCCGCACGTTGGAGGTGTCGGAAACCGAGTTCGCGGTGCGCGGGCGCGGCTACCTCAAAGGTCTGTCCGACCTCGAGCAGATCGTGGTCAAGAACGACGGCGGCGTGCCGGTGCTGCTCAAAGACGTGGCGCGCGTCGAGCTGACCCCCGACGAGCGCCGCGGCATCACCGAGCTGAACGGGGAGGGGGAGGTCGTCTCCGGCATCGCGCTGCAACGCTTCGGCGAGAACGCGCTGTCGGTCATCCAGCATGTGAAGGATCGGCTGGCGGAGATGGCGCCGAGCCTGCCTGAGGGCGTGAGCATCGAGGCTGTCTATGACCGTTCCAACTTGATCTATCGCGCCATCGAAACGCTGAAGCGGACGCTCATCGAAGAGAGCCTGATCGTCGCCCTCGTGTGCATGGTCTTCCTGCTGCATGCGCGCAGCGCCTTCGTCGCCATCATCACGCTGCCGCTCGGAGTTCTCATCGCCTATATCTGCATGTGGGCCTTGGGGCTCAGCTCCAACATCATGAGCCTCGGCGGGATCGCCATCGCTATCGGCGCGATGGTCGACGCCGCCATCGTCATGATCGAGAACGCGCATAAGCGGCTTGAGCGCGCCCCACCGGGCAAGCCGCGCCGCGAGATCCTGGTCGAGGCCGCGGTCGAGGTCGGTCCGGCGCTGTTCTTCAGCCTGCTCATCATCACCGTCTCTTTCCTGCCGATCTTCGCGCTGGAAGCGCAGGAGGGAAGGTTGTTCAAGCCGCTCGCCTATACGAAGACCTTCGCCATGGGCGCCGCGGCGTTGCTCTCGATACTGTTGGTTCCGGCGCTGATGACGATCTTCGTGCGCGGCCGCATCATGCCCGAGCACAAGAACCCGGTGAACCGGTTCTTGATTTGGGTCTACCGCCCGGTGATCCGCCTTGCGCTGAAATTCAAGGCCGCCACCATTCTGATCGCGCTCGCGGTTCTGGGCGTGAGTCTCTGGCCTGCTTCCAAGCTCGGCAGCGAGTTCATGCCCAACCTCAACGAAGGCACTCTCTTCTATATGCCGGTGACGCTGCCGGGCATCTCCGTCACCAAGGCGGCCGAGCTTCTGCAAACCCAGGACAAGATCATCAAGTCCTTCCCCGAGGTGGAATTGGTTTGGGGCAAAGCCGGGCGCGCCTCGACCGCCACCGACCCGGCGCCGACCGAGATGATCGAGACCGTGATCAACTTGAAGCCCGAGGACCAATGGCGTTCGGGCATGACCGTCGACAAGCTGATCGCCGAGATGGACAAATCGCTCCAGTTCCCGGGCGTTTCAAATGCCTGGACCATGCCCATCAAGGCTCGCATCGACATGCTGTCCACCGGCATCCGCACGCCGGTCGGCGTCAAGGTGTACGGCAAGGACTTGGCCGAGATGGAGAAGCTTGCGCGCAAGATCGAGGCCACGATCCGCAAGGTCCCCGGCACCGCCACCGCCTACGCCGAGCGCGCCATCAGCGGCTATTACCTCAACGTGGACCCCGACCGGGCCCAGCTCGCGCGCTATGGGCTAATGATTGCCGACGTGCAGGGCGTGATCGCCATGGCGCTTGGGGCCGAGCCGGTGACCACGACGGTCGAAGGCCGCGAGCGCTATACCGTCAGCATCCGCTACCCGCGCGATTACCGCAGCACGCCGGAAACCATCGCCACCGACGTCCTGATCCCGTTGCCGAACGGCGGCACGGTTCCGCTTGGCGAGGTCGCCAAAATCAGCCTGGCCCAAGGTCCGTCAAGCATCCGCACCGAGGACGCGCAGCTTGCACTGTATATTTTCGTCGATTTGCGCGACCGCGATCTTGGCAGCTATGTCGCCGACGCGCAAAAGGCGGTGGCGGCCGAAGTCGATTTCCCGCCGGGCTATTACGCGACCTGGAGCGGCCAGTTCGAATATTACCAGCGCGCCAAAGCGCGGTTGCAGGTCGTGGTGCCAGTGACCATCCTCATTATCTTCCTGCTGCTCTACCTCAATTTCCGCCGCATCACCGAGACGCTGATTGTCATGCTCTCGGTGCCGTTTGCGTTGGTCGGCGGCTTTTGGCTGATGTGGTGGCTCGGTTTCAATTTCTCGGTTGCCGTGGCCGTCGGCTTCATTGCGCTTGCCGGTGTTGCCGCCGAGACCGGCGTCGTGATGCTGATCTACCTCGACAACGCGCTGACCGAGCGTAAAGACCAGCGGCTGCGCGAAGGCCGCCCGTTCACCGGCGATGATCTTTACGCAGCGATCATGTCGGGTGCGGTCGAGCGCGTACGCCCGAAGATGATGACGGTGGCCGCCATCATGGCCGGGCTTCTGCCCATCATGTGGAGCCACGGCACCGGTGCCGAGGTGATGCAGCGGATCGCCGTGCCGATGATCGGCGGCATGGTGTCGTCGACGGCGCTGACTCTCGTCGTTATTCCCGCCATCTACGCCGTCATAAAGGGCTTCGCCTTGCGCCGTGAACCGGCCGAGCATGCTGAACCGGCCTCGAAACCAGCGCGGCTGCCGGCGAGTTGAGACGACGAGCCGGTCAATTCAGGCAGGTGGTCTTGATTCGATGATCACCACATGACCGCCGGCGATGACCGCGGTGCAGGCATCTGCCCGCTTCGGATCGGGGATCGGTGAGCCGGTGCCGCACAGCAGAATATGCAAGGCGTCGTCCTTGAAAACCGCCGCGTTGTCGGCCTTGGCGATCTGGTTCACCATGGCGCGCCGGATGAGAGCATCCTGCACCGAGGGCACGAACCAGACGACAGCAGCGGCGAGCGGGCCGCAAGCAGCACGCAAACGGCGATGATCAGGCGTTTCATGAGGGTCTCGCTTGCCGCGGCCGCTTTCAACCGTGCCTTACGGGCAATGACAATTCGGGGAATTAGGAGACCGGCTCCTCGGCGAGCCTCGCGGCGCCTTGCAAGGTCGCGGGAAGCTCGAGCCGCACCTTGCGGATCGACATATCTTCGGGGTCCGCGGCGATCTCGAAGCCGAGCGCGCGGCACATCTCCAGCATGCGCTCATTGCTGGCCAGGACATCGCCGACCAGCTCGCGCAGGCCTTCCTTCTCGGCATAGTGGATCAAATGCCGCATCAGCGCCCAGCCGATGCCCGTGCCTTTGAGGTCGCTGCGCACGATGATGGCGTACTCGCCCTTGACATAGTCCGGATCGGCCGCGAGCCGCGCCACGCCGAGCAGCTGCTTCTGCTCCTTGTCGAGCGCGACGAAAGCCATGGCCCGCGCATAATCGATCTGCGTGAAGCGGGCGATGAATTTGTGCGAGAATTCCTTGCGCGGGGTGAGGAAGCGAAAGCGGATGTCTTCCGGCGATAGCTTCTCGACGAAGGCGCCGTATAGATGCTCGTCGGCCGGCTTGATCGGGCGAACGAAGACGCGAAAGCCGTTATCGGTGCCGATCCAGCGCTCCCACTGGTTGGGATAGGGCCTGATGGCAAGATTGGGATTCGGACCCGCCATCTCCACCTGGCTCGGCTCGATGCGCAGCCGAGCGTCGAGCGCGATCACGCCGGTCTCGTCCGCAAGCAACGGGTTGATGTCGAGCTCCTTGACCGCCGGGCAATCGACCACGAGCTGCGACAGCCGCCGCAGCGCCTCGGCGATCGCCGCGAGGTCGGCGGGCGGGCGGTCGCGATAGCCTTCGAGCAGCTTGTAGATGCGGGTCTGTTCCATGAGATCGCGCGCCAGCTCGTCATCGAGCGGCGGCAGCGCCACGGCCGTATCGTGGATGATCTCGGTTGCCGTGCCTCCGGCTCCGAACAAGATCATCGGGCCGAACAGGCGATCCTCGTAGACGCCCATGAGGAGTTCGTGCGCGTTGGGCCGCATGACCATGGGCTGCACGGTGAAGCCTTCGATGCGCGCGTCGGGCTTGAGCTCGGCCACCCGCTTCAGCATCTGCTCGGCCGCGCGGACGGCCTCTTGCGCCGAGCGCAGACCGAGGCGCACGCCGCCGACATCGGATTTATGCGAGATGTCCTTGGAGAGGATCTTGACCGCCAAGCCGGCGCCTGCTGCAACAGGCCGTCGGCGATGGCTTCCACCTCTTGCGGTGAAGCCGCCACGCGGGTGGCGACCGTCGGGATGCCGTAGGCGGAAAGCACCGCCTTGGCCTCGGGCTCTGTCAGCATCGAGCGCCCGGCGGCGGCGGCCTTGCGCATGACGGTGCGCGCCGCCTCTTCGGCGACATGCGTCGGCTCCGTCTCCCTTGGCGGGGTTCGCAGCATCGCTTCCTGCGCCTGTGTATGCTGCCACAGATAGAGAAAGCCTTTGACCGCGTCGGTCGGCGATTCGTAGGTCGGGATCGAGGCCTCGCGGAACAGGCGCCGTCCGCCCGCGGCCGCATCCTCGCCGAGCCAATTGGTCAGGATCGGCGGCAGCCGTTCCGCGTTCGGCGCGCGCTTGATCGCCTCGATCACGGCTTGCGCCGCGTCGCTCGAAGAGGCAAGCGCGGTCGGGCAATTGACGACGAGCAGGGCGTCGGCCTTGAGCTTGGGAAGCAGCGCATCGAGCGCGTCACCGTAGCGCTTCGGCGCCGCATCGCCGATGATGTCGACGGGATTGGCTCGCGACCAATTGGCGGGCAGCACCTTGTCGAGTCCCGCGATGGCGTCGTCGCTCAGCGGTGCGAGCCGGCCGCCCGATTGGATCAGATCGTCGACCGCGAGCACGCCGGCGCCGCCGCCATTGGTCAGGATCATCAGCTCGTTGCCGGCCACGCGCTTGAGCGAGGTCAGCGTCTCGGCCGCCGCGAACAGCTCCTCCAGTTCCTCGACCCGCACGAGGCCGGCCCGGCGGAAGGCCGCGCCGACGGCGGCATCGCTGCCGGCCAGCGCCCCGGTATGCGTGGCCGCGGCCCGCGCCGATTCCCGATAGCGGCCGGACTTGATGACGATGACCGGCTTGGCGCGCGCGGCCGATCTCGCCGCCGACATGAATTTCCGCGCGGCGGGGATGGTCTCCAGATAGAGCAGGATGGACTGGGTCGCGATGTCGGCGGCGAGGAAATCGAGCAGATCGCCGACGTCGACATCCGCCATGTCGCCCATCGACACGACATAGGAGAAGCCGATGCCGCGCGCCACGGCCCAGTCGAGGATGCCGGTGATCAGCGCGCCGGATTGCGACAGAAAGGCGAGCTTGCCCGCTTGCGGCCGATTGAGCCCGAAATTGGCATGCAGCCCGATCCCAGGCACGGCGATGCCGAGGCAGTTCGGCCCGATGATGCGCAGGCAATACGGCTTCGCCTGATCGAGCATCGCCTGCTTCAGCGCGGGGCTGAATCCCGCCGTGACGACGACAACCGCGCGCGTGCCTTTCTTGCCGAGTTCTCCGATCAAGGCCGGCACGGTGTCGGGCTTGGTGGCGATCACCGCAAGCTCCGGCGTCGCGGGCAGCGAGGCGACATCGCGATAGCAGCGCCGGCCGCCGATCGACTCATGATGCGGATTGACGAGATAGACCTCGCCGGTGAAACCGCCGGCAAGCATATTCTCGGTGAGCACATTGCCGACCGAGCCGGCTTCAGTGCTCGCGCCGATGACGGCGACCGAGCGCGGGGCGAGAACATGCTCGAGATTACGAATGGTCATAGATGCTCCGCGCGGACGGGTTAGGCGACGCGTGAACGGGGAGGGGAAATGACGAGCTTGAATGTCCGCGATAGCGCGTCATGCTGGAGCGAAACCTATTCGCCCCATCTCCGCTTAGCTCTTAGGCCGCGTCGGCTGATATTTCATGACAAACCGCAACAGACCGTGTCTGTCAAAACCTTGAGGGAAATCAAGCCCAGGCCAATAGGGCAAATCGGCGTCGTCTTATCGTTAAGACGAGGAATGCCATGCTCGGCTTGGCCTGTTAAGGCAGCACATGGCGACGGTGTCTGAAACGGGAATTCCGGAAGAGCGCACGCTGCGCGACAAGCTGAAGGGCGCGCTGCTCACGCCGATCCGCGCCATGCGGCTCCGCTATCTGCCGCTCTTGATGATCTATTACGCCTATGGCGCGCTCGGCCTCGTCGCCATCGCGCAAACCTTCTGGGTCAAAGACGCCTTGACCTTCACGCCGGCCGAGCTTGCGGCGATCGCCGTGTGGCTCACGCTGCCCTGGACCATCAAGATGGTGTTCGGCCAGCTCGCCGATTCCGTGCCGATTTTCGGCTCGCAGCGGCGCATCTATGTGTTCCTCGGCGCGAGTCTCGTCGCCTCCGGCCTGATCATTCTTGCCGGCGCCGCCGGCGGCTGGATCACGTTCGCGAGCAAGAACGCGCTCTACGTCACGGCTCAGCTCCTCATCGTCGTCGGCGTCGTGTTGCAAGACGTGATCGCCGACGCCATGACCACGGAGGTGGTCGACCGGGTGAGGCCCGACGGGAGCCCGCGGCCGGAAGCCGAGGTGCAACGCGAGCTTGGCCTCGTGCAGGTGCTGGGCCGGCTCGCGCTCTGGTCGGGTATCTTGTCGGTCGCGGGACTGTCGGGCTGGCTCGCGCAGATCTACAGCTACCAGACGGTGTTCCTGCTGGGGCTCGCCGTCCCGGCAACCTCGCTGACCGGCGCCATGCTGGTCCGCCTCGACGGCAGCGGCGCCGAAGCCCATCGACTGGCGCATTCTCGGCGGCGGCATCGTGTTCGGCGCCGTGGTCCTCGCCATCAGCCTCAGCGGATTGCCGCTCGGCCAAGAGCTTGTCTTTATCGTCTCGCTCACCGTCATCGCGCTGATGCTCGCGCGCATCGCCGACGAGCTCGACGAGCTGCATCGCAAGCGCATCTTCTATGCCGCGCTTGTCATCTTTCTCTATCGGGCGAGCCCCGGGGTCGGGGAGGGCTATCGCTGGTTCACCATCGACGTGCTCGGCTTCGACGAGGCGTTCTACGGCACGCTGGCGCAGATCGGCGCGGGGCTCAGCCTCGCCGGCGCCTGGCTGTTCTCCGATGTCATCACCCGCCAGCCGATCGCCAAGGTGCTGCTCTGGCTGACCGTCGTCGGCACCGTGCTGTCGCTGCCGACCATCGCGCTCGCGCTGCGCTGGGATGAATGGACCATGGCGACGTTCGGCTTCGGGGCGCGGACCATCGCCTTGGTCGATACCACCGTGACCTCGCCCTTTGCCGAGCTCAGCATGATCCCGGCGCTCACCCTCGTCGCCGTCAACGCGCCCTCGGGCCGCCGCGCCACCTGGTTCGCGCTGATGGCCTCGCTGATGAACGTGGCGCTGGTGGCGGGGCAGCTGCAGACCAAATATCTCAACCTGCTGTTCGCGGTCGATCGCGGCTCCTATGCCGATCTTGCGGCGCTCACCATCGCCGCGGTGACGATCGGCTTCATCGTGCCGGTCGCCGGCATTCTCGCTTTCGGCAAGCGCGCCACCTGATTGCCGCGGGGGCGCGCTTAAGCGCGCGGGAAAACTCGGCAATCGGCATCAGACTTATGCCGCTTATCGCAACGCCTCTGCGCAGGGAGGATTGGCAATGCTTGCAGCGCCGCATGGGCTAGCCTCAGGCCGCCATCGACGCCGCAACGGAAGCTCCCGCAAGCCAGTTTGTGAGTGAAGTCCCGAGCTTGGATGGTTCCCTGCAGCCCATCTTGCTCATGTGTACCCCTTGAAGTTTTCCTTTTCTCCTTCCCGGCGACCGCAAGATGGATTGCGGCGCTCGCGACGCTGCTCGTGCTGATCGGCTTCGGGCGCGCGCGGCCGACGACACGCCGGCGCCGAGGCGACACGCCCGTGGTCAAGATCGCCATCCACTATCTCGGCAAGCAATATGAGGAGCCGGTTCCGCTCTCTTCGTCGACCCCATGCTCACCGACAACGGTCTGCAGGGGGCGCGCAGCTCAAGGCCAAGCTCGGCGTGCGCACGCTGCCCGAGCTGATGCGCATCGCCATCCAGCATCTCCCCTCGGCGACGGCGAAGACGCCGCGCGGGGAGTGGTCCTGAGCGGCTTATGCAGCATACGGAGGCTCGCGCGTGTATTGATTCGTGCCTCTACTGCATGCCTGGGTAGATATTCAGACGCCGAATAAACCATCCCGCGCGCAGCACACAAATGCCTAAACTTTCCGCTTGACAGGCGAAGCTTCGAGAGCGCGGGCACTTGATGCAGTGCAGCGAAGAGTGTGCGCGTTTGGTACAGTTGGTTGCCGTGAGCACTTTTCGCTTGCAAAGCCATTACATTTGGCAATTATGAGCGGGCAGCTTGGCAATGCGTGGGACGCCCGTTCTCATCGAAAATTCGATAACGCCGCTACTCACTCTGCGCTAGGCTGTGTTTCCTCGTGAGGTGTCACCGCGTGATGTGTTCATCGGAGGACCCGCCGCCTGGAGCGGGCGCGAGGCATTTTAGTTTGCTTCGGCGCTTTCGGGACACCTCCCATATCCAACGTGACAGCTTGAAAACTTGCAGGGGCCCAGTGCTCTCTCGGCACTTTGCTCAAGAGAGAACCGCGTCTCGGCATACAGAATAGCTCAGCTTTCGTTTCGGTGAACTGAGTAGCTAGGGAGAGGAGAAAGATATGAAAATGAAGTTTGGTGTTCTGGCCGGAGCCATCGTCGCGGTGATGATGGGCGTATCCGGTCAGGCAATGGCTGGCTCCGATGAGGAACAGCTTGCGCGTATGGCGGATCCCGATCAGTGGCCTGCCCCTGGTCGCGATTTCGCTCTGACGCGTCACAGCACTTTGGCCGATATCAGCACGAAGAACATCGGCAAGTTGCAGATGGTGTGGCTGCAGGGAACCAATGCCCTGCGCGGCCATGAGGGTCAGCCCCTCATCGTCAAGGACGTTGGTGGCAAGACCATGCTGTTCATGGTTTCTGGCTGCCCGGCCATGTCAAACTGCAACGTGGTGCAGGGTCTCGATCTGACTGATCCCGACAATCCGAAGAGCATCTGGAAGTACGTGAAGACGACTGATCGTGACGAGTCCGCTGTTCCGCGCGCTTGCTGCGACACCGTCAACCGCGGTGGTTCCTATGCCGACGGCAAGTTCGTGTACGGCACCCTCGACGGCTTCGTGATTGCCCTCGATGGCCAGACCGGCAAGGAAGTCTGGGTTGTCAAATACGCCTACCCTGAGAAGGGCGAGACCATCACCCCCGCTCCATTGATCGCCGACGACAAGGTGATCATCGGCTTCGGTGGTGACGAGTTCGCCGCTCGCGGCCGTGTCTCTGCCTTCAATCTGAAGGACGGCTCGCAGCTTGGGTCTGCCAAAGCACGGGTTCCGACAAGGACGTGTGCCTGACGGCCGACACCAACAAAGCCAACCCGCAATTCGGTCAGGCTGGTTCAGACCTGGGTATCAAGACCTTCCCGGGCGAGGACTACAAGATCGGCGGCGGCGCTGCTTGGGGCTGGTACAGCTACGATCCTGAGCTGAAGATGGTCTACTACTCGACGGGTAACCCCGGCCTGTGGAGCCCTGCCTATCGTTGCCCCGACAAGACCCACGAAGAGTGCAACGCGGGTGATTTCGACAACAAGTGGTCGATGACGATTTTCGGCCGCAAAGTCGACAATGGCGAGGCGGTGTTCGCCTACCAGATGACCCCGTTCGATCAGTGGGACTATGACGGCATCAACGAGAACATGCTGACCGACATGGATGTCGACGGCAAGAAGCACAAGACCCTCACTCACTTCGATCGTAACGGCTTTGCCTATGTGCTTGACCGCACTGACGGCACTCTGCTCCGCGCCAACAAGTATGTGACGACGGACTGGGCCGAGAAGATCGACATGAAGACAGGTCGTCCGGTGAAGGTGCGCGAGCATTCTCCGCTGGAGCGTGGCCGTAATGTGGAAGCGTGCCCGTCTGCCATGGGCGGCAAGGACCAGCAGCCTGGTTCAGTCGATCCCAAGGAGCCGAACATCTTCTACATGCCGACCAACAACTGGTGCATGGAGCTCGAGCCTCAGGAGCGCACGCACACGAACCAGGGCACGGTTTACGTGTTCGCGAACGTGTACATGTATCCTGAGAAGCAGGGCACGACCGGCAAGATCAAGAAGTTCGATGTCTTGTCCGGCAAGACGGTGTGGGAGATCCCGGATCCTTATCCGAACTGGGGTGGCACCATGGTCACCGACGGCGGCCTGATGTTCTATGGCTCGCTCGGTGGTGACTTCCGCGCGGTCGACCGGTCTTCCGGTAAGATCCTGTGGAGCCGCAGGCTTGGTTCCGGCATCATCGGCAACCCGGCCACCTGGAAAGTCGGCGGCAAGCAGTATGTCGGCGTCTACTCCGGCATCGGCGGCTGGATCGGCCTGCCGGTTACCGCTGGTCTCGACCTGAACGACAAGTTCGGTGCCATCGGCGCCACGGCCATGACCAAGGCCGCCAACCTGGACAAGATCCCCCAGGGTGGCGAGCTGAACGTCTTCCGCATCTTCGAATAAGCGGAACGGCTTAAGCAGACTATCGGCGCCCGGTGCCCTTGCGGCATCGGGCGTCATTTCCTTTATATGAGGGGTCGTTTATCCCTCATAAGAGGGGTAGTTTACCCCTCGCGTCGGGGGGTAAAGTGTGGCGAGGTCTTTTGCCCCGCACGGTCCCCAACCGCCAATTAAAGAAAACCCGAGCCCCCATGTCCCTTCGTATCCTGATGGCGTCGCTTTGCGTTGCCGGCTTTGCCCTGGCTCCGCTTTCGGCCGACGCCGCGAAAACCCCCTTCAAACGCGACCTGAGCAAGGAGTTCGAGGATCTCACTCCGAGCGAGCAGATCGCCATCAGAGCCGCGGCCAAGGCCGCCTACAAGGCGAAGAAGCTCGGCACCCTCAATGTCTGCGCCGATCCCGGCAACATGCCCTTCTCCAACGACAAGGGTGAGGGGTTCGAGAACAAGATCGCCAATGTGCTTGGTGAGGCAATGGGCGCCAAGGTGAATTTCTTCCTGGCGACCCTTCCTCGAGCGCGGCCTAACGCGACAGACCTTCGACGCCGGCATGTGCGATGTGATGATCGACATTCCCATGCCCTACGGCTCGCTGCTCACCACGATGCCGATCTACCGCACCACCTACGTGCTGGCCTACCGCAATGACAAAGGCATCGACATCAAAGGCTTCGACGACCCGGAGCTCAAGAAGCTGAGGATTGGCGTGTTCCAGACGTCCGGCGTGCGCGAGGTTCTCGCCCGCCACGGCATTGTCGACAACGTCTCTCTCGCCGTCGTCACCCATGACGCCGACTTGAAGCCCGAGCATCAGCCCTATTGGCAGGTGCAACAGGTGGTGAACGGCGACCTCGATGTCGCCGCCGTCTGGGGGCCTTTCGCCGGCTGGGGCAAGGCCAAGGGCGAACCGATCGTGGTGCAGCCGGTAAATCTCTGGGAAGACAAGACGCCGCTTGAGTTCGATCTCGGCATCGGCGTGCGCAAGACTGACGCCTTTCTGAAATACATGCTCGATTTCGCCCTTGAGGATAAGGCCGACGAGATCGCCAAGATCCTGGAGGATTACGGCGTGCCGCTGGTCCAGTGCAGCAAGTGTATCGTGCCGGGCAATCTGCCCGCGCATGGCAGCTACACCGCCGTGGCGCAGACCGATTTCAAGGCCCGCCCCGATCTCGCTTCGCCCGACCAGGTGGTGACCAAGGAGAAGGTCGAAAACTGGCTGGCCGAAGGCGCCGATATCACCCAGGAGCTCAGCAACGCGGTGATCGCCAACGACCTCGACCGCGTGAAATTCCTGGTCTCCAAGGGCGCCGACGTGAACAAGCCCGACAATCAGGGCTGGACAGCCGCTGCAAAGCGCCGCGCGGCAACGCCACGACAAGATGATCGCGCTGCTCATCGATCTCGGCGCCGACGTCAATGCGGGCGACCCGACGCCGCTGGTTGCGGCGGTGATGCGCGATCATGTGCCTTCCGTCAAAGTGCTGATCGAGCATGGCGCCGACATGGAGAAGCCGGGGCAGGAGGACTTCAGGCCGCTGCCCTTGGCCATCGCCGAGGACAAATATGAGTTGGCCAAAACCTTGATGGAGGCGGGCGCCGACGTGAATAGCCTGTCCGGCGCGGACGCGCTGACGCCGCTGATGATCGCGGCGGGGCAGACCTCACCGGCCGAAGGCGCCATGTTCGTGCCTGGCAGCACGCGTCCGACCGACATCGCGCAGGGCTTGCTCGCCCGCGGCGCCAACGTCAATGCTCAGTCGAAGAACGGCGTCACGCCGCTGATGATTGCCGCCACCCACAACAATCCGCCGATGATCGGCATTCTGATCGATGCCGGCGCCGACGTGACGCTCAAGAACAAGCTCGGCCAGACGGCGGCGGACGTGGCTGAGTTGAACGGCAATTTGGAATCGCAGCAGGCCATCATGGTCCTGAGTAGAGCCAAGGCGGCGGCCAGCACTCCGGCTCCTGGCGCGGAGAAGAGCACCAGCCAATGAAGGTAATCGGTTTGCGTGGATTTCGACCGATCGTGGGGGCCGCGGCGTTAGCCGTGGCCCTTTGCATGTCCGCTGTCGCCTTCGCCGCCGATCTCGGCGAGGAGGACGTGAACAAGGCTGTCGCCGCGACCATCGCCGAGCGGTCCAAGGACGGGGCCTTCGTGTTTCACGATCCCAAGCTCGATGCCGACCTCAACCTGGTTTACGAGCAGATCAAGATCGTGCGCGGCATGGAAGGCTATGGCTGGTTCGCCAATGTCATCTTCCACGACAAGGATAACGACAAGAAGCAATACGCCATCGACTTTTGGTACAAGCCCGAAGGCGACAAGCTGACCCTGATGGATATCCGGGTGCAGAAGGGGCCGAAGCAAGAAGGCGATGGCTGGATCATGGTGACGCGCATGCCGGTCGCCTGGTGGTGGCTCCCCGTGCAGGAGCATCCCGGCGACATGGAGGTGACGCGCGCCTGGCAGGTGATGGGCGCGATTCACGACTACATCGCCACGCATAAGGATGCGAACGGCGACGTCCCGATCAAGGACGACAAGACCGGCGAGACGCTCCCGCTCGAGTTCGTCGAGATGCACCAGCCCATCCGGCATATGAAAAAGGACGGCGAGTATTTCGCCTGCACCGATTTCCGCAAGCCGGGCAGCACGGACGAATATTACGACATCGATTTTTGGGTGAACCAGAAGAGCGGCAAGCTCGTGGTGGACAACGTCAAGGTGCACAAGGTCCCGGTGCAGGAGGACGGCATCTGGACGCAAGTGCCCCGCTATACCTTCGAGGGCATGGATTTCGACGTGACCAATTGACCGCGCAGCATTAACCCAAACGGAAGCCGAAAAATGCCGCGTCGTTCAACGGCACTTTCGCCGCGGCTTGGATGACGCTAAGAAAGGTCCGTTTTTTGAACCGAGCCCGAGGGGGAATCGCCTCAACGCTTAGAATGTCAAACACGCAACTAGGGTAAGGAAACGAAGCAGTGCGCAAAATCATCACCGGACTTTTGACAGTTGTATTCATCGCCGGCATGGGGGCGTTTGCCTGGAAGGCCTGCGCGACCGACGAGCCGCCGACGCAGACCGAGGCGAAGCCTGCCGGCGGAGAAGCCGCGGGCGGTACCGGCGAAGCTGCTGGCGGAGAAGCCGCGGGTGGTGGCGACTGCTGCAAGGCGGACGACACCACGCCTCCGCTCGACCTGGTCAAGGCCACGCCCAAGGGCGGGTTGCACAATCCCTATAAGGACAAGATCACTGACGCCGCCTTCGCCGAGGAGGGGCACAAGACCTACCTTTCCGCCGGCTGCAACGGCTGCCATGGCGGCGGCGGTGGCGGGGGCATGTGCCCGCCGCTCACCAACGATACCTGGGTCTATGGCCCTGACGACGACACCCTGTTCCGGCTTGTCAGCCTTGGGTCCGATGGCCTGAAAGCTGAGGGCTACCACCGCGTCAAGCAGGAGGTCGTGGTGGGACCGATGCCTCCCTTCGGCGGGATCCTCAAGACCAGCGATCAGCTGTGGAAGATCATCACCTTCATCCGCTCGGTGAATCCGAGTTCGGTGGGCAAGCCGCCGCTGCAATAGGACTTTGCGAGCGCCGGCATTACCGGCCTGCATTAAATTTTGGAAAGCCGTCGAGCCAAGGCTCGGCGGCTTTTCGTTTAGCGTGGTATAAAGATTGCCGTGCCATGGAAAGGCGTTTGCTAACCGCCTATATAGCCTCGGTAAAATGAGCTTCTTAGGTTTCGCATGCGCTTGCCATATTGTGCACTGCGCATTGCCAAGTGATGGCATGTCTGAAAAATAGGCGCGCTGAATGTCCTGGCCCGCAGACCTTCCAATGTCGGCGCGCGCCCCAACCCCCGTCAGCCGCGTAGGAGCAAAGCGTTCGCCTATGTCGAGTGTGTCATTCGGTCGTTTGCGTCCGCGCCTTGAGCGTCTCGCTGGCTTGGTCTTTGGTTTAGGCCTGCTTGCCTCCGCGCTGCTCGTCCCCGCGCTGGCCGAGACGCCGGCAACGCCTCCCGCTACCGCCGCCTCACCGGCGCCTGCCGCTCCCCCCGCCGACGCCCCGGCTGCCGCTCCTGCGCAAGCGCCGGCCGCGGCTCCTGCCGCAACGCCGCCCGCGCCGGCTGCCGATGCGCCTTCGGGCCTCGTGCCGATCAAGGCCACCGTGCCCATCGTCTATCTCGGCAAGGAATATGAGGAGCCGCTGCCGCTCTCTTATTCCGAGAAGATCGTCACCGACAAAGGCATCCAGGGCGCGCGCCTCATCATCAAGGAAGCCAACCAGGCGGGCACGTTCGTCGGCTTTGCCTTCGAGCTGGTCGAAGCCATCGTCCCCGCGAACGCCGACGTGGTGGCGAAGGCCAAGGAGATCCTCGCCAAGGGCAACGCCTTCATCATCGCCGATCTCGAGCCGAAGGATCTCGTCGCCGTGGCCGACCTGCCCGAGGCCGCCAACTCGATCATCGTCAACATCCGCTCCAACGAGGAAGCGCTCCGCCAGGAGCTCTGCCGCTCCAATGTCTTCCACATCGTTCCCGACTGGGCGATGCGCGCCGACGCGCTTGGGCAATACCTCATCTGGAAGAAATGGCCGCGCTGGTTCGTGATCCGCGGCAACACCGACGCCGACAAAGAGTATGTCGAGATGATCAAGCGCACCGCTGCGCGCTTTGGCGGGAAGGTGGTCGGCGAGAAGGTCTACGATTTGCCGCCGGGCGCCCGCAACACCGATTCAGGCTACCAGCAGGTGCAGGGTCAGATTCCGATGGAAACCGAAAGCGCGCCCGATCACGACGTGGTTTGGGTCGCCAATACCGACGAGGGCTTCGGCGACTATCTGATGTACCGCACCTATCTTCCCGATCCCGTGGTCGGCACCCAGGGCCTGCAAGCCTTGGCCTGGGACCCGTCCTACACCGAATACGGCGCCATGCATTTCCAGAATGGGCTGCCCAAGCTCGCCAAGCGCAAGCCGGTGGAGCGCGACTACACCGCCTGGCTTGGCGGCCGCGCGCTGACCGACGGCATCATGCGCTCGGGCAAGACCACCCCGCCCGAGGTGAAGGCCTATCTGCTCTCCGATCAATTCAAGCTGGAAGGCTTCAAGGGCCAGGCCATGAGCTTCCGCACCTGGGATCATCAGCTCAGGCAACCGATCATCCTCGGCGGCGGCACCCGCGTGCCCGTCTCGGTCTCGCCGCAGGAAGGTTTTCTCCACCCCACCAACGTCACCGACACGCTCGGCTTCGATCAGCCCGAGACCAAGTGCAAGTTCAAATGACCATCCCCAAAGGTAGACACATGATTCGCATCAGCCTTGCCGCGGCCGCCGCCGCCGCGCTCCTCGTCTTTGCCGCTCCCGCATTCGCCGCGCCGCTGATTTTCGTCTCCAACGAGAAGGACAACACCGTTACCGTGCTCAACGCCGACACGCTGGAGATCGTCAAGACCATCAAGGTCGCGCGGCGCCCGCGCGGCATCGTGGTGAGTCCCGACGGCAAGGAGGCGTTCGTGGCCGCCGGCGACGGCGACATCATGGACGTGATCGACACCAACACGCTCGAAGTGTCGCGCCACCTCGAGTTCGGGCCCCGATCCCGAGCTGATGGCGATCGATCCCAAGGGCGACGTCATCTACATCGCCAACGAGGACGACAGTCTCGTCACCATCATGGACATCAAGAGCGGCGACATCCTCGCCGAGGTCCCGGTGGGCGTCGAGCCCGAGGGCATGGGCGTGAGCCCCGACGGCAAATTCACCGTCGCCACCTCGGAATCGACCAGCATGGCGCATGTCATCGACAATGCGTCCAACAAGCTGATCGCCAACGTGCTGGTCGACAGCCGCCCGCGCGAGGCGAAATTCACCCCTGACGGCAGCGAGCTTTGGGTGTCCTCGGAGGTCGGCGGCACCATCTCGGTGATCGACCCCAAGACCTGGAAGACCAAGCAGAAGATCAGCTTCGAGGTGCCCGGCGTGCGACCAGAGCAGCTCCAGCCGGTCGGCATGGACTTCACCAAGGACGGCAAGGAGGTGTTCGTGGCGCTCGGTCCGGCCAACCGCGTCGCCGTCATCGACACGGCGACCAAGGCGGTCAAGAATTACATTCTGGTCGGCCAGCGTCCCTGGCACGGCGAGATCAGTCCCGACGGCAAGAAATATTATGTGGCCAACGGCCTCACCAACGATTTGACCGTGATCGACGTGGAGTCGCAAAAGGCCGAGAAGTCGGTGCCGGTCGGGCGGCTGCCCTGGGGCGTCGCCATCAAGCCGTAGCGCGAAGCCGCGAAAGCGGTGACATGCGGAAAGCCAGGCAGCGGACGCCGTCCGGTGCCTGGCTTCGTGCTTTTGGCCACGGTCATCCCCGCACGCGGCGGCTGACGGCTTGCGCGATCCATTCCGACACGAGGATTGCCGAGAGCGAGATGCCGAGCGAGATCAAGGTCAGCCTGAGCGCGCCGGCCTCGCCGCCTGGAACTTGCGTGAAGGTGTAGATCAGCGTCGGCAGCGTCTGCGTCTCGCCCGGAATATTGGAGACGAAGGTGATGGTCGCGCCGAACTCTCCCATGGCGCGGGCGAAGGAGAGAATGGCGCCGGCGATGATGCCCGGGGCCATCAGCGGCAGCGTCACGGTGAGGAAGACGTAAGCGGGATTGGCGCCGAGCGTTCCCGCCGCCTGCTCGAGCCTGCGGTCGACCGCCGCCGCCGAAAGCTGAATGGCGCGCACCATCAACGGAAAGCCCATGATGGCGCAGGCGAGCGCGGCGCCGGTCCAGCGGAAGGCGAACACGATGCCGAGATGCGTATCGAGCCACCGGCCGAGCGGGCCTTGCCGGCCGAACAGCAGCAACAGCACGTAGCCCGTCACCACCGGCGGCAGCACCAGCGGCAGCAGCACCAGCGCGTTCAGCAGCGCGCGCCCGTAGAAGCGGCCGCGGGCCAGGATCATGGCCACGAGAATGCCAAGGGGGAGGCTGGCCAGCGTCGCCCAGGTGGCGACGCGCAGCGACAGCTTGATCGCCGTCAGTTCCTCGGGGGACAGGGTGAGCACGGAGCTTCTTACCATCCGCCTAGGCCGACTTCAAAGCAGCCTCCACCCGGCGCGGCGCGCCAAGTGCGGACCTAAGTGCCCTGGAAGCTTGTCGCGGTCGAGTGCTCTGGCTTCTCCTTCAGGCGCAGGATGGCTTCCCTGACTGGAGGATCAAGCCCGTCGCCGCCGGCATCGATATAGGCGAAGATCGCCTTGCGCATGCGCGGGTCCCAGAACTTCTTGATGTGGTCGGCGATCCCCGGCACGACCTCGTCCGCGCGCTGCGCCTCGAAGAACTTGCCGATCTGGTTCGCCATATAGACGAGGCGGTCGGGTTTCATGGCGCGCGCATGCTCCGTTGCCGATCCGAGCCGCGCTCTATTCCGCCGCGACCAGAGGCTCGGCGATCTGCCGGGTCTGCCGCGTCAGCTCCTCGTACTCCTCCTGCCACTCCGACGGCCCGTTCGACGGCATGACCTGTACCGCCGTCACCTTGTATTCGGGGCAGTTGGTGGCCCAGTCGGAGAAATCCGTGGTGACCACGTTCACCTGCGTCGTCGGGTGGTGGAACGTCGTATACACCACGCCCGGCGCCACGCGCTCGGTGATCTTGGCTTTCAACGTCGTCTCGCCGGAGCGGCTCGCGAGCTTCACCCAGTCGCCGTCGCGCACGCCGCGTTGCTCGGCGTCGTGCGGATGGATCTCGAGCACGTCCTCCTCATGCCAGACCACGTTGGCCGTGCGCCTGGTCTGCGCGCCGACATTGTACTGCGAGAGGATGCGCCCCGTGGTGAGCAGCAGCGGGTAGCGCGGGCCGGTCTTCTCGTCGGTCGCCACATATTCGGTGATGACGAACTTGCCCTTGCCGCGCGAGAAGCCGTTGATATGCATGATCGGCGTACCCTCCGGCGCGGCGGCGTTGCACGGCCACTGCACCGAGCCGAGCTCGTCGAGCTTCTTGTAGGAGACGTCGGCAAATGTGGGCGTCAGCTTTGCCACCTCGTCCATGATCTCGGACGGATGGTTGTAGTGCATGGGATAGCCCAGCGCATTGGACAGAAGCTGCGTGATCTCCCAGTCCTCGTAACCGTTCCTCGGCGCCATCACCTTGCGCACCATCTGGATGCGCCGCTCGGCATTGGTGAAGGTGCCGTTCTTCTCCAGGAAGGTGGAGCCGGGGAGGAACACATGCGCGTAGTTGGCCGTCTCGATCAGGAACAGATCCTGCACCACCACGCATTCCATCGAGGAAAGGCCGGCCGCCATGTGCTTGGTGTCGGGATCCGACTGGAGGATGTCCTCGCCCTGGATGTAGAGGCCCTTGAACGAGCCGTCGACGGCGGCGTCCATCATGTTGGGAATGCGCAGACCCGGCTCTGGGTCGAGCGGGCGGCCCCACAGCGCCTCGAACATGGCGCGGGTCGCATCCTCGGACACATGGCGATAGCCCGACACCTCGTGCGGGAAGGAGCCCATGTCGCAGGAGCCTTGAACGTTGTTTTGCCCGCGCAGCGGGTTCACGCCCACGCCCTCGCGGCCGATATTGCCGGTGGCCATGGCGAGATTGGCGATCGCCATCACCGTGGTCGAGCCCTGGCTGTGCTCGGTGACGCCGAGTCCGTAATAGATGGCGCCGTTGCCGCCGGTGGCATAGAGCCGCGCCGCGCCGCGGATCGACTCCGCGGGCACGCCGGTGAGCTTCTCTACCACCTCTGGGCTGTGGCGCTTGTCGGATACGAACTCGGCCCAATCCTGGAACTCGTCCCAGTCGCAGCGCTCGCGCACGAATTTCTCGTTCACCAGCCCCTCGGTCACGATCACATGCGCGAGCGAGGTGACGACCGCGACATTGGTGCCGGGCTTGAGCGGCAGATGATAATCCGCCTCGATATGCGGCGTGCGCACCAGGTCGATGCGGCGCGGATCGAGAATGATGAGCTTGGCGCCCTCGCGCAGGCGCTTCTTCATGCGCGATGCGAACACCGGATGCCCGTCGGTCGGGTTGGCGCCGATGATCATGATCACGTCGGCATAATCGACCGAGTCGAAATCCTGCGTGCCGGCGGAGGTACCATACGTGGTCTTCAGCCCGTAGCCGGTCGGCGAGTGGCAGACCCGCGCGCAGGTATCGACATTGTTGTTGCCGAAGGCGGCGCGGACCAGCTTCTGCACCAGGAAGGTCTCTTCGTTGGTGCAGCGCGACGAAGTGATGCCGCCGACCGAGGCCGGGCCGTATTTCGCCTGAATGCGCTTGAACTCCGAGGCCGCGTAATTGATCGCCTCTTCCCACGTCACCTCGCGCCAGGGATCGGTGATCTTGGCGCGGATCATCGGCTTCAGGATGCGGTCCTTATGCGTGGCGTAGCCGAAGGCGAAGCGGCCCTTGACGCAGGAATGGCCGTGATTGGCCTTGCCGTCTTTCCACGGCACCATGCGCACCAGCTCGTCGCCGCGCATCTCGGCCTTGAAGGCGCATCCCACCCCGCAATAGGCGCAGGTGGTGACCAGCGAGTGCTCGGGCGTGCCGATCTCGATCACGCTCTTCTCGTTCAGCGTCGCGGTTGGGCAGGCCTGCACGCAGGCGCCGCACGAGACGCATTCGGAGTCGAGGAACGGCTGCTGCTTGCGACGGCGAGACCACGGAGTCGAAGCCGCGGCCGGCGATGGTCAGCGCGAACGTGCCTTGCACCTCCTCGCAGGCCCGCACGCAGCGCGAGCAGACGATGCATTTCGAAGGCTCGAAGGTGAAATAGGGGTTGGAGGTGTCGACGCCGGGATTGGGATGGCGCGCGCCGTCATAGCCGTAGCGCACCTCGCGCAAGCCCACGGCGCCGGACATGTCTTGCAGCTCGCAATCGCCGTTGGCCGAGCAGGTCAGGCAGTCGAGCGGGTGCTCGGAGATATAGAGCTCCATCACGCCCTTGCGTAAGCGCTTCAGCCGGTCGGTCTGGGTATGCACCACCATGCCTTCCGCGACCGGCGTGGTGCAGGAGGCGGGCGTGCCGTTGCGGCCCTGGATCTCGACCAGGCAGAGCCGGCATGAGCCGAACGACTCGAGCATGTCGGTGGCGCAGAGCTTGGGGATCTGCGTGCCCATCTCCATCGCCGCGCGCATGATCGAGGTGCCTTCCGGCACGCTGAGCTTGACGCCGTCGATGGTGAGGGTGACCTCCTTCTTCGACTTGGAAGCCGGGGTCCCGTAATCGATTTCCTGGGTCATCGACATGATCGTTTCCTCATTCAGCAGCTTGGAGGCGCTTCCTTGCGCCGAAATCCTCGGGGAAATGCGTGAGCGCGCTCATCACCGGGTAAGGGGTAAACCCGCCCAGGGCGCAAAGCGATCCGAACTTCATGGTGTTGCAGAGATCTTCGAGCACGAGCAGATTCGCGGCCGCGTCGTCGCCAGCCACGATCTTGTCCACCAGCTCCACGCCGCGCGCCGAGCCGATGCGGCAGGGCGTGCACTTGCCGCAGGATTCGATGGCGCAGAACTCCATGGCGAAGCGGGCCTGCTTGGCCATGTCCACCGTGTCGTCGAACACCACGATGCCGCCATGGCCGATCAGCCCGTCGGCGGCGGTGAAGGCCTCATAGTCGAACGGCGTGTCGAACAGCGCGCGCGGGAAATAGGCGCCGAGCGGGCCGCCGACCTGCACGGCGCGCACCGGGCGGCCTGAGCGCGTGCCGCCGCCGATGTCGTCGACCAATGCCCCGAGCGTGATGCCGAACGCCGTCTCGTACAGCCCGCCATGCTTGATATTGCCGGCAAGCTGGATCGGCATGGTGCCGCGCGACTTGCCCATGCCGAAATCGCGATAATGCGGGCCGCCTTCGCTCATGATGATCGGCACGGTGGCAAGCGACAGCACATTGTTGATGACGGTTGGCTTGCCGAACAGGCCGATATGGGCGGGCAGCGGTGGCTTGGCCCGGACCTCGCCGCGCTTGCCTTCCAGGCTCTCGAGCAGCGAGGTTTCCTCGCCGCAGACATAGGCGCCGGCGCCGGCCCTGACTTCCATGTCGAAATCGAACTCCGAGCCGGCGACGCGCCGTCCCAGCATGCCGCCTTTGCGCGCTTCGCGCACGGCGATCTCCATCGCCTCGATGGCATCGGGATATTCGGAGCGGATATAGATGTAGCCGTAGGTGGCGCCCACCGCGATCCCGGCAATGGTCATGCCTTCGATCAGCACGAAGGGATCGCCCTCCATGATCATGCGGTCGGCGAAGGTGCCGGAATCGCCTTCGTCGGCGTTGCAGACGATGTATTTCTGCTGGGGCCGGGTGTCGGCCACCGTGCGCCATTTGATGCCGGTGGGAAAGCCGGCGCCGCCGCGGCCGCGCAAGCCGGAGGCGACGACCTCCTCGACGATCGCTTTCGGCCCGACGGCGAGCGCCTTGGCCAGGCCCCGATAGCCGCCATGCGCCTTGTAATCCTCGAGGCTGCGCGGATCGATGATGCCGCAATTCTTGAAGGTGAGCCGCGTCTGGCTCTCGAGCCAGGGATAGTCGTCGACGACGCCGATGCCGAGACTGTGCGGCTTGCCGTCGAGCATGCCGGCATCGAGCAGCGCATCGATATCGCTCGCCTTGACCGGCCCGTAGCCGACCCGGCCTTTGCCGGTCGCGACTTCGACCAGCGGCTCCAGCCAATACATGCCGCGCGAGCCGGTGCGGACGATCTCGACATCGAGGCCGCGCTTTTCGAAGGCTTTGCGGAAGCCATGCGCGACTTCTTCTGCGCCGACGCAGAGCGCGCCGGAATCGCGGGAGATGAAGATGCGCGCGCTCACGCTTGCGCCTCCTTCACCAGTTGGTCGAGCTTCGCCTCGTCCAGCATGCCGAACACATGCTTATCCAGCATGGCGGCGGGTGAGGAGTGGCAAAGTCCGAGGCAATAGACCGGCTCCAGCGTGACGCGATTGTCGAGCGTGGTTTCGCCCATCGCCACGCCGAGTTTCGCTTCGGCGCGCGCGGCAAGCGCATCGCCGCCGGCCGCCTGGCAGGACTCGGCGCGGCAAAGCTTGAGCACGCGCCGTCCGGCCGGCTGTTTGCGGAAGTCGTGGTAGAAGGTGACGGTGCCGTGGATCTCGGCGCGGGAAAGGTTAAGCGCCTCCGCCACGAGCGGCACGGCCTCGTCCGGCACGCAGCCGAAGGTCTCCTGCAAGGCATGCAGAATCGGCAGGGCCGCGCCCTCCAAATGCCGAAACCGCGCGATGATTTCGCTCGCGCGCTCGGCGTTCCATGGCTCGTGTCTTGGCATGCCCAGCCGCTTTAATGAGCAAACTCGAAAATGCGGAATAAACCGCGGAGAATCAACAAAGCAAGGCCATCGCCCGATTGGAATTCTCTATCGTCTTGTCATGCGCTGAGCATCACCCAGACGGGCGAGACCAGCCCATTGGACATAGGCTTAATGCGGCCCCGGTACAAGCCGGAGGCAGCTAAATTCCGCTGTAATTACAATTGTTTATCGCCCGATCAGCATTCCAGATCGGGCGCGACCTCAGCGGGCAGGGGCCTTGGCCGCGCGCTTGATGCGCAAGCTGTCGGTCGGGGTGTCGGCGCCGAGGATGGGCGCGAGCTGCTTGGCTTCGCTGACCAAGGCATTGATCAACGGCGTCAACGGGTTGCGATGCGGCACGACCAGCCCTATCGAATGCGACACCTCGGGCTCGACGATGGGAATGGCGCGCACCTTCTCGGTCAGGCCGAGCACCTCGGCCAATTTCGCCGGCATCACGCTCGCCCATTTCCCGGTGCGGACATGCGCGAACAGCACGACCACCGAGTTCGATTCCAGGGTCGGCGCCACATCGGCCCCGGCCTGCCGCAGCAATTGCTCGATGATGCGCCGGTTCTGCATGTCGGGGGTGAGCAGGCAGAGCGGCACCTTGCCGACTTCGGCCCAGGTGACCTGATCGCGGTCGCCGAGCGGGCTGTCTGACGAGGCGAGCAGCCGATAGTGCTCGCTATAGAGCGGCACGGTCTGCACCCGGCCGAGCGGCTCGTTGTCGAGATAAGTAAGCCCGGCATCGACCTCCAAATTCTCCAATAATCCCAACACTTCGATCGAGTTGCGGGAGAGAATGGTGAAGCTCACATCGGGGTGTTTCGCCCGATAGGGGGTGGTGATCATCGCCACCATGGCGAGCGCCGTCGGGATGGCGGCAATGCGGATATGGCCGGCGAGGCCCCGCTTCAGCGCGTCGATCTCCTGGCGCATGGCGCGCGTGTCGCCGACGATGCGGCGCGCCCAGTCGAGCACGCGCTCGCCTTCCGGCGTGAAGCCCTGGAAGCGGGAGCCGCGCTGCACCAAGAGCACGCCGAAGGAATCCTCGAGCTGCTTGATGCCGGCGGAGAGCGTGGGCTGGCTCACGCCGCAGGCCTCCGCCGCATGGCCGAAATGCCGCTCGCGCGCCAGCGCCAGGATGAATTCGAGCTTGTCGATCATGGGCCGTTCTGTTTCGGCCTATTCTCGCAAGAACGCGCTTCAAGGGCCATAGGGCTTTGCGCTATTTGCCGTGCGCCTTGAGCCATGCCTGCATCATCGCGATCTCTTTCTCCTGCGCGGCGATGACCGCTTCGGCAAGCTCGCGGATCTCGGGATCCTTGCCATAGGCGAGCTCGACCTTGGCCATGTCGATCGCGCCCTGATGATGCGGGATCATGCCGCGCACGAAATCCACATCGGCGTCGCCGGTGTAGTCCACCATCATGTCCTTATGCATGGTCTGCATCGCCGCCATGTACGCCTTGACCGCGGGATTGTCGTCGACGGCAGCGGCCGCGAACCCGCCCAGCATCACGCCGAAGGCGCAGGCCAGCAGGATTGTCAGTTTCGCCACGAGGTATCTCCTTCTCTTGTGTCCTATGGGACAGGAAAGCATCTAAGCTTGTGCAGGCGCGGGCGGCTGTTGGCAATCCGCATCACCCGCTTGTGATGTGCATCCCGGGTTCGAGCCCGCTCAGGGCGGCAGCGGCGAGAACCACGAGGAGGCCGATGGCGGTCTCGATGCCGATGCTCAGAGCGAGGGAACGCCGCGTCGCCTCGCCATCCCGCGAGGCGAGCGCAGGGGTGAGACGCAGGCGGTTATTCGCAGCCAGCACGATCAGTGCCGCGAAGAGCGCGAGCTTGAGCAGCAGCACCGCGCCGTAGTCCGTGCCGAACAATCCGCTTGAGTCCGCCGGACAGCACGGCCCCTTGCAGCAGGGCGGTCGCGGCCAGGATGGCAACGGACACTGCCGCGATCGGCGAGAAGCGCTTCAGCACGCGATGCGCCACCTCGAGCGGCGCGCGGCGCACGACCGCAAGCAGCGGCAAGAGTTCGCCGAGCCACGCCCCCGCCGCCAAGAGATGCAGCGCCTGCGCCAGGAGGAGAGGGCTCAAGCCGTGCGCCATGGCGAAAGCGTGGCTGTGGCCCGCTTCGAGCAGCACGGCAAGCCCGGCAAGCATGGCAACAAGCCGGTCGCGGCGGAGGCCGGCGAACAGGGCGGCTCCGGCCAGAGCCGCGGCCTGCAGACACAGCACTTGCCCAAACCGCGTGCCGAACAGCACGGAGGGGACGCCGCCGCTGTTTCGGCAAAGCTCTGCGTCTCGGCCATGGCTTGCGTCTGTAGGACGAGCCAGGCAATGCCCCCCAGCAGAGCCACGCCGAGACTCCCTGCCATGATGGCGCGCAATCGCCGCGAGACCATCTTGCTCGGTTCTGCACCGAACTCACCAGCGACCGGAAGCAAGATAAACTTCGTGAAGAGCGAAGCGCCGAAGCTCGACAACGCGCCGGCCACGAAAAGTCCCCGCATCAGCGCGAGCAGCATGGGCGGCCTTGATGCTTTCCGGCGAACGGCCAATCCGTCTCAGGTGCCGACCTTGAAGCCGAAGCTCCCATGCGTCTTATGGGTATCGACGGAGGTGACCTTCCAATCGACCTTGTAGCTTCCGGGACCGATTGGTTGCAGCGAGACGATGAGACGCTTGGCATTGTCGGGAGCCAAATGCACGTCACCCTTGTCGATGCGCGTGCCGTGCGCGTCCTTGACCTCGATCGTGCTGAACTTGGGCTCGATCTCCTCGGAAAGAACGATGGCGACTTCGGCCGGCGGCGTCGGCACTGTAGAGTCGGCGGCGGGCGTCGAGCTCTCAAGATGAGCGTGGGCGAAGGCGGATGTGCTGGCGATGAGCGCGAGTGAGACAGCAAGCAGGATTTGGCGCATGGATTGACTCGCCGGCGGCCGCTATTTGTACTCGACCTTGATCACCTGGTAGGACTTGCCGCCGCCCGGCGTCGACACCTCGACCACGTCCTTCTTGCGCTTGCCGAGCAGCGCGCGGGCAAGCGGCGAGGTGATGGAGATGCGGCCCTGTTTCACGTCGGCCTCGATCTCGCCGACGATGCGGTATTTGGCCTTCTCATCGGTATCCTCGTCGACCAGCGTGACCGTCGCCCCGAACATCACCTGGTCGCCCTTGAGCTTGGAGACGTCGATGATGTCGGCGCGGGAAAGCTTGTCCTCGAGGTCGGCCATGCGCGCCTCGGTGATGCCCTGCTGCTCCTTGGCGGCATGGTATTCCGCGTTCTCGGACAGATCGCCATGAGTGCGGGCGTCGGCGATCTGCTTGATGATGCGCGGGCGCTCGACGCTCTTGAGATATTTGATCTCAGCCTCAAGCGCAGCATAGCCCTCCGCGGTCATCGGCACCTTGTCCATCTCAGTCGAAGCTCCTTGGGCAACCCCCTGAACTAATGTCCAGGAATTGCCCGGTCTAAGTCAAGAATTTGTTGATTTTGACGGATTTCAAGCCGTCTCAGGCGATTTTCTTGGCGCTCTGGCCGACATAGCTCTGCAGGGGAGCGACTTTGAGGCCCCCCGACCTGAGCGCCTTGATGGCCTCGGTCACGGCGAGCGCGCCGGCGAGCGTTGTATAATAGGGGATATGGTAGAGCAAGGCTGACCGGCGGATCGAGAAGGAGTTGGCGAGCGCCTTGGCGCCCTCGGTGGTGTTGAACACGATATCCACCTCGCCATTGGTGATGGCGTCGACCACATGCGGGCGCCCCTCCAGCACCTTGTTGATCTTCTCGCACGGGATGCCGTGCGCATCGAGATGCCGCTTGGTGCCGCGCGTGGCGACGATGCGGAAGCCCATCTCGGCGAGCTCTCTGGCGGGCGCCAGCACCTTGTCCTTGTCGCTGTCCTTCACCGAGACGAACACCGTGCCGGACAGCGGCAGCCGGGAGCCGCCGCCGAGCTGGCTCTTGGCGAAGGCGATCGCGTAGTCGCGGTCGATGCCCATCACCTCTCCGGTCGAGCGCATCTCCGGGCCGAGCACCGGATCGACGCCGGGGAAGCGCGCGAAGGGAAACACCGCCTCCTTCACCGCGATATGCTCGAGCTTGCGCCGCTTCAGCCCAAAGGCTGCGAGCGGCTTGCCGGCCATGACCTCGGCGGCGATGCCGGCCACGGGCAAGCCAATCACCTTGGCGACGAACGGCACCGTGCGCGAGGCGCGCGGATTGACCTCGAGGATGTAGATGTCGTCGTTCTGGATGGCGAATTGCACGTTCATCAGCCCGACAACGCCGAGCGCCCGAGCGAGCTCGACGGTCTGGCGCTCCATGTCAGCGATAATGTGCGGCTTCAGCGAGTGCGGCGGCAGCGAGCAGGCCGAGTCGCCCGAATGCACGCCCGCCTCCTCGATATGCTCCATCACCCCGCAAATGAACACGTCTTTGCTGTCGGCAAGCGCGTCGACATCCACCTCGATGGCGTCGCGGAGATAGGAATCGATCAGCACCGGGCTCTTGCCCGACACCACCACGGCCTCGGCGATGTAGCGGGCGAGCTGCGCCTCGTCGTGCACGATCTCCATGGCGCGGCCGCCGAGAACATAAGACGGGCGGATCACCACCGGGAAACCGATCGCCGCGGCGATGGTCTTGGCCTCCGCGGCCGAGCGCGCAATGCCGTTCCTCGGCTGCCGGATGCCGAGCCGCTCGATCAGCGCCTTGAAGCGGTCGCGATCCTCGGCGAGGTCGATGGCGTCGGGCGAGGTGCCGAGGATCGGCACTTTGGCATTCTCCAGCGCTTGCGCGAGCTTGAGCGGCGTCTGGCCGCCGAACTGCACGATCACGCCTTTGAGCTTGCCGCTTCTTTCCTCGGTGCGGACGATCTCCAGCACGTCCTCTTCGGTGAGCGGCTCGAAATAGAGGCGGTCGGAGGTGTCGTAGTCGGTCGAGACCGTCTCCGGATTGCAATTGATCATGATGGTCTCGTAGCCCACCGCCGACAGCGCGAAAGCGGCATGGCAGCAGCAATAGTCGAACTCGATGCCCTGGCCGATGCGGTTGGGCCCGCCGCCGAGAATGATGATTTTTTCCTTGTTGCTTGGCCGCGCTTCGCAGACCGGCGGCCCGGCGAAACCGGATTCGTAGGTCGAATACATATAGGCGGTGGGCGAAGCGAACTCCGCCGCGCAGGTGTCGATGCGCTTATAGACGGGATGCACGTCGAGCGCCCGGCGGCGCGCGGCGACCTCGCTCGCCTCGAGCCCAGAGAGCTTGGCGAGCCGCTCGTCGGAGAAGCCCATCGCCTTGAGCGCACGGAAATTGGCGGCGTCCTGGGGGAGCCCGTGCGCGCGCACGCGGTCCTCGCAATCGACGATGTCTTGCAGCTGCTCGATGAACCAAGGATCGATGGCGCAGGAATCGTAGATCTGCGCGTGATCGACGCCGAGCCTGAGCGCTTGCGCGACTTTCAGCAGGCGGTCGGGGGAGGGGGTACCGAGCGCCGCGCGCACCACGTTCTTGTCGTCGCCCTGGCCGAGCCCCTCGAAGGCGATGTCGTCGAGGCCGGTCAAGCCCGTCTCCATCGAGCGCAGCGCTTTTTGCAGCGACTCCGGGAAGGTGCGGCCGATGGCCATGGCCTCGCCCACCGATTTCATCGAGGTGGTGAGCACGGGCTTGGCGCCCGGAAACTTCTCGAAGGCGAAACGCGGGATCTTGGTGACCACATAGTCGATGGTCGGCTCGAAGCTCGCCGGCGTCGCGCCGCCGGTGATGTCGTTGGCGAGCTCGTCCAGCGTGTAGCCGACGGCGAGCTTGGCGGCGATCTTGGCGATCGGGAAGCCGGTCGCCTTCGAGGCGAGCGCGGAGGAGCGCGACACGCGCGGGTTCATCTCGATGATCACCAGCCGCCCGTCGGCCGGGTTCACCGCGAACTGCACGTTGGACCCGCCGGTCTCGACGCCGATCTCGCGCAGCACCTTGATCGAGGCGTTGCGCATGATCTGATATTCCTTGTCGGTCAGCGTCAGCGCCGGCGCCACCGTGATCGAGTCGCCGGTATGCACGCCCATCGGGTCGATATTCTCGATGGAGCAGACGATGATGCAGTTGTCGTCCTTGTCGCGGACGACCTCCATCTCGTACTCCTTCCAGCCGAGCACGGATTCCTCGATCAGCACCTCGGAGGTGGGCGAGGCGTCGAGCCCGCGCTCGACGATCTCCAGGAACTCCTCGCGGTTATAGGCGATGCCGCCGCCGGTGCCGCCCAGCGTGAAGGAGGGGCGGATGATGGCCGGGAGCCCGATATCTGGGAGCGCCTCGAGCGCCTCGATCAGGCCTTTCTCCGAATAGCGCCGCCTGCGCTCCGATTCATGCCGCGCCCAATCTGCCTCGAACAGTATGAGCGCGCAGGCCCGCTCCTCCGCATCGTCGTACGATGCCTCGATGCGCGCGATCTCGTCTTTATATTTTTGCCGGTCGGCGCGCTTCAGCGAGGCGGCGTCGGCCAGCCGCGAACGGGGGGTCTCGAGCCCGATCTTGGTCATCGCCTCGCGGAACAACTCGCGGTCCTCGGCCTTGTCGATCACCTCGGCCCGCGCGCCGATCATCTCCACGCCGAATTTCTTGAGCACGCCGGCCCGCTCCAGGCTGAGCGCGGCATTGAGCGCCGTCTGCCCGCCCATGGTCGGCAACAGCGCGTCGGGCCGTTCCTTCTCGATGATCTTGGTGAGGAACTCGGGCGTGATCGGCTCGATATAGGTCGCGTCGGCCAATTCCGGGTCGGTCATGATCGTGGCCGGGTTCGAGTTCACCAGCACGATGCGATAGCCCTCTGCTTTCAGGGCCTTGCAGGCTTGGGTTCCGGAATAATCGAACTCGCAGGCCTGGCCGATCACGATCGGCCCAGCCCCGATGATCAGGATGGACTTTATATCTGTGCGCTTGGGCATGGGGATTAGGCCGCCTCTTCCCCCTTGCGCTTCTCCATCAGCGCGACGAAGCGGGTGAAGAGGTAGTGGCTGTCCTGCGGGCCGGGCGAGGCTTCCGGGTGGTACTGCACCGAGAACACCGGCCGGTCTTTCAGCTTCAGCCCGGCATTCGAGCCGTCGAACAGCGAGACATGCGTCTCCTCGACAGTGGCCGGCAGGCTCGCGCGGTCGACGGCAAATCCGTGATTCATCGAGGTGATCTCGACTTTGTGCGTGGTGAAGTCCTTCACCGGATGGTTCGCGCCGTGATGGCCCTGATGCATCTTGGCGGTGGTGCCGCCGAGCGCGAGCCCCAGCATCTGATGGCCGAGGCAGATGCCGAACACCGGCAGGCCGGAGGCGACCAGCTTCTTGATCTCCGGCACGGCGTAGACGCCCGTCGCCGCCGGATCGCCCGGGCCGTTGGAGAGGAACACGCCGTCGGGCTTGCGCTCGAGGATCTCCTCGGCGGTCGTCGTGGCCGGCACGATGGTGAGCCGGCAACCCACGCTCGCCAGCTCGCGCAGGATGTTGCGCTTCAGCCCGTAATCGATGGCGACGACATGGAAGCGGGGAGCCTGCTGGCGTCCGTAGCCTTCGCCCCAGCGCCATTCGGTCTCGTCGGAGCTGTAGCTCTGTCCGCAAGTGACGTCCTTGGCGAGGTCGAGGCCGATCATGCCGGGCCACGCGGCGGCTTCGCGCTTCAGCGCATCGATATCGAACTTGCCGTCGGCCGCATGCGCGATCACCGCGTTCGGCATGCCCTTGTCGCGGATCAGCGCGGCGAGCGCGCGCGTGTCGACGCCGCTGATGGCGATGACGCCGCGCGCCTTCAGCCAGGCGTCGAGGTCTTGCGTCGAGCGATAGTTGGACGGCTTGGTGATCGGCGCCCTGAACACGCAGCCGCGCACGCCGCCGGTCGCCAAGCTCCCCGACTCCAAGTCCTCGGCATTGGTGCCGACATTGCCGATATGCGGGAAGGTGAAGGTGATGATCTGTCCGGCATAGGACGGGTCGGTCAGGATCTCCTGATAGCCGGTCATGGCGGTGTTGAAACAGACTTCGCCCACGGCGATGCCGGTCGCGCCCGCGCCCTTGCCCTCGATCACCGTGCCGTCGGCCAGAACGAGAAGCGCGGTCGGCGCCTCGACCGCCCAGGGAGCAGACGGCGCGCGCGACAGTGCGGCCTCCGCGGCCAGCGCTTCAGTGGTGTCGTTCATCTTCCCTTAGAAGGCGCCGGTTCGGTGGGAGCGCCCGGTTTGCAAGTTTGTGTGCCAGCACGGTCGCGTCAAGGGTGCGGCGAGCGCGCTCGCGGTGTCAGGATGGCGCGTCTTAACCCGAGGGGCGTCGCGGGTCAATCCACAGAGCAAATTATTTACCTGTGAAAACAATAACTTAAGCTGGCAAATTCGCTTGCCTGCGTTGCCGCGCTCAATTACTTTGGGAGCTTCTTCCTGAAAACCCCGGCGAGATTCGTGAATGCGCGAGACCATCACCGCCGCCTTGAAGGCTGCCACCAAGGCGCAAGACAAGCGCCGCGTCTCGACGCTCAGGCTGGTCAGCGCGGCCATCAAGGATCGCGACATCGCCGCGCGCACGGCGGGCAAGGGCGAGGCGACCGACGCCGAGCTGCTCGAGCTGTTGGCCAAGATGATCAAGCAGCGCGAAGAGTCGGAGAAGATCTATGCCGATGCCGGCCGCGCCGAGCTCGCCAAGCAGGAAGGCGAGGAGATCGTCATTATCCGCGAGTTCCTGCCCAAGCAGCTTTCCGGCCAGGAGACCGACAAGGCGATTGCCGAGGCCATCGCCAAGACCGGCGCCGCGGGCGTGAAGGACATGGGCAAGGTGATGGCCGAGCTCAAAGCGCACTATGCCGGCCAGATGGATTTCGGCAAAGCCAGCGCGGCCGTGAAGGCGAAGCTCGGCTAGCCGGCGCGTCGTCCCGGAGAGCGGAATGCGGTTCGAACTGCGTCTGCAAAACGGCAGCAAGCTCTTCCCCATCGGCATGGGTTGGCACCAAATCATCGGCGAGGTCGGTACGGCGACGATCAGGGAGTGCCCCGGCTTCTGCCGCGATCTCGACCTCGCGGATTGCTTTGCTCCGCACGCCAAGGTGGGTTGGAGCTTCTGGCGGCTAGGGGATGCGGCCCGCAGAGAGCTTCTCGATCGCGCCTCGGCTTTGCGCACCGCTCACGCTGAGCGATGCGGCCCAAGGTGCGGGGTTCATCTCGATCGAACATCGGTCGAACCAACAACGCGAAGTGAGAGTGGACGTCTGTCTTTCCGTCACACCGGCCGGCAAAGATGGAGTTTCTATTTTCGACGAATGGAGTCGGATCGTTGCCGAGGCGAAGCGCGATCTGAACAGAGAGGTCTTGCTGCGGCTCAATCTTGCCGACGCCAGCTTTCGCGATTTCGACCTAGACGGGTTCAGAGCCGGCAAACGTCTCGGCACAACCGATATCGAGCTGGAAGTCCGCCCGAGCGCGATTCAGTTCGCTGGCGATGACTGACTCCCAAAGCGTCGCGAGGCTCTAGCCAGGATTGGCGATCTGAAATCCCAATCGCGCGTTCGGATTTGCCCTGCGGTCATTTGTCTTGCACTGCAACATAGATTTGTCACTGCACTGCACTATTAACGGTGCAATGCAGCACGAACTGATTCGTGTCGAAACCGAAAGGAGGCCAGTTCATGGTCCGGTTCTCACTCTTTAGCTTTCTCCTCCGCCCTGCCGTGCTCGGCGCGTCTCTCGCGCTGACGGTGGCGGTCACGCCCGCGCGTGCCGAGGCGCCGACCAATTTCGGGCCCGTTGGGCCGAACGAGCCCATCCTTGCCAAGATTGGCGGGCAACGCGTCATCGCCTTCTTCCTGCCGGAGCGGGGCTCCTGCGCCGTGAACGCCGTCCTTTGGAAGGACGCGGGCGTCGAGGCGCCTTATGCCTCCTCGCGCATCAAGGTGAGCCTGCGCCCCGGTGAGATGGTCGAATTCGACCATGGCGCGCGCGAGCAGATGAACCTGCTCTGCGGCGCCGACGCCTCGACCCTCACGGTCGTGGCTCCCGCCGAGCTGATCACGACGGGATCGACCGCTAACTAGCGGGCAGTTTCTCCTTGCCGGTTCCGGCAAGACAAAGCCTGCAACGCCCTCTCCGATATCCGGGGAGGGCGTTGTGATTTTAGCGGGCCGCCTGCTGCTATTGGACGTTCGCCGATTGTTCTAAAGTGAATAGCGGTAACGTTTCCGATTCGCCGATGGCGCCTCGGCCAAAGGCGGCGCTCACTTCGCCCATGAAGTTCTCCGATTCGTTCTTGGATGAGATCCGTGCGCGGCTGCCTGTCTCGCAGGTGGTCTCGCGCCGCGTGCCGCTGAAGCGCGCTGGCCGCGAATGGAAGGGACTGAGCCCCTTCAACAAGGAGAAGACGCCCTCCTTTACCGTCAACGACCAGAAGGGCTTCTATCACGACTTCTCCTCCGGCAAGCACGGCGACATCTTCAGCTTCGTCATGGAAACGGAGGGCTTGAGCTTCCCCGAGGCGGTGGAGAAGCTCGCCGGCGATGCCGGGCTCGAGCTGCCGAAGCCCGACCCGCAATTCGAGCGGACCGCGAAGGAGCGGCTCGGCCTGTTCGACGCGCTCGAGGCGGCGGCGCAACTCTTCGAGCATGCGCTGACCGAGCGCGAGGGGCGCGATGCGCTGCTCTATGCCGAGCGGCGCGGGCTGACCCGCGAGACGCTGAAGGAGTTCCGCATCGGCTTTGCGCCGAACGGCAAGGACGCGCTGAAGGCCGCGCTGCTGAAGAAGGGCTTCACCGAGGCACAGCTCCTTGACGCGGGTCTTGTCATCAAGCCCGACGATGGGCGCCCGACTTACGATCGCTTCCGCAACCGGCTCACCATCCCCATTCTCGACGCCAAGTCGCGCGTCATCGCCTTCGGCGCCCGCGCGCTCGATCCGGACGCCGAGCCGAAATATCTCAACTCGCCGGAGACGCGGCTCTTCGACAAAGGCTCATCGCTGTACAATTTCGCGCGCGCGCGCCAGGCGGCCTTCGACCAGGACGAGTTGGTGGTGGTCGAAGGCTATATGGACGTGATCGCGCTCAATCAGGCGGGCTTCGCCCATGCCGTCGCCACGCTCGGCACCGCCTTCACCGAGCGCCAGATGGAGCTTCTGTGGCAACTCGCGCCCGAGCCCATCGTCTGCTTCGACGGCGACCGGGCAGGCGAGGCGGCCGCCGCGCGCGCCATCGACCGCATGCTGCCGAATTTGCGCGAGGGTCGCTCCTTCCGCTTTGCCTTCCTGCCCGAAGGCTCCGACCCCGACGACCTCGTGCGCACCAAAGGCGCGCGTGCGCTCGCCGAGTGTCTTGCCGGCGCGCGGCCGTTGATCGACGTGCTCTGGCAGCGTGAGCTGAAGACGCACCCGATCGACACGCCCGAGCGCCGCGCCGCTTTCGAGGAGCGGCTGGAGAAGCTGCTCGCCGAGATCGCCAATGCGCGGGTCAAGGATCACTATCGCCGCGAGGTGAAGAACCGGCTGTTCAATCTATGGCGCGAGCAGGGGGGCGATCGGCGCAAGCTGCCGGCGAGCGCCGTCGGCACGCGGTCCCCGGCCAGGGCAGGCACCACGCCGATCCCTTCGGCGCGCGGCTTCATCACCGTCATGACCATCGCGCTGGTCAATCACCCTTGGCTGCTCGACAGCTTCGCCGACGAGGTCGCGAGCCTCGAGATCAGGGACAAGAAGCTCGCCGCGCTGCTCCAGGCCGTGACCAGCATCATCTACGCGGACACGCATGTGACGCGCGAGGGGCTGGCCGAGCGGCTGGAGGCCAGTCCTCAGGGCAAGCTCTACGCCGAGCTTTGCCGCGACAGCGCCTTCAAGCGCGTCGCCTTCCTTCAGCCGGAAACCCCGGAGCACGAGGTCGCCGCGCAATTCGCCGACCTGATCTATCGCTTTCGCGCGCTGCCGAGCCTCAACCGCGAATTGCAGGAAGGCGCCGATCACCTGGCCGAAATGACGGAAGCCGAATTCGAGCGATTCGCCGTGCTACAGCAGCAAGTGGCGAGCGTCGGCAGCCAGCATGCCGGCGACGATGCGGGCGACCGTGACGCCAAGAAGCGCTTCCAGGAGACCGTGGCCCGGCTCAAAGGCGCCAATATCGGCGGCCACAGGGGCCGCCGCTCCGAACCGCCCAATTAGGCGGGCGGCCTCATTCTTGCATCGGTTTGACTGTAATGAGCGAGATCAAAGGCAAGAAAATATTGTCTAGCCGGCTTCCCGGCCTTGACAGGCGGGAACCCCCTCGCCAATTCATGCTTAGACGTGCAACCACCGCGCAATCCTTGATTTTTGGGGCTGGCTTTGCGCATTTTGAACCGGGTTTGACGACTGAGACAGACCCCCGCGAGGCGTATCGCTGGCTCTAGTTGATTGTGCTATTGGAGCAGACTTCGCGGAAGTAACGGCACGTTGTTCGTCCTCTGTCTTGGCCGGAAGGCCCGTGTTGTTTAGGGGAGAGTGACAGTCGACCCACGCTCGGCGCCAGTATAGAAAGGCGACGGTCAAGCGAGGGCACGGGGTCATGCTTAATTGACGATTAACGGAGCACCCGTTAATCGCTTGTGTGAAGTATGCGCCGAAGGTGGGAGCGCTTCGAGTATCTGGCGCGCCTCGCCCACGGCCTGAGCGCGTCGCTGACAATGGCAATCTGCGCTTCGGAGTAACATGAATGGCAACCAAAACCGCTGAAGCCGAGGATCAAGAGCAACCCCAAGCGGAGCCCGCCGACGGCCCCGTGCTCGACATGTCCGACGCTGCGGTCAAGAAGCTGATCAAGACCGCGAAGGCGCGCGGCTTTGTCACCTATGACGAGCTGAACGAGGTGCTCCCTTCCGAGGAGGTAACCTCCGAGCAGATCGAGGACACCATGTCGATGCTCTCCGACATGGGCATCAACGTCATCGACACCGACGAGGCCGAGGAGGCGCCGGCCGCGGGCGAGGAGGGGGCTGCCGATGCGCCCCGCGCCGTGATTGCCGCCGCCCCGATCGCCAAGGCCGAGACCCCCACCAAGGAACCCACCGAGCGCACCGACGATCCCGTGCGCATGTATCTGCGCGAGATGGGCTCGGTCGAGCTTCTGTCCCGCGAGGGCGAGATCGCCATCGCCAAGCGCATCGAGGCCGGCCGCGAGGCGATGATCGCCGGGCTGTGCGAGAGCCCGCTCACCTTCCAGGCCATCATCATCTGGCGCGACGAGCTGAACGACGGCAAGATTCTGCTGCGCGACATCATCGATCTCGAAGCCACCTATCAGGGCCCCGACGCCAAGCCCCAGCCGTCGCAGCCGCTGCCCGGCGAAGCGCCCGCCAACGGCGAGGCGGTCGCCATGAACGGCAACGGCCACGCGCAGCCGCTTGCCGGCGCCGCGCCCAAGCATGCCGGCGACGAGGAGGAGGGCGAGGAGCCGCGCGCCGAGGAATTCGAGGAGGACGACGACGATCTGGAGAACTCGCTGTCGCTCGCGGCGATGGAAGCCGAGCTCAAGCCCAAGGTGCTGGAGACCTTCGACCTGGTCGCCACCAACTACAAGAAGCTGCGCAAGCTGCAAGACCAGGTGGTCGAGCGCGCGCTGAAGAACGACCAGCTCTCCTCCGGCCAGGAGAAGCGCTACAAGGTCTTGAAGGACGAGATCGTCGCCGAGATCAAATCGCTCTCGCTCAACGCCAACCGCATCGAGAGCCTGGTCGAGACGCTCTACGACATCAACAAGAAGCTGATGGGCTATGAGGGGCGCATGCTCCGCCTCGCCGAGAGCTATGGCGTGAAGCGCGACGACTTCGTCGAGGAATATCAGGGCGCCGAGCTCGACCCCAACTGGCTGCGCCGCCTCGGCCGCTCGAAGAAGAAGGGCTGGGCCGAATTCATCCGCGACGAGCGCGGCATGGTGAAGGAGCTGCGCCAGGAGATCCAGAATCTCGCCGCCGAGACCGGCCTGCAGATCTCCGAGTTCCGCAAGATCGTGCACATCGTGCAGAAGGGCGAGCGCGAGGCGCGCCAGGCGAAGAAGGAGATGGTCGAGGCGAACTTGCGTCTGGTGATCTCGATCGCCAAGAAATACACCAATCGCGGCCTGCAATTCCTCGACCTGATCCAGGAAGGCAATATCGGCCTGATGAAGGCCGTGGATAAGTTCGAGTATCGCCGCGGCTACAAATTCTCCACCTACGCCACCTGGTGGATCCGCCAGGCCATCACCCGCAGCATCGCCGACCAGGCGCGCACCATCCGCATCCCCGTGCACATGATCGAGACCATCAACAAGATCGTGCGCACCTCCCGCCAGATGCTGCACGAGATCGGCCGCGAGCCGACGCCGGAGGAGCTCTCCGAGAAGCTCGCCATGCCGCTCGAGAAGGTGCGCAAGGTTCTCAAGATCGCCAAGGAGCCGATCTCCCTCGAAACGCCGATCGGCGACGAGGAGGATTGCTATCTCGGCGATTTCATCGAGGACAAGAACGCGGTGCTGCCGATCGACGCGGCGATCCAGTCAAACTTGCGCGAGACCACGACGCGGGTGCTCGCCTCGCTCACGCCGCGCGAGGAGCGCGTGCTTGCGCATGCGCTTCGGCATCGGCATGAACACCGACCACACGCTGGAAGAGGTCGGCCAGCAATTCTCGGTGACGCGCGAGCGCATCCGCCAGATCGAGGCCAAGGCGCTGCGCAAGCTGAAGCACCCGAGCCGCTCGCGCAAGCTCCGCAGCTTCCTCGACAACTAGCCTCGCGCTCAAGTAGCGAAGCGGTAGCGCAACCAAAAAGTCGCCTTCCCAAATTCCTCGTCATGGCCGGGCTTGTCCCGGCCATCCACGTTTGGGCCAGCCGGCACGCAAAAGGCGTGGATGGCCGGCATGAAGCCGGCCATGACAATTCGCTGTCGTTGGTCCCGAATAAGCGCGTTCGACCGTCGCTGTCGCAGCGCCTCGCGGGAACCATGCGCCGCCCGGCCCGTTGATACTAAGGACGGCGGCGCTTTATGCCCCGCCACCCCTATTACCCCGAACAATCGAACAGGAGGTCGCCATGGATTGGAACCGTGTTGAAGGCAATTGGAAGCAGGTCAAAGGCCAGGTCAAGGAGAAGTGGGGCAAGCTCACCGACGATGATCTGACGCAGATCAACGGCCGCCGCGACCAGCTCGAAGGCAAGATCCAGGAGCGCTACGGCGTGGCCAAGGATCAGGTCAAGAAGGACGTCGACGCTTGGTATAGCTCGCAGACCTGGTAGGCCTGCGCGTCGTCCCTTGCATTGGGCCCGGCTGTTTGCCGGGCTCTTTTTTTGTCACGAGCTCTCCAGTCGCGAAGCGGTCCCGCGCGATCTTACACGCGCTGCGCTCGAGTTGCGCGTCGAAAATGCGCGGAAGTCGCATGGCGGCAAGGCAGAGAGTCACGCTTCTCACGCGGATACCGGCTTTCAGCGCGGCCATGACGGGCGTCTCTCCGAAGCGGGCGCTGCGCACTGGAGCGCTACCCGCCGGCCCCGCCATTGCCGCCGCCCGCGAGTTGATCGGCAGCCGGCGTGACGCTGACATCGGCGACGCCGTCCTCGATCATGCCGAGCCGCATCGCCGCCGCCTTCGACAGGTCGATGATGCGGTCCTTGGCGAACGGCCCGCGGTCGTTGACGCGCACCACCACCTCGCGGCCGTTCTTGAGATTGACCACGCGCAGCCTGGTGCCGAACGGCCAGGAGGGATGCGCCGCGGTCAGCTCGCCGTCGTCGAGCGCTTCGCCGCTCGCCGTCTTGCTGTCGAGGTCGTACCAGGACGCGCGGCCCGTCTCGGCCCGAGCCGTTCTCCTCGATCGTATCGTCGGGCTTGGGCTCGGCCGCCTGCGGCGCGGCTCGGGTGGCGCGAGCGACGCTTCATGATGGCGGAACGGTTCGCGCGCGGTCTTCTTGGCGAGGTTCGAGCTCTGCATCGGCTCGGGCGCGGCGAGATCGCGCGCGGGCGCCGGCGGCTGCCAGGAGGTGATGGCGATCCTGTCCGGGCAGATAGGCCGCCGTCTTCTCGCCGACATAGAGTGCGACCGCGACGCACACGGAAGCGACCGTCAGGGCCGCGACCCAGGTCGTGGGATGCACATTGTGCGGAAATACGCCCGCGACACGCATGTGGATATCCCCCGTCAACCGTCTCTTTTGCCGGGGTTAACGCGGGAGGCGGCGGGGGGTTCCTGTGCCCGCAGGATTACGTTGGGGTCACGCCGCTAGGAAGAACTTCTTGCGGCCCTCGGTACCGATTGGCTCCGGATGTCTTAGAAAGAACGGTGGCACCAAGTTGATGATGCACCACTGATGTTACCTGCGAGGGTGCCACCGCTCGCCCAGTTGCCAGGTTGGTCAGGCTTCCCACTGCTAAGCGAAGACCGGATGAGTCTAAGTTCCAATTTTCGGTCAGGACCCACAAACCAATGCATAGTGCGCGCGGTGGCGACCGCTGGCGAAGTCGGCTGATCACCGTTAATCCGGGTGGAATCCATAGTCCCTCCCATCAAGGGTGGAGGCGCGAAGCCATTTTACCACTGACGTCGGCATGACGTCGATCTTCCTCGGTGCGCTACGAATGGGGCTGAAAACTACTTTTGGGTGTTTAACGAGCTTTAAGAGCAGCGCGATGGAAGGACCAATGGGATTGATGGTCTCCCCACGCTTCTCAAAGGAGCGCGCAAATGGTTGCACCATTCTTTGTGGGTAGCATGGACTCGAACCACTTTGCGGAACCGTTGCGCGCGATGAGCCAAGTCGTTGATCCGCAGACGCCCAGCACCTGCTTAAACTCCGCCCATCCCTGGCCCATGAGGGATCGCGTGTCCGGACCGTCCGTCACGTGGGGCAGGGGGCGGCGCTCGGGGATAACCGCGTGCGCGGCAAGCCACCTCGTTCCTAAAGGAGTGGTGGCGGCGCGCGCGGCCGGTGTAACGGACCACCCCGGGCCGGCTTGCGTCCTACGCCTCGGTTGGAAAGCCGAGGTCTATCTCTGCCGGCGGCTTCTTCAGCCGTCCCGCGGAAGAACTCGATAAGACGGGAAGTGGCCGGTAGCAGACCCGCGCGCGGGGCGCCCATAAGGACGCCTTGAGCTCGAGCAGGATCGCGCCCTTCGGGCGCTCCGCGCATCCCTCGCTTTAACTCGCCGGCGTAAGCCGGCGAGAAGTTTGGCGCTGCGCTCTCCCCGTATCGCGTCACCCCGGCGAAAGCCGGGGTCCAGGCGGCAACGGCTTCGGAGCGCGTTGCCCTGGATTCCGGCTTTCGCCGGAATGACGGCGCGGGAAGAGTGAGGCGTGAATCTCGAGCGCGCGCTCGATGCATACGCCGCGCGCGCTCAAGTAGCGCGGCGCACAAAAAACTGCCCTGCCCAGAAAAAACACCGTTGCGGGCGCGATGCCGACACGAATTGGGCGGCAGCATGGAACTTGGAAGGCGCGAGTGCGGTTCGGCCTCGGTGGGCAGTTTTCCATTGCGTCAGTTTGTTGCGTCAGGAGGGTGTCATGGGTCTGTTCAAGCGTAAGGGGACCATCATTGCCGAAGGTTTGAAGATCGTCGGCTCGGTCACGGCCGAGGGTCTGGTCGAGGTCAACGGGCATATCGACGGGGATCTGCATTGCACCTCGCTCGTCATCTCGCCCAAGGCGTCGATCATGGGCGGGGTCGAGGCCGACCGCGTGGTCGTCAACGGCCGCGTCGAGGGGCCAATTCGCGGCGGCGAGGTGGTGTTGAAGAAGCGCGCGCATGTGATCGGCGACATTCAGCACCAGTCGCTGGCGATCGAGTCCGGCGCCTATTTCGACGGGCGCTCGGTGCGCTCGGCGACGTCGAACGTGCCGGTGCAGGTTGAGACGGCGGAGCGGCCGGAGCGGCTCTCCGTGCGCTTGCGGCGCGAGGTTGCGGCGAACGGGCGGGAGCCCGCCGCCGTGCCGGCCGGCTAGGCAAAGCTCTGTTGCCGAAGGGGGACCGGCAGGCTCGCGCCGGTCCTTTTTCTTGCGCGCCCGCGCGTGCGCGCGATCCGCGGATTTGCCAGCATCTCCCAAGCGGTTGACCCCGCGACCAATTCCGGCTTGACGCTAAGACGGCGCCCCGTGCATGTGGGGTCGCAGCAGCAACGGGCTCGCGCTCACCGGGAAAAATCTTCGAGTTGCGCGTCGAAAACCGCACCATCTGGACCTTGTGGCATCAGGGCTTTGCCGATGCGCCGCCTTTGGTGCAGGCCTGCTTGGAGTCGTGGCGGCGGTTCAATCCGGGCTGGCGGGTCATCGCGCTCGATCGGCACAGCCTCCCCGACTATTACGACATCGCCGAGGTGATCGACCCCGCGCGCCGCGATCTCGACGTGATCAAGATTTCCAACCTGACGCGGCTTTGCCTGCTGCGGCGCTATGGCGGGCTGTGGACCGACGCCACCGTGTTCTGCCTGCGCCCGCTCGATGACTGGCTCGACGCCGCCTACGACGCCGGCTTCTTCGCCTTTCGCAATCCGGCCAAGGACCGCATGCTGGCCACCTGGCTGATCGCGTCCGAGCCGGACAACCCCTTGCTGGTGGCGCTGCACGCGGCGTTTCTCGACTTCGTCAATCGGCGGCCGTTTTCCAACCAGAACACCGCCTTCGGCCGCTACGTCGTCGATCGGCTGACGCCGATCCTGCGCAAGGACGTTCGCCGCACCGACCCTGTGGCTGAACCCGCTGGTGCAGAGCCTGCTGCGCGCCTATCCCTATTTCTTCTTCCATTATCTGTTCAACCGGCTGATTTTGACCCGGCCCGACCTGCGCGCCCTCTGGGAGCGCGTCGGCCCGATCGAGGCGCGGCCGCTGCACACACTCCAGAATTATGCGCACCAGCCCGACAAGCTGGCAGACGCGCTGTCCGAACTCGAGCACAGCGATTGGCAGGTGCAGAAGCTCAACTGGAGGAGCGACCTCGCGACGCCGTATTGGAGCGCCGTGATGCGACAGCTGACGGACAGAGTGCCGCGAGAAAGTCCTGGTCACAGCGTGCAGCTCGCCGACGGGTCAAGTCGCTGAGACGCGTCGCCACGCGAAGTTATCCCCGCGCTGCAAATCGCTGATACGATTCACCGATCCGTACCTCACGCTTCGTCCTCCTCGCGCGGCGGGTCGATGAAAGGAGAGGCGGATGGCGAGCGGGCCCACCCCGCAGGCCGGGCACTCCATCGGCGGAATGTCGGCAAGCAGGAAATCCGCGCCGGCGCCCTCGATCAGCGCATCGAGATTGAAGGTAAAGAGGTGCCGGCAGGCTTCGTTCTGGCAGAGCGCGTTGATCTCCATGCCGCGCTCCTTGACCGCGCCAAGCGTCCAGTCGCTCATGGCCGGCCCCTAAGCTGCCGCCGAGCCGGGCGGCTGGCTCGGATAGCTCGGCCCCGGATGCAGGAAGGTGAGCGTGATATAGGCGCCGACGAACGACCCCATCGCCGCGAAGATCACATAGGCCCAATGGTGGGTGTAGTTGATGACCGCGAACGAGGAGAGCAAATACCAGATGCTGCTCCAGCTTGCGGCCGGCAGGCGACGCCGCTTGATCACCGCGTTGGTGAACAGCACATAGACGGCGTCGGTGCAGGCGGTGGCGAACATCACCGCGACCGCGAGCAGCGGGTCGATCTCGAAATTGGGCATGGAATGTCACGTCCTTAGGATGCGCGGCTGCGGTCGCCGCCATGGGCGCCAAGGACCATACAAGAAACCGGGATCGAGCGCCGATATTGCATTTGCAACAGGTGGTCGAGCGCGCGACTTAAGCCTCACTCATATCGTAGCGCGTCGATCGGGTTCATCATCGAGGCGCGCCGCGCCGGGTAATAGCCGAAGAACACCCCGACCAGCCCGGCCGAAACCAGCGCGATCAGCACGAGATTGGGCGACAGCGCAATCGGCCAATTCCCCCAGATCGACATGGCGAGCGCCGCACCGCCGCCGATGGTCAGGCCGATCAACCCGCCGGTGACGCAGAGCGTCACCGCCTCGATGAGGAACTGACTCAAGATATCGCGGCGTCTCGCGCCGACCGCCATGCGCAGGCCGATCTCCCGCGTGCGCTCGGTCACCGAGACCAGCATGATGTTCATGATGCCGATGCCGCCCACCACCAGCGAGATGGCGGCGGTGGCGCCGAGCAGCACGCTCAAGATGCTCTGCGTCTCGCTGCGCGTGCGGATGAACTCGGCCATGTTGCGGACCTGGAAGTCGTCGGGAGAGCCGGCCCTGACATGCCGCCTTTCGCGCAGCAAATTTTCTATTTCCTCCTGCGCGTCGCCCATCCCTTCGGCGGAGGCGATCTCGACCATGATCTGGCGGAGATTGTCGGGCACGGTCTGCTCGGCGCCGAACAGCCTGCGCCGCGCGGTCGACAGCGGCACGAGCGCGGTATCGTCTTGATCCGTGCCCCAGCCCGACTGGCCTTTGACCGACAGCACGCCGATCACGTTGAAGGGCACGTTCTTGATGCGGATCTGCTCGCCGACGGCGGGATTGGCGCCGAACAGCTCGCGCGCCGTGGTGGCGCCGAGAATCACCACCTTGGCGCCGGCGCGAAGCTCGGCCTCGCTGAAGCCGCGGCCCTCGGCGACCGGCCAGTCGCGCACTTCGAGGAAATCCTCGTTCACGCCGCTGACCGAGGTCGTCCAATTGGCGTTGCCGACGACGACCGGCGCCGAGCCGCTGACCAGGCCGGCGGCGGCCGTGACGCCAGGCACGGTGGTGCGGATCGCCGCAAGGTCGTTCTCCGACAGCGCCAAGGCGGTGCCTTCGCCCGAGCGCCGGCCGCCCGAGGTATACGCGCCCGGCATGACCACGAGCACATTGGTGCCGAGCGCCTTGATCCGCGCCTCGATGGCTTGACCTGCGCCGTTGGCAACCGAGACCATCACGATGACCGAGGCGACGCCGATGATCACGCCGAGCATGGCGAGGAAGCTTCGCAGCGCATTCACCTTCAGCGCGGCGATGGCAACCCGGAACGAGGCGAGGGGATTCATGCCGTGTCCCCGACCATCTGCCCGTCGCGGAAGGTGATCCGCCGCCGCGCGCGCTTGGCGATGTCGGGTTCATGCGTGACGATGATCACCGTGATGCCGGTCGCGTTCAGCTCCTCGAACAGCGCGATGATCTCCTCGGTGGTGTGGCTGTCGAGCGCGCCGGTCGGCTCGTCGGCGAGGAGGATGTGCGGGTCGTTGACCAGCGCGCGGGCGATCGCCACCCGCTGCTGCTGCCCGCCGGAAAGCTCGGAAGGCTGATGGTCCTCGCGATGGGCGAGACCGACCTTGGCGAGGCAGGCCTTGGCCTTGTCGTGCGCGTGTTGGTGGCCATGCGGCGAATAGAGCAGCGGCAGCTTGACATTGTCGAGCGCGGATGTCCGCGCCAGCAGATTGAAGGTCTGGAACACGAAGCCGATCTTCTCGTTGCGGTAGAGCGCGAGCTGATCGGAGGAAAGCCGCCCGAGCTCGCGGCCCTCGACCTGCAGCGAGCCGCTGGTCGGCACATCGAGCGCGCCGATGAGATTCATGAAGGTCGACTTGCCTGACCCCGAGGCGCCGGTGACGGCAAGATATTCGCCGCGCTCGACCGTCACGCTGATGCCTTGCAACGCGCCGATGACGCTGCCGCCGAGCTTGTAGGTCTTGACCAGATCGCGGGCGACGATCTGCGCGGCAGGGGAGGCGGGCGCCTCACTGCTCGCCGCGTCTACGCTGCTCACTGCGCCGCCTCGCTCGCGCGCACAACGACATTGGCGCCCTCGGGCAAGCCTTCGACGATCTCCGTCGTGTTGCCGTCGGTGAGGCCTAATCTCACCTCATGCGGCCAGAAGGCGCCGTCGTCATAGGTCCAGACGGTGACCCGGCGCGGGCCGTTCGGCCTTTGCCGCGCCGTCTCCTCGTATTTCTTGTATTGCTCGGGCGAGAGCACCGCGCGCAGCACCTTGGCGATGCGCATGCGCACCTGCTCGCGCACATCCTCCGACATCGGCGCCATGCCGGGCGGCCCGGCGCTCTGGATGGCGGCGAACTCGGCGTCGAGCGCGGCCTTGACCTTGCCCATCTCGTCCTCGCCGAGGTCGAGCTGGGTCTTCAGCCTCTCCAGCAGCCGCGCCCCGCGCTCGCCGACGGGTCCCAGCATCGAGCCGGTCGCCCAGCTATCGCGCGCCAGCGCGGCTTGGGCGGGCCCGCGCGGCTGGAAGCGCAGCGCCTCGCTCGGCACCACGACCACGTTCTTCTGCTCGCCGGTGACGATCTCGACATTGGCCGTCATGCCGGGCAGGAGACGGCCCAGAGGATTGTCGGCGTCGATCACCACCGTGTAGGTGACGACATTATTGAGCGCGACCGGCGCGAGCCTGATCTGCTCGACCTCGCCCTTGAACGTCACATCGGGATAGGCATCGACGGTGAAGCTGACCGGGTTGTCTCGCGTCACCTGGCCGATATCCGCCTCATCGACTTGCGCCTCGATCTGCACACGGCCGAGGTCCTGAGCGATGGTGAACAGCTTCGGCGCCGTCATGCTGGCGGCGACGGTCTGGCCCGCTTCCACCGTACGCTCGATCACGATGCCGTCGATCGGCGCGCGGATATAGGTGCGCTCGAGATCGATGCGCGCGGCGTCGAGGGTGGCCTGGTGCTGCTCGAGCGTCGCCTTCGCGTTCACGACTTGCGCCTTGGCGATGGCGAGCTCGGCCGTGGCGGCTTGCTGCGCGGCGATCGCGGTATCGAGATTGGCTTGTGCGCCGACGCCCTTCTTGACCAACTCCGCGGCGCGGGAGAGGTCGAGCTCGGCCTTATGCAGATTGGACTCGGCGCGCTCGACCGTGGCTTCTTGCAGCGCGACATTGGCCTGGGCGATGGCCAGCCCGGCTTCCTCCTCGCGCACCCTGGTGGCGAAGGTCGACGGCTCGATGCGGGCCAGCACCTGACCCTTCTTCACCTCCGAGGAGAAGTCGGCATAGAGCTCGCCGATATTGCCGGAGAGCTGCGAGCCGATATCCACCGTGCCGAGCGCGCGCACCGTGCCGGAGGTCGAGACCATGCGCCGCACGTCGCCGCGCGTGGCGGCGGCGGTCTGCACGTCGAGCTTGGGGACGGCCTGATTCTGCCAATAATAATAGAAGCCGCCTGCCGCCAGCGCCGCGACCAAAACGAGCGTGAGCCAACGCGTTCCCATGAAGCCTGCGGTTCCCCGAGAGATCGTGGTCTTACCACGATCTTGCGCAAGCAAATCCTTACAAAACGGCAAGGATAAGGATGAGTGTTACTGGAGCCGGCCGGATGTGAATGAATGTTTCTGGGGCCGGCGGAATGTGAATGAATATTGCTACAGCCCGAAGGGGTAGGTCTCGTCGGGGCCGTGCGGATGGGCTTGCGGGTGCGCCGCCACGGCCTTGGTCTCGGTGAACCAGATCCAGGCGTCGAACTGGCGCGACAATTCGGCCTGGAAATAATGCGACAGCAGCTCCGTCTCGGGCCGGTAGATGACGCCGATGGCGCGCTCCAGCAGCGGCTCGGCCAGCGCGTCGCGGACATGTCGCTTTTGACCCGGCCCGGTTTCGAGCAAGAAGGCCGGGATGCCGGCGTCGCGCGAGCTGCCCTCGTAGGAATCGTCGCGCGCCGGCCGCACGCGCTTGATCTCCATCGGGCCGTCCCAGTCGGACGCGGCCGCGACCGTGCCGCGATCGGTGCCGAAGCCGATCAAGGCGGCATTGTCGCCGAAGCGTTCGCGCGCGAGCTGGCCGATATTATGCTCGCCGCGGACCTGGCCCATCTCGGTGAACTCGGCATTGCCGACATGCGAATTATGCGCCCAGACCACGGCCTTGGAGCCGGGCCCGCGATGTTGAAGCAGCCGCTCCAGCGTGTCGAACATATGCTGGTCGCGCAAATTCCACGACACCGCGTCGCCGTAATACATCACCCGGTAATACTGCTCGGCCGCCGCGACGATGCGCGCATTCTGCTCGGCGCTGAAAAACGCCTCGCCGTCCCTGATGAGATAGTCGAGACGCTTCTTGAGGAGATCGAGCAGCGCGTCGGCCACCGGCTTCTCGCAGACCGCGTAGCCGCGCGACAGCGCCATGCGCCCATAGCGAACCGGGTCTGCGCGCCACGGCGCAAGACAGCCATAGCGCTCGCGCGCGATTCGCGCCGACTCCGGATCGACCTTGTCGAGATAGAGCAGCACGGCCTCGATCGAGGCGCTGAGACTATAGACGTCGAGTCCGTAGAATCCGCATCGCCGTTCGGGATCGCCGATCCCCGCATTGATGGCTTTCAGCCGCTTGAGGAAGGCGGCGACCTCGCCGTTCCGCCACATCCAGGCGGGGAAGCGGGTGAAGGCGGCCTTGGGCACTTTCGGCCGGGGCAGGCCGCGCACATAGGCATCGTAGACCGCTGCATCGGGCCAATCCGCCTCCACCGCCACGATATTGAAGCCGTGCTTCTCGACCAGCATCGCGGTGATGGCGGCGCGCGCATCGTAGAACTCGGCTGTGCCGTGCGTCGCTTCGCCGAGCAGCACCACGCGCTTATGCGCGAAGCGCTCGGCAAGGCGCGTCAGCTCGCCGAGATCGCCGAACGGCTCGGCCGCTTCGGCGATGAGATGGCCGAGCTTGCTGCGGATGGCGCGGGCGCGCTGCTTCGGCATCAGCAGGCCGGCGGCGAAGCCCGAGCTTTCCGCGTCGATCGCCGTCTCGCGCTTGGCCTCGCCCGGCTCGGCCCAGCCTTCGGCGCCGATCAGCGGCACGAAGGTGACGGCGCCGTGGTCTTCTTCCTCGTATTCGTCGTCGCCGACGCGGCGGACGAGGTAGAGCGTCTGATGCGTGCCGCGGCCGACCGGAATGACGAGCCGCCCGCCGATGGCGAGTTGCTGCTTCAGCGTCTCCGGCACTTTCGGGCCGCCGGCCGAGACCAGAATGGCGTCGAACGGGGCTTGCTCCGGCAGACCCTTGGTGCCGTCGGCGAAGATGATCTTGGCGTTGGCGTAGCCGAGACGCGCGATCCGCTCGCGCGCCTGGTTGGCCAGCACTTCGTGGCGCTCGATGGAGAACACCTGGCTGGCGATGCGGCTCAGCACCGCCGCCGCGTAGCCCGAGCCGGCGCCGACCTCGAGCACCTTGTCGGTGGGCCGAAGCTCCAGCAGCTCGATCATGCGGGCGACGATGTAAGGCTGCGAGATGGTCTGCCCGGCCTCGATGGGCAGCGCCGAATCCTCATAGGCGAAATCCGCCAAATGCTCCGGCACGAACGCCTCGCGCGGCACCGCGCCCATGGCCGCGAGCACCAGCGGATCGCGGATGCTGCGCGCCGCCAGATGCCGCGCCACCATGATGGCGCGGTCGCGCGCATGCCGGTCGGAGCGTCCGGCGAGCTGGGCGTTGGAGGAGGCCATGGCAGCTAAACTACTGGAACGGCCAGTCGTTCAGCCTTGATATGAATCAGCAATCCTCGCCCCGCATGCAAGTCGCCAAATGCCTCGCCGCTGGGGAGAAGTTAAAGCCGTGCCTTAGTTGATTTCCCAGGTCACCCTGACGCGCACCTCGACCGCCGCCGTGCCGGCCTCGATCGGCACCTCCTTGGCGGAATCCATCCGCGTCGCCATCGGCGCATAGCGCGGCTGATAGGAGCTGTCCTCCTCGGTGATGCTGAGGATCTGGCCGAGGCCCACGCCGGCGGCTTCCGCGTAGAGCTTGGCGTTGTCGGTGACGTTCTTCAGCGCGAGCTTGCGCGCCTCGTCCTTCAGCGCCTCGGGCTCTTCCACGCCGAACTCGATGGAATCGATCTGGTTCGAGCCGAGCGACACCACCTTGTCGAGGATGGCGCCGAGCTTGCCGACATCGTGCAGGGTGATGCGCACCTGGTTGGTGACGCGGTAGCCGACGACCACCGGCGGCTTGTCGTCCGTCTTTTGCTCGTACATCGGGCCGACCGAGAAATTCACGGTCTGAATGTCCTTGGCGTCGATGCCGTCGGCCTTCAGCGCCTCGATCACCTTGGCCATCGCTTGCGTGTTCTGGTCGAGCGCCTCGCGCGCGGTCCTGGCCTCGGTGCTCACCCCGGTCGAGATGTCGACCTTGTCGGGGGCGGTTTTGACCGCGCCGGACGCCGCGAGCGAGATGGTGCGCTTGTCGGGTTGGGCGTCGGCGAGCGCGGGGACCGCCTGGAGCGGGGCCAAGGCGAGGAGAGATACGAGTGCGAGCGTGAATTTCGGCGAGGGGAGGGGCATGGGGATTCCCGAGGGTGACGGCACCGGTCACGAGGATTGCTTGGCCGCGGCGGAAGCGCAAATTAACTTCCGGCAATTCGCAGGCCCGCCGAACTCTGCTAAGACGCGGAATTCCGCCACTGAGCAAGGCGGATCGCCTGGTCTGCAAACGGCCGGAGCGAGAGCAGGGGCCCGTAGCTCAACTGGTTAGAGCCGGCGGCTCATAACCGTCTGGTTGGAGGTTCGAGCCCTCCCGGGCCCACCATCTTCGCGCGCCAAGCGGGAGAAGGCTGCCACGGCACCACCTTTGTAACGATGGCGTAAGGTCCATCGTGGCCCTCTCTCGGGACGCGAGCCCGACGGGGGAGATCGCCGGAATGTGCGACGTTTTCGCCGAAACACCGCCCGATTCGGCGCCTTCCTCGCCGTCAAACCGCCTTCATTTCCGCCCAACGCATGATTCCGCGCTCGAGAGTCCGACGGGGAGCGCTCGTCCGTCGTCCTTGAGCCGAATAGAGGGGGAGGCAGATGCGCCTCTTGCTGATCGAGGATAACCAGCGGCTTGCCGATTATCTCGGCACGGCCCTGCAAAATGGCGGCTTCGCCATCGATCACGTCACCACCACGGTCGATGCCGAAAGCGCGCTGTCAGCCACACACTACGACACCATCCTGCTCGATCTCGGTCTGCCCGACATGGACGGCCTCGTCTGGCTCGGACACCAGCGCCGCCGGCAAATGACGCGGCCCGTGCTGGTGCTCACCGCGCGCGACAGCCTGGAAGACCTCGTGGCAGGCCTCAATCAAGGCGCCGACGACTATTTGCGCAAGCCCTTCGAGCTCGACGAGCTGATCGCGCGCGTTCGCGCTCTGCTGCGCCGGCCCGGCGAGGCGCTCGGCGTCAAGCTCACCGCCGGCAACGTGATGCTCAACACCAGCGAGCGGGAAGTGAGCGTCGCCGGCGCGCCGGTCGAGTTCGGCCGCCGCGAGATCGACGGGCTGGAGCTGTTGATGCGCAGGGCAGGGCGAGTCGTGCCCAAATCCGCCATCGAAGATGCGATTTATTCGTTCGGAGAGGATCTTGCCTCCAATGCCATCGAAGTGCTCGTCCATCGCATTCGCCGACGCCTGCAGGAGGCGGGGGCGGACATGCACATTCACACATTGCGCGGCGTGGGCTATGTGCTCTCAGCAAAGGCAACAAACGACTAGTTCGCAAAATGCTTCCGCCTCGCTGTGGCTCAGACTGATCGTCGGGCTGGTCAGCGTCAGCCTGCTTGCGGTCGCCACGGCGAGCGCGGTTCTCTATGTCCGGTTCAAAGCCAAGAACACGCAGTTCCATGAGCAGACGCTGCGCAATCAGGCGGGGCTGATCTCCGACTTTGTGAGGAAGGCGGCGCCTGGGCCGGTCGAGCTGCCGGCTTACGTGACGGAGGCGTTCAAGGCGAACAGCGGCCGCTACGCCGTCGTCGACCGCAACGGACAGCTCCTGGCCGCATCGCCAGGCGTCACGCGGCCGATCGCGGCGATCAATGTAGCGACGCCCAAGGATTTCTTCGTTCTGCAACCGGCTGACGAGCAGCCTCCATTTTATGGCTTGTCGGTCAGAACGCCCTACGGCGACGAGTCCGTATGGGTGCAGGTCGCCTTCCATCCCGGCAACATCGTCTATGACAGCGTGCTGGAAGAATTCGTCCAGGACATAGCGTGGATCTGGATTCCGTTCGTCGTCATCCTGCTGTTGGTCAATCTGCTGGTGGCACGCATCGGGCTCGCGCCGCTGCGCATGGCCGCGAACCAGGCCGCGGCGATTGGGCCCGGCGCGGCATCCATGCGGCTGACGGAAAGCGGGCTGCCGCGCGACGTCCATGCCCTTGTCGCCGCCGTCAACCGGGGATTGGACCGACTGGAAACGGCGTTCGACGCGCAAAAGCGGTTCATCGCCGATGCCGCGCACGAGCTGCGCACGCCCGTCACCGTGCTGAAGGCGCATGTGGCCATCCTGCCGAAATTCGAAGGCCATGCCCAGCTCGTCGACGAAATCGGCAGTCTCCAGCGCCTGGTCAATCAACTGCTCGACGTGGCGCGTCTCGACGTGCTGCAGCTAGGCGCCGACAACGTTGCCGATCTGACCAGTGTCGCTACCGAAGTCGCCTCCCACCTTGGGCCGACGGCGATCGACAACGGCCGATCCATCGAGGTGGTGGCGCCGGACGAGCCGGTGCGTATCCGCGGCGCCAGCGACTATCTGTTCCGGGCGCTGCGCAACATCGTGGAGAATGCGCTCCGCTATACGCCGGAAGGCACCACCGTCTCCATCGTGGTGGCCAATCCGCCGGCGATCCGCGTCATCGACCGCGGACCTGGCGTGCCGGCCAGCCAGAGACACGCCATCTTTCGCCGTTTCTGGCAGGGCGATCGAGAGGCTAACAAGGGCGGCGCCGGCCTCGGCATGGACATTGCCGCTCGCACCGTCGTTGCCCATGGCGGGGTCATGTCGGTGGAGGACGCCCCCGAAGGGGGTGCCGTATTCACGATGCAGTTCGAATCGCTGCCCGCGGCAGAGACCCACTCGCCGGCGCGGGCGACGGCGGTTTGACGGGCGCTTTTGTTAGGGATTGTGATCTTTTAACGGCCGTAAGCCGTCTGTAAGCAGCCGGGGCGACCGTCCTCTCAAGCGTGATAAACGCACGAGGGGAAATTCTTGATACGCACAGCGATCATTCCGCGCGACCACGATCTACGACCAGCAACAGAGCGATTGATAGCCGAAGTTTACGCGCTTCATCATGCGGCGCGCGTCAGGGTGTTCCCCGCGACGCTCATTGCCATGGTGAGCAGCCGGGATGAACTGCTCTGCGCCGCAGGGTTGCGCTTTGCGGCGGATGGGTTTTTCTCCGAATGCTATCTCGACGCCCCGGTCGACGAAGTGTTGTCAGCCTTGTGGTGCGAGGCGGTGGGCCGCGAGCAGATCTTCGAAGTCACCTCCCTCGCCAGCCGCTCCCCGCACATTGTCGGATCGTTTCTCCGCAAGATCGTCGCCTGGGGCAAGGCGGCCGGATTCGAATGGGCGTTCTTCACGGCGACCGCGCCCCTCAAGGGGCTGCTGGAACGCATCGGCCTGCCGCTGATGCCACTTGCGGTCGCGGACCGCGCGCGCGTAGCCCATCCCGACGACTGGGGATCCTATTACGAGCTCTCCCCAAGCGTATGCGCCGTTCACCGTGAAGCGACCCCCCCGTGCGAGGACAACGCTGCCAGGGCTTTGGTTCATGGCTGAGTTCCTGCGGGTCCTGCATGACAGCTCGCGCTTTCGCGGCGACGCGACGGCGATGTCGGACGACCAGGGTACGCTCTCGCGACGAGATCTCGCCCCCCGTGTCGCCGGCATGGCGGCGGAGCTGCGCGGCCTGCCTCAGGTCATCGGTCTGCTCGGCGCCAATGGAATTGACTGGGCGGTCGCCCAGCTCGCCGCATGGATTGCCGGCAAGACGGTCGTGCCTTTGCCGAGCTTCTTCAGCCGTTTGCAGCTTGAGCATATCCTCCGCGACGCCGGCATCGACCACGTGCTCGCAACCCCAGACGCGCTGGCTCTCGCGGGGCCGCTGGGCACCGGCGTCACGTCGATCTCGAAGCGACAGTCGAGCGAAACTCCCGTCCAGACGCCCGGAGCGGGGATGATCGTCTACACCTCCGGCAGCAGCGGCCGGCCAAAGGGCGTGCGTCTCGGCATCGAGCAGATCGATTGGCAGGCCCGCGCCCTCGGCGCGGCGATCGAGGCCTCCGCGCAAGATATCAATTTGTCGGTCTTGCCCCTCGCTCTCTTGCTCGAGACCATTACCGCCATCTGCGTGCCCGTGCTGGTTGGCGCGCGGACGCATTTTGCTTCGACCGTGGCCGAAGGCATCGGCACTGGGCGTCCCGTCGACTTGGCCGCCGCCTTCGAGCAGACGCGGCCCAGCGCGGCCGTGCTGGTGCCGCAGCTCCTTTCGGCATGGGTCGCCCAGCTTGCGGCCGGCAACAAGCGGGCGCCGGACAGCTTGCGCTTCGTCGCTGTCGGCGGCGCGCGCGTCTCCGAGACCCTGACCGAGCGCGCTTGGGAGCGTGGCATCCCGGTGCACGAGGGCTACGGGCTCACGGAATGCTGCTCGGTCGTTACCTTGAACCGGCCTGGCCGACGCAAGGCCGCAACCATGGGCGAACCGCTGGCAGGCCTCGATGTCCGTATCGACGACGGCGAGGTCGTGGTGAGCGGGCCGGCGGTCATGCACGGCTACCTGCACGGCAATCCTGCGCAAAAGCCATGGCGCACCGGAGATCTCGGCAGTCTGGATGAGGACGGCTTTCTATCGGTCGCCGGCCGCAAGGACACCCTCCTCGTGATGTCCTCCGGCAGAAACGTCTCGCCGGAATGGATCGAAGCGATGCTGAGCGGCGATCCCCGTGTCGCCGCGGCGGTCGTGCTCGGTCAAGGGATGGATCAGCTAAACGTGTTGCTCATTCCGTCGGCTCTCGGCGAAGCCTGGCTGACGGAGTCGTCCCGCGCCCACATCCTGCTCTGGCTCGAGCAGGCCTGCTGCGATGCTCCGCCCTATGCCGTGCCCAGGAATTTTGTCGTCTGCCCGTCGTCGCAGGCGAAGCAAATCGGCCTCCTCACCTCGAATGGGCGCATCGCACGCAGCGCCGCGTTAACGGCCTATCCGGCTCTCATGCGCGCTCGATGTCCTGCCGCAGCGTGATTGCAACCGAGCATCGCCACCAGAAACACATCCCATCAAGCAGACAGGAGAGTCCCTTGCCGTTCTATGATCAACTCATTGCCGAGACCGAGAAGGAGCGGACGACGTTCACGTCGATTCCGCTTATCCGCGAGGCCATAAATTCTGGCGCGTCGCGCCCGCTCTACCTCGACTTTCTCACCCAGGCTTACCACCATGTGAAGCATACGTTCCCGCTGCTCGCGTTCGCCGCCGCGCGCACGAGTGACGAGGCCTATCAGGACGCGCTTGTGGAATACATGGAGGAGGAGCGCGGCCACGAAAAATGGATCCTCAACGATATCGAGGCCATGGGAGGCGATGCAGTCGCCGGCCGTGACGGAAAGCCGGGCATCGCCTGTCAGGTGATGGTGGCCTACACCTATTATGCGATCGAATGGATCAGTCCCTACGCCATGCTCGGCAGCGTTCACGTGCTGGAGGGGATGTCGACCCTGCTTGCAGACAAGGCTGCCGACTCCATCCAGCGCTCGCTCGGCGGTCGCGGCAAGGATGGCTTCTCCTATCTCCGGTCCCATGGAGCGCTCGACATCGAGCACGTTGCATTCTTCAAAACGCTGGTGAATGGCATCACCGACGCCAATGTCCAGCAGATCGTGATCGATGCGTCGAAGGTGTTCTACCGCCTGTACGGCGGCATCTACCACGAGTTGGCGGCCCGGCATCCCATCAAGAGCCATGCAGCTTGACGGCAAGCGTACGCTAATCACCGGGGCAGGCTCGGGAATCGGGCGTGCGCTGGCCATCGAGGCCTCACGTCGTGGCATGACGGTCGCTCTGTGCGGCCGCCGGGCCAATGCGCTGTACGAAACCTTGACGCTGATGGCGCCTGGCAAAGGTCATCTCCGTTTGCAGGGCGACATTACCGATCCGGTCGTGCGGCGCGGATTACGGGATTATCTATGGAAGCATTGGCGCGGCCTCGATGTCCTCGTCAACAATGCCGGAGCTCTCGCCGTCGGTCCGCTGACTCACACCACCGATGCGGAGCTGGAGCGGGTCTTGGCAACCAATGTCATTGCGCCCGCCGCTTTGAGCCGGGAGATGCTGCCTTTGCTCCGCCGCGTCATGTCCTCGCGCATCGTCAATGTCGGCTCGATGTTCGGCGACATCGCCTATCCGCTGTTCGCGACCTATTCAGCGTCAAAATTCGGACTGCGCGGACTTTCCATCGCGATGCGGCGCGAGCTGAAGCCCTATGGCGTCGGCGTGACCTATGCCGCGCCGCGGGCCACGAGGACCGAATCGAGCCCGGCCTTCGATTGGCTGGTCGCGCCGATGCGGATGCGGGTCGACGATCCGGCCATCGTCGCAGCGCAAATCTGGCGGGCGGTTGGCCACGAGCTGGACCACGTTTATGCCAAAGGCGCGGAGCGGCTGTTCGTGCTCGTCCAGAAATTTGCGCCGAAGCTCGTCGACCGGGCGATCGCGACGCAGATGGCCGACCCGCGCATCCGCGACTATCTCGACAAATGCTATGGGGCGGCGCCGGCGCCGGCGGGTCATCGCGAGATTGTCGAGCCGGCGAAAGGGTCCACCGATCCAAAGGAAAAACCAAGGGCAGTCCCGGTTGGAGTTCCGCAGCCGGCATAGGCGGGCGGAGCAAGCGGCCGGCCGGCGAGGAAGGGAGATTGAGACATGAGATACCTGGCGTTGTTTGCGTTGCTGGTGCTTCTCGGCTGTGCGCAGCACGCCGATCTGCCGTCGACGCCGATCGCATCGTCTTCGGACCAAGGAAAATGACGCCTAGGCCGCGGCGGTCATCCTTTGCTTCTCCGCCACAGCCAAAAGACCAGGAACTGCAAAACCGGCATTCACGGTTTCGATGCGGATACAATCGCCGGCAAAGCCGGCATCGACGAGGAGTGCCCTCAGCCTCTTATGATCGAACAGCCGGTGCGTGTCGGGGGCGGCGAAAGGCCAGCGGCGCATGATTGAACCATGCGTCGCGTAGAGCACCATGCGGCCACCGGGTCGGAGCACGCGCCGCGCCTCACCAAGGGCCGTCGAATTCGCCATGAAGTACACCACGTTCACCGCCAAGATCGCATCAGCGATGGCGTCGATGAGCGGAAGTCTGGCGAAGTCCCCGCGGATCAGCTTGAGACTGCCGGTCGCCACCGCAAGCCGGTTGCGGCGCGCGGCCTGGGCGAGCATCACATCCGACCAGTCGACCCCGATGACCTCCGATCGGCGCGCGACGTGAAGCAGCGCCTGCAAGGCATGGCCCGGGCCGCAACCCAATTCGAGCAGCGTCTCGCCGTCTCTCGGGCTTAGAGCGGCTATGGCTAGGGCGTTCGCCCGGGCGTTGAGGATGGCCATCAGGCTACCCGTCACCCGACCCGAAAGACTCGACGGACGGCGCAGTTGTGCGCCGATCCCGTGGAACAAGGCCGCCCGCCTTGCCCGCATGGGCGCGAGCATCAGCCGCGCGCGGCGCTGGCTTCCGCCTTGGTCATGAGCTCGTGGATCACGGCGCGACGGTTCTTGTCCCATAACGGCCGGTTCGTCTGCGGCGGCAGCGACAGAGCATGTTTCAGCAGCTTATAGGCGGCCGCATATTCGTGTTGAGACATCAGAAAGTCTGCATAGAAATAATTGGCGTCCATGCCGTTCGGCGCGAGCGATACGGCCTGCGCGAGCAGCTGGCGGGCTTTTTCGTTGTCGCCGAAGCCGAACGGAAAGCCCGGCACGCGATAATACAACACGCCGAGACTTGTCGGCGCGCCGGCGTCGAGCGCCGCGGGGTCCTTCTGATAGGCCGCCTCGAGAATGGCTTTCGCGGACTTCGCATAGCTCATGGCCGACAGAGTCCCGGCCATTCCTGCCTCTTCGCTGGTGACGATGCCTTCCCAGATCGACGGCTCGACCCGGCCCGGATATTTTTTGACGAGTCCGGCGGTGAACTTTGCCAGTGCGTCGATATGGGCGAATTGGTTCGGTGAGCCGTCTTCGTCGAATTTGATATGCTCCCACTGAATCTCGACGGCGTGGATGTCCGCGTCCATGGCTTTGAGATTTGAGGCAAGCGCGGCACCCGCTGCGGTGTAGGCAAAAGCCATCCCCGTGAGCGCCGCTAAGAGCTTATTCCGCATCGTCTTGCTCCTCAGAGTTTCCCAAGATGTGTGAAGAGAGGATCTCCGCGGCTTCCGGTTAGCGGCGGAGACAGCGCAGGAGAAAAGGCGCTTGAGGAGAGGGGTACTGGTTCAGCGAAAGCGGTCTAACGCCGCCGCTTCCAGAAAGCCGTAGCATCTGCTTCCCTCGCGTATCCGCGCCCCAAGGGAAAAAGATCACGCCTAGCTTACGCCTCGCTTACGCATCTCTGCACCCGAACGCCCCCTAAAACCCATAGCCCAGCAGCGCGATTTCCGGCTCGTACCACTCCGCCACCAGGCCTTGCGTGTCGGGCGAGTAATAGCTGCGATAGCTCCGGGCTTCGTCCTTGTTCGGCGTGACGTTCACGCGCGGGACTGAAACGCGCGCGCCGGCGCCGGCAAGCTCGAGTGCGCGGTTGAGATCTTCTTCGAGGCTTTCGTAGCGGCCGACGAAATCGACGGCGAGCGCGCCGTCGATCGTGTATTGCGCATAGTTGGTGACATAGGCGCGGGCGCGGTCTTCCATGAAGCGCTCGAAGCTCGGCCGCGCTCGCTTGGTCTTGGTCTTGTAGAGATACCAGGAGACCTGCCGGTCCCATGGATTGCGGTCGAAGGCGAATTTGAAATAGCTCCGCCACACCTCCTCGCCGACATAATCGCGCACGCGCCACGCCGGCATATGCTCGTAGAAGCCGACGCTGTGGTGATAATAGCGTTCGGGGCGCATCAGCAGCTTGCGCCAGAGCGGGCGCTTCGGCTTCAGTCTATGCTCGATGCGATAGTTCTGCGGCGGCCGACCTTTGCGGTCCTGCTCGCTCTCCTCGCGATAGGGCGTGATCACGTCAGACGGGCCGCACAGCTCCGACAGAGCGGCCTCGATCGCCGTGCCGGCCGTCTTCTTGGTCTTGAGAAAGATGAATTTATGCTCGTGCGAAATGATCATGAAACAGGCTTGGCGACTTCGATCTCGATGGCTGGCGGCAGCGTGCGTTACGGAAACAAAATACCCTGACAGGGCCTTATGCGCCCTATATACATTGCGTCCTCTCCCAATTTCGCGAACAAATAATGACAGCTGTTGTATGCATAAAGGCCGGCCCGAAATATCCGACGGATTATGCGAATAAGCTCTTCCGAGCCGTGCGCCGCAACGGCCACGCGGGGAGATTCTATTGTCTGACCGACGATCCATCCGGGCTCGAGCGTGACATCATAGCGCTCCCGGTGAGCCCGCTGTGTCAGGGCTGGTGGCATAAGATCTATCTATTCTCATGGGATCACGGGATCGACGCACGACTGCTCTATATGGATATCGACATGGTGGTCACCGGATCGCTGGAGGATTTCCTGGGCTACGACGGCGCCTTCGCCACCGGCTCGCGCTTCAATAAGCCAAACGAAATCAACTCCACGATCATGAGCATCCCGGCTGGTTACGGCCGCGGGATCTGGACGACCTTCATGCGCTTCCGCAGCAGGGCCATGCGCAGCTTCCGCTTAAATTCGGAATTTATCGAAGCCGTCAACGGAGCGAAGACAGAGCGATGGCAGGACATGTTTCCGGGACAATTGGTCAGCTATAAGAAGCACGTCATGGGTGGGTCGCTCCCCGAGGGAGCGCGCCTTGTCAGCTTTCACGGCAAACCTGACCCCGACGACGTGGACGAGGACTTCGTCAAACTCTTCTGGGTCTAGCTGCGCGTCCGCAAAAGGTTTGGGATGTCCCTATCGGTAGGTCTTGAAAGCGTCCGCGCCGATAAGCGCCTGCTTATCCTGCCGGCGCTGTTCTTCCTTAGCCCGTTTGTGACCGCCGCTGTCCCTCGGCTCACTTGGCTGTTTGTCGCGTCGATCGCCATCGCCTCCGGCGTGCGCGCCTGGCGGCAGGGCGTTGCATGGCGGAGCCTCGTTCCGCTCGATGCCGTATCGATTGCCGCCGCCCTGGTCGCCTTCTACGTCTCGATCAGCGCGCTCTGGGCGGCCGATCCGGGCGCCGGCTTCGCCAAGGCGGCGCTGCTTTGGGGATTGGTCCTGCTCATCATCGCGGCGAGCAGGGCGATTGCGGCGCTCGATGAGCAGCAGCTGCGGCTTGCCGCGCTTGGCTTCGCCGCCGGCGCGGCGCTTGGCGCCATCTATGTCTTGTTCGAAATGCTCTCGGGTGCCGCCATCACCCGCTGGGCGATGAACGCCATTCCCGCCTTCCGGCCCGACAAGTTCAAGCATATCGAGCTTTCCCGCATGGGCTTGGTGAAGAAGATCTCGCTGTCCGAGCTCAATCAGAACGTCACCATCGTGATGTTGAGCCTGTGGCCCGCCATCTCGGTCTTGGCTCTGGTCGCCAACAAGCCGCGCCGCACGCTGCTCTTGACGCTGCTGTTTGTCATCACCGGGCTTGCGGTCCTCCTGTCCGAGCACCAATCCTCGCAGATCGCGCTGGTGCTATCGCTCCTGACCTTTCTGCTGGCGTGGAAATGGCGCACCGCTGTCATCCGGACTCTCGCGGGACTTTGGTGCCTCGCCTTCGCGCTGGTCTTGCCGGTCGATTTCGCGGCCTATAACGCCGGCTGGCACATGGTGCCGTGGCTTCCGAATTCCGCGCGGGCCCGCATCATTTTGTGGGAGTACACCGCCGAGCACGTTCTCGAGCAACCCTGGCTCGGCATTGGCGTCAACTCGACACATAGCCTGAACCGCAGGGGACAATTCGATCAGCCGCAGGGCTTTATTTTCCCGCGCTCGTCCGGCGAGCATGCGCATGATGTCTTCCTGCAAACCTGGTACGAGCTTGGGGTCGTAGGCGCCATCCTGCTGGCGCTTGCCGGCGCGGCCATCGCGCTGCGCATGCTCCGCCTGCCCAACGATATCCAGCCCTTCGCCGCCGCGAGCTTTGCAGCGTTTTTCGGCATTGCCGCTTTTGCCTGGAGCATGTGGCAGACTTGGTTTATGTGCGCGATCGGCTTGCTGATATTCTATGTCTGCATTGCCGCGCACGCGCCGCGCGAGCATGCAATCCGGAAGCCAGCCACCACGCATTAGGCTTCGACGGGCGGAGGGTGTTTGGTGCAACTGATCCTGCATATCGGGACGCACAAGACCGGCACCAGCGCGGTGCAAGAATGCCTGCGCCGCAACGAACGCATTCTTGCCGAGCGCGGCATTTATTATGCGCATCGTGCTCGCGCCAGGACCCTCAATCAGCTCGCGCAGCTGATTGCCTCAGGGCAAAGCTCCGAGGCCCGAGCTCTCGTCGACAGCCATTTGGCGAAGGCGCGTGCACACGGCGCGACGACTTTCCTGATCAGCGCGGAGTCGTTCTTCGCCATGACGATGTTCTTCCACAAATTGGAAGGCGACGCTTGCGAGGATTATTGGGCGTCGGAGGCACGCTGCATCGAGCTGCTGCACGACGTGCTGCCGCGCCGACATGCCAAAGCGCGTCGTGGTGTTTTTCCGCCGTCAGGACAAGTTCCTCGAATCCGTTTACGCGCAGACGGTGAGGACGCGGCCGTTGTCGGCGACGTGCGAGCAATTCGCGGCCTCTGTCAGCGAGGCCTTGGATTATGCGCGGCATATGCGGCTGTGGAGCCGCGTCTTCCCGGATTGTGTCGTCCATACCTACGAGGAGACGGCCAATGCGGCCGCCCGGTTCTTCCTCGGTACTGTGCTCAAGATCGGCGACCTCGATCGTTTCGCCGGACTGGACTTGCGGATCAACACTTCGCTCGCACGCGACCTCGTCGAGTACAAGCGCGAGCTGAACAAGGCCACGTCATTCGTGGACCGGCGCATGGGTAATTTCGTCTGCGCCGAGCTTGAGCGCGTCGTCACCGATGACGGCCGCTATCGCGACTATCTCTCGCCCGAGGCGAGGGCGAGGCTGTTGCGCGACGTCGAGCCCGGCAACGCGACGCTCAGCCGGGATTTCGGCATGAAGCCGTTTCCTCCCCTGTCGGACCAAGCTTCCAGCGCGCGGACTCCCTATCCCGGTCTCTCGCCGGAGCGGGCGCGGGAGCTGAGAGAACGTCACAACACGATCAAGCGGAGCGCGGGATATCAGCTCGAACGGGCGACCCTGTTGCTGCGCCAGGTTACCCGCCGGTTCCGCGCGATGTTCGCTTCGACCGATTCCGCGCGCGCCTGGCGAGGATCGAGACGCGAAGCGCCACAAGCCTCGAAGCCATCCTAGCCAGCGGCTGGATGCTCCCGCAGGCTTTCGTCGCTGCCCTCCCGATTTCGAATTTTATTTGCCGATCCAACGCATTTTTGGAAGCCAATACCATGCTATCTCTATCGAGTTAGTCTAGTATGTCGTTTCGGTGACAGGCATCAGCGGGGGATTTGCGATGTCAATCAGCAGCATAGCCATACGCCCGGGCTTTTCGTTCCGGCGGCCGTTGCAGCGGGCGCGCCGTATCGACGCCGCTGCCGCCAGCGCGCTCGAACATATCTTCGTCATTGCCGGCCCCTCGGGCTCGGGCAAGAGCACCTTCATGCGCGAATTCGTTGAGGACCGCTTGCCGCGCAACATCGCCGACGATCTCCCTGCAGAGGCCAAGACCTGGAGCCGCACCAGCGGCAATGAGCTGAGCCGCAAGGGGCTGCTCCAGGTTCTTCGCGCCAAGCCGAGAACTCGTGGCCTCGTGCTGCATTACGACATCATGCGCGCTTATTCGCGCGGCTATGAGACCCACGCCAACGATCCGGCCATGCAGGCCGTGACCAGCGTCAAGGTACGGCTCACGGTGATGACCATCCTGCCGAGCCGCGAAGCCTTGTTCGAGCAGTTCCTGAACCGCGCGCGGTCGGGCGAATATGAGGAGTGGTGGGACAAGCGCGAGACGGTTCGGCGGGTGAAGCGAAAGCTGCGTGGCGGATTGCTCAAGCTGTTCCGCAGGCCGCCCAAATTTCTCAAAGAGGGCCACCTCACGCTGCTGAGCGTCTATGCCTCTGACGAACGGCTCAACACTTGGATCACCCGTTGGGAGAATTTTCTTGAGAGCGTGCACCGGGAGCGCGACGACGTGCGGCTCATTTATGTGGCGCCCGATCAGGCGGAAGGGGACGACAAGCGCTTTCGCTTGCTGCGCAGCGTGTGAGTTTCGATCTTAGGGGGAACCAGTCATGGCAGCCGAATTGACGGAGATCGTCCAAGCCTATCCCGAGCGGCGGCGACGCCGCTCGCTTGGCAGCAGGATCAGGCGAGTGTTGCGCGGGGCGCGCTGGCGGCTCGCGCTCGGCCTGATCGGTAGCGCCTTCCGCGTTGCCAAGGCGGGGGGCAGGACCTACCAGCCGGTCGAAATCGGCGGCAAGCGCTTCGCCAATGTGAGGGACACCGACGAGCGCTGGCAGGCGGTGTCGCAAGTGCTGCGCGACTATGAGGCGCGGAACGTGCTCGATATCGGCTGCGCCGAAGGTTGGTTCGTGCGCCGCGCCGCCGCCGAGTGCAACTGCTTCGCCATCGGCATCGAGGCGACCGACACGGCGATCGTGGGGGAGCTGGCGCGGCTGCATGACCGCGTGCAGCGCGCGGCGACCGTCAGGGCCTTCATGACGCCCGAGGCGATCCGCTCACTGCCGCAATTCGACGCGGTGCTGTGCCTGTCGGTGTTGCATCACGTCATCCGCGCCTTCGGCATCGCCGCGGCGGAGCAATTCTTGCGCGCGCTCTCCACGCGCGTGGGTAAGGTGCTAATCTTCGAGATCGGCACCGCCGACGAAAGCTCGTGGACGCCCTTCCTGCCCGAGGCGAGCCAGGGGCAGGACGGACAGGAGAGCTTCGTCAGAGAGCTGTTGCAGCGCTGCGGCTTCCGCAATGTGCGGGTGATCGCCGAGAGCGCGGCCTATCATCGCGAGGTGCAGCGGCTGCTGTTTATCGCCGAGCCGGCTCAAGCCGCGCGGCAAGATGTGCGGGAGAGCCTTCAGGTCGCCTGAGGCCTAACTGCGGGCCTTGGCGAGCCACAAAGCGAGATCCTCGAGGATCGCGCCGAAATGGATCTCCGGGATCTGCAGCGCAGCGGCGATGTCCTTCAGCTTCTTGCGCTCTTCCCCGGCGATCCGCTCGTCGGCAAGCAGCACGAGATAAGCGGCCCTGATCATCTCTTCCTTGGTGTCTAGATCGAGCACCTTGGCGGCTGCCGCGAACTCGGCGAACAAGTCGCCCTTGGCCGCTTCGGCGGCTCGCTCCACCTCATTGGCGGTGAGCGAACGGCCCGACTGGTCCCGATAGACTTGCTGGATGAGGCCGATCTCGCGCTCGTCGAGCTGGCCGTCGGACCCCGCGACCGCCACCATCGCCTTGAGGATCCAGTCGGCGCCATCATTCTTCGGCTTGTCCACGTTTTGCTCCTCGCGCTTTCCGCTCGCTACCGGCGATTGTGCTGACCTCCGACGGGTTTGCCAAGTCACGCCGCAAATGAGCCTTACCAGAAACGAAGCTTTGAACCGTCCGGCAAGGGTGCGCTATGACGCGGGGCCACTTCGCTTCGACCAAGGCCCTGGATGACAGAACCGCCGCTCAAAGTCATTTTTCTCGCGGATACGCGGCCCGGGCATTACCACCTGGCGCAAGGGGTGATCGCCGCGCTTGCACGGCTCCGGCCCGTGGAGGTCACCCGCGTCGAGGTCAAGCGGAAATGGATCGTGCCGACGCGCTGGCTGAGGCGCCGGATCACCGCCAAGTCCTTCTTTCCGCCGCGCATGTTGCGCATGGCCTATCGCATCGACGCCTACGCTCTGCCCAAGGCCGACCTCGTCGTCTCGGCCGGCGGCGAGACGCATATGCCGAATATCTGCGTCTCGCGCTTTCTCGGTATTCCCAGCATCTTTTGCGGCTCGCTCATGCGCGGTCTCGGCCCTGAGAATTTCAGCCTGATCGTCTCCTCCTACGACCGGGACGCAGGCAGCGACCGCTATCTTGTGACGCTGAAGCCGTCCTCGATCGATCCGGATGCGCTCGGGCGTCCCGCGTCAGTGCCCCGCTATGGGCCTGACTTGCATCCTCGCCTCGCGGGCTTTCTCGTCGGTGGCAATGCCGGTCCGTTTCGTTATCGGCGAAAAGAGTGGGATCGGCTGCTCGCCTTTATCGTCGAGATCTCCAAGGCGTGGGGCACGCGCTGGCTGATCTCGACCTCGCGCCGCACGCCGGATTACGTGGCCGACAAGTTCGCCGAGCTTGCCAGGGACGAGAGCGTCGTCGCCCGCTTCATCGACTATCGGACGCAGGGGCCGGGCACTCTGCCTGAAGTGTTCGGCAAGGCCGAGGTGATCCTCTGCACCGAGGACTCCAGCACGATGATCTCGGAGGCCGTCTCGGCGCGACTGCCTGTCGTCGGCGTAGCGCCGCGCGCCCACCGCTTCACCGACGAGGAGCGAAGCTACCGCGAGTTCCTCATGCAAAACCGCTGGTGTTGCGTGCTGCCGATCGCGGAGCTTACGCCCGACGCTTTCGCCCGTGCGCTTTCCGAGATCGAGCCCATCAAACAGAATCCGCTGGACGCGCTCGCCGCCAAGCTGAAGCTGCGATTGCCGCACTTGTTCAGCGATAGCGATTGAGTTTGACGCGCCTATTGGCTAGAAGCGGGCGCAAGTCTTTCCGAAAATCCAAGGAGCACCGGCACGCTTATGGCCACGCCCCAATACGTCTATGTCATGAACAAGCTGTCCAAGACCTATCCGGGCGGCAAGCAGGTCCTGAAGGACGTGACGCTCGCCTTCCTGCCGGGTGCCAAGATCGGCGTGGTGGGGGTCAACGGCGCGGGCAAGTCGACGCTGCTGCGCATCATGGCGGGACAGGAGACCGAATTCGTCGGCGAGGCCTGGGCGGCCGACGGCGTCAGCGTGGGCTATTTGCCGCAGGAGCCGATCCTCGACGAAGCCAAGGACGTGACCGGCAACGTCATGGAAGGCGTGGCCGAGAAGAAGGCGAAACTCGACCGTTACAACGAGCTGGCTGTGAACTATTCCGACGAGACCGCCGACGAGATGGCGCAGCTCCAAGACGAGATCGATGCGCAAGGCCTGTGGGACCTCGACGCGCAGGTCGAGCAGGCCATGGATGCGCTGCGTTGCCCGCCCGGCGACGCCGACGTGAAGAAGCTGTCAGGCGGCGAGAAGCGGCGCGTGGCGCTCTGCAAGCTGCTGCTGTCGAAGCCGGATATTCTTTTACTCGACGAGCCGACCAACCATCTCGATGCCGAGAGCGTGGCCTGGCTCGAGCATCATCTGCGCGACTATCCGGGCACCGTGATCATGGTCACCCACGACCGCTATTTCCTGGAAGACATCACCCAATGGACGCTCGAGCTCGATCGGGGGCAGGGCATTCCCTATAAGGGCAGCTATTCGTCTTGGCTCGAGCAGAAGCAGAAGCGGGCGGAAGTCGAAGGCAAGCAGGAGGAGGCGCGCGAGCGCACCTTGGCGCGCGAGCTCGACTGGATCAGGGCGAGCCCCAAGGCGCGGCAGGCCAAGTCGAAGGCCCGCATCCGCGCCTATGACGACATGCTGGCCGAAGCCGGCAAGGACAAGAGCGGCAAGGCGCAGATCACCATCCCGCCGGGCCCGCGGCTCGGCGATGTGGTGATCGAGGCCGATCATCTCGAGAAAGGCTTCGGCGAGACCCTGCTGATCGACGATCTTTCCTTCAAGCTGCCGCCGGGCGGCATCGTCGGCGTGATCGGTCCCAACGGCGCCGGCAAGACCACTCTGTTCCGCATGATCGTCGGCCAGGATAAACCCGACGACGGCACGATCCGCATCGGCGACACGGTGAAGCTCGGCTATGTCGATCAGTCGCGTGATACCCTCGACGGCAAGAAGACCGTGTTCGAGGAGATCTCCGGCGGCAACGACATGATCAAGCTGGGCGCCCGCGAGGTACCTGCCACGCGCCTATGTCGGCTGGTTCAACTTCAAGGGCGCCGATCAGCAGAAGAAGGTCGGCCAGCTCTCGGGCGGCGAGCGCAACCGCGTGCATCTCGCCAAGATGCTGAAATCGGGCGCCAACCTCATCCTGCTCGACGAGCCGACCAACGATCTCGATGTCGAGACGCTCTCCTCGCTCGAAGCGGCGCTGGAGGATTTTCCCGGCTGCGCCGTCATCATCAGCCACGACCGCTTCTTTCTCGACCGCATCGCCACCCACATTCTGTCGTTCGAAGGCGACAGCCACGTCGAGTGGTTCGAGGGCAATTTCGCCGACTACGAGGAAGACAAGAAGCGCCGGCTGGGCGAGGACGCCGTGCTGCCGAAGCGCATCAAATACAAGAAATTCGCGCGGGCTTGAGCCCCGAGCCGGCGCGGAGACTGGCTACGTCGTGTAGCTGATGGCACCGTAATATTTCTTGGCGTAACTGGCGATGAGCTGCGCCTTGTCGAGGCCATTGATGATCTTGCGGGCGTTCACCCAGTCCTCCTTGCTCCTGCTGAAAAAGTCGGCGAATTTTTTGCCGGTGAATATCCCCTGCTTCATGCCGACAAACATGATGGGGATCGCGTTCGTGAGGTCCAATGCGCGGTCCGGATACTTGACCAGGTCAACGCCAACCACCGGGCTCATTTTCTTGTAGTTGCGTTCCCAAGTGAGCTGCACGAGGCCGCGCCCGTAATAGGGATAATATTTCTTTCCCCTGCCTCTCCCATATTCACGGATGGGACCGAAACTGCGGTCGGTTTCATGATGGGCGGTGCCGAGTGCGTAGGCTAGCCAACGGTCGTCGTCCTTGGCGTGGTTCTTCTCCCAGTAGTCCAAAATCTGATTGAGCGACCTTCGCGTCTTTGCCGGCAGCTTGCCGTCAAAGAGGCGCAAGCTCACTTGATCGAAGAAGAACTTTCGGTTGATTGCGCTCGTCGTCGCCTCCGTCGGTCCCCGATTATAGCCTGCGCATAGTTTTGTGCATGCTTGCGCGCGAGGCGCAGTTCCGTCGAAAAATGGGCGAAACCGGGGGCTCCGCCCTTGTAAATCCTGCAAAACACGTATAAACATATCTTTATGTCGAAGCGCTGCCCAAGACCAGGATGCCAGCCCGGGCCTGACCCGCGCCCATGCGCTTGCCGCCTTGCGCGCCGCCGGGGAGGCGACGCGCTTGCGCATCCTGGCGCTGTTGGCCGGCGGCGAGCTCAACGTCAAGGACTCTGACCCAGATCCTCGGCCAGAGCCAGCCGCGCATCAGCCGGCATCTCAAGCTCATGGCCGAGGCCGGGCTCATCAAGCGCTTCCGCGAGGGCTCTTGGGTCTATTTCCGGCTCGCCAACTCTGGCGCCGAGGCCGCGCTGGCGGAGGCTATCGTCGCGAGCCTCGACCAGACCGACCTCACGCTCGCCCGCGACCGCTCGCGCGCAACCGCCGTGCAGACGGCGCGCGCGGAAGCGGCCCAAGCTTATTTCAAGGCGCATGCGAGCGAGTGGGACTCGATCCGCGCGCTGCATGTGGCGGAGAGAGACGTCGAGGCCGCCATGGACGAGGCGCTGGGCGAGGGGCCGTTCCATCTCCTCGTCGATCTCGGCACCGGCACTGGCCGCATCCTCGAGCTGTTCGCCGCCCGCGCCGATCGCGCGCTCGGCTTCGATCTCAATCACGCGATGCTGGCCTATGCGCGCATGAAGCTCGAGCGGGCCGGACTTAAGCCACGCACAAGTCCGCCACGGCGATCTGCATAATGTGCCGCTTCCCGACGGCGCGGCGGATGCGGTGGTCTTGCATCAGGTGCTGCATTTCCTCGACGACCCGGCGGCCGCGGTCACCGAAGCCGCGCGGCTGCTCGCCCCCGGCGGCAAACTGCTGGTGGTCGACTTCGCCCCGCATGAGCTTGAGTTCCTGCGCGAGCAATCGGCGCATCGGCGGCTCGGTTTCGCCAAGGATCAGCTCGGGCGAGTGTTCGAAGGCGCGGGGCTTAAGCTCGAACGCTTCAGCGAGCTCGCGCCCAAGCCCTCTGGCGGCAAGCTGACGGTGTCGCTCTGGCTGGGCCAGAAGCCCGCAGTCTCCGGCAGGAAGAAGCGCGTCGGCGCGCAGGTGGAGGTCGCCGCGTGATGCTTGCATCCTCCGAGCCCAGAAGCCGCATTCTCGGCCGCGGCGCCATCGACGTGTCGTTCGAGTTCTTCCCGCCCAAGACGGCGGCGATGGAGGAGACGCTGTGGAGCTCGATCCGGCGGCTCGAGCCGCTGCGTCCCAAATATGTGTCCGTCACCTATGGCGCGGGCGGCTCGACGCGTGAGCGCACCCACGCCACGGTCGCGCGCATCTTGAGCGAGACCACGCTGAAGCCGGCGGCGCATCTCACTTGCGTTGCGGCGACCAAGGGCGAGGTCGATGAGATCATCCGCGACTATTGGGACCTCGGCGTGCGCCACATCGTGGCCTTGCGCGGCGATCCGCCCGACGGCGCCGGCACGCGCTACGAGCCCACGCCCGGGCGGCTATATCAACGCCGCCGATCTGGTGAAAGGCATCAAGCAAATCGCGCCCTTCGAGATCTCGGTCGCCTGCTATCCGGAGAAGCATCCCGAGTCGCCGAGCATCGAAGCCGATATCGACATGCTGAAGGCCAAGATCGATGCCGGCGCGGGAAGCGCGATCAGCCAGTTCTTCTTCGACAACGAGGTGTTCTTCCGCTATCTCGATCGCGTCCGCGCGGCCGGCATCACCATCCCCATCGTGCCCGGCATCATTCCCATCCACAATTTCAAGCAATGCTCCGGCTTCGCCGCCAAATCGGGCGCGAGCGTGCCCGACTGGCTTGGCCACCGCTTCGAAGGCTTGGACAACGATCAGGAGACGCGCCATCTGGTCGCTGCCGCCGTTGCCGCCGAACAGGTGCTCGGGCTGGTCGATCAGGGTATTACCGAGTTTCACTTCTACACGCTGAACCGCGCCGACCTCGTCTATGCCATCTGCCATTTGCTTGGCTTGCGCCCGGCGAAGGCGTTCGCCGCAGCAAAGGCCGCATCATGACCCGTGAAGAACGCATTGCCGCGCTGAAGCGCGAAGCCAAGCAGCGCATCCTCATCCTGGACGGCGCCATGGGCACCATGATCCAGCGCTACAAGCTGGACGAGGCCGGCTATCGCGGCACGCGCTTCAAGAAGCACCCGCGCGATCTCAAGGGCAATAACGATCTCCTCGTGCTCACCCAGCCCAAGATCATCAGCGAGATCCACAACGCCTATCTGGAAGCCGGCGCCGACATCATCGAGACCAACACCTTCAACGCCCAGGCCATCAGCCAGGCGGATTACGGCCTCGAGGACGTCGCCTATGAGATGAATGTCGCGGCGGCGAAAATCGCCCGCGAGGCGGCCGACGCGTGGACCGAGAAGACGCCCGATAAGCCGCGCTTCGTCGCCGGCGCCGTTGGCCCCACCAACCGCACCGCCTCCATCTCGCCCGATGTGAACAATCCCGGTTTCCGCAATGTCAGCTTCGATGCGCTGGTCGACGCCTACACCACGCAGACACGCGGCCTGATCGAAGGCGGCGCCGATACCATCCTCATCGAGACGGTGTTCGATACGCTGAACGCCAAGGCCGCCGGTTTCGCGGTGGAACAGGTGTTCGAGCAGCTTGGCGGCGAGCTGCCCATCATGATCTCCGGCACCATCACCGATCTTTCGGGGCGCAATCTCTCGGGCCAGACCCCTGAGGCCTTCTGGTATTCGATGCAGCATTTGCAGCCGTTCTCGATCGGCCTCAACTGCGCCTTCGGCGCCGAGCAGCTCAGGCCTTCGGTCGACGAGATGGCGCATGTGGCCGACACGTATGTCAGCGTTTATCCCAATGCCGGCCTTCCTAACGAAATGGGCGAGTATGACGAGAGCCCCGAATTCATGGCTGGATTGCTGGAGACCTGGGCGAAAGACGGCCTCATCAACATTGTCGGCGGCTGCTGCGGCACAACGCCGGACCATATCCGCGCCATCGCCGCGGCCGTGTCCAAATACAAGCCGCGGCATGTGCCGGAGGTGAGCCACAAGCTCCGCCTCTCGGGCCTCGAACCCTTCGTGCATGGATAGACAATCGACGTGACCAACGGCGCACAGAATTTCGTCATGGTGGGCGAGCGGACCAACGTTACCGGCTCCGCGCGCTTCCGCAAGCTGATCGAGGCCAACGACTACGCCGCCGCGCTCGAGGTCGCGCGCCAGCAGGTCGAGAGCGGCGCCAACATGCTCGACGTCAACATGGACGAGGGCATGCTCGACTCCGAGAAGGCGATGGTGACCTTCCTCAACCTGGTCGCGGCCGAGCCGGACATTTCCCGCGTCCCCTTGATGATCGATTCTTCGAAATGGTCGGTGATCGAGGCCGGCTTGAAATGCGTGCAAGGCAAGGCGGTGGTGAATTCCATCAGCCTGAAGGAAGGCGAGGGGCCTTTCCTCGAGCACGCGCGCAAAGTGCGGCGCTACGGCGCTGCCGTCGTGGTGATGGCCTTCGACGAAAAGGGCCAGGCCGAGAGCGCGACGCGCAAATTCGATATCTGCAAGCGCGCTTACGACCTCCTGACCGAGAAGGTCGGCTTCCCGCCCGAGGACATCATCTTCGATCCGAACATCTTTGCCGTCGCCACCGGCATCGAGGAGCATAACGACTACGCGCGCGCCTATATCGACGCGACCCGCCGCATCAAGGCCGAGCTGCCTTACGTGCATGTGTCGGGCGGCGTGTCGAACCTCTCTTTCGCTTTTCGTGGCAACGAGCGGGTGCGCGAGGCGATGCACTCGGTGTTCCTGTATCACGCCATCCAAGCCGGCATGGATATGGGCATCGTCAACGCCGGCCAGCTTGCGCTGTACGACGACATCGATCCCGAGCTGCGCGAGCTTGTCGAGGATGTCATCCTCAACCGCCGCGCCGACGCCACCGACCGCCTGCTCGAGGCGGCCGAGCGCTACAAAGGCGGCGAGGCGCAAAAGCGCGAGGTCGATCTGTCCTGGCGCGAGAAGCCGGTCGACGAGCGCCTGACTCACGCTCTCGTCCACGGCATCGGCACCTATATCGACGCGGATACCGAGGAGGCGCGGCTCAAGGCGGAGCGTCCGCTGCACGTCATCGAAGGCCCGCTGATGAAGGGCATGAACGTGGTCGGCGATCTGTTCGGCTCGGGCAAGATGTTCCTGCCGCAAGTGGTGAAGTCGGCGCGGGTGATGAAGCAGGCCGTGGCCTATCTCATGCCGTTCATGGAGAAGGAGAAGGAGGAGCTTGGCCTCGCCCAGGGCGAGCCCGCCGGCAAGATCCTGCTGGCGACGGTCAAGGGCGACGTGCACGACATCGGCAAGAACATCGTCGGCGTCGTGCTTCAATGCAACAATTACCAAGTGACCGATCTCGGCGTCATGGTGCCGGCGCAGAAGATCCTCGACATGGCGCGCGAGCTGAAGGTCGACATCATCGGGCTTTCGGGTCTGATCACCCCCTCGCTCGACGAGATGTGCCATGTGGCGGCGGAGATGGAGCGCGAGGGCTTCGACCTGCCGCTCCTGATCGGCGGCGCCACCACCAGCCGCGTGCACACCGCCGTCAAGATCAGCCCGAACTATCGCCGCAGCCAGGCGATCTATGTGACCGACGCCTCGCGTGCCGTTGGCGTGGTATCGGGCCTGATGTCGCCGGAGGAGCGGCCTAAGGCGATCGCCAAGGTGCGCGAGGACTATCGCAACATGGCGGAGTCCTACGCGCGCGGTCAGGCCGAGAAGGTGCGCACCTCAATTGCCGATGCGCGCGCCAACAAGCTCAAGCTCGATTGGACCGGCTACGTGCCTCCGAAGCCGACCTATCTCGGCACGCGCAGCTTCAAGAGCTACGATCTCGCCGAGCTTGCCCGCTATCTCGACTGGACGCCGTTCTTCCAAGCCTGGGAGTTGAAGGGCACGTTTCCTCGCATCCTCAAGGACGACAAATATGGCGAGGCGGCGCGCCACCTGTTCGACGATGCGCAAGCCATGCTGAAGCAGCTCATCCAAGAGAAATGGCTGACCGCCAACGCGGTCGTCGGCTTCTGGCCGGCCAACAGCATCGGCGACGACATCGAGCTCTACACCGATGATACCCGCAAGAAGCGTCTCGCCACGCTGCACACGCTGCGCCAGCAGATGGCCCGCGACGGCAAGCGCGCCAATTTGGCGCTGGCCGATTTCGTCGCGCCCAAGGATACGGGCATTGCCGATTATGTTGGCGGCTTCGCCGTGACCGCCGGCATCGGCGAGGAGGATGTGGCGCGGAGATTCGAGCGCGCCAATGACGATTACTCCAAGATCATGGTCAAGGCGCTCGCCGACCGTCTCGCCGAAGCTTTCGCCGAAGCCCTGCATGAGAAGGTGCGGAAGGAGCTATGGGCCTATGCCCCGCAAGAGAAGCTGAGCAACGAGCAGCTGATTGCTGAAGACTATGCCGGGATCAGGCCGGCGCCCGGCTATCCGGCCCAGCCCGACCATACCGAGAAGGGCACGCTATTCCGCCTGCTCGATGCCGAGAAGGCGACCGGGCTCAAGCTCACCGAGAGTTACGCGATGTGGCCGGCCGCCGCCGTCTCCGGACTTTACTTCTCGCATCCCGAGTTGGCTTATTTCGGCGTGGGCAAGATCGGCCGCGACCAGGTTGCCGACTACGCCGCCCGTAAAGGCTGGAGCCTTGAAGAGGCGGAGCGCTGGCTGGCGCCGAGCCTCAACTACGACCCCAAGCGCGTCGCCGAGGCGGCGGCCTAACCCGCAATAGCTTTCACAGAAGAAGCGTTAGATCATCCCCAGGATGATGGCGGCGAGAAAGCTGAACGATACGATCGCCAAAATGGCGGTAATCGAGGCTGTGAGTTCCATCGGAAGCTCCTTTCCGATCGAAGAGGTCCCCGCTACCTGGCGCGTCATTGTAGGAGGCCTCTCGGTCATCGCCAATCCCTGCTTGTTGCACCGCACAAACGCTGATGCACGCCCGTAGGTGCTAGAAACGCGCCCGCTAGGGATTTGGTTCACAGCACGGAAGCCTTTGTGTTGACGTGCGAAACAGTTGCAACCTGTGTCGGCTCCGGTGGTAAATAGGCGAAGGGGCGAGCCGGTGTTTTCCGCGAGCCCGGTAACGAGGCGAGGCGGCGCAAATTTTGGCCGCTACGGCGACACAATCCGGGCGCCGTTGCGGGCTAGTTCAGCGCCGCGTTTTGCGGGAGAGGGCTCCCGCCGCCGGCACGCCGATCGGGAGGGATGCGCGATGAGGATCGTCATGATTTTGGGGCTTGGCGCGGTTGCAATGCTGTTCGCGCTTCCGGCTGAGGCGCTCACCATTTCGAATGCCGATCCGAAGCCGCACACGGTCACGGTGAAGAGCGGAAGCGACAGCTCCGATGTGACGATCGCGCCTAACCAGGCGGTCCAGCCGACCTGCCAATCGGGCTGCACCATCAAGCTCGAGAACGGCGACATCTATGAGATGAAGGGTGGCGAGGAAACTTCGATCGAAAGCGGCGCTCTCTTTGTCGATGCCGTGCCGCAAGACGCTTCGAAGACGCCATAGACCGCTTCAGAGCGGGAATTTCCGCAACAGGATTTCCGTATAGCCGTCGCCCACGAGACCAGGCAGCGCCGCCGCCTGCCTGAAGCCGTGCCGGTGATAGAAGCGTAAGGCGCGCTCGTTGAAGCCTGAGGCGCAGACCCAAAGATTGCGCGCTTCGGCCCGCAACGCCTCCCGCTCGAACCAGTGCAAAATATCCGCGCCGATTCCCCGGTTCTGGAAGGGCGGCAAGATCGCCAGCAGCTCGAGATAGGGACCCTTGAGCCAGGGCTGCCGGATCGACACCGCTCCGGCAAGCTCGCCGCCGGCCTCGATGCGGTATCGGTAGGCGCCGTCGGCCGAGGAGACGAGGAACCGCGCCATGGCGTCTGCCGGATAGTTCATCGTCGACCAGGGCGGTATCGCCGCGATCGCCTCAGCGAGGCTTTGGCAGCAGGCGGGATCGAGCGGGCCGAGACGCGCACTCTGAAGATCAATTCTGCTGGCCGAAAAAGGAGAAGACATCGTTGCTCTTCCGGCGATGCGTGCGTGCCAGGCGGGGTCCGGCGCCCGGCTGGTTGAGGTAGCACTTGTCCGCGATCACGGGCTTTCCCGCAGCGAGCAGTTCGCTCACCGTGACGAAGCCATAGCCCTCTTCTTTGAGCTTCGGAATGGCAATCGCCAGGGCGTCGGCAGTATGCCAGCCCCGGCCGTTCGCGTGCGCGACGATGATGGCGCCGGGGTGGACCTTGCCGAGGATCGTCTCGGCGATCGCCTTGGCCGAGCGATGCGGATCCGGGTCGCCGGTGACCAAGTCCCACTGGATGGCGTAGAGGCCCTGGTCGGCCACTGCGGCAAGGGCCTCTGCATCGCAGGTTCCATAGGGAAACCGCAACAGGCTCATGCGCTCTGGGACCGGCCGATCGCCCGCTGCCGGGCTCGCGCATTGTCTCGCGGTCAGGCTCTTGCGTGCCCGGCTGTAGGTCGCTTCGGTGAGCGCGATCTCGTCCTTCAGCGCCTCGCCGTTCAGCCTCGCCATGTCGAGGTGGCGCAAACCGTGGCTGCCGATCTCGAAATTGGAGTCGGCCAGCAATTGGGCCATGCGCTCGGGATGGGTCTCCATCCATTTGCCGCCGGCGAAGAAGGTCGCCTTCACGTCCTCCCTGCGCAGAAGATCGACGATGCGCCCGTCATAACCGGCGACGCTGCCGTCGGTCTCGCAAAGATCGAAGGTGAGCGCGATCAACTTCACTCCGGGTGGAAGCTCGACGCCTCTGATCGAGCCACGCATGGCCTCGGGAACCGGCGAGGCGGCGGGGAGCGGCTCCTGCCGCAGTGCCGAGAGGTCGAGCTTGGCATGATTATGCTGCGGCTTGATCTCGCTGGCGGTGCCGGCAAGCGCCTGCGGGGTGAAGCAGCGGTCGAGCAAGCTCGCATCCTCGGCAACAGCCGCCGGCGACAAGCCGCCCAGCGCGACCCAGAAAAGCGCAACACCGAGACCGCGATACATTGGCTCTGAACCCGCCCCATCTTTTGGCGCGCATGGAGCGCGCGCAGGCCTTGGGGGTCAATCGTTCAAGAGGTCGCGGGGCGCGCGCGCGGCTAGGGCAGATGGTCGCTCGGCGGCTCGAGCGGGCCGGCTTGCGAGATCATTGGACAGTCCAACGTCTTCTCCAGCGCCTCGACCAGATCCTCCTCGGAATTGGCTTTCGTATAAAGACCGTGGTTTTCGTCGGCGAGGCACATCAGATCGCCCACGGGATTTCCGCCAGTCCAGGAGTAGCCTTCGTAGCGAAAGGCAATGACATGGACCGTCAGCTGGTCGCCAAGCAGATGCAGCTGCTTGCCGAGCGTGCAGGGCGATCTCCCGCACGTCTCCTCGCCGTCGGTCACGACAACGATCACGCCGGGCTTGTCGCGATAGTTGAGCACCTCCGCCGCCTGTTCGACGGCCGAGGTGAGTGGTGTCTTGCCGGCCGGCACGAGCCCGTTCACCGCGTTCATGATCATGGCGGCGGCGTCAGCAGTCGGCTTGAGGTCGAGCTTGACGTTGCACTGATTGTACGGGCCCGGGCCGTAGGTGATGAGGCCGACCCGCCAATTCTTGGTGGCTGTCGGCAGGACTTGGGCGAGCGCCGAGCGGACCTCATCGATGCGCGCTCTCGAATTGGGGATGCCGAGGGTCTGGTTGCCCGACATCGAGCCCGAGGCGTCGAACACGATCATGGCGTCTTCGGTGCAGGGCGACGGCTTCTTCTCCTCCGCGCCGGCACCAGATAGAGTGCACGTCAGCACGGCCATCAACGCCATGAGGCCAAGCCGAAAATTGCTCTTCGTGGCAAACCGGCCGGCGATTAGTCCCGCAATCATTGCTCAATCTCCCGAAATGCTTGCCGACTTTAGCGCAAGAATTCGGGAAGCGAAGCGCTTTCCTGACGCATCCTGGTCGTTTTGCCACGGGGGTTAAGGCCCGGCCGCTTAACCTTTGCCTTTGGTGCGGGTCTGGCCGGGCGCGGCGTGGCGCTCGAGGAAATCGATCATTTGGCTCGCCACATCGACTCCGGTCGCCTTTTCCAGGCCCTCGATGCCCGGGGAGGAATTAACCTCGAGCACCAGAGGTCCGGTTTTCGAGCGCAGCATGTCGACGCCGCACACATTGAGACCGAGCGTGCGCGCGGCCCTGACCGCCGCGCTTCGCTCTTGCGGCGTGATACGCACCATCTCGCCCGCGCCGCCGCGATGCAGGTTCGAGCGGAATTCGCCGGGCGGGCCCGAGCGCTTCATCGCCGCCACCACCTTCTCGCCGATGACAAGCGCCCGAATGTCGGTGGCGTCGGCCTCCTTGATGAATTGCTGCACGAGGATGTTGACGTTCACGCCCTGGAACGCCTCGATCACCGACTTGGCGGATTTTACCGTCTCGCCGAGCACGACGCCGATGCCTTGCGTGCCTTCGAGCAGCTTGATCACCACCGGCGCGCCGCCCACGAGATCGATAATGTCTTCAGCCTGCTTCGGATCGTGGGTGAAGGCCGTGACCGGAAGCCCGATGCCGCGCCGCGCGAGAAGCTGGAGGCAGCGCAGCTTGTCGCGCGAGCGGCCAATCGCCACCAACTCGTTCAGCGGGTACACGCCCATGACCTCGAACTGCCGCAGCACCGCCAGTCCGTAGAATGTCACCGATGCGCCGATACGCGGGATCACCGCGTTGAAATCCTCGAGCCGGCGCTTGCGATAATACAGGGCAGGGCGTTGCGAGGTGATGTTGATGGACACCCGGAGGGTATTGATAACCTCGATCTCGTGGCCACGTTCGCGCGCCGCCTCGCAGATGCGCCGATGGCTATAGAGGTGCGGATTGCGTGCGAGCAACGCGATCTTCATGAAGGCCCCGTGACGGATCGGAGGTGGTCTGGTCTATCGCAGCAATCGGCCTGCCTTGAGCGGAGTAAGCTTGCGCCTGCGGCGAGGCTTCGGCGCACGCGCGCCGAGAAGATAAGAGCGACCCGGCTCGATCAACGCGCGCCCCTCGAGCGCGGTGCGGCCGAGCAGCATGCGAAAGCCCATCTGGTCGCGATTGGTGAGGGCAAGCTCGATCGGCCAGCGCTCCTCGCCGAGCTTGAGCAGGGTCTTGATGATGTAGCGGCGCTCGACCCCGCCGCCCGAGTTGCGCACCGTGCGCTCGTCGACCGCGCGCGCCTCGCAGGTCACCTTCATCGCTTCGCTCCGCTGTATCGGATGCAGCTCGAAGCGGATCCAGAGCGCGCCGCCGCGGCGGAACGGCTCGATATGGTAAGCGTGCAAAGCGCTGGTCCGGGCGCCGGTATCGACCTTGGCCTTGATGGCGGCGACGCGAAGCTCGGGCAGCCCGACCCATTCGCGCCAGCCGATCTTGAACAGCTCTTTGGGGGTGGGGCGTGCTTCCATGCGGGGCGTGAAGGCGGGCGCTGTGCGGACTCGGTTTTGCTTGATCTAGCACAGCGGGAAATCCTTGGCTTTGCTTCTATGCGGCTGCGGGCTCGACTATAGTGACCATGGTGAACGCCTTCGCGGGGGGAATTGCGGCCATGGGCAAGAACCAGCACGTGCTGAGCCACGGCGAGCGTTGGGCGGTGAAGGCCGAAGGTGCGCCTGAGCCGGTTGCCCTGTTCAAGACCCAGAGCGAGGCTTGGGAGAAAGCGAAGTCGATCGCGCGGAAAGAGCGGTCTGAGGCGCTGCTGCATGGCAAGAACGGGGAAATCCGCGCCCGCAACACCTATGGCCACGATCCCAGCCGCAGCAGGGGATGACAGCCTCAGCCCGGCGGGCAGAGAGAGGCTCAAGGACTAAAAATCAGCGCCACATAGACGATGAACAACAGCAGGTGCACGACGCCCTGCAACACATTGGTGCGGCCGCCGCCAAAGGTGAATCCGCTGACGAACAGCGTCAGAATGAGCAGCACCGTCTCCACCTGGTCGAGACCGAGATGCACCTTGCAGCCGGTCACCAGCCCGATGATCAAGGCCGCCGGGATGGTGAGCCCTATGGTGGCGAGCGCCGAGCCGAGGCAGACATTCACCGCGCGCTGGAGCTGATTGGCGAGCGCGGCGTGGAAGGCGGTGAGCCCTTCCGGCGACAGCACGAGGATGGCGATCAACACGCCGCCAAGCGCGTCCGGGAGATCGAGATCCTCGATGCCGAAATCGACGATGATGGCGAGAAATTGCGCCAGCAGCACGATGGGGGTGAGCGTGAGAGCGAGCATCGCGACGTGACCGCCGAGCGATCCGTTGGCGCGTTCGTTGCGCGCGTCGCGGTAGCCATGTCCGTTGCCGGCCGGCTCGGCAAAGAAGGCGCGATGCCGGACCGTCTGGATGACGACGAACACCACGTAGAACAACACGGTGATCGAGGCGAACAGCAGCGCCTTGATGGGATCCTCGCTCGGGTCCGGCGCGGTCTTGGTGTAGTTCGGAATGATCAGCGCGAACACGGCGAGCGAGGCGATGACCACGAGAAAGGCACGCGCCCCCGCGAGATTGTATTCCTGCTCCCAATAGCGCATGGCCCCCATCAGCAGCGCCGCGCCGACCATGCCGTTCAGCCCGATCATCAGTGTGGCGAACATGGCGTCACGCGCCAGCGTGGGATTGTTCTCCCCGTGCAGCATGATCGCGGCGAGCAGCGACACCTCGATCACCACCATCGACAGCGTCAGCACCAGTGTGCCGTAAGGCTCGCCGAGCCGATCGGCGATCGCCGTGGCATGGCGCACCGCACTGAAGGCGCAGGCCATCATGGCGCCGAACAGCCAGAGGAACAGCAGCACGGTGAGCGGGATGTTGTGCAGGTCGGAGAATAACGACCCCCCAAAGAGATAAGCGAGGCCGACGCTCGCCATCCCCGCGAGCGCCGCTATCTTGTCCTTGACCGCCGCGCGGAATCCGCGCTGTTGCGCGCGCGGAAGCACAAACGTCTCGTGTTGATTCATGGGGGCTCCCGTCTCTCCCCCAGCCGGCCACCAATCACCATTTTTCAAGGTCACGGATGAGGCGAAGACGGAGTGAGCGGCGTTTTGCCGCTAGGCTTGACGCGAGGGCTTTGACTTGGCGCGTACAACCAGTAATCATCAACTTTAGCTTGAGAAATACTCGCCAACGTCAATTGGGGCGCGGATCGTGTCCCGTATTTTTTTGAGTCATTCTAGCGCCACAATGCCGAGGCTATGGCCTTGCCCTATCGGCTGGTTACGGAAGCCGAATGGGAATATGCCGCGCGGGTATGAAGGCGCGTCGAGCGATGGTACGCCATGGACGGCCGGTGCCACGCCGGCAATAAAGTGCGGCAAATACCGGGTGCTTCGCGGCGGCGCCTGCGAGAGCGTCCGCTCGACCTGCGCGCTCCTTATTCACCCACGATCAAGGTGCCACGATCAAGGTGCCAATAAGCCTCGGCTTCCGCGTCGCGAGGACGCTCGATCAGTAATCTTCCGCTAACCCGCCCGCAGAGATTCATTTACCGCGTTGGCGAATTTTGCCGCCCGCACAGAGCCCGCATAGGCCCTTTATTTCCACCTCTGGTGCGAAGCTCCTCCTTAATAATGGGAGGCGAATATGGACCGCAAAGCACGGACCATGCGAGCTGCGTTGGCCGGTACGACTACCGCGCTCTGTCTTGCTTCAACATTGCTGTTCGGCGCGTGCGCGATGAAGCTGCAGAATGACGACTTTCCCGTCATGCGGCTGACCAATCCGCCCGCGGCCGACGCGCAACCCTCGCAGTAACCGGCTCGCTGTCAGGGGGTTGTGATGAGGTTCATTGTAGGCGCGCTCGCGCTCGCCGTTCTCGGCGTGCTCATTGGCATGCCGGCCGCGCTCGTGCTCGGCTGGTCGCCGTTGAGCGCCGCCAACCGGCACAACGCCAGCGCGACCGCTAAGGCCGCAGCCGCCCCGGTCGCGGAGCCGAGCGGCGAAACCGCGGTGACCATTCGGCCGAAGGGGAGCTTCTCCTAGCCAACTCGGCAGCCTTCATGTAAAAGCCCTTTACATGAATCCCTCAGATCGCGGCTGGCGCCGGCCCCGCTCCTATCATCATGGCAACCTGAAAGAGGTCCTGCTCGAAGCGGCGCGCAAGCTGATCGAGCAATACGGGCCTGCGGGTTTCAGCCTCACCGAAGCGGCACGGCTTGCCGGCGTCAGTCCCGCGGCACCCTATCGGCACTTCCGCGATCGCGATGCGCTGCTCGCCGAAGTCGCCAAGCACGGCTTCGAGCGCTTCGCCGCGCGGCTCGACATGGCGTGGAACAACGGCGTGCCGACGCCGCTCTCGGCCTTCGACAATCTTGGGCGCGCCTATCTCGCCTTCGCGCGCGATGAGCCGGCGAGCTACGCGGTGATGTTCGAGTCTGGCGTGGCGGCCGGCGCCGGGGGCGAGCCGATCCCTGCCGCCGAGCGCGCCTTCGATGTCTTGCAACACGCTGCTGCCGCGCTCTGTCGCGCGCTCCCCGAAAGCGAGCGTCCGCCCGTCAGGCTGATGAGCCTTCACATCTGGGCGATCTCGCACGGCGTCGCCACGCTGTTCGCGCAAGGCGAGGCACGCAAGGTGCCGATGAGCCCTGAGGAAATCCTTGAGAGCGCGATGCTGATCTATTTGAAAGGACTCGGCATTCTGCCCGATGCTAAAGCCGGCGCAGCGCGCTAGTTCTCGTCACTTGTTGACATAGAGCTGGTCGAGGATCCCGCCATTGGCGAGGTGCTCCTCGTTGACCTTCTTCCAGCCGCCGAACACGTCCTCTACCGTCAACAGCCGCACCGGCGCGAAGTCGGCGGCATGCTTCGCCGCCACTTCCTTGTCGATCGGCCGGTTGAAATGCGCGGCGATAATCTCCTGTGCCTCCGGCGTGTAGAGATAGTTGAGATAGGTCTCGGCGATCTTCCGGCTGCCGCGCTCGTCGACCACCTTGTCGACCACCGAGACCGGGAAGTCGGCGCGCAGGCTCACCGGCGGGATGACGAGATCCACCTTGTCCTTGCCGTATTGGGTGCCGATGCTTTGCACCTCGGCCTCGAAGGTGACCAGCACGTCGCCGATCCCGCGCTCGACGAAGGTGGTGGTCGCCGCGCGGCCGCCGGTATCGAACACCGGCACATTGGCGAACAGCTTGCGCACGAAGGCTTGCGTCTTCGGCACGTCGCCCTTGAAGGCTTCGAGCGCGTAGGCGTAAGCCGCGAGATAGGTATATCGACCGTTACCCGAGGTCTTCGGATTGGGGAACACCACCTGCACGTCGTCGCGTACCAGGTCGTCCCAGTTCTTGATGTTCTTCGGGTTCCCCTTGCGCACGAGGAAGGCCGGCAGCGAGTAATAGGGCACCGAGTTGTTGGGAAGGCGCGCTTGCCAATCGGCGATGACCAGATCGCCTTGATCGTGCAGCACCTGGATGTCGGTGACCTGGTTGAACGTCACCACGTCGGCCTTCAGCCCGTCGAGCACGGCGCGCGCCTGCTTCGACGAACCGGCATGCGACTGGTTGATGGTGAGATCCTTGCCGGTGTCCGCCTTGTATTTCGGAATGAACGCCTTGTTGATGTCCGCATAGAGCTCGCGCGAAACGTCATAGGAGACATTGAGGATGTCCGTCGGCTCCTCGGCGAATGCGGGAGCGAGCCAAAGCGAAATCGCAACGAGAGCGGCGAAGAATCTGGTCATGGCACTCAATCCCCCCAAAGGTCAGGAAGCGGCCTTGGACTTACAGGATCAATGCCGGTGCGACAAGTTAAGCGACTGAAAAAACAGTGTTATTTTAATTCCGCCCGCAGGGCTGGAACCTCATGCCGCGCGCATCGCAAGCGGGAGCATGCCCGTGCTAGCGGATGCGCACTACTGTCCGGCTTGCAGCCATTTCAGCACGCGGTCCCAATCGGCTTGCGTGCCGTTGAAGCTGTTGCGGTCGACCCTGCTGGCGACCCCCGGCACGCTGCCGGTGGTGGTGAACTGCCAGAAGGACCACGGCCGCTCGAGATAGACGGCGTCAGGTTCGGCGGCGACCGAGCGCAGCCAGAAATGATATTCGGGGAACTCGCCTTCGAGCACCTCGTGGTGGAATTTGGGGTCGGTATAGATGATCGGCCTTTTTCCCGTATGCGCCTGCATTGCGTCGAGCATGATCTTGATCTTCTGCAGCGCGAGCTCGCGGCTGACCTTGCCCGGGCACGTCTTCGAAGCGCTGTTCCACTCGAGATCCAGCACCGGCGGCAGCGCGTCGCTGTCAGGCGGTACGTTCA
>CAVZLT010000045.1:0-14166 GCA_963776235.1 uncultured Alphaproteobacteria bacterium
CGACACGCCGGGCGTCCTTTTACTCCCCCGCGTCGGCATGTCGCGCCGATGCCTCAACGCCGCGCGACCAAGCCGTGCAGAACTGAGCCGCGCGAAGATTGCAGGCGGATCAAGGACTTCTGGTCGCGCCCGCTGCTTCGTCAAAGCCGTCGATAGGCTGAACTGTCGCGCGACGCTTTCACCCGCGACACTGTTCCGCGGCACTCGGCCAAAACCAAGGCGAATTGCCGGCGTTGGGTCGCCATCCTTGGAGGAGGAAATCCCCAAGGAGAGTCAACCAAGCAAGGAGAAAATAGCTATGAAAACTTTCGTCTCGCTCGTCGTCGCGCTCGGTCTTGCCACCGTCGCCACCTCGTCGGCCTTCGCCGGCGCGCCGAAGAACCAGGCCGATTGCGAGAAGGCCCACATGAAGTGGGACGCCACGGCGAAGAAGTGCAGCAAGTAACTTCCTGAAGCGCGGCTCGCGGCCCCGGCGAAAACGCTTCCACGGGAGTCCGCCAAAGACGCGCTGCAAGAGAGGCAACGCTGGAACTCATGCCTCGGCGAGGAAATCTCGCCGAGGTTCCTTTAAGGAGAACGACGATGAAGAAATATCTGATCGCCGGCCTGCTGGTCGCCGGCTTTGTTACGCCAGCCGTTGCCGCCAGCGAGTATTACGTGGCGCAAGACACCACTAGCCACAAATGCTCGGTCGTGTCGAAGAAGCCGGACGGCACGAAGGAGATCATGCTCGGTACCGATGGCTTCAAGAGCAAGTCGGAAGCCCATTCGGCGATGAAAAACATGACCGAGTGCAAGGCTTAAGCTTTGCCCTAACCCCCGGGATGCGGACGCCTCGCCGCTCGCCAGGCGATCCGCTCCACTTACCGCCTCGAAGCTCCGCTGACAGCGATGTCCCCACGGGCTTTGAGGCGGTTTTTTATCTTATTCAGCTCGTCAGGGCTTGCGCAGGCGCCGGGAAAACCCGGTAGCGCCGCGGGCGAACCGCGATGGGGCCTGAGATTTCCAGGCCAAAATCGGCAGGAAGCTCGATCTCGACGCGGTCATCGCGGCCCACCACCGTAAGATCGAGACGGCGCGTGCCGCCATGGCGCCTCACCCCCTGCACGGTTGCCGGGATCGCCCCCGCCAAGTCGTCGCCAACTTCGACATCGTGCGGGCGGAAGAACAGCTGAGCCGGGCCCGAAACCACGTCGTCCACCGCAAGATCCAGGGAATGACCGTCGATCCAGGCTTTGCCGTTCTCGACGCGCACCGGAAGCGTGCTCGATTCGCCGATGAAGGAATAAACGAAAGGCGAGTTCGGCCTGTCGTAGATCTCGTCCGGCGTGCCGATCTGCTCGATCCTACCTTCGCTCATCACCACCACGCGGTCGGCAAGCTCGAGCGCTTCCTCCTGGTCGTGAGTGACGAACACGGTGGTGTGTCCCGTCTTGTTGTGCAGTTCCAGCAGCCAACGGCGAAGATCGCGCCGCACCTTGGCGTCGAGCGCGCCGAACGGCTCGTCGAGCAGCAGCACGCGCGGCTCGATCGCCAGCGCACGCGCGAACGCCACGCGCTGCCGCTGGCCGCCGGAGAGCTGCGAGGGAAAGCGCTTTTCGAGACCCGAGAGCTGCACGAGGTCGAGCAGCTCGAGCGCGCGACGCTTGATCTCCTTCCGGCTCGGCCGCCGCGACCAAGGCCGCACGCGCAAGCCGAAACCGATATTCTCCAGCACCGTCATGTGCCGAAACAGCGCGTAGTTCTGGAACACCAGGCCAACATTGCGCTCCTGCACGGTGAGCTTCAGCGCGTCCTCGCCGTCGAACAGCACGCGGCCCGAAGTCGGCTCGTCGAGGCCGGCGAGAATACGCAATAGCGTGGTCTTGCCCGACCCCGACGGCCCGAGCAGCGCCACGAGCTCGCCGGCGGCAATATCGAGGGACACCCCGTGCAGCGCGGCGGTCGTGCCAAACACCCTGACGACGTTCTCGATCGACACGTCAACGGTCTTGTCCCAGTGCGGCTCTGTCACGCCTCGCCCCTGTCCGATAGCCGGGTAATTCACCGCATTTGTAACCCGAGCGTCCATGTTTTTCTCGCTAATGGCGGCGGGAGGCCGCGATCTGGTCGGCGTAGCGCCATTCCAGCGTGATCTTGATGACCAGCGTGACGAGGGCAAGCAGAGCAAGCAGCGAGGCCACGGCGAAGGCAGCCGCGAAATTGTATTCGTTGTAGAGAATCTCGACATGCAGCGGCATGGTGTTGGTCTTGCCTCTGATGTGGCCTGAGACCACCGACACGGCGCCGAACTCGCCCATGGCGCGCGCGTTGCAGAGCACCACCCCGTAAAGCAGCGCCCAGCGGATGTTGGGCAGCGTTACCTTGAAGAAGGTCTGCCAGCCGCTCGCGCCGAGAGACAAGGCCGCCTCCTCGTCCAGCGTGCCTTGCTCCTGCATCAGCGGGACAAGCTCGCGGGCGACGAAGGGAAAGGTGACGAAGATGGTGGCGAGCACGATGCCGGGAAGGGCGAAGATGATCTGAATGTGGTTACTCTGTAGCCAGTGGCCGAAAACGCCCTGCAAGCCGAACAGCAACACATAGATCAGGCCAGAGATCACCGGAGAAACCGAGAAGGGAAGATCGATCAGCGTGTTCAGCATGCTCTTGCCGACAAAATCGAACTTGGCGATGGCCCACGACGCGGCTAAGCCGAAGATCACGTTGGCCGGCACGGCTATGGCGGCGACAAGCAGGGTCAGCTTGATGGCGGCAACGGCGTCAGGCTCGGTGATGGCGGCGAAATAGGCGCCGAGCCCTGCGCGGAAGGCCTCGACGAACACCGCGGCCAGCGGCAGCAGCAAAAACAGAATGAGAAAGGTCACCCCAACGGTGATCAAGATAATGCGCACCGGAAGCCGTTCGGTGGTGACGGCGAGGCCGCGCGTTTCGGTGACGAGCAGAGGTGCAATTGCGGCGTCGCTCATTGCCCGAACCTCCGCCTTGCCCAGGCCTGCACGAGATGCACGAACAGCAGGATGCCGAAGGAAATCATCAGCATCGCCGTGCCGATGGCCGCGGCTTGGGGATAGCTGAACTCCTCCAGCCTGATGATGATGAGGAGCGGGGCGATCTCAGAGATGAAGGGCATGTTGCCGGCGATGAAGATCACCGACCCGTATTCGCCGACAGCGCGGGCCAGAGCGAGAGCGAAGCCGGTCAGAATCGCCGGCAACAGCGAGGGCAGCACCACGTGGAACACGGTCTGGCGCCGGTTGGCGCCAAGCGTGGCCGAGGCCTCCTCGAGCTCGCGGTCGAATTCCTCGAGCACGGGCTGCACGGTGCGCACCACGAAGGGAAGGCCGATGAAGATCAGCGCGATGGTGATGCCGGTCGGCGTATAGGCGACCTTGATGCCGAGCGGCGCGAGCAAGCTGCCGATCCAGCCATTGGGCGCGTAGAGGGAGGTCAGCGCGATGCCGGCAACGGCGGTGGGCAGCGCGAAGGGAAGATCGACGAAGGCGTCGAACAGGCGCCGCCCCGGGAAGCGATAGCGAACCAGCACCCAGGCGATGATCACGCCGAAAAAGGCGTTCACCGTTGCCGCAAACAGGGAGGTGAGGAAGCTCAAGCGGAGCGCGGCAAGGGTGCGGGCGCCGGTCACCACGTCCCAGAAGCCGGCAAAACCCAAGCTCGCCGACTTGAGCACAAGCGCGGCGAGCGGGATGAGAACGATCAGGCTCAGATACGTTAAAGTGAAACCGAGCGCCAACCCGAAACCCGGGATGGCGCTCGGTCGCTTCAACGCAAGGCCGCGGGCGCCGGCCATGTGCGTTTACCCTCTGCTGCTAGTTGGTCGATTTCGGCTGGTAGACCTGGTCGAAGATGCCACCGTCGTCGAAGTGCTTCGGCTGCGCCTTAGCCCACCCGCCAAACAGAGGATCGTCGATCGAGACGAGCTTGATGTCAGGGAAGCGCGCGAGATCCTTCGGATCGGCCGACTTCGGGTCTGACGGGCGATAGTAGTTATGGGCGATCAGCTTCTGCGCCTCGGGCGTGTAGAGGAAGTTCAGATAGGCCTCCGCCACTTTGCGCGTGCCTTTGGCGTCGACCACCTTGTCGACCACGGCGACCGGCGGCTCGGCCTTGATGGAGAGCGACGGCACGACGATCTCGAATTTGTCGGCGCCAAGCTCGTCGAGCGCGAGGAAGGCCTCGTTCTCCCAAGCGAGCAGAACGTCGCCGATGCCGCGCTGGGCAAAGGTCGTCGTCGAGCCGCGGGCGCCGGTATCGAGCACCGGCACATGCGCATAGAGGTCCTTGATGAACTGCTTGTTCTTCTCCTCGTTGTGGCCAAACTTCTGGTCGGCATAGGCCCAGGCCGCGAGATAGTTCCAGCGGGCGCCGCCGGAGGTCTTCGGGTTCGGCGTGATCACCTCGACGCCGTCTTTGATGAGATCACCCCAGTCCTTGATCCCTTTCGGGTTGCCCTTGCGGACCAGGAAGACGATGGTCGAGGTGTAGGGCGATGAGTTGTTGCCGAGGCGCTTCTGCCAATCGGCATTGATCAGGCCGGCCTTGGCGATCTGGTCGATGTCGCCCTGAAGGGCGAGCGTCACGACATCGGCCTGGAGGCCGTCGATGACGGCGCGGGCCTGCTTGCCGGATCCGCCATGGGATTGTTCGATGGCTACGGTCTCTCCGCCTTTGGCCTTCCAATCCTTGATGAAGGCCTCGTTGACGGCCTTGTAAAGTTCCCGGGTCGGATCGTAGGAGACGTTGAGAAGGGTGGTGTCGGCAAGCACGGCGCTCGCCGCGAGGGCTGTAAAGATAAAGGCCGCGCCGGCGGCAAGGGTGCTTTGAAATCTCGTCATAACTCGATTCTCCTCTTGGATAACACCCTAAACTCTATCTATTTGGTAGTGTTTAGCAAGGGCGGACCATACCATAATTCACCCCATGAGGAAGAGGCCCGAGGCTGAACAACCCTCGTCAGGGGAAAATTGTTTCCCAAACGGAGGCGTGATGGCCCGAAATTGGAGAAATTAGCCCTAGGAGACGGCTTCGGCAGCCTCAGATTCCACCGGCTCGGGTCCGCCAGCGATGGCGTCGGCGATGGTGGTGCGGTCGAGCACCTCGCGGGCCGAGATCGTGACCTTGGCAAAAACATGCCTGATCTCGCAGTCTTCCTCGGTGCGGCAATCGGCGCAGCGCCGATAGGCGATGCGGCTCAAACACGGCAGCGGTGCCAGCGGGCCGTCGAGAATCCGCAACACCTGGCCGAACGTGATCTGGCTCGCGGGCATCAGCAGCATGTAACCGCCGAGCTTGCCGCGCTTGCTCATGACGATGCCGTGGCGCTTCAGCTCGAGGAGGATTTGCTCGAGGAATTTACGGGGAATGCGCTCCTGCGCCGCCACCTCGCCGATCATCATGGACTCCCCGGCGCGGGCGAGCGCGACCAGGGCGCGGAGAGCATATTTTGCCTTTTGCGAAATCATTTGGGGAAAAACGGTTCCCTAAACTCTATCTCATTGATCGGGGTAGATAGCTGCTTCGCCCCCTCAACGCAATGCGGCGGCGTGGTATTTCACATTGAGATCGGCCCTTGACGCGGGCGGCACGCGTGCTCAAGAACGGAGCTTGGCTCAAGCCTCCCAGGGATCGTTGTCCAAGAAGCTCCATATCAAGACGTTCGGCTGCCAGATGAACGCCTACGACTCCGGGCGCATGGCCGAAGTGCTCGAGCCGGCGGGCTATGTCCTGACCGAGGATCAAGCGCAAGCCGATCTCGTCATTCTCAATACCTGCCACATCAGGGAGAAGGCGGCGGAGAAGGTCTATTCGGAGCTCGGCCGCGCCCGGCTTGTCAAGGAAGAGCGGCAGAGAGAGGGCCGCGACACGCTGATTGCCGTTGCCGGCTGCGTCGCGCAAGCCGAAGGGGCCGAGATCATGGCCCGCGCACGCGCCGTCGATATCGTGGTCGGGCCGCAGAGCTATCATCGCCTCGCGGCGCTGGTCGCCGAGGCCGGCACCACCGGCAAGAAGGTGGTGGCCACGGATTTCCCCGCCGAGGACAAATTTGCGCATCTGCCCGAGCGCTCCCGCGCGAAGGTGCAGATCTCGGCTTTCGTCACCGTGCAGGAAGGCTGCGACAAGTTCTGTTCGTTCTGCGTCGTGCCCTATACGCGCGGCGCCGAATTCTCCCGGACGCCTGTTGAGATCGTCGCCGAGGTGGAGCGGCTGGCGGCAAACGGAACGCGCGAAATCACGCTGCTCGGGCAGAACGTCAATGCCTACCACGGCACCGGCCCCGACGGGCGCGCGTGGACGCTCGCCAGGCTGTTGCGGCGGCTCGCCGAAGTGCCGTCGATCGAGCGGCTCCGCTTCACCACCAGTCACCCGCTCGACATGGACGAGGAGCTGATCGCGCTGTTCGGCGACGAGCCGAAGCTCATGCCTTATCTGCACCTGCCCTTCCAGTCTGGCTCCGATCGCATCCTCAAGGCGATGAACCGGAGGCACACGGCCGCCGAATACGAGACGGTGATCGGCAAGGTGCGCGCGGCGCGGCCCGACCTCGCGCTGTCCACCGACATTATTGTGGGCTTTCCCGGGGAGACCGACGCCGACTTCGATCAGACTTTGGCGCTGGCCGCCCGAACCCGCTTCGCCCAGGCCTTCTCCTTCAAATACAGCGCGCGACCCGGAACGCCGGCGGCGAGCATCGAGCATCAAGTGCCAGAAGCGCTGAAGCGCGAGCGGCTTTACGCCTTGCAAAGGCTGATCGACAGCGACCGCCACGCGTTCGACCGGGCCACGGTCGGGCGCCGATTGGACGTGCTATTCGAGGGACGTGGGCGGAAACCAGGACAGATCGCCGGGCGTTCACCTTATCTACAGGCGGTGCATGTGGAGGGACCGGAGTCGTTGATCGGCCAGATTGCCGCGGTTGACATCGCGGCCGCGAGCCCGAACAGTCTCACCGGTGTCATGGAATCGGAGTTTGAATGGCGCGAGCCAGTTCAGGCGGCCGTGTGACCAGCAAGGCCAGCATCCGGAAAGCATCATTGGCACGCGGGCGGGGAGCGGCGCTGAAGCGGTCCCACGCCGCGGAGGCCAATGGCGGCGGCGAGCCGACCGTCGTCTATTTCGACGACATCAGGCTCGTGCGCGATCTGCTGGGCGATTATGACGCCAATCTCGCCGTGCTCGAGGACCGGCTGGGGGTCGAGGCCGTGGTCAACGGCAACGCCGTCAGCCTGCGAGGGCCGGAAGCCTCCTGCGCCACGGCGAAATCCGTGCTCGAGCAGCTTTACGAGAGGCTCGCTCAGGGCGAGATGATCGGCGTCGGCGAAGTGGTCGGCGCCATCCGCCATGCCCGCTCCTTCGAGCCTGACGAGAATGGCGAGCCGGGCTCCGGCGTGCCGGAGGCGCAGCGGATCCGCACGCGCAAGCGGCTCATTACCGCGCGGACGCTCATGCAGAGCGCCTATCTCGCCTCGTTGCAAAAGAACGATCTCGTCTTCGCCACCGGCCCCGCCGGCACGGGGAAGACGTATCTGGCCGTGGCCTTCGCCGCGGCCTGCCTGGAGAGCGGGCGATGCGACCGGCTGATCCTGTCGCGACCGGCCGTCGAGGCGGGCGAGCGGCTCGGCTTTCTGCCGGGCGACATGCGCGAGAAGGTCGATCCTTACCTGCGGCCGCTCTACGACGCGCTTTACGATGTGCTGGCGCCGGAGCAGGTCGAGCGCGGCCTCGCCACCGGGGTGATCGAGATCGCGCCGCTCGCCTTCATGCGCGGGCGCACGCTCTCGCATGCTATTGTCATCCTCGATGAAGCGCAGAACTGCACGCCGGTGCAGCTCAAGATGTTCCTCACCCGGCTCGGCGAGGAGAGCAAGATGATCGTCACCGGCGACCCGACCCAGGTCGATCTGCCGCCGGGCAAGGATTCCGGCCTGCTCGAAGCCATCAATATTCTGCGAGGGATCGACGAGATCGATCATATCGCCTTCACCCGCTCCGACGTGGTCCGCCGGGAACTGGTGGGCAAGATCGTCGACGCCTATGAATCCGCTCCCACCAAAGGTGAGCGCAATGGCTGACGGTGGCCCTAGTCGCAAAGGCGCCGATGCTTCGAGCGTGACGCTCGAGGTGGAGATCGAGCGCCACGGGGATGCTTGGCGCGACGCCGTGTTCAATCGCGGCCTGATCGAACAGGCTGCGCGTGCGGCGATCCGCGCTGCGCCGCCGCTCCCCCAAGGGACATATCAGGTAACCTTGGTTCTCACCGACGACGCCGAGATGCGCGCGCTCAACCGCACGTGGCGCGGCAAGGACGCGGCGACCAACGTCCTCTCCTTCCCCGCCCACGAGAAGGTGAAAGGGCCGGGGCTGCTCGGCGATGTCGTGATCGCTTTCGAGACGACCTCCAAGGAAGCGCGGGCGCAACACATCGCGTTTGACGATCACGTCGCCCATCTCGTGGTGCACGGCGTGCTGCATCTCATCGGCTTGGATCACATCGAGGACGCCGAGGCCGAGCGGATGGAAGCGATCGAGCGAACCGTGCTTGCGTCGCTCGGGATTGCCGATCCTTACGCCGACGATGCGGAGGGACCGGGATGAGCAACACCCCCACCGCCGAAGACGACGTTCCGGTCGACGAGCAACGCCAGTCCGACGAGGAGGCATCCTGGTTCGATCGCCTGCTGCAAAAGTTCGGTCTTGGCGAGGAGCCCGATCTCCGCGAGCTGATCGAGGACGCGCTGGCCCGCAGCAAGAGCGAGACGTTGAGCGTGCAAGAACGCGGCATGCTGCGTCGCATCCTCCGCTTCGGCAAGCTCACCGTCGAGGACGTCATGGTGCCGCGCGCCGACATCATTGCCGTCGACGACAGCATCACCATCGACGAGCTGATGCGCGTGTTCCGCCAGGCCGAGCATTCGCGGCTGCCGGTCTATCGCGAGACGCTGGATGATCCGCGCGGCATGATCCATATCCGCGACCTGATGTCGTGGATCACCGCGGAGGCTGAATTGGCGGGTGCGGAGCGCCTCAATCTCGGCAAGGTCGACTTGCAGCGCTCCATCGCCACCATGAACATCACCCGCGATCTGCTTTACGTGCCAGGCTCCATGTCGGTGCTCGATCTTCTGCCGAAGATGCAGACGACACGGGTGCACCTGGCGCTGGTGGTCGACGAATATGGCGGCACCGACGGGCTCGTCTCCATCGAGGACCTGGTGGAAGAAGTTGTTGGCGACATCGCCGACGAGCATGACGTCGAGGACGAGCCGCTGATCCGCACCGATCCAAAGCTTGGCTTGATCGCCGATGCGCGCATGCCGATCGAGGATCTGGAGAAGCATCTGCAGCGTGAGCTCGTCTCCGAGGAGCAGGAAGAAGACATCGACACGCTCGGCGGGCTTGTCTTCTCCATCGCCGGGCGCATCCCGGCGCGCGGCGAGCTGGTGCGTCACCCGAGCGGGATCGAGTTCGAGGTGCTGGAAGCCGATCCGCGGCGGATCAAGAAGCTGCGCATCCACATGCCGAAAGGGGCGGGCGAAGCAAGCGCCGCTCCGCCATCCGAGACCAGCCAGCCTTAATGAGCCAAGCGGCATGATCCGCGCCGCCACTTGGGTCGCCGGCCTCGCAGGCACGCGCCGCGCCCTGTTCGCGGTGCTGATGGGCGCCCTCTCGGTGCTCGCCTTCGCGCCGCTGCATGCCTGGCCCGTGCTGTTTGTCACTTTCGGCGCGCTCACCTGGCTGCTCGACGGTTGTCACGCGCGGCACGACCGGCTCGGGCAAAGGCTGAAATGCGCCGGAATCGTTGGATTTTGCTTCGGTTTCGGCTATTTCCTCGCCGGGCTTTATTGGATCGCCGAAGCGTTTCTCGTCGAGCCCTGGCGGCACGGCTGGCTGATCCCGTTTGTCCTCACGGCGCTGCCGGGCGGCATGGCGCTGTTCTTCGCCGCCGCCGGCGCGCTGGCCATGCTGCTCTGGCAGCCGGGAGCGGGCCGGGTCTTCGCGCTCGCCATCGCTGTCGGCCTCACCGAATATGCCCGCGGCCATGTGCTGACCGGCCTTCCGTGGAATCTCGTCGGCTACGGCCTTCTCGCCACGCTGCCGCTGATGCAGCTTGCGGCGCTTTTCGGCGTCTATGCCCTGAGCCTTCTCGCCGTCATGCTCTTCGCCAGCCCTTTGGCGATTTTCGCGCCCCGCGACTCTCGGCTTGGCGGAGGCAGAGGCGCCGTCGCGCTGGCCTGCGCCCTCGTGCTGCTTCTTGGGCTCGGCTATGCGTGGGGCGAGCGCCGGCTCGCGGGCGCGCCCCAGGCCAGCACGGATATCCGCTTGCGCATCGTCCAAGCGGATATCGACCAGGCCAACAAATGGCGCCCCGAGAACAGCGCCGAGATCTTCACCGACTATCTCGACCTCACCAAGTCGGGCGAGCTTGCCGGCATCGATATCGTGATCTGGCCGGAGACCGCGGTGCCGTTCCCGCTCGCCAATTCTCCCGACGCGCTGCTCGCCATCGGCGCCGTGCTTCCAACAGGGACGTCTCTCGTCGTCGGCTCGGGGCGGATCGTCGAGACTGCTGGCGCTGAAGATCAGGTCATCACCCAGCGCATCTATAACAGCCTGCTCGTCATCGACGATCAGGGACGCGTCACCGGCAGCTACGACAAGATCCATCTCGTGCCGTTCGGCGAATATCTCCCGTTCCAGGATTTCCTGGAGAGTCTCGGCGTCATGCAGCTCACCGGGGTGCGCGGCGGTTTCAGCGTCGGCTCAGGCCCGCGGCGTCTCGCCGTGCCGGGTGCGCCGCCGGCGAGCCCGCTGATCTGCTACGAGATCATCTTCCCCGACGAAATCACCGAGCTGGGCGAGCGGCCGGGATGGCTGCTTAACGTGACCAACGACGCGTGGTTCGGTACGAGCGCCGGGCCCTACCAGCACTTCCATCAAGCACAAGTGCGCGCGATCGAGCAGGGCTTGCCGGTCGCCCGCGCCGCCAACACCGGCATCTCGGCGGTGATCGATCCTTACGGACGAATTCTCGGCGAGATCGGTCTCGGCGAGAAAGGCGTGCTCGACGTGGACTTGCCCAAAGTGGGCCCGACGACGCCCTTCGTGCAGTTCGGAATCGTTCTCGAAATAACGGTGTTGATGCTGGGTTTTGCCGGCTGGTTCGCCTGCCGCGTGCAACCTTTTGGGCCGCACCATTAACGCAACAGGAACAAAAATGTCGCGCGGCTCCAGCGTGCTTGACGGGGGTAAACCGCACCCCTATGAACGACCGGGAAATGGGGGCAATCATTTCATCAAGTTTTTGGGCGAGTTTATTTTTAGAACCACATGACCATCACGAGTGAGCGAATGGCAGGCAAGAAGCCTAACCCGGTCGATGCACATGTCGGAAGCCGGGTGCGATTACGCCGAATGTTACTTGGCATGAGTCAAGAGCGTCTCGGCGAGAGCATGGGACTGACGTTTCAGCAGGTACAAAAATACGAGAAGGGCGTGAACCGCATCGGCGCGAGCCGGCTGTTCCAAATCTCGAAGATCCTCGATGTCCCGGTGCAGTTCTTCTTCGAGGAAGCACCGCATATTCCTGGCGATGGAAGCCAAGCGCGCGGCATGGCAGAGCCGGACTCGGAAACCTTCATCCTCGAATTCCTTAACAGCCGCGAGGGACTTGAGCTGAACCGCGCCTTCGTCAAGATCCCCGACCCCAAGGTCCGCAAGAGCGTGGTCGATCTGGTGCGGGCCTTGAGCGCAAGCGCCGGCACTCCCTAGAGTCGAATTGGTTGAGCGCGGGGGTTGACCCCGGGCGCAATGGTTGTAAGAAGCGGGCGCGTTTTCAACCGCCCGGTCTTCCATCGTTCGAACAGGGGGTCCCTCAGTGTCCCGCACGAATTACCTCTTCGCCAGTGAATCGGTGTCGGAAGGCCATCCCGACAAAGTCTGCGACCGCATCTCCGATGCCGTGGTCGATCTCTACCTCGCCGCCGATCCCCATTCGCGCGTCGCCGTCGAGACCTTGGTCACCACCAACCGCATCGTCATGGCGGGCGAGGTGCGCGGGCCCGAGAGCGTGACGGCCGAACTGATCGAGGCCGCGGCGCGGCGCGCGGTGCGCGAGATCGGCTATGAGCAGCAAGGCTTCCACTGGGACCTGGCGGAGTTTCAATATTACGTGCATGAGCAGTCCGCCGACATCGCCCGCGGCGTCGATGCCGACATTGGCGCGCAGAAGGATGAGGGCGCGGGCGACCAGGGCATCATGTTCGGCTATGCCTGCCGCGAAACCGAGCCACTGATGCCGGCACCGATCTTCTATGCCCACCGCATCCTGCATGAGATGGCCAAGGCGCGGCATACCGGCCGCACGCCGGAGCTCGGTCCCGACGCCAAGAGCCAGGTGAGCCTCGCTTACGAGAACGGCAAGCCGGTGCGCGCGGATTCGATCGTGGTCTCCACCCAGCACGGCGAGGACGTGAGCCAGGAGCGCGTGCATCAGATCGTGCGCGGCTTCGTCGATGAGGTGATGCCGAAAGGCTGGATCAACCGGGACACCAAGTTCTACGTCAACCCGACCGGTCGCTTCGTCATCGGCGGTCCCGACGGCGATACCGGCCTTACCGGCCGCAAGATCATCGTCGATACTTATGGCGGCGCGGCGCCGCATGGCGGCGGCGCCTTCTCCGGCAAGGATCCGACCAAGGTCGATCGCTCCGCGGCTTACGCCGCCCGCTATCTCGCCAAGAATGTGGTGGCGGCCGGACTTGCCGACCGCTGCACGCTGCAAGTCTCCTATGCGATTGGCGTCTCGCAGCCGCTCTCGCTCTATGTGGATCTGCACGGCACGGGAAGCGTCGCCGAGGACAAACTCGAAAACGCCCTCCGTGCGGTGATGGATCTCAGCCCGCGCGGCATCAGAGAGCATCTCAAGCTCGGCCGCCCGATCTATGAGCGCACCTCTGCCTACGGTCATTTCGGCCGGCAGCCCGACAATGACGGCGGCTTCTCCTGGGAGCGGCTTGATCTCGTCGAGCCGATCCGCGGCGAGCTCTCGTAGGGTGGGCAAAGGCGCTCGGCGCCGTGCCCACCATTCTCGATGACGTGGGCAACGGCCAAGACGTTGCCCACCCTACGGTCTACCCAATGACCGATATCAGACCGCTCAGGTCCTATGGCAGGCGGAAAGCCAAGCCGTTAAGCGCGCGGAAGGAGCGGCTGATCGGCGAGCTGTTGCCGCGTCTGCGCCTCGACCTCAAGACACCTGCCCCTCCCCTCTTGACCACGCTGTTCGCGACGCGCGTCGAGGACGTTTGGCTCGAGATCGGCTTCGGCTCTGGCGAGCATCTGCTTTGGCAGGCCGAGACACATAAAGATGTCGGCTTTATCGGCTGCGAGCCTTTCATCAATGGCCTCGGCACTCTTCTCGGTGCGATCGAGGATCGCGGCATCGAGACGATCCGCGTGCATGACGGCGACGCGCGCGAGGTGCTGGCCTGGCTTCCGGACCGTTCGATCGGCCAAATCTTCCTGCTGTTTCCCGATCCCTGGCCGAAGAAGCGGCAGTTGAAGCGGCGGCTGCTCTGCGCAGACACGCTCGCAGAGCTTGCGCGCGTGCTCCGTCCCGGCGGCGAATTCAGATTTGCCTCCGACAACGGCGACTATGCCGCGCAAGCGCTGCGCCTCGCGCAGCAAAACGATCTTTTTACCTGGACAGCCGAGCGCGCGACCGATTGGCGGGAGCGACCGCCCGACTGGCCAGAAACGCGCTATGAACGGAAGGCGCTCAGCGACGGACGCAAGTCCGACGTATCTCAGTTTCAGCCGGTCTTGATCTTGGAGAGCGAAATGGACCTTCGCGCATTTTTCGTCGCTTTGCCGTTGCTCCTCGTCTCGGGGGTCGTCCTCGCCGAAACCGATATCGGCGCCGTCTGTTATGCCGATTGCGAGGCCGCGACGCATTCCAATCCCGAATACAAAGCTTGCCTCGCCCGCGCGGCCGACAAGGCCGACGCCGCGCTGAACCAAGCCTATAAGACGTTGCAGGACAAGATCCGCGCGGCCGCCAAGGAGATGGGGCAAGAGCCGGACGTCCAGCTCAGCGACCTCAAGGACGCGCAAAAGCAGTGGCTCGCCTATCGCGACAGCAATTGCACGCTG
>CAVZLT010000046.1:0-27656 GCA_963776235.1 uncultured Alphaproteobacteria bacterium
CACCCCGTTGGAGCCCAGACAGCTGGCGCTCGAGGCCGATCGAGCAGGTCCCGGTCTATCCCGACCGGGCCGCGCTCATCGACGTGGAGAAGCAGCTTGCGACCTTCCCGCCGCTGGTGTTCGCCGGCGAGGCGCGCGAGCTGAAGGCCAAGCTCGCCCGGGTGGCCGCGGGCCAGGCGTTTCTGCTGCAAGGCGGCGATTGCGCCGAGAGCTTCGCCGAGCACCGCGCCGATTCCATCCGCGATTTCTTCCGCGTGTTCCTGCAGATGGCGGTGGTGCTGACCTATGCCGGCGGCTCGCCGGTGGTGAAGCTCGGCCGCATCGCCGGCCAGTTCGCCAAGCCGCGCTCGGCGCCGATGGAGACGCAAGACGGCAAGGAGCTGCCGAGCTATCGCGGCGACATCATCAACGGCATCGAGTTCACCGAGGCCGCGCGCATTGCCGACCCCAATCGCATGCTGATGGCCTATCGGCAGTCGGCGGCGACGCTCAACCTGCTGCGCGCCTTCGCGCAAGGCGGCTACGCCAATCTCGAGCACGTGCATCGGTGGAATCTCGGCTTCGTCAAGGACAGCCCCGCCGGGCACCGCTACGAGGAAGTCGCCGAGCACATCGCCGAGACCTTGCGCTTCATGCGCGCCATCGGACTCACGCCGGACAATGCGCCGCAGCTCCGCACCACGAGCTTCTATACGAGCCACGAGGCGCTCTTGCTCGGCTACGAGCAAGCCTTCACGCGCGTCGATTCCACGTCAGGCGATTGGTACGCGACCTCCGGCCATTTCCTGTGGGCCGGCGACCGCACGCGCCAGCTCGACCACGCGCATATCGAATATCTGCGCGGCATCAAGAATCCGATCGGCGCCAAGATCGGGCCGAGCCTTCAGCCTGAGGCGCTGCTCACGCTGATCGACGTGCTCAACCCGCAGAACGAGCCCGGGCGGCTCACGCTGATCTCCCGCTTCGGCGCCGACAAGGTCGGCAAGCATTTGCCGGCGCTGATCCGCGCGGTCAAGCGCGAGGGAAAGCACGTGGTGTGGGCGTGCGATCCGATGCATGGCAACACCATCAAGGCAGGAAGCGGCTACAAGACGCGGCCATTCGATCTCATCCTTTCCGAGGTCGAGACCTTCTTCGACGTCCACCGCAGCGAGGGCACGCATGCGGGCGGCATCCATGTCGAGATGACCGGGCAGAACGTCACCGAATGCGTCGGCGGCGCCAAGGCCGTCACCGAGACCGATCTGCACGACCGCTACCACACCCATTGCGATCCGAGGCTCAACGCCGACCAGTCGCTGGAGCTTGCCTTCATCGTGGCCGAGCGGCTGAAGCGGGAGCGGGAAGGGCGGCCCGAGCCCGAGATCTCCATTGCCGCGGGCGAATAGGTATTTACCGGGTCACACCTTCGTCATGGCCGGGCTTGTCCCGGCCATCCACGTCTTGGATGTAAATTCGTGGATGCCCGGCACTTCGGCCGGGCATGACAAGGCAATTTGGATGGTTTCGTTCTAAGTTCCTGTCATGGCGCATCGGATCAAGGACTCCTTCAAGCTCGCTCTCGCGCAGATCGACGCTGTCGTGGGCGATATCGACGGCAATCTGCGGAGAGCGCGCGAGGCGCGGGCGCGCGCGGCGCAAGCCGGCGCCGACCTGATCGCCTTTACCGAGCTGTTTCTCACCGGCTACCCGATCGAGGATCTGGTGCTGAAGCCGGCCTTGCAGAAAGCGGCGCAGGCGGCGCTGGAGTCGCTTGCACGCGATACCAAGGATGATGGGCCGGCCGTGCTGATGGGCCTGCCGTTCGCCGATGGACCGTTCGTCTACAACGCTCAAGCGCTGTTGGATCGAGGCCGCATCGAGGCGCTCCGCTTCAAGAATAACCTGCCGAATTACGGCGTGTTCGACGAGAAGCGGGTGTTCGCTCCGGGGCCGATGCCGGCGCCGATCGACTTTCGCGGGATCAAGCTCGGCATTCCGGTCTGCGAGGATATCTGGAGCGAGCAAGTGTGCAAGGCGCTGGCTGTGGCCGGCGCGGAGCTGCTGATCGTACCCAACGGATCGCCCTATTGGATCGACAAGCAGGATGTGCGTTACGGCGTTGCCGAGGCGCGCGTGAAGGAAACGGGGCTGCCGCTCGCTTACGTCAATCAGGTGGGCGGACAGGACGAGCTCGTGTTCGACGGTGCCTCCTTCGTGCTGAACGACGATGCGAGCCTTGCCGTGCAGCTGCCGGCCTGGGAGGAGGCGATCGGCGTCACCGAGTGGCGGCGCGAGAACGGGCGCTGGCGCTGCCTGCCGGGCCTCATCGCCGAAATCGAGCAGGGCGATGCCGCGAACTATCTCGCCTGCGTCACGGGCTTGCGCGACTATGTGGAGAAGAACGGTTTTCCGGGCGTGGTGCTCGGGCTTTCGGGCGGCATCGATTCGGCGCTTTGCGCGGCGATGGCCGTCGACGCGCTGGGGCCTGGCCGCGTGCATGGCGTGATGCTGCCTTACAGCTATACCAGCAATGAGAGCCTGTCCGACGCGGCGGGGACCGCCGAGGCGCTGCACATCCGCTACGACATCATGCCGATCCATGCGGCAGTCGACGGCTTGAGCACAAGCCTGGAGACGCTGTTCGCCGGGACGACGCCAGACGCCACGGAGGAAAACCTCCAGTCGCGTGCCCGCGGCACGCTGCTGATGGCGATTTCCAACAAGTTCGGCCCGATCGTGCTGACCACCGGCAACAAGTCCGAGGTGTCGGTCGGCTACGCCACGCTCTATGGCGACATGAATGGCGGCTTCAATCCGATCAAGGATCTCTACAAGACGCAAGTCTACGCGCTGGCCCGCTATCGCAATGCCGCGCGGCCCAAGGGCTGCCTTGGGCCCGAAGGCATCGTCATTCCGGAGAATGTGCTGACCAAAGCGCCGACCGCCGAGCTCAAGCCCGGCCAGCGCGACCAGGATACGTTGCCGCCTTACGACGTGCTCGACGATATCCTGAATTGCCTGGTCGAGCTGGAAATGCCGCTGCCGGAGATCGTCGCGCGCGGGCATGCGCCTGAGCTCGTCAAGAAGGTCGAGCGCATGCTCTATCTCGCCGAATATAAGAGGCGGCAGGCGGCGCCCGGCGTGAAGATCACCGCCAAGAATTTCGGGCGCGACCGCCGCTATCCCATCACCAACAAGTTCCGCGAGAAGCTCTAGGCATGAGCGTCACCGTCCGCTTTGCGCCGAGCCCGACGGGCCGGATTCATGCCGGCAATATCCGCACCGCCATGTTCAATCATCTGTTCGCGCGGCGGGCGGGGGGCCGGCTGATCTTCCGCCTCGACGACACGGACAGGGAACGCTCGACGGAGGAATTCGCGCGCGGCATCGAGGAGGATCTTCACTGGCTCGGCGTCGACTGGGCGGACAAGGTGCGCCAGTCGGACCGGTTCGACCGCTACGCCGAGGCGGTCGAGAAGCTGAAAGCGAGCGGGCGGCTTTATCCCGCTTACGAGACGCCGGAGGAACTCGAACTCAAGCGCAAGCGCCAGCTCGCCCGCGGCAAGCCGCCGGTCTATGACCGCGCCGCGTTGCAGCTCACCGCGGAGGACCGGGCGCGGCTCGAAGCCGAAGGACGCAAGCCGCATTGGCGGTTCAAGCTCGAGCAGCGCGACGTGGTGTGGGACGACCTCGTGCGCGGGCGGCAGCATGTCGATGCCGTTTCCCTGTCAGACCCGGTGCTGGTCCGCGCCGACGGCACATATCTCTATACGATGCCGAGCGTCGTCGACGACATCGATCTCGGAATAACCCATGTGATTCGCGGCGAGGATCACGTGACGAACACCGCGCCGCAAATCCAGCTGTTCGAAGCGCTGGGTGCCGAGCCTCCCGCCTTCGGTCATCACAATCTCCTGGTCGGCGCCGACGGCCAGGCGCTGTCCAAGCGCGACCGCACGCTCTCCATCGCCGCCTTGCGCGAGGAGGGGATCGAGGCGCTGGCGGTGGCGTGCTATTCGGCGCTGATCGGCACCTCCGATCCGGTGGCGCCGCATGCCAATCTCGACGAGCTGGCGCGGGCTTTCGACTTCGCCAAGCTGTCGCGCGCGCCGGCTCGGTTCGATCCGCACGAGCTACGCCTCCTGAATGCGAAGCTTCTGCACATGCTTCCCTTCAGCGCCGTGGCGGAGCGGCTTGCGGCCATGGGCGTTGGCGGCGGGGAACAGTTCTGGGAGGCGGTACGCGGCAATCTCGCCGTGCTCGGCGAGGCAAAGCATTGGTGGCGCGTGGTGGAGGGGCCGCTTGAGCCGGTGATCGAGAACCGCGATCTCTGCCGCACCGCGGCAGGCCTGCTTCCTCCCGAGCCTTGGGACGATGAGACTTGGCCGGCATGGTCTTCGGCCGTCAAGCAGGCGACCGGCGCCAAGGGCAAGGCTCTGTTCGCGCCGCTCCGTCTCGCGCTCACGGCGCGCGAGCATGGACCCGAGCTCAAATTGCTGCTGCCATTGATCGGCCGCGCACGCGCTCAGGCGCGGCTCGAAGGCAAGACCGCTTAAGCTGAAATTATTGCGCGGGTGGGGCGACCGGCGGCTTGGCCGTCTTCTTGATGACGGTCGATTGCCCCTGCGGCGGCGCTGCCGCCGAGGCTGAAGCGGGCGGCGCGGCTGGAGGCGGTGCCGCGGCCATCGCGGGGGCGGGCGGCTTCTGCGCGGCGGGCACGGCCGCAGGTGGAGCGGCGGCCGCCGGCGGGTTGCTGCCGGTCACGTCGAGATCGAGGCTGGGCTGGGCGCCGGTCGCGCCGACAGGCGCTGCGGCCTGAGCCGCGGGAGGCGGCGTGGGCGCTTTCGCGGTCGCTTTGCCTTTCACCGGTTTCGCCGTGGCGTCGGCCTCGGCGCGCTTATTGGCGGCTTCGATCTCGGTCGGATTGTACTCCGCCTGCTTGCACGAGCAGCCCTTCACATATTCCTTGCGGTAACGCAGGGCGACGGGGAGGTCCATATAGGCCGAGCCGTTCAGCGACACGGCCTGCTCGATTTCTTGCCCAGGGTTGCGATACACATAGAGCTCGGCCGGCGCCGCGCAGTTCGACTGGCAGGATTGCTGATCCTCCCCGAGCATGCTGCCGTAAGCCGAATAATGGATTGGATAGAAGAAGCCGTCGCACAGCCTCACGCAGACCGAGCGATACCGCCCGTTCGGGTCGATGCTGCGATAGATGGGCGTCTGCTGAACGTCCTCTTGTTGATCGTCTTGGCCGCCGCCGAAGAAATCGAACAGGCCGCCGCCGCGGCGCTTCGGCGCAAGCGGCTGGCCGCCGCAGCCGCTGCGGGCGAGCGCATCCTGCAGCTCCGCCATCCGCCGCCGGTTGCCGCCGCCTCCGGTGAGCGCTTGACGCTGCTGCTGGAGCTGGGTGAGCTGACGGCGCGCGTCCTCGACGCGGTCGTTCATGTTGAGGCATTTCGGGCTGCGCACGAGGCCTCGGCCGAAGATGAAGAAGCTCTCGAAGCAGTGGGCATCTTCCATCGCCGCTTGTGTCCCTTGGAACACGCGGTCGGCCTGAGCGATCTGTTGATCGATGCGCGCCACGTCGTCGCGATTGGCGCCGCCGCCGCTCGCCGAGGCGAGGTCCTGCTGGAGCTGCATGCAGCGAATGTCGCGGTCGCTCAGTCCTTGCGCCAGGGCAAGACCGGCGCCGCCGATCAGCCCCGCGCCGCAGAGCGCGAGCAGGGCAAAACGCAGGCTCACGCTCGGCCTTACGGACGACGCAACGACCCGCCAAAAATCACGGTAGACGCTCACGATTGGGTCCCATCCCCGAGGAGCCACCCGACGCATTATGCTCGCCTAGATTCTGGGGTCAATGCGGCATGAATAAGATGGCTTGCTTGACGCTACAAGCAATTCCCGCCATAAGCGTCTCAAGATGATGCAAAAGCAACCCATCCTTATGATTTTCTGCGGCATCATTCCGGGCTAGCAAACAACGCTCGCCCGGTCGTTCTCCCTTTATCTCAATTCAAGAGTTACGCGAACCGAAGGGCGGGCCTCACGCCGAAGAGGCTTGGTCTGTCGTGCTTAAACTTTACAACACGCTCACCCGCAAGAAGGAAGACTTCCGGCCGCTCGATGCCGGCAACGTCCGCATGTATGTCTGCGGGCCGACGGTCTACGACTTCGCGCATATCGGCAATGCCAGGCCGGTGATCGTGTTCGACGTGCTGTACCGCCTGTTGCGCCACCTCTACGGGCCTGAGCACGTCACCTATGTCCGCAACATCACCGACGTCGACGACAAGATCAACGCGCGCGCGGCGCAAGACTATCCCGAGCTGCCGCTGAACCAGGCGATCCGCCGCGTGACGGAGAAGACCGAGGCGCAGTTCCACGCCGACATGGCGGCGCTCGGCGCGCTCGATCCGACCGTCGAGCCGCGGGCGACCGAGCATATCGTTGAGATGAAGGCGATGATCGAGCGGCTGGTCGAGAACGGCTGCGCCTATGTGGCCGAGGACCATGTGCTGTTCCACGTCGCGGCGATGGCCGATTACGGCAAGCTCTCGGGCCGCTCGCTCGACGAGATGATCGCCGGCGCTCGCGTCGAGGTGGCGCCGTTCAAGCAAGACCCGATGGATTTCGTGCTGTGGAAGCCATCCAAGCCGGGCGAGCCGTCATGGCCGTCGCCGTGCGGCATCGCGGCGCCGGGGCGGCCGGGCTGGCATATCGAATGCTCGGCGATGGCGGCGGCGCATCTCGGCCAGACCTTCGACATCCATGGCGGCGGCATCGATCTCGTCTTCCCGCATCATGAGAACGAGATCGCGCAATCGCGCTGCGCCAACCGCACGCCGATCATGGCGCAGGTCTGGATGCATAACGGCTTCCTCCAGGTCGAGGGGGAGAAGATGGCGAAGTCGGCGGGCAACTTTGTCACCGTGCATGAGTTGCTGGAAGGCTGGCAGGGTTATGCGTGGCCCGGCGAGGCGCTTCGCTTCAACATGCTGCGCACGCAGTATCGCCAGCCGCTGGACTGGACCTTGGTCGGTCTCGACGAGGCGCATAAGACGCTGTGGGAATGGTATGGCGATCTCGAAGGCAAAGAACCCGCAACCGGCGTTCCGGGGCCGGTGCTCGATGCGCTCACGGACGACCTCAACACGCCCAAGGCGATCACCGAGCTGCACAGGCTGCATAGCGCCGGTCATTGGGGTGGCTTGCGCGCGGCGCTCGGCTTCCTCGGCTTCTCGGGCGAGAGGTCGAAGATCGAGCGGGTGCGCGCAAAGACGGCGACGGCGGCAAAGGCCGATGTTGACGCCTTGATCGGCGCGCGCAACGCCGCGCGCGCGGCGAAGAATTTCAAGGAGGCAGACCGCATCCGCGGCGAGCTGGAAGCCATGGGCATCATCCTGAAAGACGCCAAGGACCCCAAGACCGGCGAGCTCACCACCACCTGGGAGGTCGCACGATGAATTGTTTCAACGAGTTGCAGCCTCATGCTGAGGCGCGTCCGCAGGACGCGTCTCGAAGCATGGGCAACCTTATATGGCCTCAACTTTCGAGACGGCGCGTTCCGCGCCTCGTCGGGGTGAGGGCTCGGGTCACATCATGAAACCGTTGCTTGGCGACCTGCCGTTCAGGAATTCGCGGCGCATTTATCTGGCCATCAAGCTCGCCGTGCTCGCGCTCGCCGTGGCTGTTGGCGCTGCATTTCCTGTGGGGCGTGGTGTAGAGGTAGGCATGACCCGCGAACGCATCTCGCTCTACGACACGACGCTCCGCGACGGCGCGCAGACCCACGGCGTCGACTTCTCGGTCGAGGACAAATGGCTGATCGCGCAGCAGCTCGACGCGCTCGGCATCGACTATATCGAGGGCGGCTATCCCGGCGCGAACCCGACCGATACGCGGCTGTTCGCCGAGGCGAAGCCGCTCGGTCACGCCAAGCTCACCGCTTTCGGCATGACCAAGCGGCCGGGCCGTTCGATCGCCAACGATCCGGGCTTCCAGGCGCTGTTTGCCGCCAACACGGACTCGATCTGCCTCGTTGCCAAGAGCTGGGACTTCCACGTCGATGTCGCGCTCGGCATCAGCCTCGAGGAGAATCTCGCCGGCATCAAGGAATTGACCGAGGCCGTGGTTGCGTCGGGCCGCGAGGCGCTGATCGATTGCGAGCATTTCTTCGACGGCTACAAGGCCAATCCCGATTACGCGCTGGCTTGCGCCAAAGCGGCTTATCAGGCCGGCGCGCGCTGGGTCGTGTTGTGCGACACCAATGGCGGCACGCTGCCCGAGGAGATCGAGAAGATCGTCACCGAGGTGGTCAAGGTCATCCCCGGCGATCGTCTCGGCATCCATGTGCATAACGACACCGATAACGGCGTGGCCAACTCGCTCGCGGCGGTGCGCGCCGGCGCGCGGCAGATCCAGGGCACGTTGAACGGGCTCGGCGAGCGCTGCGGCAATGCCAATCTCACCTCGATCATCCCGACGCTGATGCTGAAGTCGGACTATGCCGAGCGCTTCGAGACATCCGTCACGCCGGAGAAGCTCAGGACGCTGACCCACGCCTCGCGCATTCTCGACGAGATGCTGAACCGCGCGCCCAACCGGCATGCGCCTTATGTCGGCGAGTCGGCCTTCGCGCATAAAGGCGGCATCCATGTCTCGGCGGTGCAGAAGGACCCGCGCACCTACGAGCACGTGCCGCCCGAGGCCGTCGGCAACCGGCGCAAGCTCTTGGTCTCGGACCAGGCCGGCCGCTCCAACATCCTCGCCGAGCTCGAGCGCATCGGCATCGTTACGCCGAAGGACGACCCGCGCATCGTCCGCCTGCTCGACGAGGTGAAGCAGCGCGAGGCGCAAGGCTATGCCTATGAGGCGGCCGATGCCTCCTTCGAGCTGCTCGCCCGCCGCGTGCTCGGCAACGTGCCGCATTTCTTCGACGTGGATGCCTTCCGCGTCACCGTCGAGCGGCGCCACAACTCGGTCGGCAATCTCGTCACCGTGTCGGAAGCGACCGTCAAGGTGCGCATCGACGGCGAGAGCGTGCTCTCGGCCGGGGAGGGGAACGGCCCGGTCAACGCGCTGGATAATGCACTGCGCAAGGATCTCGGCCGCTACCAGGGCTTCATCGACGATCTCGAACTGGTGGATTACAAAGTGCGTATCCTCACGGGCGGCACCGACGCCGTCACCCGCGTGTTGATCGAGAGCCGCGACGGGGAGGGGAACCGCTGGTTCACGGTGGGCGTCTCGCCGAATATCGTCGATGCCTCGTTCGAGGCGCTGATCGACTCCATCAATTACAAGCTGATCCGCGACGGGGCGCCCGCGCCCTAACCGGACCTCGCCCCCTAAGGATATGCCCGGCGCCATTCCGCGTTAGGTTGCCGCGTTCAATTTCCGCTATAAGAATTGCGGCCACGAAGGTTCGGGGAGCCGTGGATCGCATGATGCGGGGCGTTGCCGTCGCTTTACTGCTGCTTTTCTGGACCGCGCCGGCATTTCCGCAGGCCGGACCGCACGCCAATGTCGCGGTGACCGACAGCGACAGTGGCGGCGGCCACGCGCTGGACTCCGGCGAGATTCCGCCCGAGGAGGGTAGCGGCGAAGCCGAGACCGGAGGCGACTTCTGCGCGGGCGCGACAGGGCTCGGCGGCTATGCTTGTCGCGCCGGCGCGTTCTTCTTCGGCTCGGTCGAGCGTACCGTCGTCACCTTCATGGCGCTGCTCGCGCTGTCGACGCTGCTGCTCTGGTTCAACACGCGCAAAGCCGTGACCGCGGCGCGGATCGCGGCTGAGCACATCCCCGCGGTCGAGCGCGCTTATGTGTTCGGCGGGCCGACCGACCTCTTCCTGTTGCACGACCAGGCAAGCGTTCGGCTCGCCATGCAGAATTACGGACGGACGCCGGCGGTGATCAAGGAATGGCTGGTCGAGTTCGTGGCGCAGGAGCCGCGGGGAAAAAGCCCCGCCTATGAAGCGACGAAGCGGACCGTCGCCAACGAGATCCTCGAACCCGACAAGCTGTTCACTCCGGCTGCCGTGTTCCGCTCGGAGATCGCGGCGCCGTTCTTCATCGTCGGCTATATCGCCTATGAGGACGTGTTCCGGCAGGCGCATACGACACGCTTTTGCGTCGGCGTCGCGCGCGACGGCAAGGCGGCCTATGCCGGGCACCCGTCGTGGAACGGCTACGATTGAGAGCCGGCGTTAGAATTTCGCCGAGACCTCGGCTTCCGCTTGCACGTCGCTCGTCGCGGGGAAGGGGCCGAGCGCCTTCTCGATCGCGGGAATGATCTTCTCGACGCGATCGACGACCGTCACGTTCAGCTCGAGCCCGGGGCGGATGAAGCCTTCGCCGCCCATCCTGTCGAACAGCACGAGCAGCGGGTTCCAGAAGCCCTCGATATTGGCGAGCACGATCGGCTTGGCGTGCCGGCCGAGTTGCGACCAGGTGAGCTGCTCGACGAACTCTTCGAGCGTGCCGAGCCCGCCGGGAAGCGCCACGAAGGCATCCGACTTGACGAACATCAATTGCTTCCGCTGATGCATGTCGTCGACGACGATCAGCTCCTGCGCCTGGATCAGCATGTGCTCCCGCTCGCTCAAGAAGCCGGGAATGATGCCGGTGACGTGGCCGCCATGGTTGAGCACCGCCCGGGCGGTCTCGCCCATCAGCCCGAGGCTGCCGCCGCCATAGACGAGGCCGATGCGGGATTTGGCCAGGATGCCGCCGAAAGCGCGGGCGGCTTCCACATAGGCCGGATTTTTGCCCGGTCCGGAGCCGCAATAGACGCAGACGCTTTGCAGGGCGGAGGTGGATTGGGTGTCGTTCATGGGCTCATCTGCCACCCGGCTCCGCCGCCCGTCAAGAAAAGCGCCAGGGCCTCTCAATCGGCTGGCGGGGAATCACCCAATCCGCTAGGTTCCCTGCAAAATCGGCGCGGTTTGACGTTTTTTTGCCTTGGGCGCCGCGTAAAAGATGAAGTCGAGTTAGGGTGAAGGAAACGCATAATGTTGTTCAGTCGATATGGTTGCATCGTCAGCGCGTTTGCGGCTATGGCCGCGGTTTCCCTCTGGGCGAATACTGCGCAGACTACCGAGTCCGATCCGGTTGACCAGGGCGTTCCCGGGCAACCGCAGCCGAATACCGACGTCGAGCAGCCGAGCGATGTGCATCCGCCGAAGTCGCCGCTCAGGCTGAGCACGATCGACTACCAGGACGCGGGCGATAAGCCCGGCAAGCTGACGGTTGGCGGAGTCGCCCTGCCGGGCAAGCAGCTGTCGCTGTTCCTGGACGATCAGTCGTTCGCCCAGGTGCTGCCCGACGGTTCCGGCAATTGGAGCGTCGAAAGCGAAGTGAAGCTGAGCGACGGCCGGCACACGCTTCGCGCCGACCAATACGACGCGGATACGAACATGCTGGCGGCCCGCGCGATGGTCACTTTCGAGCAGGCCAAGCAGCCCACGCAGGACGCCGCGCCGGCGGAACCTCCCAAGGCCGGCACGCCTTAAGCTGGCGGACGCCAAAGCGTCGGCCGAGGACAATTGATGATCGGCAGGAAGCTCATTGTCGTCATCGCCGCCATAGTCGCCCTCGCCGGGGGCGTGCTGTTGGGTTTGTATGGTCTCGGGCTGGGCCCATTCGCTCCCGCCTCAACCGGGCAGGAGCCGGTCGCCGACGCGGGCTCGGCGAGCAAGCCGCCGGCCGAACCCGAAGCCGCCGCAAACGCTCCCGAGGCGCCAGCGCCAAAGCCGCAAGCCAACGCGACAGGCGCGCCCACGCCGCCCTCCGAGCCGACCTCGGTGCCGACCTTCGACGTGGTCGTCATCGAGCCGAACGGCGAGGGCGTGATCGCCGGGCGCGCGGCGCCGGGCTGGAAAGTGAGCGTGCAAAGCGAGGGCACGAAGGTCGCCGAGGCCAAGGCCGATCTGCAAGGCGAATGGAGCGTGGTGCTGGAGAAACCGCTCTCGGCCGGCGATCATGCGCTGTCGTTGAAGATCACCTCGCCGGATGGGACGCGCGCGCTGTCCTCGCAGGAATCCGTGCGCGTCGCGGTCGGCGCCGATGCGAAACAGGCAAGCGCGCCGGCCGGCATAGAGGGGGCGGCCACGGCCGCCCTGCCCAAGCCCGTGCCGCAAGCCGCCGCGCCGGCGCTTGCTCCGTCTCAGCCTGCCGCGGTGGAGGCCACTCCGCCGGAGGGGAATGCGCAAGTCGCGCGGGCCGACGAAACGCCGGTTGCCGCGACCGGGCCTCGCGCGACGGCGCGGAGCGAAGAGGCCGCGCCCGCGCCTCGGCCGACGCTGGTGTTCAAGACGGCGGACTATGTGGATACGGGGACTTCCACCGGCACCGTGACGCTGTCCGGCATTGCCGATCCTGGAGCGCAGATCTCGATCTTCTCCGACAACGCGCTGATTGCCGAAGCACGCGCCGATCGCGATGGATCGTGGCGCGTTGCGGTGCAGAAGAAGCTCGGCATGGGCCAGCATAGCTTCCGCGCGGAGCAGGCCGGCGCCGCGGCGGGCGGGCTCGCGCACACCGCCATGGTGACGATCGAGCGGGTCGAGCCCAAGCCGGAGCCGCCCAAGGCGCAGCCCGTGGCGACGGGGCCATCCACGGTCGTTACCGCCGAGACGAAGGAAAGCCCGGCGACTTACATCATCCGCCAGGGCGACACTCTATGGGCCATCGCCAAGCGCTATCTCGGCAGCGGGCTGCGCTATACGTCGATCTTCCAGGATAACCGCAAGGTGATCCGCAACCCCAACCTCATTCATCCCAAGCAAGAGCTTAGCGTGCCCGACCACTGACGTGCTTGGCGTGGGGGTCGCCGGAACCTATATTCCGAGGACAGGGGGCTTAAGGTTGGGCAGCGTGTTCGCTGCCCTTTTTTGCCAGGTGGACGATCCGCCCCATTAACCCGGCGGATAATCCGCCCCATAAAGCGATCTCATGCAAGACCGGTTGCCGCAATCTCGAAGCGACGCCGTGCTTCAGGCACGGACGGGAGATCTCAGCGTGCTGCGCGAGTTGGCGCCGTATGTCTGGCCGGCCGATCGCCCCGATCTTCGCATGCGGGTGGTGTTCGCGCTTCTGGCGCTCGTCGTCGCCAAGGCGATCACGCTTACCGTGCCGATCGCCTATAAGGCCATCGTCGACCTTCTCACCGGCGAGGCGAGCGCGGGCGAGATCGCCGGGCTCTCGGCGCTCGGTCTTGCCGCCGGGCCGGCCATGCTGATCGTCGCCTATGGCGTGGCCCGCGTGCTGATGGTGCTGTTCGCGCAATTCCGCGACGTGTGGTTCACCGTGGTCGCCCAGCATGCCGTGCGCGAGCTCGCCAACCGCACCTTCAGGCATCTGCATGAGCTTTCGTTGCGCTTTCATCTGGAGCGCCGCACCGGGGGCTTGAGCCGCGTCATCGAGCGCGGCGTCAACGGCGTCGACACCATCGTGCGCATGGCCGTGCTCAACTCGATCCCAACCGCGGTCGAGCTCGCGATGATCTCCGGCCTGGTCGCCTGGTATTTCGGCTGGATCTATGTGGTGGTCGTGCTGCTCACCGTCGGCGTCTATGTCTGGTTCACCTTCTGGGCCAGCGAGCGGCGCATCTCCATCCGCCGCGACATGAACGAATCCGACACCGAGGCGCATTCGAAGGCGGTCGACAGCCTGCTCAACTACGAGACGGTGAAATATTTCGGCAACGAGGAGCATGAGGCGCGGCGCTTCGATGCCTCGATGGCGCGCTACGAGAGAGCGGCGATCCGCACCTATACCTCGCTCGGGGTGCTGAATACCGGGCAGGCGGTGATCTTCACGCTCGGCACCGTCGCTTGCATGCTGCTCGCGGCGCGCGACGTCACGCGCGGAACGCTCACCGTCGGCGACTTCGTGATGATCAATTCGATCCTCATGCAGCTTTATCTGCCGCTCAATTTCATGGGCATGGTCTATCGCGAGATCAAGCAGGGCCTGATCGATGTCGAGACCATGTTCGCGCTGCTGAACGAGCCGCCCGAGATCGTCGACAAGAAGGGCGCCAAGCCGCTTTCCGTGAGCAAAGGCGAGATCAAGTTCGAGAATGTCTCGTTCGCCTACGAGCCGGACCGGCCGATCCTGAAGAATGTGAGCTTCGAGGTGCCCGCCGGCAAGATGGTGGCGATTGTCGGGCCGTCGGGCGCGGGCAAATCCACCATCTCGCGCATCCTGTTCCGCTTCTATGAGCTCTCGGGCGGGCGCGTGCTGATCGACGGGCAGAATATCCGAGACGTGACGCAGGCCTCGCTCAGGGCGGCGATCGGCATGGTCCCGCAGGACACCGTGCTGTTCAACGACACGATCGAATACAACATCCGCTACGGCAAGCCGGACGCTAGCGTTGCCGAGGTGCGCGAGGCGGCGCGGCTCGCCCAGATCGACGCTTTCGTCATGACGCTGCCGCAGGGCTATCACGCGCTGGTCGGCGAGCGCGGCCTGAAGCTGTCGGGCGGCGAGAAGCAGCGCGTGGCGATCGCCCGCACCATTCTGAAAGCGCCGCCCATCCTGATGCTCGACGAGGCCACCTCGGCGCTCGACAGCCATACCGAGCACGAGATCCAAGACGCGCTCGAACGCGTGGCGCGGGAGCGGACCAGCCTGGTCATCGCCCACCGCCTCTCCACCGTGGTGCATGCCGACAACATCATCGTGCTCGACCAGGGCGTCATCGTCGAGCAGGGGACGCATCCCGAGCTGTTGGCCAGAGGCGGACTTTATGCGAGCCTGTGGGCGCGCCAGCGCGAGGCGGACGAGGCGCGCGAGCGGCTCGCCAAGGTTGCCGGCGAGGAGGTGTTGCTGGAATCGCGGGCGGCCGAGCGTCTCGAAGACGAAGCGCTCGCCTCAACCTAAGCCGCAGGCAGCAAGCGAAGCATGAACGACAAACACAGTATCCTCGACAGCATGCTTGGCGCCTTCGTGCCGATCCATCCGGACGGCTACAAATTCGTGTTTGGCGCCGCGCTCGCCGCGCTGCTGCTGTTCGCGGTTTTCCCGCCGCTCGGATGGATCGGCGCCATCGCCACCGCCTATTGCGCTTACTTCTTCCGCGATCCGGAGCGCGTGACGCCGCAGCGCAAGGGTCTCGTGACCTCCGCCGCCGACGGCAAGGTCGCCGCTATCGGCGATGTGATGGCCCCCAACGAGCTTCAGCTTGGGCGCGAGACGCTGAGCCGCATCTCGGTGTTTCTCTCCATCTTCGACGTGCACATCGTGCGCGCGCCGGTGGCCGGTCGGATCACCAGAAGCCATTACGTGCCGGGCGCCTTCCTTAACGCCGAGCTCGACAAGGCGAGCGAGGAGAACGAGCGGCGCGCATTGGTCATCGAAACCGAGACGGGGGAAAAGGTCGGGCTGGTGCTGATTGCCGGGTTGATCGCCAGGCGGATCGTGACTTTCGTCGGCGAGGGCGCTAGCGTGGCGCGCGGCGAGCGCATCGGGCTCATTCGCTTCGGCAGCCGGGTCGATGTCTACTTGCCGGCGGGCGTCAACATCCTTGCCGAAGTCGGGCAGACGGCGATCGGCGGCGAGACGGCGCTCGCGGAGTTCGTGACTCGCGCGGAGGTGCGTGCGGTGAGGTCAGTGGCAGTGGCGAGCGCGACGGAGGACTAGAGCATGTTTCCTCCCTTTGAGCCGGAGCGCGACGAGCGCAAGAAGAAGCGGCAGAACGTCTTTGCCCGCGGCCAGGTGCCGGTCAGGGTGCTGATCCCCAATATCTTCACGCTGGTCGGACTGTGCGCCGGGCTGACCGCGATCCGCATGGGCATCGAGCATCGCTGGGACCTGGCGGTGGCGGCGCTGGTATTCGCCGCGTTCCTCGACGGCATCGACGGCCGCGTGGCGCGCCTGTTGAAAGCCTCGTCGCGGTTCGGCGCCGAGCTCGACAGCCTCGCCGACTTCGTCAATTTCGGCGTGGCGCCGGCCATCATCATGTTCAACTGGGCGCTCGACGATCTCAAGAGCCTGGGCTGGATCGCGGTGCTGGTGTTCGCCGTGTGCTCGGCGTTGCGGCTTGCGCGCTTCAACGTGTCGCTCGACGCGACCGACACGCCCGCCTGGAAGAGCAATTATTTCGTCGGGGTGCCGGCGCCGGCCGGCGCCATTGTCCTGCTGCTTCCCATCTACGCCGAGGATCTCGGGCTGCACTGGCCGAGCCTCACCCCGCTCGTGCTGTTCTATACGCTGGCCATCGCGCTGCTGATGGTGAGCCGGGTGCCGACTTTCTCGGGCAAGCTGATCGGGCAGAAGATCGCGCGCGAATATGTGCTGCCGGTCTTTGTGCTTGCCGCCTTGTTCATGGCTCTGCTGCTCACCTATCCCTCGCTCACGCTGGCGGCCGGCTCGGTGACCTATCTCGCGCTGATCCCGCTCTCGGCCTATCGCTATCTCGCCGAGCAGCGGAAACAGGGAAAGACCGCAAAACCGCAAGTCGGCAAGGGGCAAACGGCCGAGACCCCGGCGAGCGCCGACGAGCAGGTCGTGCGCCTGAGGGCCAAACAGTGAAGCAGCGCCTTTCCACCTATCTGCGGCAGCTCGAGGCCGAGAGTATCCACATCATGCGCGAGGTCGCGGCCGAATTCCGCAACCCGGTGATGCTCTATTCGATCGGCAAGGACTCTTCGGTGATGCTGCATCTCGCGCTGAAGGCGTTCTATCCGGGCAAGCCGCCGTTTCCGCTGCTGCACGTCGACACCACCTGGAAATTCCGCCAGATGATCGAGTTTCGCGATGCCGAGATGCGGCGGCTCGGCCTCGAGCTCATCGTCCACACCAATGAGCAGGGTGTGAAGGACGGCCTCTCGCCCATCACTCATGGCAGTGCGCTCTACACCGACATCATGAAGACCGAGGCGCTCAAGCAGGCGCTCACGCGCCACGGCTTCGACGCCGCGTTCGGCGGCGCGCGCCGCGACGAGGAGAAATCGCGCGCCAAGGAGCGCGTGTTCTCGTTCCGCAACATCGCGCAGAACTGGGACCCCAAACGGCAGCGTCCGGAGTTGTGGCATCTGGCCAATACCAAGATCGGCCCGGGCGAGAGCATGCGGGTGTTCCCGCTGTCGAATTGGACCGAGCTCGACGTGTGGACCTACATCTATCTCGAGGACATCCCGGTGGTGCCGCTCTATTTCGCCGCCGACCGGCCGGTGGTCGAGCGGGGCGGCATGCTGATCATGGTCGACGATGCGCGGCTTCCCCTCGACGCGAAGGAGAAGCCCGAGATGGCGCGGGTGCGCTTCCGCACGCTCGGCTGCTATCCGTTGACCGGCGCGATCCGCTCCAACGCGACGACGGTGCCGGAGATTATCGAGGAGCTGATCGCCACGCGCTTTTCGGAGCGGCAGGGGCGGGTGATCGACCACGACCAGTCCGGCTCGATGGAGAAGAAGAAGCAGGAGGGCTATTTCTGATGGCCCGCTTGAGCGTTGTCGGCAGCGACGAGCAAAGCGATGCCAGCGCGCGGGTGGATGCGCGCATCGCGGCGGAAGAGAATCGCAGCCTGTTGCGCTTCCTCACCTGCGGCAGCGTCGACGATGGCAAGAGCACGCTGATCGGCCGGCTGCTTTACGATTCCGCGCTGGTCTACGAGGACCAAGTGCGCAGCGCCGAGCACGAGTCGCGCCGTCCCGGCGGGGGCAGGGGAGGCCAGCTCGACCTCGCGCTGCTGATCGACGGCCTGGAGGCGGAGCGCGAGCAGAAGATCACCATCGACGTCGCCTATCGTTATTTCTCGACGCCGCGGCGGAAATTCATCGTCGCCGATACGCCGGGCCATGTGCAGTACACGCGCAACATGGCGACCGGTGCGTCGAATTGCGATTTCGCCGTGCTGCTGGTCGATGCGCGGAGTGGCGTGCTGACCCAGACGCGGCGGCACGCTTGCATCCTGTCGCTGCTCGGCATTCGCAGCATAGCGCTCGCCGTCAACAAGATGGATCTCGTCGATTTCGACCAGGCGCGCTTCGAGGCAATCGCCGAGGACTTTGCCGGCTTCGCCGACGCCCTCGGATTCGATCTGGTGACGTCGATCCCGCTCTCCGCGCTCAAGGGCGACAACGTGATCGCCCCGAGCGCGCATATGCGCTGGTATCACGGGCCGACGCTGCTCGGGCATCTGGAGACGGTGGATGCGACCCGCGCCGGGGCGGAACGGCCGCTGCGCTTTCCGGTGCAATGGGTGAACCGGCCGCATCTCGATTTCCGCGGCTATGCCGGAACGCTGGCGAGCGGCAGGGTGAGCAAGGGCGAGGAGGTGGTGATCCATCCTTCGGGCAAGCGCGCGCATGTGGCGCGGATCGTCACCGCCGATGGCGATCTCGAAGAGGCGCGCGAGGGCGAGGCGGTGACGCTGACCTTCGCCGAGGAGGTCGATGTGAGCCGCGGCGATATCATCGCGCACGCGGAAAAGGCGCCCGCCATCGCCGACCAGGTCGCGGCGCGGCTGATCTGGTTCGACGAGGAACCGATGCTGCCCGGCCGCGCCTATACGCTGAAATGCGGCTGCCAGACCACGACGGCGACGATCTCAAGCCTGAAATACAAGCTCAATGTCGACAATCTCGATCATGTGGCCGGCAAGACGCTCGAGCTGAACGAGGTCGGCTCCTGCAATTTGAGCACGGCCAAGGCGTTGGTGTTCGACCCCTATGCGGAGAACGCCGAGACCGGAGCGTTCATCCTGATCGACCGTTTCACCAACGCGACGGTGGCGGCGGGCATGATCGAATTCGGCTTGCGCCGCGCCACCAATATCCAGTGGCAGGAGCTGTTCGTGGACAAAGAGGCGCGCGCCGGCCTCAAGCAGCAGAAGCCTTGCGTGCTGTGGTTCACCGGGCTGTCCGGCGCGGGCAAATCGACCGTTGCCAATACGCTGGAGAAACGGCTGCACGCCATGGGCCGCCACACCTACATGCTCGACGGCGACAATATTCGCCACGGACTCAACAAGGATCTCGGCTTCACCGATGTCGACCGGGTCGAGAATATCCGCCGGGTGGCCGAGGCCGCCAAGCTGTTCGTCGATGCGGGGCTGATCGTGATGGTGTCGTTCATTTCGCCGTTCCGCTCGGAGCGGCGCATGGCGCGCGATCTGTTCGAGGAGGGCGAGTTCGTCGAGGTGTTCGTCGACACGCCGCTCGCCGTATGCGAGGCGCGCGATCCGAAAGGCCTCTATCGCAAGGCGCGCGCGGGCCTGATCCGCAATTTCACCGGCATCGACTCGCTTTACGAGCCGCCGGAGCGGGCCGAGGTCACGCTCGACACGAGCAAGGCGACGCCCGAGGCTCTAGCGGAGACGCTGCTCGCAGAGCTCAGGCGCCGGCTGCTGATCTGAGATCCGGGGAAGCTATTGCCCGCAGACGCTCGAGCCCGTGGTGCAGACATAGGGCACCACCACTCCGGTGAAGCAGGTCGTGTAGAAGCGCGAAGTGACGATGTCGGGCTTGAGCATGGCGTCCTCCGGTACGCCGTCCGGACGCACGGCCTTCCAGAACGGGTCGCCCTTCACTTTGTGCGCGGACACGCTGATGGAGCTCCAACCCTTGGCGCTCTTCAGCTCCGAGGCGCTCTGCAGGGCAAGCTCTTGCGAACTCCTGACGGCTTCGGCCGGCGAGTCCGCGCTGTGCGTCGCCTTGATCAATTGGCATGCGGCTTGAGCTGGCCCGCCCGTCCCGCAAGCGAATAATGCAAACCCCAGCCCGGCCAGGGCCAACGTCCTCAATCCCTCAACCATGTCCCGCTCTCCAAATCACGTGAAGACTGCGAATCCAGCCTGCCCCGGTAAGGTTAATCGGTTGCTAATGGGCCGTTCGCGATGTTGGCGTCGGCCAAGCGTCGAGTCGGCTGTTCTGGCGTTCGTCTCGCGCAGGCGGGGCACTTGATCTGAAATTAGTAGGCCGCAGCCGCCGCTTCCCCCCGATTGGTTTCCCTCGGATCAGCGGCCGCGGCCCTTCCCGGCTAGTCGGACGGATCCGTTCCAGAAAGACTAGCGAGGATCTTCAAACGCTCGGTGGCTTTGGCGTTGCCGTCCTGCGCGGCGCGCTCGTACCAGCGATGCGCGCGCTCGGGGTCGCCGTCCATGCCCTTGGCGCCAAGCTCGGTCAGCACGTCGCGATCGAAGGTGCGGGCGAGATCGTAGGCCGCGTCGCCTTCGCCGCGCTCGGCGAGGTGGAGCAGGAGCAGCCGTGCCGCGGCGATATCGCCCTCGTGCAGCAGCCGCTCGGCGCGGTCATGCAGCAGCTTGGCTTCGGCCGGAGCGATGGCGGGCGCTTCGGCGGCCTGCAGCGGCCGGCACCACGTCGAGCAGGGCGGAGGCCCAACCCATGTCGGGCGCGTAGGTCGCATAGGTCGTATAGGGCTGCGCCGGCGCTTCGACCCGCAGCACGAGGCTGCGGCGCGCCTGCGGCGCGTCGCCCGACTGGAGCACATAGACCTCGATGGGATAGTCGCCCGGGGCGGCTTCACCCATGGTGAGGGTGAGATCCGAGACATAGTCTCCCTTCACCAGCCAGGTCCCGCTTTCGCTCTGCCGCCCGGCCGACAGCCTGGCCGTGGCGGGAAGGCCGCGGATCAGCAGATAGCCCGCAGGGCTCGACGGCAGCAGCGAGGCAAAGGCGATCGCGCGACCGCTCGCGGCAAGGATTACTTGAGCCGCCGGCGCTGCCGGCTCGGTTGGCTCAGCGAACTTCGGCACGAGCAAGGGCTCGCCCTTGGCCGCACGATTGGCGGAGACGACAGCAAACTCGAGGCCTGAGCCAGCGCCAGCCTGAACTGGGCGTTGCCATGCGACCGAGGTCGAACGCAGGGCGGGGCGATTATCGCCGTCGACGGAGCGGGGCACGGCCATCTGGGCGATGATCAGCAGGCCGCCGACGGTGAGCAGGATGGCGGTTGCGATCGAGCCCGCCACGAGCAGGTTGGCATGGCGTTGCCGGCGGCGGAATTCGGTCAGCAGCGCCTGCACATGAATTTGCGGAATGACCTGCGGCACCCGCGCCAGCGAGGCGGCTTCCAGGGCCTCGGCTTCGTCGGGGTCGAGCGCCGCGCCCGCCTCATCCCAGCCGGACTCAAGCGACAGGAGACCGTGCGCCTCGGGCGACAGCGCGTCGCTGGCCGACAGGCCGCCGCGCGAGCCCAAACCGCCGTTCGGATCGTGCCTCTCGAATGGCCCGCCCCGCACCGGCAGCGCGAAGGAGGGGAAGGCGTCATCGCCTTCCAAGGCCTCCAGCCGCTCGGCCAGGGACTTGGGGAAGGTGATGCTCACCGGCCCTTGCATCACGGTTTGGATCGCGCGTGACAGCGATTCGACGCCATGCGGATCTTCCGCCGGGTCTGAAGCTGAGGTTGAACTCAAGAGCGCCGCGCGCAACACGGCGTTTGCCCGATGCACAGGGTGCACGGCCACGGGTGTAGCGGAACCGAACATCGTCTTGCTCCCTTCGTTGCCCCGCGCGAGTGCCCCACGCGCGAGATCCCGCCCCGTAACCCCCGTGTGCACGCCCGTGCCCTGGGCATGCAGCTATGCCGAACTTACAAACTCGTTCTTCGTTCCCTCGTTCCCTCTATTTCGTCTTTCCCTCTCCGTTGCGCGATCAGGGCAGCTTGCTGCGCTGCCATTCGATGAAGCGTTTGAACAGAGTTTCCTTCTGCTCTTCGCTCAGGGCGAGATTTTCCGCGAGCGTCGCCGGCTGGCTGACGCTGGCTCTTGCCGCCGACGGCTTTGCCGCCGGGGGCTTCGCCGGAGCGCCGGAAGGCTCGTGGAGAAACGCCGCCGCGGCGCCAGTGCGGGCGAAGCCGGGCAGGGTGGCGGCAAGGTTGACCTCGCGCCATTTCGGGTGCCGCCCTTGCGCCTGAAGCTCGGCGAAGCGCGGGAAGACCGCATTGACGAAGCGGCTGACGCGCTCGGACGAGCCGGGATCGCTCTTGGCTTTGGCCGCGAGCAGCACCATGCCGGTGGCGACGGTGCCGATCCCGCCGCCAGCCTGGATCAGATTCGGATAGTCCTCGGGAAGAAGCTGGGTCGGCAGATAGGCGGCCTCGAGCTGAGGCCCGAACGACACGGGCAAGAGATGGATGCCGGCACTCGCCGGGATGGCGGCGACCAGGGGCGACGGCTTGCCGCCGACGATCACGACCGCGGCGATCACGCCCTGCTTCAGTTGCTCGACGGCGGACGGCAGCTCGAATTTCATTGCCTCGACTTTGATGCCGAGCGCCTTGAACAGAGCGGCGGCGGTCACGGCCGAGGCCGAGCCGGGCGGGCCGAAATTGACCTGCTTGCCGGACAGCCCCGCGAGGTCGGCGACATCGGTGCGGGCCAGCACGTGGATCTCTTGCGGGGCGAGCCTTGCCACGAGCTCGACCCTGTCTTGCAGGCCGCGCTGCGCGGCCACGGCCTCGGCAAGCGCGTCGGTCGAGACGAAGGCGATATCGACATGCGGATCTTCGAGCAGGAGCGCGAGATTGCCCACGCCGTCATCGCCCAGCATCGGAGCGACGCGCAGACTTGCGTTTTGCGGGAACAGGCTGGCCAGGTCGGCCGCGAGCACCGTTTCCGAGGCGGTCGCCGAGCCCGCGATCAGGCCGAGCCAAGCCGCGGCGCCCTGGCCTTGCGCGAGCGCGCTATTGCCGGCGAACACGCCACTAAGGGCGAGACAAAATAGGAGAGAGAGACCCCGACGCAATACACACACCCCGCACCCGCTGACCGCCCCTCGCAAAATCGAGGTCCCCGCGGCATAGCGGCGTTAACCCGGTCCTCCGACTCCAGGGATGGGGTGGTTCGGAACCCCTCCTGCTCGAAGACCGGGAGCCAAAACTCCTGGCAAGCGTTCGTGTGTGCGGTGCGTGGCCCCCGCAACAGGGGGCTAAGAAGGCTTTTTGTTATTGGATGCGAAATTAACCGTCGACTGGGGCGCCATGTCGGCCCGATTGCGGCGAAGCCGGGGCCGAGAGGCTTTATCGGCGTGCGGGCGCAGTGTGAGGGGGCTCACAAAGGCGCTGGCGAGCGCGCGCCATCTCAGGGTCACGCCGACGGCAATCCCGCCGCGGCACCATGTTCATAGGAGACAACCATGAAACGCTTGACCCTGATTACGGGCGCTGCCCTTGCCGTTGTGGCTTCGGCCGCCCTTGCTTTCGCCACCGCGCATGCCGAGACCCAGCCGGTGGCGACCAGCCACGAAACCGCGATCAAGGCCTGCTCGACGGTCAACCCCGCGCAGCCGGTCGAGATCGTCAACGCGGTGGAAGACGGCAGCGGCATCGGCTTCAGCCTGGTGTGGCTGAACGACAAGGACGGCAATCTTTGGATGTGCGACGCCGACAGCGACGGCAACGTCTATACCTACTCGCTGGTGACGCAGGACCTGCTGGACGGCGCAGGCCCGGAAATGATCGGCCTGACCGAGGCGGACTTCAGCCAAGTCGATCCGCAGGAGACCGCGGAGAAGGTCTGCGTCGCCTATCTGACCCAGGGCGGCAAGGTGCTTGCCAGCGCGCCTGACGGGTACGAGCAGGATCCCGGCTTCGCGGTCTTCATCAAGGCCAACCAGGACGGCGGCACCTATCTCTGCAACGCGACGAGCGATGCCATGATCTGGGCCTTCGAGCCGATCGGCGACCCGCTCAGCCTCGAGCAGCAGGTCAGCTAGCCCTTTCGGGCAATGCAAAGAATGGCCGGGGGCGACCCCGGCCATTTTTTTGTTGAAGGGCGTGGGCCAACTCCCGCGCTCTTTAGTGTGCAGGCATGAGATCGCAGAGAAGCTCGTCGAGCATGCGCACATAAAGCCGGTAGGCGAGCGTGTTGAGTCCACATTTCGCGGCGAGCGCCGCGGGCAGAATATAGCGCGCATAGACGGAGCGGAGGCGCCGCTCGCGCGCTTCTTGTGGCAGGCGCGCCAGGATCAGCGGCGCGAGCCGGTAATAGGCGGCGATCTGTTCGACACCGGCCGGACGCTTGGCGAGCACCTCGTCGCGATAGCGCCGCAGCGTGCGCAGCTCGAAGCAATCGTCGGGAAGTCCAAGCGTCTCGCAGCAGGCGGTGGTGATGAAGCAGCCTTCCGGCGGCACGCATTTGTCTTCGGCGGCAAGCGCGGCCAGCGCCTCCTTGCGCTCCGACGCCCAGGCCAGCGCCGGGCGCAAGCTCGCGCAATCGACCTTGAAGCCGCATTCGTTCTTGTCGACGAGCTTGATGGCGATCTCGCAGGATTTGGCGTCGCGGAAGAACGGCGCGGTGGCGAGCGGCAGCACGATGCTCACCTTGTCGTCGAAAATATCGGTGCAATTGCCGCAGAGCGGCTCGTTGGCGGCCTCCTTGCCGGCTTCGTCGCGCACGATCAGGCGATTGTCGGGGTTCTTCAGGAAGTCCCTCGGCAGCGGCAGCGTGTCGGCATCGCCATAGACCACGAGCTTGGCATCGAAGCTGGCGGCGACCTGGATCCCGACGCGCAGATCGTCGCAAGCGGCGAGGAACGTCACCTCGTTGATGCGCGCGCCGGCTTGGGAGTCGGTGGCCTGCGCCTTCCAAGGTCCGAACGCCTTGGAGTCGAAGCAGTCTTTCTTGGCGGCAAGCGCCCGCGGCACGGACGGAAGACGCAACGCCCCGGCGGCGGCGATGAGAAGGCCGAGGGTGCGGCGGCGCGTGTATTTGAGCATGGATCGGCCTTGTCGCGTTGGTGGGCTGCGGACACTAGCAAACCAGGCCGGTCAAAGGGAGGCGTGAGAAGGGCCCGACTGATCGCAACGCAGGGAATCAGCTAGAAAGGGACGTGCCGGGAGGGATCACCCCGGCAAAGGCCTCGTTTCTATGGGGTGAGGGGGAGGCCATGGCTGGGCTGCCGCGGGGGCTGCGCCCCGGGCTTATCCTTGCTCTCATCGCCTCCGGCGTTGGGCCTGGTCGCCCTGCGCTTGCAGAGACAGGCGATGCCGACGGCGTTGTAACCGCTTATCCGCTGCCCACGACCGCGCGGGAGGCCTACAGCCCGATCGGCGAGGGCTTCGAAAGCCCGCTCGACGCGCGGGAGGACTTGAAGGGACCGAAGCCATACATCGACGAGCGCGAGGAGCGGCTCAAGGCCCAACGCGAGCAGCGGCCGGAGGCTCCGTTCTTTCGCGATACCGAGCTCGAAGCCAACAGCCGGACCTACTGGTTCGGCGAGGACGCCTTTGGCAACGCTAAGCCTGAGGCACTGACGACCGGCGGCTATCTCAGCTATCAGTCGGGTTTCGTCGCCGACTTTCTCCAGCTCCGCGGCGTCCTCTATACGACCCAGCCGCTTTATGCGCCGGAAGACGCGGGCGCCACGCTCAATCTGACGGAGGATGGCGATCAAATCACCACGCTCGGCCAAATCAACGCGCGGATGACGTTTGCCAATCAGGAGCTGACCGTGGGTCGGCAACTCGTGCGCACCCCCTATGTCAACCCGTTCGACGCCCGGATGATCCCGCTGACGTTCGAAGGCATCGTGCTGCTGCCCGAGCGGAAGGACCAAACGTTCGAGTACATCGCGTCCTATCTTTGGCGCTACAAGCCGCGCGACCAGGCCGATTTCATTCCCTTCAGCGAGGGGCTCGGCGTCGAGGAGGACGAAGGGATGCTCATCACCGGCGTGCGCCGGCGCACCAAGGCGTGGAACTACGGGCTTACGAACTATTGGATCAAGGATACGCTCAACACGGCCTATGGCGAGATCGACTATCTGTTGCCTTTTGGCGGCGGCGATGGGCAGCCGAGCTTCCGCGTCAGCATCAACGATCTCGACCAGAGAAGCGTGGGGGCGGACCTGATCGCGGGCGCGCCCTACCAAACCTATCAGGCCTCGGCGCGACTTATCGCCAGCTATCGCAACTTCGTGCTGACCGGAGCGGTTTCGCGCGTCGGCGACGGGGCCGACATCCGAAAGCCGTTCGGCTTCAGCACCGCGTTCACCTCGATGATCGTCACCTCGTTCAACCAGGCTGGCGAGCAGGCTTATCACGCCGACCTGTCTTACGACTTCGCCGATTTCGGTCTCGAAGGCCTCAAGGCCTTTGTGGGGTGGGGCAGCGGCAGCAATATCATCGACCCCGACACCGGCGTGCCGCGGCCCGATCAGCGGGAGCTCGACCTCAGGCTGTCTTTCGAGCCGCATCGCGGAGGGCTCGAAGGGCTCCGCGTCGAGGTCCAATATGTCGACCTGCACCAGATCGAACTCGGGGCCGAGCGACGACCTCACGCAATTCCGCGCCATCGTCAATTATCTGGTGCCGCTGCGGTGAGCGGAAGTTCCGCTTCTCGCCGCTGCCATATCCGGCCACTATAGCCGGAGAGGACGACCGCATGGCCTTGCTCGCATGATCAGCGTCGACGCCGCTCTCAAGCTCGGCGATTTCGATCTCGATATTGCCTTCGAGAACGACGACGGCATCACCGCCTTGTTCGGCCGGTCGGGGTCGGGCAAGTCGACCACGATCAATTTGATCGCCGGGCTGGCGCGGCCCGATCGCGGCCGCATCGTGCTGGACGGGCGCATATTGGTGGACACCGCGATGGGCGTGTACGTCCCCAGTTATCGCCGCCGCGCCGGGCTCGTGTTTCAGGACAGCCAGCTTTTCCCGCATCTCAGCGTCAGGCAAAATCTGTTGTTCGGCCGGTGGTTCGTGCCGAACGCGGAACGGACGATCGCCTTCGAGCCTGTGGTCGAGACGCTCAACATCGGCGCTCTGCTCGCGCGCAAGCCGGCGCGCCTGTCAGGAGGCGAGAAGCAGCGGGTGGCGCTCGGCCGGGCGCTGCTTGCCTCGCCGAAGATCCTCTTGATGGACGAACCGCTGGCGTCGCTCGATCAGGAGCGGAAGCTTGAAATCCTGCCGCTGATCGAGCGGCTCAGGGACGAGTTCCGCATCCCCATCGTCTATGTCTCGCATTCGGTGGAGGAGGTTGGGCGACTTGCCTCGCGCGTGGTGGTGCTGGACGCGGGCCGCGTCGTCGCGGTGGGCGGCGTCGAGGAGGTGCTTGGAGCGGGCTTAAGCGCCGCCGGCATCAGCCGCTTCGCGCGGTCTTCGGTGATCGCCGGCAAGCTCACCAGCATCGACGAGGCTTACGGGCTGACCGAGATCGCCCACCCGGCGGGAACCATCTGGCTGGTGGGCCGGGCCGGCCCGATCGGCGGCGAGGCGCGCGTGGTCATCAAGTCGACCGACATCACCCTCGCCAAGACGCGCGTCGAGGGGATGAGCGTGCGCACCACGCTGAGCGGCAAGGTGGCGGGCATCGATAGCGATGACGGGCCGATCGCCGGCGTCAGCATCGCGCTTGATGGGCAGGGCCGGCTCTATGCGTTGGCGACCCGCAAGGCGATCGACGAGCTCGGCCTTGCCCTAGGCGACCGGGTCTTCGCGCTGGTGAAGACGGTGGCGCTCGACGAGCGGGCCGTGGCGCCGGCCGAGCTTTAACCTCTCGGCGACCTCTCACTACCCGCGATTAACCTCGTTTGCGGGAAGGACTCGCAAGCCCGCGCGCTTAAACCCGTTGGCAACCCGCTTGGCGCGACCCTCGATCCAGACAATGGCTCGCCATCGAGCCAGCGAAGGGGCACGCATCATGAGGTACTTTTCAGACCGCTACCGGCCCGAGTTGCATTACATGCGCGGGCCTGGGCCGA